>JBJENV010000001.1:0-36062 GCA_051880375.1 Lachnospiraceae bacterium
TATCATGATTGTAGGGATAGTATGCTACAAAATTCGATGTTTGTCAAGGAAAAAGTCAGAAAACTTTGTACCGATACGCCTCGGAACAGAGCAGCATGGTATTTGTTTGAAAACAATTGCTCCTGACTGAAATTTGTGTTATATTTAAAACAAGTGCAGTAAATTGCCTAACAGAAGTGAAAAGGAGAATGAACTATGATTTGCAGCGAGTGCCTGGAGAAGTACATTCAGATGTTAACAGTCCATGAGAATACATTTATGATTTTTCAGCAGGCGTTTGCCGAAATCGGAGCCATGTACCATATCGGCAGGGTGACCTGCAACTTTCGGGTCGAAAGTACGGTGTATACCGTAGGCGGCAGTCAGTGGGAAGGCGATTTGTTCCAAAGGGATGGCGAGGTAAAGGAAGAGCCCGATTACAGTCGCAGCTTTGTAACAGGAGAACGCGGAAATGTAACATATGGCGTGTATCGTATGTCGGGAGAACCGGCGTTCACGGAAGAAGAGCGGCGCGATCTGGAAATCATAATTCATATTTTATTTACCAGCAGCGGCAGATGGCGCCTGATTAATCAGGTGAAAAAGGTCAGTCTGACGGACAGTCTGACAGGGCTGGTAAATGCGGGCGGATTTCTGAACTATGTGGACGAGCTGATAAAAAAGAACGAGCTTATCAAATATAATGCCTACTATCTGAATCTGGAACGTTTCAGTCTGGTGAATAAACGCTTTGGTATGAAAGAAACCGATACGATTATTGTCAGGTATGTCGAAGCCATGCGCAGCTTTCTGACAGAAGGGGAATGCATGGGACGTCTGGGCGGAGATAATTTTGTGGCGCTTATAAAGAAAGAGCACACAGAGGAGTTTCTGAACTTTTTACGGGGAGTACCTGTGTATGGCATGCTCGGGGAACGAAAGGTTCCGGTCAGTATCGGGGCAAAGGCCGGCGGACTGGTGATAGATGAGTCGGTTTCTGACTGCGGCAGTGTGATTAATGACTGTGCGATGGCATTAACGGTAGCAAGACGCGCAGCAGGAAAGCCGGTTGTTTTTGTATCGGATACTATCAAAGAAAAAACAATGAGGGAACGTCAGATGGCATTCCGGTTTGGAACGGCCGTTCAGAATGGGGAGTTCTTAGTATATTATCAGCCGAAGGTCCGCTTAAAGGATTACAGCCTGGCAGGTGCGGAGGCACTGACCCGCTGGAATCATCAGGGGATAATGATAAGTCCTGCGGAGTTTATTCCGGTTTTTGAGAAAAACGGGATGATTTGTGCCCTGGATTTCTATGTGCTGGAGCAGGTATGCCGGGACATTGTGAAGTGGAAGGAGAAGGGACTGAGACCTTTGCGCGTTTCTGTTAATTTTTCCAGAATGCATCTTTCCAATCCGAACCTTGCAGAGGATATTGTGGCCGTTTTAGACCGGTATGGGGTGGAGAGAGAACGGATAGAAATTGAACTGACGGAGACAGTGGATGCGGAAGAGACAGGTTGCCTGGTTTCTTTTGTTAAGAAAATGAAGGAATACCGGGTGGCAATTTCCATCGATGATTTCGGAACAGGCTATTCTTCCTTAAACCTGCTGCGTTCCTTCCCGGCAGACGTCTTAAAAATCGATAAGTCTTTCATCGATGAACTTGGAGAAAAGGACCGGATTGTATTGTCCAATATTACCCGCATGGCATCCGAGCTGAAGATGGATGTGATTGCGGAGGGTGTGGAAAACAGACGGCAGTTAGAATATTTAAGCAGCATTGACTGCGGCATGGTACAGGGCTTTTTATTTGACAAGCCTATGCCGGAGGAAACATTTGAAGACAGAATAAAGACCTGGCGCTATCAGCCGCCGGAATATGAATAAAAGAAAAGGGAACGCTACTATGGATTTACGCCACAGATTACTCATTGCCTTTCTGATTATTATTTTTCTCCCATGCTGTATGATTGGCATGATTGGCGGAGTTATTTTAACGAATCAGGTAAAATCTATCGAAGAAACATATAATATTGATACGGACAGCTGGCAGGTGGTTGTGGAACCGATTCAGATTTTAAACCGCATTACGCGAAGCAGCTTTAACGAGCTGTGTACGATTGCAGAACGTTATCCGGAGAAGCTTGAGAACAAGGCAGTGTTAGACAGTATGAACGAGGAGCTTTCGGAGCGCTTTTCTTATCTGGTTGTCATGCGCGGACAGGAGGAAGTGTATATCGGAGATGAAGACCTGTACGAAACCATCAGGAAACGGCTTCCGGCCAGCATAGGTTATGATGCGGCATATGACGGCGGTGTCTATATCGGCGGAACGATGCCGTTTCTCCTAAAGACACAGCATTTTACGTTCGCAGACGGAACGCAGGGAAGCTTTTGCATTGTAACGGATGTCAATACGTTGATTGTAATGCTTCGGAAGAAGGTAGCGCATGCGGTCTTTTACGGAATTCTGACGATTGTATTTACTGCGGTAATTCTTGTGGCATGGCTGTATCAGGGCATTCTAAAGCCGTTAAATGCCTTAAGAAAGGCAACAAAACAGCTGCAGGAGGGAAATCTGGATTATACATTGGAGGAAAGCATTTCCGATGATGAAATCGGCCAGCTCTGCCATGACTTTGAAGAGATGAGACTTCATTTAAAGGAACAGATTGAAGTCCGTATCCGCTATGAGCAGGATTTGAGGGAGCTCATCAGTAACATTTCGCACGACCTGAAAACACCGCTGACAGCCATCAAGGGCTATGCGGAGGGACTACTGGACGGTGTTGCCGATACACCGGAGAAGCAGAATCGTTATCTGAAGACGATTTATACAAAAGCAGATGATATGACGACGCTTGTGGATGAGCTTTCTTTTTATGCAAGGCTGGATACCAACAGTATGCCGTATCATTTTGAGCATGTTCTTGCCAACGATTACTTCAGGGATTGTGCAGAGGAGAGCAGGACAGAGCTGGAGTTAAAAAATATCCGCATGGAATTTTTTACTGAGGTAAAGGAGGACACGGTTGTGCTTGCCGACAGGGAACAGCTGCGCCGGGTCATGAACAATATCATCGGAAATGCGGTCAAGTACCGGGGAGAAAAGCCGGAGGGAAGTATTCAGATTCATCTGTACGAAGAAGAAAACTGCATCCGCGTAGAGATTGCGGATAACGGTCAGGGAATCTCAGAGAAAGACCTTCCGTATATTTTTGAACGCTTTTTCCGCGCAGATCAGTCAAGAAATTCAAAGCAGGGCGGCACGGGTCTTGGTCTTGCCATTGTGAAACGTATTGTGGAGGAGCACGGTGGAACCATTCACGCAGAAAGCGAAGAGGGGAAAGGAACTACCATGATATTTACGTTAAGGAAAATCAAATAAAGGAGTGTACTTACTATGGCGAAAATTTTGATTATTGAGGATGAGACCGCGATTGCGGAGCTGGAAAAGGATTATCTGGAGCTTTCCGGTTTTGAGGTGACAATGGTTTCGGAAGGGAAAGCAGGTCTGATGGCGGCATTGTCAGAGGATTACCAGCTGGTGATACTGGATTTGATGCTTCCGGGTATGGACGGCTTTGAAATCTGCCGCAATATCAGGGAAGCAAAGGATATCCCGATTCTTATGGTTTCGGCAAAAAAGGAGGACATTGATAAAATTCGCGGACTCGGAATGGGTGCGGACGATTACATGACAAAGCCGTTCAGTCCGAGCGAGCTTGTAGCCCGTGTCAAGGCGCATCTGGCGCGTTATGAACGTCTGGTTAACAACCATATGAAGGCCAATGAAATTATTGAAATACGGGGCATGAAGATTGACAAAACTTCCCGCAGGGTTTATGTTAATGGGGAGGAAAAAATTCTGACAACAAAGGAATTTGACCTGCTCAGTTTCCTTGCGGAGCATCCGGATCATGTCTATACGAAGGATGAGCTGTTCCGGGAAATCTGGGATATGGAATCGTTCGGAGATATTGCAACAGTAACGGTACACATTAAGAAGATTCGGGAAAAAATCGAAGAGGATGCAACAAAGCCTCAGTATATTGAAACAATCTGGGGCAAAGGATATCGGTTTAAAGTCTGATGGTTTTAAACCGGTGCAACGGTAAAATTTTTTGTGAAATAAGGAGGAACAGAATATGCAGGAATTAGAAAACACAACTTCCGGAAGCAGAATCGGAAAAGCAGTTAAGGTAATCGCAGTGATTGCTGCGGTATATGGTGCGTTTGTTGCCGTAGGACGCGTTATGTCAAAAAAGGCAAGAGAGTTAGAACAGCAGAATATCGGTCAGAAGGTAAAACGGTATCTGGCATTTATGAACGGAAAGAATATTAAAATCGGTAATGAACCGGTGGAAGAAATCGACATTCATTCCTATATGGGCGGTGTGGAGCTTGATTTGACGAATGCTTACATTACACAGGATATGGATATTAAAATCCGCAGCGTCATGAGCGGCGTAAATATCAAGGTTCCGCCTATGGTACGTGTGATTTTAGACGGTACCAATATTATGGGAGGTTTTGCAAATCTGGTGCCGAACTATGAGGCGGAGGAGCTTCCTACTGTTTTTGTCATGGCAGAGAATGTGATGGGCGGCATTGCGGTTCAGATGGTGCCGGAAGCAGAAAAATAGTGAGTTCAGATAAAAAATAAGCAGAGAAAAGAGAAATAGGCATATGTTTTCAAATCAAATGGTGGAGCTTGGAAAAAAGCGTTCTACAATTCGAGAAATTTTTGAATACGGAAATCAAAGGGCAAAGGTAGTCGGCAGAGAAAACATTTTTGATTTCAGTCTTGGAAATCCGAATGTTCCTGCACCAAAGAGTGTAACGGATTCCTTACTTTCCATGATACAGACAGAGCCGGCAGAGGTGCTGCACGGCTATACGTCTGCGCCGGGCATGGATTCCGTACGGCAGGCGATGGCAGATGACTTAAACAAAAGATTCGGGACAGGCTTTCGGAAGGAAAATTTTTATATGACGGTCGGTGCTGCGGCAGCACTCTGTACGACACTTCGTGCGCTTGCGGAACCGGAAGATGAATTTATTGTATTTGCACCGTTTTTTCCGGAATATAAGTGTTGGATTGAGCATACGGCAAAGGCAAAGTGCGTGGTTGTACCGGCAGATACGAAGGACTTTCAGATTTCGTTTGATGCGTTTCTTTCGGTTCTGAATCCGCATACCAAGGCAGTAATCATCAATTCTCCGAACAATCCGTCGGGTACGGTATATTCCGAGGAAACGCTGATAAAGCTGGCAGCGGTTTTAAAAGAAAAGTCTGCGGAATTCGGACGTCCGATTTTCCTGATTTCAGATGAGCCGTATCGTGAAATCGTATATGACGGACAGAAGCTTCCGTTTGTGACAAAGTATTATAACAATACCTTTATCTGCTATTCCTATAGCAAATCATTATCATTGCCGGGGGAGCGTATCGGGTATGTGCTTGTGCCGGATGAGATGGACGGTTCTGCGGATGCATTTGCGGCAATCTGCGGTGCCGGAAGAATTTTAGGTTATGTCAATGCACCGGCGATGTTCCAGAGAATAGCGGCTGCCTGTACGGGGCAGACGGCAGACCTGTCGGTTTATGAGACGAACCGGAATCTGCTCTACGAAGGGCTGACGAGCTTCGGCTATTCCTGCGTCAAGCCGCAGGGGGCATTTTATCTCTTTCCGCAGGCGCTCGAGGCAGATGAAAAAGCATTCTGTGAACGTGCAAAGAAGTATGATTTGCTGCTTGTTCCGGGAAGTGATTTCGGCTGTCCGGGTCATATCAGAATTTCCTATTGTGTAAAGACAGAGATGATAGAGCGTGCTTTGCCGGTATTTAAAAAGCTGGCAGAGGAATATAAGTGACAGAAGTGAAAGGGATGCGATGAGGAGAAGGAGTTTAGGTATGTATCAACGGGTGCTGTTAGAAGGGACAGAAAACCGCTTTCGGGTTACGATAGAGCAGGGCGTTCCGAAGGCAGAGGCGGTGATTGCGTTTCTGATGAAGCTGCCTGCCAATACAATCGCAATCTTCCGGGCAGAAGAGATGCTTTCTCCGGATGCACAGGAAACGGCGTTTTTTGATGTTGCGGCTGCAGAAAACGGTATGCCTCTTTACAGGAATACAATATTCTTACAGATGCTTCAGGGGGACTATGACATTTCCGAAACGGGGTTTGTAAAAAAGGAAAGAGAGCCGATTGCATTTGAGACCTATGAGGACTGGTCGGTTTATGCACTTGACGTGGAGCAGGTGAAGAGTAAGCATGCCAAGTTAAACAAACCGGGCAGCATCTTTTATGTGGATTACAAGCTTTCCAAGGGAAGGGAACGTATGGTGCGCCGCTTAAACGGACGCTATTTCCTGCAGGAAGGTGAGCTGTATCTTCGTATCAAGCTGACAGAGTCGGGAGACGTTTTGTATCTGCAGGAAGAGCTGGTGATGGAGAAGGAACGGAAAGAACTGATTTCTTCTCTTTTTGAAGACTGGATTTACGAATATAACATTGCGGAAGGCATTATTACCACCGTGAGCGGAAATGCGGACCAGTATAAGCTGTTAGGCGGCAAAGAAACAGGTCATACCTTTCTTTGTCTGGATGATGTGCATCCGGAAGACAGGACAAAGCTGCTTACCTGCTGCCGCGGTGTGGCACAGACGGACGGGAAGGCGTATGCCGAAGTCCGGATTAAATGCAATGATACATACCGATGGATTTCCTTGACAACAAGACTGCTTTGCGATATGGACGGAGTGCCAAAATCCGTGATTGGAAGAATTTCGGATATTGATGCAAAGAAGAAGGAAGAGCTTCGGCTGAGAGAAGAGGCAACGAAGGATTCCCTGACCGGTTTATTAAATCGCGTGGCGTTCCGCGAGGAAGCGGAAAAGATGTTAGACGAAGCGGCAGAGGGTCATGGCAGTCTTTTAGCCATGCTGATTTTAGATATTGATAATTTTAAATCGATTAACGACCGTTACGGACATCTGTACGGAGATACCGTTCTGCTTGCTATGTCGGAGGCAATGCGGGAGGTTGCCGAAGAGGGGGATCTGCTTGGACGTTTCGGCGGTGATGAGTTTACGATGTTTCTCCGGGATTATAAGAGTGTTTCAGAGCTTTCGAAGCGGATTGAGCAGCTTCGAAAACAGTTTTGTACAGCCTGTGCCACAGACATGGAAGCCGGCAGGATTACCTGCAGCATCGGAGCGGCGTTTTATGGCGAGGACGGAGTGTCGTTAACAGATCTGCTGTCTAATGCAGATACGGCATTGTATTACGTGAAAGAAAACGGTAAGAACAACTATGCCCTTTGCACCGAGGAAATCAAGCGGGACTTTTCAAAGGGGAAAAAGAAAGAGCCGGCAGGAAAACCGATTCCGGAGAGTAAGTCGTTGCCCGAGGAAATTACGGAGTTTGCATTGGATTTATTAGAGGGCAGTAAGGATTTAAAGAGTGCCATCAATATGCTGCTTGCCAAGGTAGGCAGGAGATTCGGACTGAGCAGTGTTACGATTCGAGAGGAAAATGAAGCAAACGATTATGTACTTTCCTATTACTGGTATGATGAGAAGAAAATGACAAAGTTGTCGGAGACGGTGCCGCTTTCCCAGAGTGATCGCAGAAAGATGACGAAGTCTTTTAAGGAAAACCATATCATGGAGTTTTCCAGCCTGTCCGAGGTTTCAGAGGATATGCCGATGTACCATGTTTATCAGGCGAAGGGAATCAAGGCACTGCTGCAGTGTCCGCTCTTTACGGAGGGGAAGTCCTTTGGCTACATCTGCTATGTGGACTGCGTACAGAACCGTGTATGGGAGGAGGAAGAACGGCATTCCTTAAGTGTCATCAGTAAAATTATCGGAAACTATCTTGCCAGAGAACGTGCTTATCATAAGATTGAGCAGAAGGTAGAGCTGATGAAGAGCTATGATGAAGTCACGGGACTTCTGCGCTATGATAAGTTTAAGGAAGTGGCACAGAGTATTCTGGAAACGAGCAATGACAGAGTGCACTATGCCGTTGTTTCCACCGATATCACACATTTTAAGTACTTTAATGAAGTATACGGCTTCAGAAACGGTGACGAGGTACTTGCAGATTTTGCAAGTCTGGTTGTAAAGCATAACCCGCGTGCAGTTGCTGCCTGCCGTGACTACGCTGACAATTTTATTGTCATGGTAACGGTGAGTACTGCGGAGAACCTGCTAAGCAACATTCAGAATTATAACAAGACATTTGTATTAAATCAGGCGGAAAAATTTCTGGACAGCAATCTGGAGGTTTGCAGCGGAGCCTGTATCATTGACAGCCCGCAGTCCGGAATTCAACAGGCGATTGACAATGCCAACATTGCAAGAAAACTGGTAAAGGAAAAAGGAACTTCCGGTATTTTGCTGTTTGAACCGAGTATGAAGGTCAGCCGTCTGAAAGAAATTGCCTTATTGCATATGATTGAAGAGGCAATAGAGGATGAGGAGTTCTGTATTTTTCTACAACCGAAGGTATCGCTGACTACCGGTGAACTGGTCAGTGCCGAAGCACTTGCCAGATGGAAAAAGCCAAGCGGGCTGATTGCATCTCCGGGTGAATTTGTTCCGACTCTTGAGAAAAGCGGAAAAATAGTGGAACTGGATTACTTTATGTACAATGCAGTTCTTCGGGTGTTGAAGGACTGGAAAACTCGTGGTCTGAAATCGGTGCCGATTTCCGTAAATTTGTCCAGACACCATATCAAAAATCCTTCCCTTGTGGAATATCTGGTGCAGTGTCTGAAACGTTATGAAATCGAGAGCAGTCAGATAGAAATTGAAATTACGGAGAGTGCATTTATTGAGGATCAGGAGGCCCTGATTCAGAAGATGAAAGCTATCAAGGATGAAGGCTTCGGTATTTCCATTGATGACTTCGGAAAGGGATATTCCTCACTCAGTATGTTAACGGAGCTTCCGGCAGATATCGTAAAGATTGATAAGGATTTCTTAAAGAACAGCACGCTGATTTCTACCAAAGGCATGTTAAACAACGTCATTCATCTGATTAAGGATAATCAGATGGAAGTTCTCTGTGAAGGTGTGGAAACCCTGGAGCAGGCGGAATTCCTTGCAAAGGCAGGATGCGACATTGCACAGGGGTATTACTTCTCCAAACCGATACCGGTAGAGGAATTTGAAAAGAAGTATTTGTTATAGTAAAAAGGAGGTGGCAGTTTCCTGTCACCTCTTTTTGTTTGCGCGCCCTGTGGCA
Organism: Lachnospiraceae bacterium; assembly: GCA_051880375.1. Classification (GTDB taxonomy): domain Bacteria; phylum Bacillota; class Clostridia; order Lachnospirales; family Lachnospiraceae; genus SIG299. Next base: position 9,243 of record JBJENV010000001.1, read on the forward strand.
CACGTTTTCTGTACGTTGTCTGCTATTTTACATGGGTATGAATCTCAAGCTCTTCATATTGCTTTACGGTATCCAAAATGCCTCTGCCGTCTGCGGAAGCAAGGAGTTTTGCACGGTTCTGCTGTGCGATTCGTCCGGTTAAGACACTGCCCGGTCCGTTGACACAGCCTCCGACACAGTTCATGCCTTCGATGAAGTCTGCAGGCAGCTTGCCGGCACGCAGAAGCATCAGTGCTTTCTTACATTCCGCACCGCCGTTGCAGGTCTGTACCTTCAAGTCGGCGTCGGCTTCCTTTTCTTTTAATGCCTGTACAACCGCAGCGGTCACACCGCCGGATACGGCGAAATTCTTCGCGTAAATACTTCCCTGCTGCTTGTTTTCTCCGAAGGAATTCAAATCAATTTCCTTTGCCTTGAACATAGCGTACAATTCATCGAAGGTCAAGGCGTAGTCGGTAGCACCTTCGGTGGAAACGTAATCAAGTACCTCGCTCTTTTTGGCGATACAAGGTCCGATAAATACGGTAATGGCATTCGGATGCAGCTTTTTAATCAGCTTGGAAGTCAGCAGCTGCGGCGAGCCGGTTGTCGAAATGTTTTCAACTAAGGTAGGGAAGTGCTTTTTAATCATATTGACAAAAGCAGGACAGCAGGAGGTCGTCATCTTCTTACCCTCTTTGTAAGCCTCGTACCATTCCTCTGCTTCGGAAGCGGCGGTTAAGTCAGCACCGAGCGAAACCTCGAACATACCGGTAAAGCCAAGCTCCTCAATGGCCTTCGATAAAATACCGATGGAGGCGGTTGCACCGAACTGACCCTCAATCGCAGGAGCCACCATGGCGTAAACTTCTTTGCCGGAACGAATCAGATTGATGACGTCTACCATAAACGAGCGGTCGGAAATGGCGCCGAACGGACAGTCTTTGATGCAGGAGCCGCAGTGAATACACTTCTCTTCGTCGATAACGACAATATTGTTTTCGTCCATGGAAATGGCATCTACCGGACAGCTTTTTTTACATGGGCGCATCAAATCCGCAATCGCGTTGTAAGGACATGCCTGTGCGCACATGCCGCATTCCTTACACTTTGCCGGGTCGATATAGGCACGGTTCGGAAGCATGGTGATTGCCTGGAAGTTACATGCCTGCTGGCACTTTTTTCCCATACATCTCTGGCAGTTGTCGGTTACGGTAAAACGGGTAATCGGACAGCCCTCGCACGCAGCGGTAATGGTCTGAACGATATTGCGGTTTCCGTCACCGCCGGACGGAGCATGACCCTGTGCAAGACGGACTCTCTGGCGGATGATTTCACGTTCCTTGTAAATACAGCAGCGGAAATTTGCCTGAGGACCCGGAATAAGGTCGTACGGAATCTGGTCCACGCACTCCTCCAAATCACCCTGAAATGCGTGCTTTGCAACGGCAATCAGAACCTCATGCTTTACGGTACTTAAGTTGTTGTCTGTGTGTAACATAGATGCCACCTTTCTTTATCTTAAAAATCTGCGCGAAGGCGGACGATAGCCTTTCGCTGTTTTATATTAATAGTACGTCAATGTGACGGTCTTGCCGAGTTTTTTTGCAAGGTCGGCAATCTGTTTAATGATATTGACGCGGATACTCAAATCAACCGGAATCCCCGGATTCTGGTGTGCTTCGTTGATGGTTCTCCCGACAAACAAATCCAGATGGGTGCAGTTTTCAATCAGCACCTTGGCAATCTGGGAAGCACCGTTCTGCTTGTCAAGCTCGTAGAAGAAATCTTCACTGATGCTGTCGGAGGCATATTCCCGCATCAGCTGTAGTACGCGGCTTAAGGTCAGGATACCTTCGGTGACAAGGTCGATGCCCTCGATGGTTGCCATCGGAGGAATATCCGGGTCCGAATAATCAAGGGAAGCCTTAATCGGGCGGTTTAACACACGCGAAATAATGTTGGCGGAGGTGCCGCCGCTGACAATACGGAAGGCAGGCTCCGACATAAAATCTCTGACAGCCTTGACATCATCCTCGGCACGCAGCGGCGGACCGGTAAAGATACGGACGCGCTTTGCCGCAATGATACGGGTGACGGCTATTGTTGTATCATCGCCCGGAGACTGCATATATAAATCATCACACGCCTTACTTAAAATAGAGGCAAGACGGGATGCGGAATAAGACGGCTGAAATGCGTTTACGGCATAATCCGCCATGCTCTGCCAGGTCCAGCCGAAGTTTAAAATTTTGCCGACGCCGGCATGAATCACGCCGTCGCTCATCAAAATAAACGTATCGCCTGTTTTTACCTGAAAGCGGAATTCCTTGATGGTTTTTCCTTCAATGACGCGCTCGGTATAATCAACCGGAAACAGCTTTCCGTCCCGGATAAAAACACAGCTCGGATTGTCGAACTCTACCAGATAGGCATCACCGTTCTGGAAAATCTGCAGGATGCTGAAGGTGGAGTAGGCAACCTCACGAACCTTGCAGACAGGAAGCGTTTTTACAATGGTCTGTACGCAGTCCTCCAGAGAGGCACCGTTTAAAAACATAGTGCCGAGAATCTTGGAGGTAAGTGTTGCAAGGATATTTGCTTTTACACCGCTGCCCATGCCGTCTGCCAGAATAATGATATTGGAATCGCGGGTAGACAAAATTTCCACTTTGTCGCCGCACAGCTCTTCGTGATGTTTGTTGAGGCTTTTATAAGCCACATCTACACTGACATTCATGCTTGCTACCATATCCTTTCCATAGGCTACATCGGGTTTGTTTCGTCTACGTTTTCTCCGTTAAAGAGAATCATATCACGCAGCTTGGTTAAGGTTACTTTGGTTTCGGCAGTGGTTTCTCCGAGCAGACCGGCAATTTCCTGTGCTACCATCATCTGCTTGTCAATGACCTTCTGAGCCATTTCGATGGTTTCCACACGCAGCTTGTATGCCTGGTTGTTCTTTTCCTCTTCCTTGGTAATATCCTGGAAAATACCGAGTACACAACGGTGCTTTTCGATGTAGATAATATCCTGCAGTGTAATCAGACCAAGATTTTTATAGGTTACTTTTTTGTTCAAAATCGGCTGGTGGGACTCGGCAACCTCAAGGAAATCGGAATGGTCGATTAAATCGTACAGATACGATTCCCTTGCTTTTGCACGGGTGATATGGAATGCATCCTCGGCAGCCTTGGAAAATTCAAGAATCCGCATATCAGGGTCGGTAATGATGATGATGTTCGGTGTGGTATCCAGTACAACGTTTGACATCGACTGGGCACGCTCCTGCATGTACGGAATGCACATCGTAAGCTCTGCCTTGCCCTGATACACGGCAATTGCCTTGTCGCGGCAGCTTGCGTAGCCGCAGGCACCGCAGTTTAAGAAGTGCTCCGGCTTGGTCTTTCCGATTTTTGCAAGGATATTTGCAATCTCATCCTCGGTCGGGATTTTTTCCTTTGGAGAACGGTCATAAAATGTCTTTTTAATGGAAATGCCGTCCGGCAGCTCAGGGAAATCTTTTGCAACCGGCTTTTTCTCAATGGCTTCTTCCATATCCAGCTTTACCTTAAAGCGGGAGATGTGGTCGTGGTCCGTGCCCGGTCCTTTAATACATCCTCCGGTACAGGTATTGACCTCGATAAAGCTTCCGTGAATCTCCCCGCGCTTCATGCTGTCAAACAAATCAATGGCATTACGGATGCCGTGAACATAAAACTTTCGATAATTCTTCTGATTGTCCTGATAGGAAGCAAGAGCGGACAAAATACCGCCGCTGACCGGATACAGACGGTTGACTTCCGGATTCGGATTGTCCGGAGCGGACGGCTCTAAGGCGGTTACATCCATACCGCTCTGCGTAAACCACTCCTCCAGCTCCTTAAAGTTGATAACGGCATCAATATAACCTTTGGTACGCTCGTCGTTTTCTGCCTCGCGCTTCTTGGCGATACACGGACCGACAAATACGATTTTTGCCTCTGCGCCGTATCTGGCACGCAGGAGTTTGCCGTGTGCAATCATCGGGGAATCGACCGGCGCAAGGAAAGGAACAAGCTCCGGATAGTAAATTTCAATCAAATCATTGATACTCGGACAGCTCGTTGTGATGATGTTGTCTGTTTTTCCCTCTTCCAGAAGATGCGCATATTCTGCGGTAACGTAGACAGCACCTTCCGAGGTTTCATGTATGTACGAAAAGCCGAGCTTCCGGAGTGCGGTAATAATCTGTCCCGGCTCCTTACAGTTCAGAGAGCCGAAGTAGGACGGTGCCAGAGAAACAACGACCGTTTTGCCGGCGGATAAATAGTCCTTTACCACATCCAGATCGCTGATGAGTGTCTTTGCGTTCTGAGGGCAGACATCCAGACAGTGTCCGCAAAGGATACAGTGGTTGTTTCGGATGACCGCCTGCTCGTTGATAATCGAAATGGCTTTTACCTCACAGCCACGGACACATTTGTAGCAGTTTTTACATTTTGCGGCTTTGAAACCGATGACATCCATTTATGCAAGCCTCCCAAGAATTACATCATTGAAAAATGCCTCTGCGGTATCCGGGCGGAGAGAATGCAGTTCGCCGTTTACCTTGACGCATACACCTTTGACACACTGTCCCATGCAGAACGAGCCGCTTAAGTCGATGCGGTCATTTAAATTATGTTCTGAAATCAGACGCTCGAAAATTTTAACGATATCTCTGGAACCCTTTAAGTGGCAGGAACTTCCGATACAAATAGTAATGTTGATGTCCTTCATAGTAGAAAACCATACCTTTCCGTAACGCGCAAAGCAGGGCTGCGCTGATTTTTGGCGTGCGGCTGAAAAACCTGATGCCTCACTATGTTACTATTTTAACATAGTACCAAAAGCGTGTAAAGTCAACATTTTTCGTCGGCAGGAGATTTTTTGTTTTGAGATTGTAATGGGTGGGGGAGACATGCTATACTTAATACGGCGAGCTATCAAAGATTAGTTGAGAGATGAGTTTGGAGGGATTATGAAGGACGTTTTTCTCGTTTTTAACAAAAGCTGCTTTTATGAAATTGTCATTTTGAATTATTTTATGAGCTTTACCAAATGTGATGTGGTTCTTTGCTCTTTGGACGGGGAGCCGGTCAGAACGATGGAGGGCTATTCCGTTAACGTGGATACGGCTCTAAAGGATGTGGATAAGGAACAAATAAGAAGCTTTATTGTACCCGGCGGGGCAGTTGCTGAGATTGATAATGAAGAAGTAAGAACCTGTTTGCAGGAGTTAAAGGAAAAGAATACTCTGATTGCGGGAATCTGCGCCGGCGTTGATGTGCTGGATCATGCAGGAGTACTAGGCAATCGGCAGTCCACACATTCCACTGATTTGGATCTTGTAAATGACCGTCATGTGATAACGGCAAGGGCAAATGCCTATGTGGATTTTGCGATTGAGGTGGCAAAGGAATTAGGGCTGTTTGCAGGTGAAGAAGATTTGCGGGAGACAGTTAGTTTCTGGAAGCATCACAACAGAATGCAATAGTTCGGGAGGTATGGAAATGGAGCTGGCGGAGGTATTATTAAAAAGAAGAAGCATAAGAAAGTTTACGATGCAGGAAGTTCCGGATGAGTTAATTCAGGAACTGCTTCATGCAGGTATGAGCGGACCGAGCGCCTGCAACAGAAAACCGTGGGAGTTTTATGTGGTGACAAAAGAAGAGGTATTAGAGCAACTGAAGTCTGCCACAAAGTTTACGCATATCAACGCAAAACTTGCCATTGTGGTATGCGGAAATTTATCCAGAGCGTTACCGATGCAGCTTGCTCCGTTCTGGATTCAGGACTGCAGCGCGGCAACCGAAAATATCCTGCTTCGGGCAACCGATTTGGGACTGGGAGCCGTCTGGTGCGGTATTCATCCGATGAAGCGTGCGGAGCAGAAGGTTGCGAAGCTTTTGGAACTGAATGATAAGCAGATACCGTTAAATATCATCTGGCTGGGATATCCTGCGGAGGAGCCGGAAGCAAGAGACCAGTATGAGGAAAGCAGAGTACACTATATCGGATAGAAACTATGGAGGAGGCTGTGGAGTGAAGCTTGGAATTATAGCAGATATACATAATAATGTAACAGCGCTTAAAGTTGCAATGAAACAATTCGATCAGATGAAATGTGATAAGATACTTTGCTGCGGAGATATCATTGGCATCGGACCATACCCGGAGCAGACAGTGCAGTATATGATGCAGATTCCAAACCTGATTGCGGTAAGAGGAAATCATGAGGGCTATCTGCTTGATGGAATGCCGGAAGAGTATCCGAATGAAGAGCAAATGGACAAGGAAGAGATGCTGCATCACAAATGGGAGCATAGCATGCTGTCGGCAGAGTCGGTCGGGTTTTTGAAAAAATTGACCTATGTTCAAGAATTATTCATCGAAGGGCATAAAATCTCAATTCTGCATTATTGCATGGACAGAGCCGGGCACTATGTGAATTATACTCCGAATCCTTCCGGGAACGAGTTAAGCACGATGTTTGCGGACATAGACAGCGATATTATTCTGTTTGGTCACGACCATAGCAGAACGATTTGTACTGTCGGTGATAAATGGTATTGCAATGTGGGTTCCCTTGGCTGTCCCGGAAGTGATAAAAATCTTGCGCGCGCCGGCGTTTTGACGGTGGAGCAGCATACAGTCCGAATAGAACCACTTGAAATAAGGTATGATGTCGGTTGTGTAGTCGATGAAATCAATCGGTTGGATTATCCGGCGGCAGGGAATATAAAAAAATTCTTTTATGGGATTTGGTAGAAAAGGAGGTTTCCGGATGGACAACATTACAATCAGGACAGCAACCCTTAAGGATGCAGAGCATTTTTCGGACGTAGTTTGTGGAACATACAGGATAGTTATGGCAAAAGCGGATGATTCTGATGAAATACTGATGCTGTATAAGACGCATCTTGGCGGTCCGGCCGATTGGAACGAGTATTATCCCAACGAGGAAACGATTGCATTTGATCTTTCGAGAGATTCGCTGTTTGTCATGAAAAATGAAGCGGATGAGATTATTGCTGCTATCTCTATCGACAGTGATGAAGAAGTCGATACGTTAACGTGCTGGAACAAAAGTCTTACACCGGCGGGAGAAATTTCAAGGGTTTGTGTCAGAAAAGATATGCAAAACCGGGGAATCGCCAGAATAATGATGCAGTATGTCTTTGAAATTATGAAAGAACGAGGGATGAAAATGGTGCATATTTTAGTGAGAACAGGACATGCGGCTGCAATGCGATCCTATTCACAGCTTGGTTTTTTACAGGTCGGAGAGTGCGAGCTGTTTGATAAACAGTTTGTATGCATGGAAAAAGAGTTATGATTCCATAGATTTTGCAATGTTGATATAAGAAATGGAGCAGAACAAAATGATAGAATACAGAATGTTAAGCGCGGATGAAATGAACAGAGAACTGTTTCGTAACTTTGTCCGTCATCAGGTGGTAACAAAGTGCTGGCGGAAAGAAAACGGTGAATGGAACATAAAAGAGGTGCCGTTTATCGATGACTGGTCGGAGGAAAACTATGAAACACTGGTTTCCTGCTTAAAGAATACGATTCTTACAGGTGGCTTTGTTTACGGAGCCTTTTTGGATGATATGCTGAAAGGCTTTGTATCGGTGGAGTCCGCACTATTCGGCGGGGAGTTAAAATACCTTGACTTATCCAGTATCCATGTATCAGAGGAAATGCGGGGACAGGGAATCGGAAAACATCTTTTCCTTGCGGCTAAGGAATGGGCAAAGAAAAACGGCGCAAAACGATTATATATTTCGGCACACTCATCGGTAGAGAGTCAGGCATTTTATAAGACGATGGGATGCGTAGAGGCAGAACAATATTGCCGGAAACATGTGGAAGAAGAACCATGTGACTGCCAGCTCGAATGCAGACTGTAGAGAACATGAAAACAAACAACCGGAAAGAAGATTTGTTTGACATAAAACAGAAGCGGTGCTATTATAATAACATAAAAAAGGTGCTACCGATGACGGTTCACCTGATTATATTGATGGTTAAAAATAACCGCTCATGTTTCTCAGGACGATGGGCGGTTATTTTTGCGTCTTGGAATCATGCTTCCCATGCATGTAACCAAGACTATAAAAAGTCGCATGCTAAATTTTCTACAGCCTTGACAAATCGCAGTACATCTTCCGGTGCATTCAGAGCGTATAGTAAGCCGTAAGGAATACTGTAGTCCCAGTTCACCGGGATAGAAACGAGTCCGGGATGTACGTCCTGCCAGCATTCAATCGTAAGCAGAACATTCCCTGTCTCCGCACAGCGGTTAAACACGGATAAATCATAAAACGGAGGCGTATCTTCTATATGAATCTGCGGATGATTTTTTTCAAAATCATTGCGCATGAAATCATTTACGCCGGAATCTCCACGGCAAACCATCATCAGGGTTTCGCCGTATAAATCTTCTGGTTCAATGCGGTTTTTCGATGCAAGAGGATGCTCTCTTGAAACTGCAATCATCTTTTTGTATCTGCCAAGCGGTAAAAACTGACACATGGAAAGCCATGTCTTGGAATCACAGACACCAATCAGAAAATCAAATTTTTTTCCCAGTTTTTCTATTTCCGACAAAATGCCCTCATGATTATCTTCAAAAGGAACAAGGTGGAGCTTATAGTCGGGGAAACTCTGATTTACTCGATACCATAAATCCATAAATGGCTTTGCGGGATTTAATAAAGAGGTACCCACACAGAAGGTTGTGTCGTAGGTATGTGTGGCAGCAGTCGCGTTGGCAATGGATTTTTTTGAATAATCTATCATAAACTTAGCGTCCTGATAGATTACGTTCCCTGCCGGTGTCAGATGGATTCCCGTCGGGGTTCGTTCTATCAGTTTTAAGTTCAGGTGGCGTTCCAGTGTATTCATCTGCTTCATGACGGCAGTCGGCGAAAGATACAGATGCTCTGCCGCCTTGGTAAAACTGCCGTAGTCGGCAACGGATAGAAACGTAGGTAGCAAAGGGTGATACATAGGCACCTCCAAAGTCCGAGTATAAACTTTAAGTTAATACTATGATAACCTATCGGAGATTCCGTGTCAAGGTGATGGGCATTATACTGGAAACTGCAACTATGTGGTAAGAGCAAAAAATTGGCGTTTCGTATGGAAAGGGAAATCCGGGAGGTGGAATAACAGAATGAAACAGGTATTAATAATTTCGGCAAGCCCGAGAAAAAACGGTAATTCTGATATACTGTGTGACAGATTTGCACAGGGAGCAGAGGAAAGCGGTCACAAGGTAGAAAAGGTATTTCTGGCATCTAAGAACATTGGCTACTGCCGCGGCTGTGGTGTGTGCAACTCGACGCACAAGTGTGTCCAGAAGGACGACATGGCTGAAATTCTTGATAAAATGGTAACGGCTGATGTGATTGTTCTGGCAACGCCGGTTTATTTTTACTCGATGGACGGACAAATGAAAACATTGATTGACCGTACCGTTCCGAGATATACGGAGATTGTGGATAAGGATTTTTACTTTATTATGACAGCCGCAGATACCGAAATGGAAAATCTTACCCGCACGATGGAAGCATTTCGCGGATTTACGGAGGATTGTCTGAACGGAGCAAGAGAGGCGGGCATTATTTACGGGGTTGGTGCATGGAAGCCCGGAGAGATAAGAGAGACTCCGGCTTTTTGGGAAGCCTTTGAAATGGGAAAAAAATTATAGAGAATGGCTGAATTCAATGAAAAAGAAACAGGAGGAATTCTAAAATGGAATATGTTACTTTATCGAATGGTGTAAAAATGCCGATTTTGGGATACGGCGTTTATCAGGTTTCAAAAGAGGAATGTGAGCGCTGCGTTCTTGACGCCCTAAAGGTCGGCTACAGACATATTGATACGGCACAGTCGTATTTTAATGAGGCAGAAGTAGGCTCTGCCATTGAAACATCAGGGGTGCCGAGAGAAGAAATCTTTCTTACCACGAAGGTATGGATTGAGCATTACGGTTATGAACAGGCAAAGGCTTCTGTGACAGAATCACTTCGCAGGCTTAAGACGGGTTATCTTGATCTGGTTCTGCTGCATCAGCCGTTTTCGGATGCCTACGGTGCGTGGAGAGCACTCGAAGAGCTGTACGAGGAAGGGAAAATCCGTGCAATCGGCATTTCAAACTTCTATACCGACCGGATGGTTGATTTTGCCTCATTCAACCGGATTAAGCCTATGGTCAATCAGATGGAAACGCATATTTTCAATCAGCAGAAGAGCTTAAAGGAATGGGCGGATAAGTACGATATCCGGCTGGAAGCATGGGCGCCGTTCGGAGAAGGGCGCAGAGGTACCTTTGACAATCCGGTCATGTTACAGATTGGGAAGAAATACGGAAAAACAGCGGCTCAGGTTATGCTGCGCTGGAATATACAGCGTGGGGTCGTTGTAATTCCAAAGTCAACGCACAAGGAGAGAATGGAAGAAAATTTCCACGTATTTGATTTTGTGCTGTCAGACGAAGATATGGCTGCGATTGCAGCTCTTGACCAAAACGAAAGCTCTTTTTTCTCCCATCAGGACCCGGCTATGGTGGAATGGTTCGTTCAGATGGTGGAGGAACGAAAAGGAAAGTAGGACTGCTGAAAGCGTGCCGGGTCGAAGCCTTACGGCTTACAACCCGGCATGCAGATTCAGTCCATGCGCTGGTCCTGATAATAAGGATTTTTCAGAAGCTCCGGACTTTCTCCGGTGAATGCACGGGCTGCTTCTTCGTCATCCTGAAGCAGCCACAAAAACCACGCGGTCACATAGCCGTCTGCTTCATACAGCATTTCTCCATGCTCGCGGTCGGTCTTTCTTGCCATGACCTTTAGCGGTGCATTTGTCAGATGCTCGTACATCTGCTGCATACCTTCCGGCGTAATTACCAGCTCGGCATCGCTTTTGCCGGTACCGGCAACCATTGCAAACGGAATAGTAACCTTACTCAGGTCATAGCTCCATTCCAGACCCTCCGCTAACAACTCATGCGTAGGGCTGAGAGCAAACGCTGCTTTGTAATAGCCGGCGTGCTTGGTATCGGTGATGGCATTGATGACTGCAACACCGCCTTGTGAATGTCCGGTAATGCCGATGCGCCCGGTATCAACCTTCTGATAGAAGATACTGTCTGTGTTCTCGTTATTCTTCAGCAGATAATTTAAGCTCATATCTGCAGAAAACCCGTTCCACGTATATTCATCCTCTGTACCGATAACAATAAAGCCCCAGGAAGCCAGATGCTCAAACAGCGCCGGATACTTAGAAGCTTTGACGCCGGTGCCGTTGCACATGACGATAACCGGCCATTTCCGGTCTGATGCTTCAAGCTCGGCCGGATAATAAATCTCGTATTTCTGATAATACTGCATGACGCTCTGTTCCAGATAGGCAACCTCATAAGAACCGTTCTGCAAATACTTCTGTTCCACTTCCCCGCCGGCGGTCACCTTGCTTGCATAATTTGCGGGAACTGCCGGTCTGGATGCCGAATAAAGGAACCATATGAGAACGGCTCCGAGGAGTACCGCAGCGATAATCAGAACTGCTTTTATTGTTTTTTTCATGTAATCCTTCCTCCTTGACATTAGAATGAGGCAAGTGTATCATAAGAATAATGATGAGACAAGTGTTTCAACGAAAATGAGACATTCGGGAGGTTGTGTATCAGCGAATGAACAACAAAGAGAAAAATACTTATGTCAAAAAGCAAATCACAACGGCACTGTTGAAAATGCTGGAAACGCAGAGCCTTGCCACGGTTTCCATACGGGATATCGCAAATGAAGCCGGGGTCGGAAGAGCTTCCTTTTACCGCAACTATGAGAGCAAGGAGGATGTGCTCAGACAGCATACCGTCTATTTAACCAGACTGTGGGGAAAGGAGTTTGAAAGTAATCCGGATTCCAGCGTTTTTAACGTTTTCGGCAGTCTGTTTGAGCATTATCGGAAAAACAAAGAATTTTACATGCTTTTGTATCGGGAAAATCTGTCTTATCTGATTCTGGATACCATCAGGGAAATTTGCGGGCCAAAAGCAGAGATGACAAATCAGGAGGCATATGGGAAAGCATTTTTTGCTTACGGACTGTATGGATGGATTGACGAGTGGATTGCCAGAGGTATGCAGGAGTCGGCGGAGGAGCTGAATGCCATGCTGAATCAAAACAACGGGAATCAAAACAAGGAATAAATCCTTTGACTTTTATATAAAATGAAGCTATACTTTGAGAAAGAATACTATGTTCGGAAAGGGAAAGGACAGGATTATGGATTTGATTACGATTCGCGAATTATATCGTGACAAAGAAAAGTATTTGGAGCAGACCATCAGCGTCGGCGGATGGGTGAGAAGTATCAGAGATTCTAAGACATTTGGATTTATTGTATGTAACGACGGCACATTTTTTGAGCCGCTTCAGATTGTCTATCATGACGCACTTCCGAATTTTGCGGAAATCAGCAAGTTAAATGTGGGCTCTGCCATTATCGTAACAGGTAAGCTGGTGGCAACGCCGGAGGCAAAGCAGCCGTTTGAAATTCAGGCGGATGAGGTGGTCGTAGAGGGCGCATCCACGCCGGATTACCCGCTTCAGAAAAAGAGACATACGCTGGAGTTCCTTCGTACCATGACGCATCTCCGTCCGAGAACCAATACGTTTCAGGCAGTATTCCGTGTGCGTTCCCTGACTGCGTATGCGATTCATAAGTTTTTCCAGGAGAGAGACTTTGTCTATGTGCATACGCCTCTGATTACCGGAAGCGACTGTGAGGGCGCAGGCGAGATGTTCCAGGTTACGACCATGGATTTAAATAACATTCCGAAAAATGCCGACGGTACCGTGGACTACACACAGGACTTCTTTAACAAGCCGACCAACCTTACGGTAAGCGGTCAGTTAAACGGCGAAACCTATGCAATGGCATTCCGCAACATTTATACCTTCGGACCGACCTTCCGTGCAGAAAACTCGAACACGACAAGACATGCGGCTGAGTTCTGGATGATCGAGCCGGAGATTGCATTTGCTGACTTAAAGGACGATATGATTCTTGCCGAGAGCATGATTAAGTATGTGATTCGTTATGTGTTAGAGAATGCGCCGGAGGAAATGAACTTCTTTAACTCCTTTGTGGACAAGGATTTGTTAAACCGTTTAAATCATGTATTAAACTCCGACTTCGGTCATGTGACCTATACAGAGGCAATCGAAATCTTAGAGAAGAACAACGACAACTTTGACTACAAGGTATCGTGGGGCTGTGATTTGCAGACCGAGCATGAGCGCTACTTAACCGAGCAGGTATTCAAAAAGCCGGTATTTGTAACGGATTATCCGAAGGAAATCAAGGCATTCTACATGAAGCTCAACGAGGACGGCAAGACCGTTGCCGCTATGGATTGCCTGGTTCCGGGCATCGGTGAAATCATCGGCGGAAGCCAGAGAGAGGACGATTACGACAAGCTTCTTGCAAGAATGGACGAGCTTGGCTTAAAGAAGGAGGATTACGACTTCTATCTCGACTTAAGAAAGTACGGCTCTGCAAGACATGCGGGCTTCGGTCTCGGCTTTGAACGCTGCGTAATGTATCTGACCGGTATGGGCAACATCCGTGACGTTATTCCGTTCCCGAGAACCGTTAATAATTGCGATTTATAAAAGAAAGAATACAGACTGAACATCCGGACAGTTTAGGCAGGAGCCTGACTGTCCGGATTTAATACTACTTATAAAAGGATGAGAGAAGCGATGAAGTTACAGATTTTAAACAAAAAGGGTGTCGATATCCACGAGGGGATGATGGGGTTGTTCTTTGAGGATATCAATTACGGTGCGGACGGCGGATTGTACGCGGAAATGATAGAAAACCGTTCGTTTGAGTTTCTTCGTGCGACCGGCGTGAACAACGCCTACACGCAGGAGTATGACGGCGGCTACGGATGGAGCAAGTATCCGGAGAACTGTCCGTTTGCGGCGATGGAGTATCACACAACGAGTCCGCTGACAGAGGAGAATCCGCATTACCTGCATTTTCGCAGTATGCGCCCGGAGTGCGGCTTTACGAACAAGGCATATGACGGCATTTTCCTAAAGAAGGGCGAGCGTTACCGCATCCGTTTTTATGCGAATACCCTGAACTATCACGGACTGTTAAAAATCCGTGTTTTGAAGGAAGGCGACAGCTTCCTTGGCGCAGATGTGGCGCTTGGCGGGCAGACTACAGGTAGTTATTCGGCAGAGAGTGTTTCCCATGAGTTGGCAGATGTGACCGTGACCGACTGCCACGACGGCTGGAAGCGCTACGAGCTTGTACTGACGGCGCAGGCAACGGTACGTGCCGCTTCGTTTGTCATGCTGCTTGCCGGGGCAGGAGAAGTGGAGTTTGACTGTATCTCCATGATGCCGGAATCGGCGGTCTGCGGTGTGTTCCGCAAGGACCTTGCCGAGCTGTTAAAGAGTTTGAAGCCGGGCTTTTTACGTTTTCCGGGCGGCTGCATTATCGAAGGAAACGATTTAAACAACCGCTACCAGTGGAAAAAGAGTGTCGGCGACATCACAAAGCGTAAAGCAAACTGGAACCGCTGGTCGGTACACGGAAACGGTAAGGAAAACAACTATACCGGAAAGTATACGCATTACAACCAGACGCTCGGCATCGGCTACTATGAATACTTTTTACTTTGTGAATATCTTGGCGCCAAGGCGCTTCCGGTGGTGAATGTCGGACTGGCGTGCCAGTATCAGTCCGACGAACTTGTTCAGGTGGAAGACCCTCGTTTTCAGGAGTTTATCGAAGATGCGCTTGATTTGATTGAGTTTGCAAACGGCGGAACCGATACGACATGGGGCGCGCTTCGTGCCGAAATGGGACACCCGGCGCCGTTCGGGTTAGAGCTTATCGGTATCGGAAACGAGCAGTGGGAGACGGAGCGTGTTGATTTCTTTAGACGTTATACGCTGTTTGAAGAGGCGATTCATGCAAAGTATCCGGACATAAAGCTGATTGGCTCGGCAGGACCGGATGTGCATACCGAGCGCTATGAGGCGGCATGGAACTTCTACCATATCGCAGCGAAGGAAAAGGCGGACTTCACATATGCGGTCGATGAGCATTACTATATGCCGCCGGAATGGTTCCTTGCGAATACGCATTTTTATGATGAATATCCGAGAGATGTGAAGGTATTTTCCGGTGAATATGCGGCACATCCAAAACGTACCGGTGGCGTCCGTTCCGGCAACACGTTAGAGGGTGCGCTTTCGGAAGCGGCCTTTTTGACCGGCGTGGAGCGCAATGCGGATGTTGTCATCATGGCATCGTATGCGCCGCTGCTTGCCAGAGTCGGCTATGTGCAGTGGGCGCCGGATATGATCTGGTTTGATTCCGAGACCGCCTACGGCACGCCGAGCTACTATGTGCAGAAGATGTACTCGCTTAACATGGGAAGCTATACACTTCCGATTGAGGCAGAGCTTCCCGACAAGGTATATGCCTCTGCATCGTATGATGTTAAGTCGGAGGAGGTTATTTTGAAGCTGGTCAATGCCTCTGCGGAAAGCTTAACCTTTACACCGGAAATCGAAGGAGTTTCGATAGAAACCGCAGTTGTTACTTCGCTTGGCGGCGACGATATTTACGCTTACAACACGATAGAAACGCCAAAGAAGGTGGCAGAACAGGAAACCGTGTTGAATGCGGAGGAATGCAGGAACATTGTACTGCCGGCACATACGTTTGCGGTATACCGGTTTTTAAAGAAATAAAAAGTATAAGGTGGCACGCCGTATGGTATGCCACCTCGTTTTCGATTTGTCCGCTTTTCCATAATAAAAACAATAAATTTTGTCCGTTTTTCCAAAAGGCAGGTCTAGTTTTCCGGGAATAAGTATCTGCGCACCGGCAGCAGGGCGTACAAAAGAAGGATACCAAGCACACCGCAGGAGAGAATTTCTCCGATACCGACCGTGGCAACTAAGTACCAGTAAGCGTCCTCCAGACCGTAGGCTGTGCGGAGTACCCACGGAACGATTAAGGCATTTGCCACAATCGGCGGAACCGGTACCAGAAAACGAAGTACTTTATGCTGCTTTGCCTGTTTGTCAATCAGATAAGAACCGATGGCACCGACAAGCGAAGCAATTGAGCCGAATACAACGTCAAGGATAGCTGCACCGGACAATAGGTTGAACAAAAGGCAGCCGATGGTAACGCCGGGAATGGCAGCCGAGGTAAAAAAGGGAAGGACGGTCAGAGCTTCGGAAACACGGACCTGAATTGCACCGGAGGCTAAGCCGAAGGCATTGATGGCAAAGCTTAAGACGACATAGAGAGCTGCAATCATGGCAGCAGTTACGAGGGAAATAACATAGTTCTGTTTTTTCATATGAAGTTCTCCTTTAGTTTTGTTTTACGAGTGGAAGGTCTCGAACACTCGGTAGATTTGCCAGAAAGCCTTGATTTTCGTGGCTTTGGCGAAAGTGAGTATAACACGGATGAAAGAAAAAAGCAAGCATGACTCAATATTTGTTCACAGATATGTTTGAAGGCTGAAATTTATTAAGTAGAGATTTTAGTGATAATTATAGTATAATAGTAGCGAGGAAGCTGTTTATCAGATAAGAGAAAGGCAGAAAGCTAATATAGCGCAGAAAGGGTGCAACGTGATACGTCTGGCGATGTATACCGCAGAATATAACGGCTACTGTACGAGTGACAACAGCCAGAAACAGAAGCTGAAGGATATCATTGACACCGGTGTACAGGCAGCGACTGAAAATGCGATGTATGTCATTATTGACTGGCACATTTTAAGCGACGGAAACCCGAATACCTACAAGGAAGAAGCAAAGCGGTTTTTTGCGGAGATGGCAGAGAGATATGCGGATAATCCGAATGTACTTTATGAAATCTGTAACGAACCGAACGGAGGCACCTCGTGGGCGGAAATCAGACGCTATGCGCTGGAGGTCATTCCGGTGATTCGTGAGTTTGCGCCAGAGGCAATCATTATTGTCGGAACACCGACCTGGTCACAGGATGTGGACGTGGCTGCGCAGGAGCCGATTACCGGGTACGGCAATATCATGTATGCTCTGCACTTTTATGCCGACACGCACCGTGACAGCCTGCGGAATAAGTGTAAGCAGGCAGTAGCGGCAGGCCTTCCTGTTTTCGTGACTGAATACGGCATTTGTGATGCATCCGGCAGCGGGGCTATCAACGAGGCGGAAGCAGAGAAATGGATTTCACTGCTGGATGGCTACGGTATCAGTCATATTATCTGGAACCTTTCCAATAAGGCAGAAACCTCTTCACTGTTACAGAGCAGCTGTTTCAAAACGAGCGGTTTTACCATGTCGGATGTATCCGCAGGCGGCAAATGGTTTCTCAATATGATGGAGGAAGCAGGGAGCAGCAGCGGTATGATTGAAGGAGAAGGCCAGGACACCTCAGAGGAAGCTCCCGATTCCGGCAGCGTTCTCATTTTTATCAGTACGGAAGTTTCCGTTTCTATTTCACAGATTTGGAATGCACAGGCAAAGACAGAGGGCAATAAAATTATTTTAACGCCGATGGATTATAACAAAGTGATTTCGGCCGGTGGAAATGTGAATGGGATTGGAATTCTTTTAGAGGTGACTGACAATAAAACCGAGTCGTAAAGCAGAAAAGTAAAATCTTCCGGACGTGCTGTCTGTATAAGAAAAAAACGGGACAAAGGTCACAAATAGTTCTTGCAATATCGTAAAACTATGTTAGACTATATAGTCGGGGATATTAGACAAGTTATAATTATTTGTGTGCGGAAAGAGAGGAAGGAATAAAGAATGCAGAAGTGGTTGCATGATAAAGAGCTGTTATTCCGGCAGCTGTTTTTAGTAATATTAGATGTCATGACGGTTATTTGCGCTTCTACCATGGCCTTGTGGATACGCTTTGACTTTTCCATATCGAAAATAGAAGGAGATTATTTAGAGCATGTCTGGCAGACGATGCTGCCGAACATTTTTCTGGTACTTGTGATTTACTGGGTTTTCAGGCTGTATCGCAGTGTCTGGAAGTATGCCGGATTGTATGAACTGCAGAATATTGTGCTGGCAGGCGTGGTTTCAACGCTTCTTCAACTGCTTGGTTTTACCGTGGCAGGTATCCGGATGCCGCGAAGCTACTGGTTTTTGTACGGCGCGATTCTGACTGGCATCACGGTGGTTGTCCGGTTTTCTTACCGGCTTTTTCGCTATTTGAAGAGCCGCCTGGAAGACAAAAAGCTCGGCGGTAAGCTCTCCAGAGTCATGATTATCGGTGCGGGAGCCGCAGGAGATTTGTTGATTCGTGAAATCAAGACAAGTGAGTATTTACATAAAGAAATCGGCTGTGTCATCGATGACAATCCCGAATTAAAGGGAAAAACGATTCGCGGCTGCCGGATTGTAGGCGGCAGGGAAAGCATAGTGACAGCGGCAAGACAGTATCGGATTGATGAAATTATGATTGCCATGCCATCGGCTTCCAGAAAGCAGACGGCTGAAATTGCAACTATTTGTAATCAGACCGGCTGTGAAATTAAGATGGTGCCGGGTATGTATCAGTTTGTAACAAAAGAACTCAGCGTCAGCAGACTGCGTCACGTGGAAATCGAAGACCTGCTTGGCAGAGAGCCGGTCAAGGTTGATATAAAAAAGATTACAGGCTATCTGAAGGACCAGACGGTTCTCGTGACAGGCGGCGGCGGTTCTATTGGCAGCGAGCTTTGCAGACAGATTGCGGCAGCAGCTCCAAAACGACTGATTATTGTAGACATTTACGAGAACAACGCTTATGAAATCCAGCAGGAGTTAAAAAGAAAGTACCCGAAGCTCAACCTCATTGTGCTGATTGCTTCGGTCCGTAATACAAACCGGATGAACAAGATATTTGAAACCTATCTTCCGAATATTGTGTTTCATGCGGCAGCACATAAGCATGTGCCTTTGATGGAAGACAGTCCGAACGAGGCAATTAAGAACAATGTCTTCGGCACCTTAAAAACCGTGCAGGCGGCAGACCGTTACGGAGTTGAGCGGTTTGTGCTTATTTCCACCGACAAGGCAGTCAATCCGACCAATATTATGGGTGCAAGCAAGCGAATCTGCGAAATGATTGTACAGGCATACAGCAGACGTTCCCAGACCGAATTTGTAGCAGTGCGCTTTGGCAACGTCCTTGGCAGCAACGGCAGCGTTATCCCACTGTTTAAACAGCAGATAAAAGAGGGCGGCCCGGTTACGGTAACCCATCCGGACATTATTCGCTACTTTATGACGATTCCGGAGGCGGTTTCCCTCGTGCTTGAAGCAGGTGCTTTTGCACACGGCGGAGAAATCTTCGTGCTTGATATGGGCAATCCGGTCAAAATTGCTGACCTTGCAAAGAACCTGATTCGTCTCTCCGGCTATGTGCCGAATGAGGATATCATGATAGAATACACCGGTCTTCGTCCGGGTGAAAAGCTGTACGAGGAGCGGCTTATGGAGGAGGAAGGCCTTCAGACGACGGAGAATGACCGGATTTCTGTTGCCCGTCCGATTGAGATGGATGATGATACTTTCTTTGCAAGCCTTGATGTACTGAAGGATGCGGTTTATGACGAGACCGGCGAGGTAAGAGATATGGTAAGAGAGATTGTACCGACCTATAAGATTTCAAAGCAGAGTAAATAAGAAATATAACGTGGGCCTGGTAGGACACAATAATTGCAAGAATATGCACAAGAAAAAGCATAGAGAAAAAGGAGAAACTTGAATGAACGAAAATTATGAGCAGGAAATTGATTTAAAATGGTTGTTGTACCGCGTTTTGCGTGCTTTTAGAGAAATTGTTCTCTGGGCAGTAATTATTGGTATCGTGGTAGGTTTGGGCAATTTTGCACTGAATATGATAAAAATTTCAGATTCCGAATATATTGAGGAGGAAAGGTTGAATTTTGAAAGGGAACATGCTTCATGGGTCTCAGTGGGAGAAAACCTTCAGGCGGAAATCGAAAATCTGGAGGATACCAGAGAAAAGCAGATAGAATATAATGAAAAGTCCGTTTTGATGCAGATAAATCCGTTACGGGAATACAATGCGTCATTTGAATTGTATGTAGATTATGATTACCAGATAATGCCGGGAATGTCTTATCAGAATATTGATTTGTCTGACCGGATTTTAAAGGCATATGCAACCTACATGGCAAACGGTGAGCTCTATCAGTATATAATCGACAATTTGAGCTATGAACTGGAGCTTCGCTACTTAAAGGAGATACTGGGGATTTCCGTCGATTATAATAACAATATGATTTCTGTAAGTGTAAGACAGCAGAATGCTGAAATGGCACAGGAGCTTCTTGATTTGGTGCAGGCGGGCCTGACGGCGAAGTTTGAGGATATCAATTCAGGAATTGGTGAACATAAGCTTACTATGACAAACTCTGCTGCCTATGAAGCGGTAAACCTTTCTCTGGAGGAAAAGCAGAAAGAAAATATTCAGTCGATATCCAAACTGAATGTTGCGCTTCAGGAAAAAAACGAAGAATATCAGGA
The DNA here is from genome assembly GCA_051880375.1 of Lachnospiraceae bacterium. Lineage (GTDB taxonomy): Bacteria > Bacillota > Clostridia > Lachnospirales > Lachnospiraceae > SIG299. The sequence continues at coordinate 29,840 of JBJENV010000001.1, forward strand.
GTGGAAAAAGGAACCGGAGCCGAAAGAAGAGTATACGATTGTTGAAATGATTAAAAATGCTGTTAAGCTGCTGATTATCGGTGGAGTGATAGCCGGAGTGGTCATTGCGGTAATGGTGGCATTTGCTTCACTCATGTCCGGCAGACTGCTGAATCCGCAGGAATTGAAACACCGTTTTGGTCTTCGTATTGTAGGTGAACTGCCTCAGGAGCGGGTAAAAAAACCGTTTGCATGTATTGCCCGGTTCATTGCTTCTTTTGGCGGAATTACGGTTTGCCCGGAGGATTATGACAAACTGGCAAAGACCATTGGAGCAGGTATTAAGTCGGATCTTAGTTCCGGCGGGGAGCGTAAGGACTGGAAAAAAATCGCCTTTACCGGCATGGTAAGTGAGGAAGAACTTCAAAAGGTGATAGAAGATTTGAAATTAGGGGAGCCGTATCTTACAGTTTGTGCACCGGATGTATTGACCAGAGCCGAATCCGTTGAGAAGGTAGCGGCAGCAGACTGTGTGGTTCTTGTTGAAAAGCAGGAGCAGACCATGATTGCTGATGTGGAGAAGGAATTAGAGTCATTAAAGGCATGGAATAAAACGGTACTTGGTGCGATTGTACTGAATACAGATGCCAGAATGTAAAAATATCCGGCATAATTTGAATACGAAACAGCCCGTGGTCAATGGCAGAGTCTGCCTTGGCAGCGGGCTGTTTTAATATGCCGGTATTTTTCCTACAGGATACTCTCAATGGTGAGATCTGCTTCTTTGGATAAATCATGAAACTGTCCGTCGATATTGATAATCGGTCTGGACAGCCTGTGCTCATTAATCATGACAATGGTGCCGACAAGGGTATTGGACAGGCGTACCTTTGCGTTGATGTAGGACTGGGCAATGTTTTTTAAGAACGGAAGCAGCAATGTGGCATCGTACTTTTGATAGCCCTCCTGTTCAAACATGGAAATAACATCAAACGGGCAGATTTCCTTGCGGTAGGTGCGTTTGGCGGTCATGGCGTCGTAGACATCGGCAATCGCAATAATCCTTGCAAATAAAGGTGTTTTATCACCGGTAATGCCGGACGGATAGCCGGAACCGTCATATCGCTCATGGTGCAGCAGCACAGAAGCAAGCACCCGGTCGGAGAGATTAGAGCCTTTTAAAAGGGCATAGCCAAGCTGTGGATGCTTTTTTATCTGTTCGTATTCTTCGTCGGTCAGTCTGCCGGGCTTTTGTAAAATTTCCTGCGGAATTTTCAATTTTCCGATGTCGTGCAGAAGGCAGGCAAGCATCAGCTCCTGCATATCTTTGTCTGAAAAATTAAGACGTAGGGCAATGATACGGGCAACCAGAGAAACGCTGATGGAATGCACAAAAACGGTATCGTCATATTCGCGCATACACTGCAAAACCTCCATCAGGTGCATCGTTCCGTGTATGTTATCCGTCAGGGAAGTAACCTGATGGATGAGCGGCTGATAGTTTATTTTCGTCTTAGGGTTCTGCATCAGTGTTTCCAGTACCGAACCAAGTTCGGAGGCTGTTGAGACAAAGTTTCGCTTGAATGCCTTGAATTCGTTGGTAGCGCGCAGCTCGTTTTGCGGGGCAGGTTCTTCCCTCTTGATTTCATTTGCAAGACTTTCCGGAATCAGCACATAAAGCGATTTTACGTTATAAAGCTTAAGCTTGGAAACAATCCGCGGACTAATGATTGTATTTTTAGGCACAACAAGCTGACCGGATGGACTATAAACATCATCTGCGGCAATCATTCCCTGTTTTATCTGATGAACTGCTACGCTGATAGGCAACATGAGGATTTTCACTCCTTTTTTCTTAAAATCGACAAAATTCACCTATATAAAATTCTACACGATATGCGAAAATAATTCAATAGGAATTCACCTCGGATTTCTTTACTTTACTGCCAAAGTGCATTAAAATGTAAAATAAGAGTGTGGTTTACATCCGCATGACAAATAGGATAAAAAATTGGAGAATAGTATGAGGTTTATTCACTTGGCAGACGTACATCTTGGGGCAGAACCGGAGAGCGGAACGCCGCTTGGAGAACTCCGGAAACAGGAAATCTGGGATGCATTTGCAGATATCATAGAAAAGTGTGAAAAGGAGCAGACAGAGCTTTTACTGATTGCAGGTGATTTATTTCACGGACAGCCGCTTCTTAGAGAGGTGAAGGAGGTGGACTATCTGTTCCGGAAGCTGACAAAGACAAAGGTTGTGATGATTGCGGGAAATCACGACTGCCTGCTGCCTGCGTCTCATTATTATGATGTGACGTTTCCCGAACATGTGACATTCTTAATGGATACACAGGCAGACAGTGTCTTTATTCCCGAACTGAATACACAGGTGTTTGGCTTAAGCTACGAAAAAAAGCAGATTCCGGAGCCGCGCTATGACGGCATTCAAATAGAAGATGCCTCACGAATCAACATCCTTCTGGCGCATGGTAACATCAACGGAGGAGACAAAAGCATTCCGCTGCACCGTGCTGCCATTGAGGCCGCGGGCTTTGATTACGCAGCGCTAGGACACATTCATACACATCAGTATATCACCGGGAGAATTGCGTATACCGGCAGCTTTGAACCGCTGGAACGCAAGGAGACCGGAAGAAAGGGCTACATTGAGGGGACTCTTGAGAAAACAGGCGCCGGGCAGGCAGAGGTGTACACCCGGTTTGTTCCTCACGCGAAAAGAGAATATGTCCGGCTGAACGTTCCGGTAACACCGGAGATGACAGAGCTTGCAGTGGCGGACAGCATCAGGAAGCGGCAGGAGGAACTCGGAAGGCAGCACATGTATCAGGTTGTTCTGACCGGAAGACGTGCAAGAGAGCTTACCTTCTCACCGGAGGCATTTTTCCAGAGCGGTTTTGTTGTGGAGGTGCAGGATGAAACAGTGCCGGACTTCGACATTCCGGCCTTAAAGGAGCAGAATGCGGATAACCTGATCGGAAGATTTATCAGGGAGATAGCGGAGACGGAAGAAACCTCTGTGCAGGGACAGGTGCTGAAAGAACGGGCATTACAGTATGGACTGCAGGCACTTCTTGCAAGGGACGGAAAATAAGCAGAGACGGGCTCGGAACGTCTTTGCCGGCATGTAGGCAGAAAGGGTAGATTTTTAGTGCAGATAGAAGCTTTATGGATAGAGGACTTCGGAAAATTTCATCAGAAAAGGATGTCGTTTTCTCCGGGACTTAACATTATGACCGGAGCAAACGAAAGCGGTAAGACAACGACGCGGCGGTTTATCCGGGCGATGTTTTACGGACTGGAACGGGAGCGTGGGCTTCGGGCGAGAAGTGACGATTACACGAAGTATTTTCCCTGGGAATACGGACGTTTTCAGGGGAGTATGGTGATTCGGACAGAGCAGGGACAGTACCGGATATTCCGGGATTTTAGGACAACGGAAAAAACGCTTCGGATTACGGAGCTTGCTACGGGACGGGAGCTGAAAGAGCCGGAAAAGTTTTTAAAGGAAGCAGGACTCATTTCGGAGGAAGCATACTTAAATACCCTCTGGGTCGGAAATGTCTGTGAAACGGATGAAGTGTTAGCGGAAGAATTGCAGAATTATCTCGCCAATCTTACAATGACCGGCGCTGTCGGACTCAACGTGCAGAAAAGTCTGGATTATTTAAAGGTGCAGAAACGGGAATTGCTTAAGAAGCTTCCGGGGGAAGAACTGTCGGGTCTGAGAACACTCATCTATTCGGAGAATGAAGTACGGGAAGGAGCAGAGCGTCTGAGTCAAGAGCAGGCAAAGCTTGCAGCCGAAGAGGTCAGGCTGGATGCCGAAGAAAAGCAAAGCTGTGAAGCGGCGTTCCCGGAGGAGGAATGGGAGAGGCGCTTCACAGGGCTTGAGGAACGGATACAAAAGGAGAGAAGAAGGGCATGGGGATTCCCTGTTCTTGTTACCGGGGTGCTGCTGCTTGCTGCTGCGTTGCTGTTGTTCAGCCTGCTTAACGACAGTACAGTGCCGTTATGGACAGTGCCGCTTCTGCTTTCATCCGCACTTGCATTGATTTGTGCCGGAGCAGGTGAGAGAGCTTTTGCAAGACGCAGGGAGCAAAGAAACAGGCGCGAAAGAATTGCTCTTCAGGCGGAACAGGAAGCAGCAAGAACGGAGTTTTTCAACCGGCAGATGCTTAAAAATAAGGAACGACTGAATGCTGTTCTGGAAGAGAGGAAACATCTTCTTGCGGCGCAGGAACGTCTCTTATGGGAACTGGAACGGGCAGAGGAGCAGTTAAAACGGATAGAGCTTGCAAAGGAGCAGTTAGAAAGAGAGCAGAAGCAAAGGGAAGAAATCGAAAAGGAAGCAGCCGCTGTCGAGCTGGCAATCCAGACAATAACGAAGGCTTCGGGAGAAATGTATGAGGAATTCGGACAGCGGTTTCAGAAGGCATTGTCGGGATATGTGAAGGCATTTACAGACTGTGCTTATGAGCGTCTCGTGGCGGATGAAAAGCTTGCCCTCAGTGCGGTTACTGCGAAACGGAGCGTTTCGGCAAGCGATGTGAGCTTTGGAACAAAAGAGCAGTTCTTTCTGGCGCTGCGGCTTGCGGCAGCAGATGTGTTTGACGAAAAGAAACAGTTGCCGCTTCTGTTGGATGACAGCTTTGCGGCATTTGATGAGCAGCGTCTGGAATCGGCGCTGATGTGCCTTGCGGACTGCGGCAGGCAGGTTCTGCTGTTTAGCAGTACCGGACGGGAAGAACAAACGGCAAAACGGATGGGAATTGCGTATGAAACGAATTTTGGAGAAAATCTGGAGAATACTGTGGAACCTGATTAAGATTGGTATTGTAGTTGTTCTTGTGGCGGTACTTGTGCTGGGCATTTATCTTTACCGTGAGTACGCAAAACCGATTTTACAGCTGCAAAGCCGTGCAAAGGAAATTGCGGCTGACTCTGTAAGAAGCGACTTTTCATCGGCGCTGACCAGTATTATCTATGCTGCGGACGGAGAAAAAATTGCTACTCTGCGTTCCGCAAGGGATGCGTATTATCTTACATATGAAGAGCTCCCAAAGTATGCGGTGGATGTCATGCTTGTTACGGAGGATAAAAAGTTTTATTCCCACGGCGGTGTGGATTTTCTGGCAAACATCCGCGCAGCGATTGCACTGATTCGGCACAAAGGAAAAATTACGCAGGGCGGCAGTACGATTACGCAGCAGCTGGCGAGAACTGTTTATCTGACCAATGACGTAACCTATGAGAGAAAAATCGTAGAGATTTTTCTTGCATGGGAGCTTGAAAAAAGATACAGTAAGACGGATATTCTGGAGTTTTACATGAACAATATTTACTTCTCCAACAGCTACTACGGGCTGCAGGCGGCAGCATACGGTTACTTCGGAAAAAGCGCAAAGGAGCTTTCGCTGTCACAGACGGTGTTTCTCTGTGCAATACCGAACAATCCGGCGTTGTATGATCCTTATCTTCATTTTGATAAAACAATCGAGAGAAGGGACCGGATGCTTCGCCAGATGTTTGAGGCGGAAAAAATTACGCAGGCTCAGTTTGATGCGGCGGTGGCAGAGGAGATTACGTTAACAAAACAGACCGTGACAAGGCATAATTATGTGGAGACATATGTCTATTACTGTGCCATTCGTGCATTGATGGAGAAAGACGGATTTTTGTTTAAAACAGAATTTGACAGTGATGAGGAGAAAACGTTATATGAGGATCAGTATGATGCTTCGTATACCTACTGGCAGAAGCAGCTGTATACCGGCGGTTACCGTGTGTATACGTCGATCGATTTAAAGCTTCAGGAACGATTACAGGAGGCTGTGGATGAAGGGACGGCAGAATTTACCGAGCTGACGGAGGAGGGTGTGTACGCGCTTCAGGCATCCGCAGTCTGCATTGATAACCGGAGCGGCTGCGTTGTGGCAATCGTCGGCGGACGAGGACAGGACTTTGCGGGCTATACGTTAAACCGTGCCTATCAGAGCTTTCGCCAGCCGGGCAGTGCCATTAAACCGCTGATTATCTATACTCCGTGGTTTGAGAGGGGGCTGTCACCGGATGATATTCTCATCGATGAGAAGTTTGAGGGCGGGCCTGTGAATTCCGGCGGTGGTTATGTCGGAGAGATTACAGTGAGGCGTGCCGTGGAAGTGTCCAAAAACACAATCGCATGGAAGCTGTTTGAGGAACTGACGCCGGAGGTGGGGCT
>JBJENV010000002.1:0-8448 GCA_051880375.1 Lachnospiraceae bacterium
AACTACAGTGATTTCACATGATTTAGTGCGAATTATTTTTACCTTTCATTGCTGTTCTCCATAAAGTACATCCGTGCTCCGAAGTCCGGGAAGAAACGCACCTCACTGTTGTATCCGGTGCCGCCGAATGCCTGCTTTAGGTGGATACCGCCGTACATCAGCGTATCGCCGCCTGCCGTGTAGTCCTCTGTTTCTCCGTCCATCTTTATGAACTTTGCCACTACATTGTGCATCAGGGAATCCTGCTTTAGGTGCACCGGCGATACCATATTGACAAGGTCGCCGAAATTCTTGATGTTGTACTTTAATTCCCGGTTTGTAAAGCGATACCGGTACTCTTCGTTTAAGCCCTTCGGATAATAGCATGAAAGCTGCGTATTCGGAACGGCAAGCCGGTGCATCAGCATGCCGACTGCCCGCTCCTTATCTTCTGAGACACACGTCCACTCGATATAGTTGTCTGCAGTGTCCGAAAGCGCACTGAACCTGCCTTCCGACGGGAAAAAGGCACTTCTCCCTCGGTAAAAGGTGCCCGTCTGAAGCACCTCTCTCCAGCTTTTATACAGCTCTGTCTGTACCCGGATGGCATCCAGTTCTTCTTTCTTCATATCGCAAAGATTGCACTCATAGCCGAACACTCCAAAGGCAGCCACGGCAAACCTTGTCTCTAGCGGCGTCACGCGAAGTGTCTGGTGATTCGGACATGCCGAAACATGCGCGCCGACGACAGAAAGCGGATACCCGTAGCTGTAGTTTGTCTGCATTTCGGCACGGCAGAGGGCGTCTGTATCGTCGCTTGCCCAAATCTGCGGAAAGTAACAGAGGATACCAAGGTCAAAGCGGTTGCCGCCCGATGCACAGCCCTCAAATAAAATCTTCGGAAAACGTGCCGTCAGCTCCCGCATACAACGGTACAGTCCGAGTACATAACGGTGCGCCACCTCGCCCTGACGCTCTGCCGGAAGCGCCTGCGAAAAATAATCAGTCAAAATACGGTTCATATCCCACTTGACATAGGAAATATCCGCCGACGAAAACACCTCGCTCATTTTTTCTATGATAAAATCCTGTACTTCGGTACGTGTCAAATCCAGCACCCGCTGGTTCCGCCCCTCCGAATGAGGCTTGTCCGGAATCGCAAGCGTCCAGTCCGGATGTGCCCGGTACAAATCGCTGTCCGTATTCACCATTTCCGGCTCTACCCAAAGACCGAACTCCAGTCCCATCGCCTTAATCTTCCGGCAAAGCCCGTCGATTCCGTTCGGAAGCTTCTTTGTATTGACTTCCCAGTCACCGAGGGAACACGTATCGTTATCCCTCTTTCCAAACCATCCGTCATCCAGGACAAACAGCTCAATACCGACATCCTTCGCTTCCTTTGCCAGACGAAGAAGCTTTGCTTCATTAAAGTCAAAATATGCCGCCTCCCAGCTGTTTAAAAGAACCGGACGCAGTTTCTTCTTCCAGAAGCCGCGCACGATATGCTCTCTTACAAACCGGTGCATGCACCGGCTCATGCCGTTAAAGCCGAGATGCGAATATGCCATAACTGCCTCCGGTGCCTCAAAGCTTTCCCCCGGGGCAAGCTGCCAGCAGAACGACTGCGGATTGATTCCGGCAACCAGCCTTGTTTTTCCGTAGCTGTTTACCTCAACCGCCTCGTAGTGATTGCCGCTGTAAATTAAGTTGATTCCGTAGCAGTCACCGGAATCCTCGGTCGTTCCTGCCCTGGAAAGCATCACAAACGGATTGGCACGATTGGAGGAAACGCCTGCATAAGCCGCGTTGACCTGCTTTCCCGCCTGAGCAGGAGTATCCGTCCGCCGCATCTCCCTTGCCCACGCACCGGTAAAGCGGGTAAACACATACTCTGCCGTATCAAAATCCAGCTGCGTACTCATCAGACGAGTAAGACGCACCGACTCTTCGCTTTCATTTAACAATACGGCGCGGCGTGTAATCACGTCACAGTCCTCAAACACACGGTAGAAAAGCTTTAAGGTCAACCCATACTGTCCATCCTTTAATACAATGCAGAGCTCTTCCACCTCATTCTGCTCGTCATAGGAGCCAGGAAGCTGTCTTACTTCCTGCTCCGTACCTCCTGTACTTCCTGCTTCGGCAGAAACAAATACAAAATCGGAGCTGTAGCTTCCGTCCGCATGCACTACCTCGACAAACGGCTCCCTGATATCGCCCCGTCCGTACGAGGACACCTCCAGGCGCACATTTTCCAGTGTCACACCGGGATGCTCCTTGTCATACGGATTTGTATTGCCGGGTACAAATGCATATTTTTCAACCAAGGTTTCCGGCATATCTTCTATCGTAATCCGCCTTCCGTAGTACAAATGCTCCAGATGTCCTGTTTCCATGACCCGGAAGCAATATGTTGTCTTAGCGGTATCCAGAACAAAAACCGGCCGCGTTTCTCCCAATCTCCGTATCATACACCTATCTCCTTATTCTAATTCGCACTCTTACTCTGCTTTTCCAGTTTTATCTGCTCCGCGATTTCCGCAACCTTTGCTTCATTTAAGATATACTTTTTGTGGAAGAAGTACACCGCCACAAGCAGTCCGATGATTGGCACAACCGTCATCGTCATACGCAGACCGATGACCGAGGAGCCCTCCACCACTGCTGCCACCGCATCCGAGGTATCGTCGCTGATATGAAATACCGCCAGACAGACGGAGTCTGCCAGCGCCGCAATACCGGATGCCAGCTTTACAACAAACGTCTGCATGGAGAAAATCACACTTTCGTCCCTCCGGTTGTTTTTCAATTCTCCGTAATCTACCGTGTTGGCAAGGAACACCGTCGTCAGCACGGAAAGCATTCCGTTTGCCGCAAAGATAAAGAAGCCCGGAATAAACAAAAGGAACACGTTTGTCATATTCGTAAAGGTCAGCGCAAGCAGTACGGCATAGCCGACAATCGCCATGAAAAAGCTTGTGTAAAATACCTGTATACTGCTTAACAGCTTTCGCAGCAACGGAAAGAGAATCATCATCGAAAGAATCTGGACGGCTCCGCCGAATGTATTAAACAGCGTATAGGCATCTCTCCAGCCTGCGCCGCCGAAATCATACTTAAAGAAATAAATGACCAGATTCGAAGTAATATAAATAGAACAGTTGACTAAGACAATCGTAACTACAATCGTCATTGCCTGATCGTTCTGAAGCAGCGCTTTAAACATCTGTCCGATAGACGGCGAATCGACATTCACGTTGGACTTTTCCTTGATGTTTAAGCAGGTAATTACAATGAATACAACGAATACGACCGCAACAATCAGCGCAAACCACTGAAAACCGTAGCGCTCTATCATGCGCTCAGCACTCTTTGCCGCCGCAACCGCCGTCTCCGACGCTCCTTCTGCACTTCCTGCCGCAGAAAGTGCCGCCAGATCGCCGTGACCGATTCTGCCGAGTGCACTCACACAAAGCATGGTAATAATCGTGATAATGGCGGAACCGACGCCGGCGCAGGAACGTGCCAGTGTGGAAAGTCCCTCTCGTTCCTTTCCGCCCTCGGTAAACGCCGGAATCATCGACCAGTACGGAATGTCCATCATCGTGTAGGTCACTCCCCAAAGTACATAGGTGACCGCCGCATACGCCACCAGACCGGCGCCGTCAAGGCTTGGCGGTGCCGCAAACATAAAATAAAGCACAATGGCATTCGTTATCGTTCCTATGAGAAGCCACGGGCGGAATTTCCCGAAGCGGGTCCGCGTTTTTGCCACAAGCACGCCCATGAGTGGGTCATTGAATGCGTCAAATACCCGGGCAAGCATTAAAATCATGCCCATGGCAATGGCGTTGACGCCTAAAATATCCTGATAATAATATAAAATATAACTGGCAGACAGCATATACACCATATCCTTGCCGACTGCACCCAATCCGTACGATACCTTTTCCTTCGCCCTCAGTTTCATTTTCCTTCTCCTTTACATTGAAACATAATCGTTACCGGTTCTGCCTGTGCCGCTGCAATTTTCAGCACCGCCGTACCGGTTTCCCCTGTTGTTTTCACATATGTTCCGCCCATGCCGCCTTGAAGCACTATCGTGTCCGGTCCAATCAGTTCCAGAGGTGCCGCATCCACTCCGGCTGCGTTGTCCCCGGGAAGCGTCTCGATAGAAAGCTTCACCGGCTCGTGGAAAAACGGCAGAACATTACCATGTTCGTCCACGGCACGAATCCGCACGGCTGCCACGTCATATGTGCTTCCTTCGAAAAGCGTCTTATGGTCCGCCTCCGCAACCAGAGCAACCTTTGTCATCGGACTTTTGACTATCGTCTTTACCACCCTGCCGTCACGGACTGCTTCAAAACGGTAGACCGTCGATGCGCCGCCCCAGTCACCGACATGACGGGTATATAAGTCCACCGCCTGCGACATCTTCATGCGGTACACGACAAGCAGCTTTAACACCGTCGGAAAAATACTCTTCGGAAGCTTTGCCAGACTACAGCGTGCCACAGTATTTAATACCTTTTTCAGTGCCTGCTCTTTTGCCCCCGAATATCCTTCCTCCTTCAGGGCATCTCCGATAAAGTCATCCACCAGAATCGGTCCGCACGGAATGCTCTGAAACGTAGAGTCCGCATGGATATATTCCTTGATGAAGCGGTCATTTTTGTACATCCGGACACTGTCTGCATTTGTAAAAATATAAATATCGCCGCGGCTGCTTGCCGGATGCTCCCCGATGTCCATGGAAGAACTCAGTTCCAGCACTGTATTTTCCTTCTGTCCGCAGGCATAGACTGCCGCCGCTAACTTCGGGTTGCGGAACATATCGAGCACACCGTGATAGCAGATGCGGTCGCCGCTTCCGAAATCTTTATGCGTATTGTAATCAAACATGCACCAGCCGAAGCTTCCCGCAATATCCTCCTCCCGTGCTACTGCTTCCAGCACCCTTACATGGCGGAGCGCATGCTCCAGGCGGTGTTCTTCGCAGTCAAAGGACTTGGTCGGATACATGTGTCCGTTGTATTCACTGACAAGATACGGCTTTGTCTTATCGGACGTCACCGCCGCTTTCGGCTCACAGCCCGGCTTTTCTCCGTTGTGTACGAAATCGTTGTAAGTATAGACATCTTCTAACAGACTGCTTCTCTTGTTTGCACGCACACCGCCCGTCTGACGGGAGCCGTCCAGTTCATGCGCCACGGCATTGGTTCTCGCATAAAACTCGTCGTCATCCTCGGATTCGTTGATGCGGACGCCCCACAGAATAATCGACGGGTGATTCCGGTACTGCAAAATCATCTCCCGGACATTTTCAACCGCCTGCTCCTTCCATGCTGCGTCACCGATATGCTGCCAGCCCGGAATTTCCGTAAAGACAAACAGCCCGATTTCATCACAGCGGTCCAAGAAGTGATGCGACTGCGGATAATGCGAGGTGCGCACCGCATTGACGCCAAGCTCCTTCTTTAAGATATCCGCATCCAGCTTCTGCATCGATTCCGGCATGGCGTAGCCGACATACGGAAAACTCTGATGCCGGTTTAAGCCCCGCAGCTTCCGCTTCCGACCGTTAATATAGAAGCCGTCGGTCTGAAACTCTGCCCTGCGGATACCCGTTGTGGTCACCAGTTCATCCAGAACCGTTTCCTGATAAAGCACCTGCGTTTTTACCTCATACAGCACCGGATGCTCCGTATCCCAAAGCTCCGCATTCAGTAAAAAGCACAGGGTTGCCTGCTCTCCGAATAACTTCTGCTCCCCGAGAAGCCGGAATTCCTCCTCCCCCCTCTTACGGATGCTCTGACGTATGAGGCAGCCGTCCTTTGCATTTTTTACCGTAAGCTCCGTCACAAGCTCCGCCTCGGCCGTAAGCACCTGTGTCTCCCTGCCTTCTGCCTTAGCAGATGCCTCTGCCGCATGTTTCAGAGCCTCATCGGAAATTCTGCTGTAAACGAAAACATCCTCCATTTGTACCTCGTCACAGACCGTCAGCCAGACCTCACGGGTCAGCCCGCCGTAGGTGAGGTAATCCACAACAAAGCCAAACGGCGGAACATTTAAGTCTTCCCTGCTGTCAAGACGCACCGTAATCAAATTTTCCGCCCCGAACACAAGCTGCTTTGTAATATCCATCGTAAACGCCGTGTAGCCGCAGTGATGCTCTCCGGTCTTTTCGCCGTTTATCCAGACCTCGGCGTCATGCGCCGCTCCGTCTATCGTTAACAGAACTTTCTTGCCCTTCCACTCTTCTTTTGCCGTAAATTTCTTACGGTAACCGCTGACCATCTGATAGCAGTGCTCATCAAAATAGTGAAACGGAGTCTCCTTTACTGTGTGCGGAAGACGAACCTCGGTCATGCTATTCTCGTCAAAGTCCGGCAAAAGAAGTTCCTTAGCGAACTGCTCCGTAAACCTCCATCCATTGTTGAGCATAATGCGTTCTCTCATGCCTCTTCTCCTTTCTCAGAAATTCCATCCATTAAAATTCCGACCACCTCATCCAGTGCTTCCTGATAGGAAATATCATTTCGCACCAGTACATCCCGCTGAAAAAACTGCTCTAAGGATGCCTCTAACATCGTCTTTACAATCGGAATGCGGACATTTCGGATGACACCCTCCTCCTGTCCCTGCTTTAGCAGTGCAATCGTCGTTTCCCAACCGGTTTCCAACCGATTTTCCACCTGACGGTAAATGAGCGGATACTTTTCCTTTAGCAGATAAAGCTGGCGGAAATCAATTTCCTGATAGCTCTCCGGTAATACCCCTAAAATCGTACGAATTTTTTCCAGCGTCGAAAGCGAGTCATTCTCCAGTACTCTCTGTTCACTCTCCTTAATCGAATCAAACAGGTAATCCACCATCGCAAGGAACAGCGATTCCTTGTCCTCAAATACCGTATAAATGGTTTTTTTACTGATGCCAAGTTCCTTTGCGATGTCATCCATCGTAAATTTGAGTCCTTTCCGGTTGAACACGGAAAGCGTCCCCTCCAACAGCTGCTCGCGTAATTCCATCGTCTCACCTTCCCTTCTCTTCTGCTCTTTTCCGATTTTTTTATTTTGCGGAAACCGGGAAACTATTTTTAGTTTCTCAGTTTCCTAAATTATATCACAGGTATTCTCTTGGTGACTATGTAACATTTTCACAAAACAAATGCCTCGTTTTTGTGTAGATTTCCATACTGCTTTTATGTTATAATGTCGTTTAGTCGGTTTTTAACGCTAATCAGAAAGGAAAACAGGAGAATGAGTGAAATACTGTCTGCTTTTGATGTCAAATGTAAGGAGCTTCTGGCATTTGCCCATGCAAACAAGGATGTTCTGGAAATTGATAAAATAAATGATTTTTTTAAGGGAATGGAGCTTTCTTCTTCCCAGATTGACCGGATGTATGAATATCTGGATGCGCACAATATTCTGGTCTTAAGTCCGGTAGAGGATGACGAACCGGCGGACGACGTGCTCCTTGACATGGATCAGGAGGAGGAAGCCCTCATGGAAACCGAAGACCTGAATGCACTTGCCAATGTCATGTCGGACGATCCGGTCAAGCAGTATTTAAAGGAAATCGGCAGCTATCCACTGCTTACGATGGAAGAGGAAATCGAACTTGCAAAGAAAATTGAGCAGGGTGACGAACAGGCAAAGAATATGCTGGCGGAATCAAACCTGCGTCTTGTTGTCAGCATTGCAAAACGCTATGTCGGAAGAGGTCTTTCGTTTCTCGATTTAATTCAGGAAGGAAATTTAGGCCTGATGAAGGCAGCAGAGAAATTTGACTACAATAAAGGCTATAAGTTTTCCACCTATGCCACCTGGTGGATTCGTCAGGCAATCACCCGTGCCATTGCGGACCAGTCCCGTACGATTCGTATTCCGGTACACATGTCCGAGGTCATCAACAAAACCTACCGTGTTTCCCGCACCTTGATGCAGGAACTCGGCAGAGAGCCGTCCGAGCAGGAAATTGCGGATGTCATGAAGCTTCCGCTTGAAAAGGTCCGCGAAATTTTAAAGGTGTCCGCAGACCCGATTTCCTTAGACTCTCCGATTGGAGAAGAGGATGACAGCCACCTCGGTGACTTCATTAAGGACGACCGCATCATGGGACCGGAGGAGGCTGCCTCCTATGCCATGCTGCAGGACCAGATTTCCAAGCTGTTAGACACCCTGACCGAGCGGGAGCAACGTGTTTTAATCCTGCGTTTCGGCTTAAAGGACGGCAGAAGCCGTACCCTGGAGGAGGTCGGCAAGGAATTCAACGTAACAAGGGAGCGCATCCGCCAGATTGAAGCAAAAGCGCTCAGAAAGCTGCGTCATCCGAGCCGTGCAAAGCTGTTAAAGGGATATGATATCTAAGAAATTAAAAAACCGGCAAAGTATGCTCCATCCTGGGAACTGAACTGCTTCCCGTCAAGTAGACAATCAAAAAAATATAAAATTTTTTCTGCCA
>JBJENV010000003.1:0-102704 GCA_051880375.1 Lachnospiraceae bacterium
AGCACTTGACTTTTAATCAAGTTGTCTCGGGTTCGAGTCCCGAGTGGCTCACTTTGAAAATGTGTGGAAAACAGCGGAATTCCTTGAAAAGTAAGGAGTTCCGCTGTTTTCTCTTTTCTAAACGGACAATCTGTGCTACACTGATACTGGTGCGGAAAAAGAAATGAGAGAGAACACTTTCGTGGAAGAAAAAAGTATCATAACAGAATAGGAAGTTAAACATGAGTAAAATAGAAAAAACAATTTGGATTGTGATGCATATCGTGTGCATTTGTATTCTGGCATTCTGTGTCTGGAAGAATAAAGAACTGTTTCCGGAAACTATGGCAATGGCAGAAAAAAATATGACACAGGAAGAGTCCCGGCATACTGACGTAACTCCTCCATTGACAGAAACGCCGGGCATTACAGCAGAACCCGTGCCCACGGAAGCCATAACGTCGACGCTGTATCCGGAACCTACGACGGAACCGGTACCGGACACTACACCGGAAGCAACGCCTGCTGTGACACCGGTAATTACCCCGCCGCCCGAGCCGGAAGAAAATGCGGACCCTGTGAAGGATAAAATGGGGGATGATTTGGTGACGGAGCTGCCGACACCGGAAGCAACGCCGACGCCGGAAGCAACGCCGGAGCCGGAGAAGGGGTTGTATACGGAGCTTCGGACAGAGATTGAGGAAAAAATCATGCAGGGAGTCTATCAGGAGCTTGATAACAAACAGGAGGACTGGTGGTTTGTCAGAAAGAAAGAGCATGTGCCGTCGGGAAGCGGAGAAGCATTTGATATTTCCGCTTATGATGCTTATTATCTGAATAAAAATGTAGAAGATGGGGATAAGGTGATTTATCTTACCTTTGACTGTGGATATGAGAACGGCTTTACTCCGCAGATTTTAGATACGTTAGCGGCGCATCATGCACAGGCAATGTTTTTTGTTACAAAAGCGTTTATTGAAACCTGCCCGCAGTATGTCATCCGTATGAAGGAGGAAGGTCATTTGGTCGGAAATCATACGTTAAATCATCCGGTCATGCCGACAAAGGATGAAACAACACTGATGAATGAAATCATCGGCTGCGCGGAACTGTTTTATGAAACGACAGGCTATGAGATGGACCCGTTTCTTCGTCCGCCGACCGGTGCATACAGCAGGAGAACGCTGCAGCTAACGAAGGATCTTGGTTATACGACGATTTTCTGGAGCATTGCATATAAGGATTATGATATAAAAAATCAGCCGGGCAAGGAGTATGTAGTAGACCATTTTACGACCTATTATCACAATGGTGCCATTCCGCTGATACATAACATTTCACAGTCAAATACCGAGGCATTGGATGAGGTGTTAACGCTTCTGGAAGCGGCGGGATACCGGTTTGGTTCATTGATGGAGTTACGGCAGTGACAGTTTTCATCGGAGTAACGGAAGTTATCGCAATAACTGCGAAACGGACTGCAAATCCGCAAAGAAGTACTGGAAATGCAGGACATTTTAGTTTATAATATAAGTGTAATTTGAATTAGTTTATCCAAAAATAAAAATAAACAGGAGGATATGCAAATGAAGTTTTTTGTTGACACCGCAAATGTTGAAGACATCCGCAAAGCAAATGATATGGGAGTCATTTGCGGAGTAACTACCAACCCTTCTTTGATTGCAAAGGAAGGAAGAGATTTTGTTGAGGTAATCAAGGAAATTACAAGCATTGTGGACGGACCAATCAGCGGTGAGGTAAAGGCAACTACGGTAGATGCAGAGGGAATGATTGCAGAGGGCAGAGAAATTGCAAAGATTCATCCGAACATGGTAGTCAAGATTCCGATGACGGTAGAAGGCTTAAAGGCAACAAAGGTTTTGGCTTCTGAGGGGATTAAGACAAACGTAACCTTAATTTTTTCCGCAAATCAGGCACTGCTTGCTGCAAGAGCAGGTGCTACCTATGTTTCTCCGTTCCTTGGCAGATTAGATGACATTTCGATGCCGGGTATTGATTTGATTCGTACCATTGCAGAGATTTTTGATATTTATGGTCTGGAAACAGAGATTATTGCTGCAAGCGTAAGAAATCCGATTCACGTAACGGATTGCGCTCTGGCCGGTGCCGACATCGCTACGGTTCCTTACAGCGTAATTGAGCAGATGACAAAGCATCCTCTGACGGATCAGGGAATTGCAAAGTTCCAGAAGGACTATAAGGCAGTATTTGGCGAGTAAGCAGATGAATCCTGCGTAATCATAGAGCATAAATAAATCCGGCACGGAAACAACCGATGGATTCCGTGCGGAATGGAGGAGAATGAATGAGTAATATTGATACGATGTCGGTAAATGCAATTCGTATTTTGGCAGCAGATGCGGTCCAGAAGGCAAAGTCTGGTCATCCGGGACTTCCGCTTGGCTGTGCTGCAGTTGCTTATGATATCTGGGCAAGGGAAATGAAGCACAATCCGGCAAATCCAGACTGGGCAGACCGAGACCGCTTCATTTTATCCGGCGGACACGGTTCCACGTTGTTATATTCCCTGCTGCATCTGTTTGGTTATGGTTTGACAAAGGAAGATTTGATGCAGTTTCGTCAGCTTGATTCCTTAACACCGGGTCATCCGGAATACAGACATACAAAGGGTGTGGAAGCAACAACAGGCCCGCTTGGTGCAGGTATGGCAATGGCAGTCGGCATGGCAATGGCAGAGGCACATCTTGCTGCGAAGTTCAATAAGGAAGGCTATCCGGTGGTAGACCATTATACCTACGTGCTCGGCGGTGACGGCTGTATGATGGAAGGTATTTCTTCCGAAGCCTTCTCTTTGGCCGGGACACTCGGTCTTAGTAAGCTGATTGTATTTTATGATTCCAATAAAATTTCCATCGAAGGAAATACCGATATCGCCTTTACGGAGGATGTCAGAAAGCGTTTTGAAGCGTTTGGTTTCCAGACACTTTTAGTGGAAGACGGAAACAATCTGGATGAAATTCATGCGGCAGTTGTAGAAGCGAAGGCTGATACAACACGCCCGTCCTTAATTATTGTAAAAACTCAGATTGGTTACGGCTGTCCGGCAAAGCAGGGCAAGGCAAGTGCACACGGCGAACCTCTCGGAGAAGAAAATGTAGCTGCACTGAAGGAAAACCTGAAGTGGCCGTCCACAGAACCGTTCTTTGTTCCGGAGGAGGTCTATGCGAATTATAAAGCAATTGCCACAGAAAAGGCAAAGGCAGAAGATGCATGGAATGCGATGTTTGCCGAATACTGTGCAAAATATCCGGAAATGAAAGAAGAATGGGACAAGGAATTTGATATGGACATTGCAAAGGGACTTATCGATGACGAAGAGTTCTGGAGCTATGAAGATAAGCCGGAAGCTACCAGAAACCTTTCCGGTATGGTACTCAATCGCTTAAAGAACCATGTTCCGAACTTAATCGGCGGTGCGGCAGACCTTTCTCCTTCGACAAAGACTTACATGAAGGATATGGGAGATTACTCCAAGGAAAACCGTCTTGGAAGAAATCTGCACTTTGGTGTCAGAGAGCTTGCTATGGCAGCAATCGGAAACGGTATGACGCTGCACGGAATGAGAGCGTTTGTTTCGACTTTCTTCGTATTCAGCGATTATGTAAAGCCAATGGCAAGACTGTCGTCCTTAATGAGAATTCCGACGACCTATGTGCTTACGCATGACAGCATCGGTGTCGGAGAAGATGGTCCGACACATGAGCCGATTGAGCAGTTGGCAATGCTTCGTGCCATGCCGAATTTCCATGTATTCCGTCCGGCAGATGCAACCGAGACGATTGCAGCATGGTACAGTGCCGTTACTTCAAAGGAAACACCGACTGCACTGGTACTGACAAGACAGAACCTGCCGCAGTTAGCAGGCTCCTCCAAGGAAGCTTTAAAGGGTGCTTATATTTTAGAGGACTCCGCAAAGGAAACACCGGATGCTATCATTATTGCTACAGGTTCCGAAGTATCGCTTGCAGTAAATGCAAGAGCGGAACTGCTTAAGGAAGGCATTGATGTAAGAGTTGTTTCCATGCCTTGTATGGATGTGTTTGAAGAACAGCCTGAAGAGTATAAGGAACAGATTCTTCCGAAGAACGTACGTGCCAGAGTTGCAGTGGAAGCACTCATTGATTTTGGATGGGGCAAGTATGTCGGACTGGACGGAAAGACGGTTACCATGACCGGCTTCGGAGCTTCTGCACCGGCAGCTACCTTATTTGAAAAATTCGGTTTTACAACAGAAAATGTTGTAAAAGCAGTAAAGTCTGTATTATAATAAGAATACGGAGCGTTCACCGGGGCTTTGCGGCGCGAAACCGCAAAGCCCGTTTTTTTTCGGTAGAATGCTTTCAGAAAACTTTGTAAAGACAGATTCACAGAAAGGCAGCATAATATGAAAAACGACTTATTTCAAATCGGACCATTGACCGTACACGGATACGGACTTATGATAGCCATCGGTGTGCTTGCGGCATATCTTACAGCAGAATTCAGAGCAAAGAAGAGAGGACTTGATCCGGATAAAATATTTGACCTTGCCATCTGGTGCGTGGTCGGAGGCGTGCTTGGTGCGAAACTTTTATATCTCATTGTAGAAATCCGCTCCATAATAGCAAATCCGAAGCAGCTTTTAAACATTATGGATGGTTTTGTTGTGTACGGCGGAATCATAGGGGGAATTTTCAGCGGATATCTGTTCTGCAGAAAAAATCATGTCAGCTTTTTGGAGCATTTTGATCTGGTAATGCCGTCGATTGCACTGGCGCAGGGCTTCGGACGAATTGGCTGTCTGCTTGCGGGATGCTGCTACGGAAGAGAAACCGATAGTGCATTTCATATCGTGTTTCACAACTCGGCGTATGCACCAAACAATGTGCAGCTGATACCGACACAGATTATCATGAGTGTGTTGAATTTTGCACACTTCTTCCTGCTTCTTTTTGTGGCTAAACGCGTGAAGGCGAAGGGACAGGTGGCAGCAGTTTATCTGATGTGCTACAGCGTCGGACGTTTCTTTTTAGAGTATTTAAGGAATGATCCGAGAGGAAGTGTCAGTCTGTTTTCTACGTCACAGTTTATTTCGCTGTTTATTCTGGCAGCAGGTATTGCATTATTCTTTCTTTGCGGCAGTCTGGAAAAGAAGAAGCAGCGGGCAGGCAATGCAGAACAGAAGAAACCGGAGCAGGTGAAAAACGAGGAAGAAGACGGGGAGGTTTAATCAGTAGATGGCAAAGATTTTGATTGTAGAGGATGAAGCAAAAATTGCCCGCTTTTTAGAGCTGGAATTAAAGCACGAGGGCTATGACGTGGATTTTGCAGGTGATGGCAGGACAGGTTATGAAAAGGCGCTCGGAAAGGATATTGACCTGGTACTTTTAGATGTTATGCTTCCGGGGCTTTCGGGCATGGAGGTGTGCCGAAGAGTGCGTATGGAGTCGCAGGTACCGATTATTATGCTGACGGCGAAGGATGATGTGACGGATAAGGTTGCCGGTCTTGATATGGGTGCCGACGATTACATGACGAAGCCGTTTGCCATTGAGGAACTGCTTGCAAGAATTCGTGTAACGCTTGGAAGACACAGCAGCAAGCACAACGAGAGCCGTTCGGAAGAGCTGGTTTATGGAAAGCTCCGATTAAATACATCGGCACATACCGTGACGTATGGAGAGGAAGAATTATCGTTAACCAAAAAGGAATATGATTTGCTGGAATGCTTAATCCGCAATCAGGACATTGCGCTCTCCAGAGAGCAGCTGTTAAATCAGGTATGGGATTACGAATACATGGGCGATACGAATGTTGTGGATGTCTATATCCGTTATCTGCGTCAGAAGATTGATGACCGCTTCGGTATCCACATGATTGAAACTGTACGAGGTGTGGGATATGTCATCCGTAGTCTCTAAAATTCGAAAGTGGCAGAAGGAGTTTACCGAAAAGTTCCGGCTCTCTCTTTCCGTGAGAATTTCCCTGAACTATCTGCGTTTTTTATTGATTAATGGTCTTTTGTTTTTCGGTATTCTGATTTTTTTGTATTTAAGCGGGGATTTCAGAGAAATGAGACAGACGGTTGACCAGATGATTGTCCGCATGGAAGCCGGCTCCGCAGCATTTGCTTCGTATATTACGGAAGAACGGCCGAAGGATATCTGTGTACAATTAGCCGTACCGAATATAGAATCGGGCGAACATCAGGAAACAGCTGAAATCAGCTTATATTCCAATACGAGGGAGGAGCTTTGGGCTTATTCTTACGCTTTTGATTATTGCTATTTGAAAAGGCAGAATGGGGAGTGGAAGTTTTTTATTAAAGAAACAGAATCTGTTTTCTATGACCGGACGGAGTATACCGCATATTTTTACTATGATTTGTCGGCAACGATGGAGAAGCTGACGGTATTTCTTCTGCAGGCGGGACTGGTGTATCTGTTTTTGATGCTGTTTGTTCTGGTAGAGAGCAGGCAGGATAACAAACGAATCTTTCAGCCGGTTCGTGAATTGACCGAAACAGCCAGAACGCTGACGGTCAACAACCTTCACAGTGAGAGACTCCCGATTCACGGCACCACGACGGAGCTGCGTGATCTGGCGGAGGTATTCAATGAAATGTTAGACCGTCTGGAGCTTTCTTATGAAAGCCAGAAGCAGTTTGTTTCCAATGCATCTCATGAACTCAGAACCCCGATAGCGGTCATTCAGGGGTATATCGGAATGCTGGCGCGCTGGGGCGCACAGGACCCGGATATTTTAAACGAGGCAATCGATGCCATCGGAAGCGAATCCAAGGCTATGCAGGAGCTTGTGGAAAAACTGCTGTTCTTATCACGCCATGACAAAAAGACCTTGAAGCTGCAAAAGCAGTTGTTTTCTATGGGTGAAGTTGTAGAAGACATGGTAAAGGAAACACGTATGGTAACGACAGAACGCGTGGTGAAAGCGCAGGTCATCCAGAATGTTAAGGTTTATGGTGACCCGCAGTCCTTGAAGCAGGCGGTGCGTATTTTTATTGATAATGCGATCAAGTATTCCAATCAGGGAGATACGATTACGATTGCGTGCGAAGACCGGTATGGGGACTGTGTCATTACCGTAGCAGATACGGGAATCGGGATGAAGAAAGAAGACGTCAACCACATGTTTGACCGCTTCTTCCGGTCGGATGATGTCAGAGACAGAAAAATTGAAGGGCATGGTCTGGGACTTTCGATTGCAAGGCTGATTATTCTGGCACATGCCGGAACAATTAAGGTGCGTACGCAGTATACGAAGGGGACCAGCATTACCATCATTTTGCCAAAGCAGCGTTATCTGCCGGAGGAGGTAAGAAAGGAAGGAGCCAAAGCATGAGCTGCAGACAGTGTCCGAGAAACTGCGGTGTGTTAAGAGAAAACGGAGCGTTCGGATATTGTGGTGTGCCGACACAGCCGAAAATTGCAAGAGCGGCACTTCATTTCTGGGAGGAGCCCTGTATCTCGGGGGAGGAAGGCTCCGGCACAGTGTTTTTCTCCGGATGCAATCTGCAGTGCGTGTATTGTCAGAACAGAAGTATTGCACAGGGCAGAAGCGGCAAGGTCGTGAGTGTTCCGAAGCTTTCGGAGATTTTTCTAAAGCTTCAGGAGCAGGGGGCGAATAACATTAATCTGGTTACGCCGTCGCACTATT
This sequence comes from Lachnospiraceae bacterium, assembly GCA_051880375.1. Lineage (GTDB taxonomy): Bacteria > Bacillota > Clostridia > Lachnospirales > Lachnospiraceae > SIG299. The sequence continues at coordinate 7,678 of JBJENV010000003.1, forward strand.
ATCCTCAGATTAAAGAAGCCCTTTCTTATACAAGGGGGAAGCTTAAGATTCCGGTAATCTCTAACACTTCTTCGTATGAGTCGGTGGAGGAGCTTCGTGAAATGGAAGGAGAAATCAGTATTTTTCTTGCGGATTACAAGTATGAGAGTTCGGAGCTTGCAGGGCGCTATTCTCATGCGGCGGATTATCCGGCTGTTGCGAAGAAAGCGCTGGCGGAAATGTATCGGCAGGTAGGAGAACCGGAATTTGATGAACGCGGAATGATGAAACGCGGAATGATTGTAAGGCATTTACTTCTTCCGGGCTGTCTAAAGGATTCGAAAGCAGCAGTCCGTTATTTATATGAAACCTTTGGGGATTCGGTATACTTAAGCATTATGAACCAGTATACACCGCTTCCGCATGTGGCGGCATATCCGGAGCTAAACAGAAAAATTACAGAGGAAGAGTATGACGAGCTGATTGACTTTGCATTGGAGCTTGGTGTCGAGAATGCCTTTGTGCAGGAGGGCGAAACGGCAGAGGAAAGCTTTATTCCGGAATTTGACGGCGAAGGAGTGGAATAACGCCGGTCTTTCCATTTCAAAAAGGGAAGGCCGGCGTTATTTTTCATATGTTCAATTTTTGTACCAACATTTACTGATACAGGGTGTTTAAAACTTCAAAGTAATTCTCAAAGGTCTTTGCACAGCATTCGGCATTTTTAATGACGATTCCATCTATACGCAGTCCAACTAATGAAAATGCCATTGCCATACGGTGGTCCTGATAGGTTTCGATTTCGGCGGCATTTGGAAAGTGAGGCGTGATCCGGATGCCGTCCGGAAGTTCTTCACACGGAACACCAAGTCTGGTAAGTTCGTTCAAAATGGCATGCAGACGGTCGCATTCCTGATAACGGATGTGCCCGATGCCCGTAATCGTTGTAATACTGTCGGCAAACGGTGCAATCGCCGCGAGCGTCATCGTCTGGTCGGAAAAAGAGCTGAGGTCTGCGGTAATGCCGGAGAAGTGAAGGCTCCTGTTTCCGGTGATGCATATTCCGTCCGGTGTGGAAGAGAGCTTACAGCCCATCTGTTCCAAAAGCTTTAAAAAGCGGATGTCACCCTGCAGGGAGTACTCCGGAATGTGCTTGACGGTCATGGAAATACCACATAGCGGAGCCATTGCATAAAAGTAGCAGGCAGCGGACATATCCGGCTCAATCCGGTATTCTCTTGCCTTGTAATGCTGCCCGGCGGGAATGACAAAGGTTGTTTTATCCGGGCGTTTTACCTGAACGCCAAACTGTTCCATCATAGCAACGGTCATATCAATATATGCCATACCGTGCGTGCCGCTTACCTTTACGGTAAAGTCCGTCTGAAGAAGACATGCGGAAATAAGCAATGCACTTAAAAACTGGCTGCTCTTTTCGATATCCACAGTAACCTCCGTGGCAGTAAGAGGAGCAGGATTTTGAATGGTGACGGGAAGGAAGCCTTCTTCTTCCTCAAAATGAATATTGCTTTGCAGCTCCGAAAGAGAAGCAAACAGCTCACGCATCGGTCGTTTTTTCATCTGTTCGGAGGCCTGAATGTGGTAACAGCCCTCGGAAATACCGAGAAAAGCCGATAAAAATCTGGCAGCAGTACCGGCGCTTCCGACATCAATGGAAGCATGCCTGTTCGGAATACGTCCGCCCTCGCCATAGACAACAACGGTTTTTTCCGGTTCGTTTACTTCCACGCGGAAACCGAGAGAAGTAAGGCAGGAAAGAAAGTGTCTCGAATCATCGGAGAACAAAACACCCGAAAGCGTACTTTTTCCGTCTGCCAAAGCCGCCAGAAGCAATGCACGGTTTGTGATGCTTTTGGAACCGGGAACTTCTATACAGAAGTCGCCAGACTGTCGAAGCCTGAAAGGTCTGATTGCAATATCCGTCATATATGGAAGGCTCCTTTCACTAAATTATTCGAGAATCGGAACAAGATGAGCACCGCCGTTGATTCCGTCGTAGCTGACTAAGTATCTTCCAATGGCACCGTTATGCTCTTCTGCGACAAGTATCGAATTCGGAAGGCCCTCCGGAACGAGAAAGCGAAGGGTAATAAATTTACCTTTTCCGAGATGAGAGTAAGAGGCAAGCAGATTTTCCTCCTTTTCTATGAGACCCTCTGAAAGGACAACACTGTATAAGGAAAGAGAAAGCAGGTCGGTATCCGAAAAGAGTAAAAAAAGCTCCCCGTTTTCATCCAGATTCCAGTCATCTACAGTTTCAAAAGCTTCGGCCGAATCTATCAAAAATATCGAGACAGCAGCGGACGGGTCCGGTTTTGCATTTTCTGCTTCTACAGCTGCATCGGCTTCTTCCTTGGTGATAACACGAGCGGAGCTGATGACCGGCTGGTTTTCTTTGGAAACTGTTCCGTTATCGTCCTCTACCGGAGCATTGGCACAGATAAGGTCTACAATATCCATACCGGCAATCACTTTACCGAAGCCGGCATAGGCACCGTCCAGACCGGTCGCATCCATGTGAACGATAAAGAACTGGGAGGAGGCACTGTCATAGTCGTTGGCACGTGCCATGGAAATCGTGCCGCGTACATGACTGATTGGATTTTCAATTCCGTTTGCGGCAAATTCTCCGAGGATGGAGTTTTCGGCTCCGCCGGTTCCATTGCCGTTCGGATCACCGCCCTGCATCATAAAGCCGTCTATAATGCGGTGAAAGGTGAGTCCGTTATAAAAACCGGAATCTACAAGCGATACAAAGTTGGTTACGGTGACAGGAGCTGCGTCGGCATCTAATTCCAGCGTAATGTTTCCGTAATCCTTTATTTCGAGTTCCACATAGTGATAACCGGACAGATAATCAGCCGGGTCAATGACGTTTTCATTCTCCTTCTTCTTACAACCGGTAAACATAAGAGCGATCATAAGCAGGGAGAGAAAAGTAATCAAATAGCGTTTTTTTAACATAGTTGTCTCCTTTTCTTTCTAAAATAAAGTTGTCCTGCTCATTTTGGTATATCTTTAGGGCAGAACTGTGTCAAATAAAAAGAAAACTGAAAGAGAAATCTCTATTGAATAAATGAAACAGACATGGTATGTTAAAGGAAATGAGTTTTTTGTGAAAGGAATCGTGCGCCATGAAGGTAGAGGATGTTTTGAATGTGGCACTTGATATCGGAGAGCATATGTTAGAATGCGGTGCGGCGGTGAATCGTGTGGAGGATACCATTGCACGTATCTGCAGGAGCTATGGCGTACAGAATGTCGAAGTGTTTTCCATTAATTCGCTGAGCCTTGTCAGTGCGGTGGACGAAGAGGGACATGCGGTAACAAGAACGAAAAGAACCTATTCTTTGTCGACCAATCTGCATCAGCTGGAGCTTCTCAATGCTCTTTCCCGTTACGTGTGTGATAAGAAGCCTTCGATGGAGGAAATCGAGGCAAAAAAGCAGGAGCTTCTTTCCGAGGATAAAAACATCGGATGGCTGTACTGCCTCGGTTATTTCATTGCAACCGGCAGCTTTGCGATTTATTTCGGCGGCAGCTTATCGGATGGTCTGGCAGCAGCCTTGATTTCTTTGTTTGTCTTTGCGGCAAACCGCTACGTAAAAAAGAAGGACACGAATCAGCTTGTATATACGGTAGTCATGACAACGCTTGCCGGGGCACTTGCAATTCTGCTTGTGCGGTTTGGCATCGGGGAGCATGTGGATAAGGTGATGATAGGAGATATCATGCTGTTCATTCCGGGACTTGTAATGGTAAATTCCATCCGTGACATGCTCTATGGTGATATTATGACCGGACTGTTCCGGTTGATAGAAGCGGTTCTGGTTGCGCTTGCGATTGCCTGCGGTATGGCAATTTCCTTACTGGTGTTAGGAGGACTGCTTCCATGAATGAGTATTTGGTTTCCCTGCTTACGGCGTTTGTCGGAACGATTGGTTTTTCTATTTTCTTTAATATAAAAAAAGAACGTCTGCTGTATGTAGCCATATCCGGAACGGTAATCTGTGCAATTTATCTGTGTTGCCTTAAGTGGCTTCATGGCAATTTGTTTTTAAGCAACCTGATTCCGTCGATTCTGGCAACCATTTATGCGGAGCTTTCCGCAAGATTAAAAAAAGCACCGGCTATTGTATTTCTGCTGCCGGCGATTATCGTTTTAATTCCGGGCGGAAGCTTTTATTATACGATGAGTCATCTGGTCAACGGTAATGAAGAGCAGTTCAGAGAGGTAGGAATGCAGACGATGCAGTCAGCGCTGGGAATTGCCGTCGGTATTCTTGTGGCAACCGCGTTCTTTTATCAGGTGACAAAGCTGGTACGGTTTATCATGACGAAGCTTGAAATGCAACATGAGAAAAACTTAAAATAGAGACAGGAATGTTGCATCCGAAAAATAAAAACAGAAATTTGAAAGGGGTACAGGTAACATGAAGGAATTAAGAGCACCGATGGGGTGGAACAGCTGGGACTGCTACGGCGCGGCTGTGGATGAGGAAACCGTAAGAAAGAATGCGGAGTTTATGGCAAAGCATTTAAAGCAGTACGGCTGGGAGTATGTCGTTGTTGACATTCAGTGGTATGAGCCGACGGCGGCGACGCACGAATATCATCCGTTTACCGAGCTTTGTATGGACGAATATTCCCGTCTGATTCCGGCAGAGAACCGTTTTCCGTCTTCGGCAGGCGGTAAGGGCTTTGCACCGCTGGCGGAGTATGTACATTCGCTCGGACTGAAGTTCGGAATTCATATTATGAGAGGAATTCCGCGACAGGCAGTACATAACAACACAAAAATCAAAGGCACGGATAAGACCGCAAGACAGATTGCAAAGACTGCGAGCATCTGCGGCTGGAATACCGATATGTACGGTGTGGACGCCTCCAAAGAGGGCGCAAGAGAGTACTATGAGAGTCTGTTTGAACTGTATGCTTCGTGGGGCGTGGATTTTATCAAGTGTGATGACATTGCGAGAGAGCTTCCGCACGAGGAGGCAGAGCTTGTAGTGCTTTCGGAAGCACTGCATGGCTGCGGCAGAGAAATGATTTTAAGCCTTTCTCCGGGACCGGCGCTCCTTGAAAAAGCAGAGCTTTATAAGCAGGTATCGAATATGTGGCGGATTACCGATGACTTTTGGGATAAGTGGGAGCTGTTGTATGACATGTTTTCCCGTGCCGAAAAGTGGTGTACGCATACCGGCGCAGGGCATTGGCCGGATGCCGATATGCTTCCGCTCGGACCGATTCGTCAGGATTACGACAAGGCAAACCGGACGAACTTTACAAAGGACGAGCAGATTACGATGATGACGCTCTGGAGCATCTTCCGCTCCCCACTCATTATCGGCGGCGAGATGACCGGTTTTGATGAGTTTACAATGAGCCTGCTGACAAACGAACGAATTCTTACGATGCACAAAAATGCCCGCCATTCCCATCAGGTATGGAGAAGGGAGACAGATGATACCGAGTACATCCTCTGGACTGCGGCAGACACCGAGGGCGGTCATTATGCGGCACTGTTTCATGCAGGAGAAGAAGCGGGAAGCGTCACGCTTTCGCTGGCGGATTTAGAGCTGTATGGCAGATACGAATGCACCGAGCTCTGGAGCGGAGAAAAGAACACCGTAGAGGGAAGCTTTACAGTACAGTTAAATGCTCACGGAGCGAAGGCATGGAGGCTTGTAAGAGTTTAAAGTACAAAAAAAGAACTTCTGTCGATTTTGGCAATGGACAGAAGTTCTTTTCATATACTTTTACGCAATATTCGCAAACTGCGCCATGTACAAATCGTAATAGGCGCCCTTTTTCTCTAACAGTTCCTTGGCGCTTCCGGACTCGACAATGCCGCCCTGGTCAATGACAAAGATGCGGTCTGCCTTTTGAATCGTGGAAAGGCGGTGGGCAATGACAAAGGAGGTTCTGCCCTTTAGGAGCGCCTCAATGCCCTGCTGCACTAAAAGCTCGGTGTGAGTGTCGATGCTTGAGGTTGCTTCGTCTAAAATCAGGATTTTCGGCATGGATACCATCGTTCTTGCAAACGCGAGCAGCTGCCGCTGTCCGATGGACAGGCCGGCACCACGTTCCGCAAGCTCGGTATCGTAGCCCTTCTCCAGTTTCATAATGAAGTCATGAGCGTTCACTGCTTTGGCAGCAGCGATGATTTCCTCATCGGTGGCATCCAGCTTTCCGTAGCGGATATTGTCTTTAATTGTACCGGTGAACAGGAAGTTATCCTGCGTCATGACACCCATCTGGGCGCGCAGGCTTTCGATGGAAACATCCTGCAAATCGTGACCGTCTACGTAAATGTGTCCCTCCTGAATGTCATAGAAGCGGCTGATTAAGTTGACAATCGTTGTCTTTCCGGCTCCTGTCGGTCCGACTAGAGCAATGGTTTCTCCGGCGTTTACATGGAAGCTGACATCGGAAAGAACCTTGGTTGTCTCGTCATAGGCAAACGAAACATGGTCAAAATCAATGTCACCCTTAATTTCAGGAAGCTCGGTAACTCCTTCTTTGTCGGCAATGTCCGGTTTCGTATCCAGAATCTCAAAAATACGCTCTGCACCAGCGATATTTGTAATCAGCTGATTATAAAAGTTGCCGAGGTTCATAATCGGATTCCAGAACATCGAAATGTAGGTGGAAAACGCAAGCAGCGTTCCGACCGGGGCAGCCTCTGCACCGACCAGTTTTACGCCCACATAATAAAGACAGATGGTGCCGAGTCCCCAGCAGAAATCGATGACCGAGCCAAAGGCATCGGCAAGCAGTACGGCATTTTTAAACGATATGCGCTGCTCTTCGAGCAGGGTATGGAACGTTTCCTTTGTTTCCGGTTCTGCCGTGAAGCTCTGGACGATACGCATACCGGAAACATCTTCGTGGATGAACGCATTGAGGTTAGAGGATTTCTTCCGGTGAATCTGCCAGAGCTTGTGGGTTTTTGTCTGGATAAACGTAATGCCGCCGACTAAAAGCGGGAAGCTTGCCATCGAAGCGAGTGCGAGCTTATAGTCTTTGACAAACATGATGACGACAACGGCAACTAACGTAACAAATTCCGGCAGGAGCGTCGTTACGACGTTGGAGAGGACATTCTTTAACGAATTGACGTCTCCGATTAAACGTGCAAGGATTTTGCCGGTAGGACGGCTGTCAAAAAACTGAAAGCTCAGTGTCTGGATGTGGACAAACAGCTCCTGTCGGATTTTTACGAGGATGTCGTTGGACATTTTTGCCATCAGATACATTCTAAGTTTAATGAGCAGAATCAGGACGATGTTTAAAATCAATGCGACAATGCTTAGCTTTGTCAGGCTTTCCATGTCATGATTTGCAATGTGAACGTTGATGGCGCGCTCGATAATCAGCGGATTCACGAGCGTAATGGCGATACTGGCTGCCATAACAAGCAGTACCACACAAATCAGCCCCTTATAGCGGAGCAGGTATTTGAACAGACGAAGCAGTGTTGCGGTTTTACTCGCGGTAGCAATGGTTTCGTCCTGTTTTACGGAATTGATAGCCATAAGTTCCTCATTTCTGCGCTGCGGTAATATGATTCCGGGGGTTGCAGATGCAGCGCGGGATTTCACCCGGAAAATTTGTGTGTTCTTTTTTAGACGGAAGCAGCTGCGGCTGGCATGACTTTGTCGATAAATTCGCCGTATTGTGCCATGAAGGTGTCATAATACAGACCCTTCTTTGCCATCAGCTCCTCATGAGTGCCGTGTTCTGCCACGGTGCCGTCCGCAAGGAACAGAATTTCATCAGCATGGCGCACCGCGGAAATACGGTGGGCAATGATGATTTTTGTTACGGAGTTTAATTCATTTAACTCCTTTTGAATCGCAAGCTCGGTTTCCATATCAAGCGCCGAGGTCGAATCATCAAGAATCAGAATCGGAGCCTTCTTTGCAAGTGCCCGTGCGATGCTGATTCGCTGCTTCTGACCGCCGGATAAGCCGACGCCGCGTTCACCGATTAAGGTATCGGTACCGTCCTCTAAGCGGGAGACGAATTCCATTGCCTGCGCCTGCTTAAGGGAGCTGTTTACAAGTTCATCGCCAACCAGAGTACGTTTTCCGAATTTGACGTTTTCCGAAACCGTGTCGGAAAACAGAAAAACGTCCTGCATGACCGGAGCCATGCTACCGCGCAGCTGTGAAAGGGACAGGTCCTTGATGTTGACATGATCCAGAGTAATCGTTCCCTTGTCCGGGTCATAAAAGCGTCCGAGCAGATTTAAAATTGAGGTTTTACCCGAACCGGTAGCACCCATGATGCCGAGTGTTTTTCCTGCCGGAAGCGTAAACGAAACATCCTTTAAAATGTCCTTTCCGCCAAGGGAGAAGGAAACGTGGTCGAAGGTGACTGCGCCGGAAACCTCCGGAAGCACAACAGGCTCTACGGGGCTTTCAATCATCGGCTTTTCGTTGTAAATCTTTTTAATCTTCTTATAGGAAGCAATGGCTGCCGCACATTCATTGCCTACCCAGCCGAGCGTTTCCATCGGCCATACGATGTAGTTACAGTAGGAAATGAAGGCGCCGAGTGTACCAAGTGTGATTTCTCCTTTAATTACCATACGTCCGCCAAGCAGAATCGTGATAATCGGCAGAAGCTTTGTGACAAGCTGGAACACCGGCTGGTAACGGATTAAGACCTTGGACTGCTTCATATTCAGGTCGTAGTAGCGTTTATTGTGCGATAAAAACTTAGAAATTTCAAACTTTTCTCTCGCAAAGGCCTTGACGGTACGGACACCGGCAAGGTTCTCCTGTGCCACAGTATTGAGCTTTGCATTCTCCTCACTGATGTCGGAATACACGTTATCCAGCTTCTTTTCCAGAAGGAAAGCAAGACCGGCAACAATCGGCATTGCGGCAATCGGAAGAACGGCAAGCTTCGGGCTTAAGGAAATCATACAGTACATGACAAGACCGGTATGTATGATAATTTCAATCATCAGCATTCCGACATAGCCAAGACCGTTCCAAAGAGAATCGACATCGTCCTTAATACGTGCCATCAGTTCTCCGGTGTTCGTTTTATCAAAATAATTGAGCGATAAGCTCTGGATGTGACGGAACAAATCCTGACGGATATGTACCGAGATTCGGGAGCTTGCAAGGTCAAAGGTAAGCTCCTTTAAGTACTGGAATACGGCTCTGCCGACACCGATGATTAAAATGAAAAGCAGAAGTCTTAGCAGCAGTTCTGTCTTTCCGTCACCGATGACATCGTCAATGATGCTTTTTGTGACCTGCGGCGAGAGCATATCGAGCGCTACGCTGCTGGTAAGGCAAAACAGAGCAAAAGCATAAAGATACCAGTACTTTAAAATGTAGCGACTGATTTTTTTCATAATTAATAATTCTCCTCCATAAGTTATGTGTCTGTTGGGATTCGGATGGAGGTATGCAGTTTTGTACCTGGAAGTTACTATGCGGTAAAAGACCGCACAGGTGCCGAATGGCAAAAAATAAGCCGTGGTAAATTCCCTGCACAAAAGCCGGATACCACGGTACGGATTTCACACTTTGTTAAGTATAAAACCTGCTTCAGATTAACGTCTGAAAGAAACATCCGAGGTAATCCCAACAATCATTTCATTATTCAGCTGTGTTAACTTTGTTCTCATGAAATTAATCATTGCTTTCCCTCACTTTCTTTTTTATTTTCATGACTGTTGCTATTATATGCCCACACTGGAAAAAAGTCAACCAAAAAATTCTTACAAACGAAATATTTAAAAAATTTTTGAAATTTGAAGAATGTAAATAAAAAATTAATTCTTGATTAAGAATTTGAATTTTAAAAATTTGTTCATAATTCTATGGTATGATAAGGGTATCAGAAAGGAGAAGGGTATTACATGGGAGAACTGATACATGTTCCGGAGGTTTACGGAACACTGACCAATACATTTGAAGAGTGGGAGCGCATGCAGCTCATTTATGATGCGGCGCTTCGTGAAATAGGTACCAAGCTGGAAATTCTGAATAATGAGTTTAAGATGGCACATCAATATAATCCGATCGAACATATTACATCGCGCATCAAGTCACCGGAGAGCATTGCAAAGAAGTTAAAGCATAAAGACCGGGAAGTGACGATGGAAAACATCGTAAAGTACATCAATGACGTAGCGGGCATCCGTATTATCTGCTCGTTTACGTCGGACATTTACCGGATTGCCGATTTGATTGCAAAGCAGAGTGACGTGACGGTATTAAAAATCAAGGACTATATCGAGCATCCGAAGGAAAACGGATATAAAAGCTATCACATGATTGTTTCGGTGCCGATTTTCCTAAGCGATACGGTAGTCGATACAAAGGTGGAGATTCAGATTCGCACGATTGCGATGGATTTCTGGGCAAGCTTAGAGCATAAGATGTACTACAAATTTGAGGGAAATGCACCCGCAAATATCCGTCGTGAATTAAAGGAATGCGCGGACCTTGTGGCATTCCTTGACCAGAAGATGCTTGCCATTAATGAAGAAATCCGTCTGTATTCCGGTGAAGAGGAAGAAGAAGGTTCCGGTATGGACCGCGGTCTGAAGGAACTGTACGGTACGGTGTTAGAGGAAGAGGAAATTTTAGAGGAAGCGTGTGCGGCAGCAGAACAGGAAACAGAGCAGGAGACTGAAAAAGAGACAGCAGAAAATCCTGCGGACAACGATGCAGAGGTTTTTGAAAACGGCGGGAGCCCAAATGAGGAAAACTCCCGCGTGACGTTGAAAAATAAAGGAATTCGGAGCTTCTGGTTTGAAAAAGCAGAAAAAAGGACAAGCGTGTAGTCTAGTTTTCTCCCTGTGCAGGATGGTACAGCAGAGCTGCCATGTCGAGTAATGCCTGCTCGGAGGCTTTGTCTGACATGGAAAGACTGTATAAGAGTCCCGGTACAATATCAAACCAGATGACTTTTCCTTCGCCTCCTTCGGTGTAATAAAGCTCGGCAGGACACCAGCCGATTTCGGAGGAAGCATGGGTTTCATAGTCCGTGCCGGTTCCTGAGATATCTGCAAACGGAACGGTTACGTCAAAGGTTGCCGCTGTGCGGTAACAGTATGTGACAGTGTCTAAGGTATACGAAGTTTCGGCAACGGTTAGGTTGTTTAACAGAAAAACATCATAAGCGATACCGGAGGCGGAGGACGGGGCCACAGCCATGTTATAACCGAGCGATTCTAAAATTCCTGCCGCGGTAGACAGTAGCGACGGGGTATCCGCATCGGTGCTTAAGCACCACTGGGTCTGATTTTCCGGTACATACCAGCCAAGCCATGAAGCGTTATCGGCGCGGCAAAGGTTAAGCTCCAAAGTATCCAAGGACCAGACCAGGGTTTCTTTTGCAGCTTTCTGACCGGAAATATCCGTTGTCTGTTCAGTTTTTAAGGCACGGCAGATATATTCGGTTCCGTCCATGGTAAAGGCAGCCTGAGCCATCGGTACATCAGACGTTGTACCGGATTCCTTCAGTGAATAGGAAACGGAAGAGGCATCTTCGGGCAACATAATTTCATAACCGTATGTGAGCAGGTCTGCCGTGGTTACCTGAGGATTTGCAGGTGTCCGGGCTTTCCATACGAACAGACCGCCAAGGATAACAAAAAAGCATGCAGCAGCTGCGATGATACGTAACCATGCGCTGCTTTTTTTGTACGGTTCTTTCGCTTCTTCCAGCAAGACATCATCGATCGAGTGCATCCAGTAGTCAAAGCGTTTTTGATTCATATAACAATTCCTCCTTTTTCATGGCAGTGCGCAGACGGGTTCTGGTACGGAAGAGGGATGACTTTACTTTTTCCTCACTGACACCGCAGGCGGAGGAAATATCGGAAATGCTTTCTCCGTACCAGTAACGGCGGATAAAAAAGATACGGTTTTCTTTTGTTTGTGCCTTCAGAAAATGATTTATAAAATGCCGGAATTCCTGCTGCTCCATGTGGTCTTCGACGCCGTTTCTCAGGTCCGGAAGACTATCTTCCAGCTCTTCAAATGCACTTGTCAATGCTGTATTTCGTTTTGCTGCGCTGTTGTAGGTGTAACGGTCGAGTGCCAGATTACGGGTAATACGTGCCAGATAGGCACCGAGAGAGCGGGGATGCTCCGGCGGAATGGCATTCCAGGCACGCAGACAGGCATCATTGACACATTCCTCCGCATCTCTGGTATCAGGCAGAATATTTTTTGCAACGGAAAAACAGAGCTTCCCGTACTTTTCCTGTGCCTGTGCAATTGCAGTTTCTGACCGCTGAAAAAACAGCGCCGTAATCTGTTCATCGTTCAAGAATAGTTCACCTCATTTGTTTAAGTCGGTAAAAACATTGTCCGGAACAATCTGCTCGTCCGGGAAGACAATCATGCCGACGTAATTTCCGGTACTCTGGATATGCGAATTGGTTTGCCAGAGCTTTGCGGTTTCCGGATAACCGGTGTCTGCCGCACCTGCATCAATGCGAGCCTGAAAAATGGACTTCACGGTTTCGATGTCTGCTTCATTTGCAACCTCCACCAGTACAACCTCACAGGCAAAGCCTGTAATCGGAGCAATATAGTAAACGCTCTGCTTGAGTTCAAGGTCAAACAACCCGGAATAAAATTCTTCCAGATAAGGGTCGCCGGTACCAGGAAACAGAACAGGTACTTCTTTTCCGTTGTCGGTCTGGTACGTTAACAGCGCTTGATAGACATCTTCCAGATTCAGATTCAGGTCCGCAGCCGGTGTGACAGTCGGGGCTTCGGTTGGAGCCGGAACTTCGGTGGCAGTCGGTCCGGCAGTTATGGTTGGTGTTACATCCGGTGTTTCCTCTGTTTTACTGCCGCATCCTGCCAGTGAAATAAATAAGAAAGCTGTGGCTGTAAAGAAAAAAGTCTTTTTCATGATAAAATTCCTCCTCTTTTTTTATGGGTCTATAGTAAAAGACGGAATTTCATGGCATCCGTTGCACATAAAAAATAAAAGGAAGGGAATGCTGAGTGTACAGCATTCCCTAACAGTTTCATTTACCATGTCCGTTTGTAAAACACATGATTTTTCAGAACATAAAATTCGTCGTATTTTGTGTAATCTGCAATGTAATCCGCACAGAAGAACAAATAGTCTCCGATGTTGTTCCGGCCGGCAAGAGCAGCCCTTCCGGCTTCATAACAGATATCCGGAATACCGCGTTTCTGGGCGCGCTCAATATATTCCTTCTTTGCACCGGCAAACTGCCCCGGAGAAAACAGGACTTCTTCCAGCGTAGTGCCCCAATGTCCGTCCTCCATACGGTTTAAAATGACATTGGCAACAGCAAGCATACCGTCGTAGCCTTGGTCACCGGCTTCGTTATAGATAACGGTTGCAAACAGATACATTTCATCTTCTGTTAAAGTGTGCTTTATCGTACGTGTGGTTTCCGGAACGGAAAGGACTCTGGCACGTGCCATTGCTTCCGCAATTGCAGCCTGCCGCTCGGCTTCTTCAATTTCTTTTAAGGTAAGACCTTCCTCTAAGTCATATTCCAGACGGATGTAGTTGGCATGCACATAGCCGATGGAGCCGTTGGAGAGACGGATGGCAATCCAGTCGTGATAGCTTTCTGTTAATAGTGCCGGAAAAGCATCATCCTTTGTGATTTGGTTTATACGGTCAAATTCCGTACCCGGACCTGAGCGGACATTTAAGGCTTTGGTGGTAACAATAGCAGTTGCAGCTTCCAGCTCGTCACAAAGGCGGATAACTTCATCATCAAGGAAAAGGTATTTGGTGCTGACATAGCCTTCTTTGATATTGCCGGTTGAGATTTTTGTCCATTCCTCGCCACGTTCCAAAATCGTAGCATAGCCGTTTCGGTGTAGCTTACCGATAATTTTGGAATCTGTACCCGGACCGCTTCGAATGTTTAAGTTGGTAGAAACAGCGGCAATTGCAAAATCAACGGTAAATGGTTCCGGAGTCGGAGTTGCGGTCGGCGTCGGAGATGGCGTCGGAGTCGGCGTCGCTGTCGGCGTTGGAGTTGCTGTCGGAGTCGGAGTGACGGTCGGTGTTAGTGTCGCAGTTGGTGTCAGTGGGATTTCCGGAGTCGGCGACAGCTGCATCAGATATAAATCACCACCCTCATCATCTGACTTGTCCAAAGCAGGAGTGGAGACCGGTTCTTCGTCATTTGCTTCATTAAAGGATGGAAACAGAGCAAACATAACTTCTGCTACAGAATCCGGTTCGAAATCCTGTTCCTCAGAGATTTCCGCAGAAAGTGTGTAAAAGCTTCCGGCTGCCATCGTGAGGAAAAAGCAAAGACAGGTTGCAATAAGACCAATCAATAACTGATAGGCTCTTTTCATATATCGGGTTCCTTTCTTGAATTATATCAATTTTGTTACAAAAGTCATACAAAATTATTCTATCATAGATTTCCATATTTGCAAAGGGGCAAAAAACAGCGCTATGTATTCTTTTTCCATAGCGCCTGATGATTTTACAGTCCATAGAGATAAGAACGGCCATCCTTTCCGATTCGCTTTACAACCGAAAGCTCGGATAAAAGGAGCAGTGTCGTCTGGGCAAGAGAAAGGGAAATATGCGCAAGCTTTGCAAATTCTTTTGCCGAGAATGTGTCGGGAAGCTCCGCAGGAAGCAGCATCATATAGTCCGCGGGTGTCTCAATATCGTATTCTGCCACAAGAGAAAGCGGCAGCTTGTCACATTTGGTTGCGCCTTTTTTTCTGTCGCGGCTGTAGCCGTCAAGCATCCGGTATTCTTCCGTGTCCAGCATAACAATTTTAAGAGAGAAGTTTGGATTAGCAAGTACCGGGCGGATGCGGTAAAGCTCTGCAAATACCTGAAGCGGATTGCCAACCTTCGGCGATTTGCGGGAAGAGGAAACTTCTCCGGTTTCCGGTGACACCCAGCGCAGATAATTCCGGTTTGCCATCGGGTAAACAACGGTGACCGGATATTGCGGTAAAAAATAGTCGAGCTTTTTACGGAGTTTATTAAACTGTCTCGTCTGGATTTCAAAAATATGACCGTCCACCAGAACATCTGCAAAAAACGTACCGACTTTGATTTCCTGACAGGAGATATCGCGGGAGAGGTATTGCTTTAATACGCTGTGTACCGTTTTTTCGCCGAGCGTGCCGATGCCTCCTTCTCCGAGGCGTTCCCGGTCTAAGACAGATGCTTTGCAGAGGTCAAAGTAGGCAGTATCCATAAGGGTCTTTTCCTTCAATCAATAATTGTGTGTCGTATTTAAATTCTAACATGGTCGTTTCACCTTTCTTTTGAAATAGACGGATAAGTAAAATCAGTGCTACAGCCAGACTGCCTTCACCACAAGAAAAAGAAGCAGCGCCCAGAATAAAAGAATCGGAATGGAGTAATACCATTTCTTTGGGCGTCCGTTTTCCCAAAGGTGTTCGGCAAGTCTGCGGTTCTTCTCCCACACTTCTTTCGGAATCAGTTTGATGGTGAGCGCAATCAGCGCGGGCAGCAGAATGACATCATCCAAATAGCCGAGTACCGGAATAAAGTCCGGGATAAAATCAATCGGAGACAAGGCATAGGCAACGGTGATTGCCGCAAATACCTTTGCGATAACCGGCGTTTCTTTATCCTTCATGGTCAGGAATACCGTGGGGATGTCCGATTTCAGTTTTTTTGCACGTTCTTTCAGATTCATGGAAGCAGCTCCGTATGTTTTTAACTTGTTTGTGTGTGAATTCCATATGTCATATAGTATAGCACACGAAAAGAACGGGTTCAACGTAAAATCAGGAATTTAAGAAGCTTGCTCCTGACTGCGGGATTTGTTATAATGAATTTAATTTCAGTGTACAGGAGGCACAGTATGACTTTACTTAATTATATTAAAACAGCAACCACGCCGCATCAGGCAGTAGCAGCAGGAGCGGAATTTTTAAAGGACAAGGGATTTGAGGAGCTTACGCTCGGACAGAGCTTTGATATCAGAAAGGGCGGACGCTATTATCTGACGGCGTACGGCACTTCACTCCTTGCGTTTACGATTGGTGAGAAGACCGAAGCGACGCAGGAATTTCATGTGGCAGCAGCGCACACGGACCATCCGTGCCTGCATTTAAAGCCGAAGTCGGAGATGACCGCCGGAAAGTACTTAAAGTTAAATGTGGAGGTATATGGCGGGCCGATTTTAAATACGTGGCTGGACCGTCCGCTTTCGATTGCGGGTCGTGTTGCCTTAAAGGGAGAGGACGCTTATCATCCGCAGCTGCGCCTTGTGGACTTTAAACGTCCGGTTGCAACAATTCCGAACCTTGCCATTCACATGAACCGTAAGGTAAATGAGGGCGTGGAGTTAAACAAGCAGTCGGATATGCTGCCGATTCTCGGACTGTTTGAAGAGGGCTTAAATAAAGAGGATTATTTCCTTGACATGCTGGCAGCAGAGCTTGGTACGGAAAAGGAAGCGATTCTTGATTTTGATTTATATGCGTATGCGGCAGAAGAAGGCTGCTTGGTCGGACAGGCGCAGGAACTGATTTCGTCGCCGCGGCTGGACAACCTGACCTCCTGCTATGCACTGCTTACCGGTATCAGCGAGAAGGTTCGTGAAAACGGCATCAATGTTGCGATTTTATTTGACCATGAGGAAATCGGAAGCCGCTCCAAGCAGGGCGCGGATTCGGCGCTGCTTCAGATGGTACTGGAAAAGATATATGCGGCGCTCGGATTTGAGCATCAGGCGCTTTCTGACAGCATTTTCAACAGCTTTCTGTTTTCAGTGGATGTGGCGCACGCAGTACATCCGCATCATGCCGAAAAATACGACCCGGTCAATCAGGCGTTTATGAACGAGGGCATTGTACTTAAAATTAACAGCAACCAGCGTTACACGTTTGACACCGAGGCGGTGGCAATCGCACAGGGCATCTGTGAGGCGCACGGTGTAAAGTATCAGAAGTTTGTAAACCGTTCCGATATGGCGGGCGGCGGTACACTCGGCCCGATTATTTCCGGCTGGGTTCCGATGAAGACCGTGGACATCGGCGTGCCGATTCTTGCGATGCACTCGGCAAGAGAGCTGATGGGCCGTAAGGACCAGGAGTATCTGGAAACTCTGATGAAGGGATTTTACGGGGAGTAGGGATACGACTGTGGAAAATAAAGAAACAAATTACGGGCAGAGCGTTACAGGAGTTGTAATAAAAGACGGACAAGTTCTTTTAGCGCGACATACTTATGGCGGCGGAAAGGGAAAGCTGATAGTACCGGGAGGATATGTGGAGTATCACGAGACCCCGCAAGCCGCATTAGTTCGTGAATATTTAGAGGAAACCGGTGTGGAAGTAATGCCTGAAAACATCATTGGTATCAGGTTCAATATGCACGATTGGTATGTTGCATTTAAGGCAAAATATATATCGGGAGTTCCTAAATCTGACGGAGATGAAAACAGCGAAGTGATATGGGTGGATGTCGCAGATGCGCTGACGAGGGATGATGTACCCGATTTAACAAAGAAGCTGATTAAAAGCGCTGTTTCTACGAAAGCAGGATTGGAATCTATGGAATATGAGAGCACTCAATATGCGCCATATTCCTTTTATGGACAGGATTGACAAAATGGTCGGGCATTTGCTTTTTGTGCAAAAGTGATAAAAAAAATCACGCAACACAATAATTATTGACAAATCTGACAATCTTTGTTATACTAGACAGGCACGGTACTTGAGAAGGTATTGCAGCAGAGGTTGAAGCGTTGGGGAACGTGAGAGGGCAGAAACTATAAAAAAGAGAAGGTTATTTTGAAAGTGCAGATGAACTTCTGTCACTGATAGATAACCTTCTCTTTGTTTCAAGGAGAGATTTTATGAAGACAGAGGATTTCCGGAAAGGGACAGGCAGGAAGAACAGAATGTATAAATATTTGTTTCTGAAAAAAGGGAAGTTTATATTATTTGCCATCGGCATGTGTCTTTTACAGGCGATGGGAACGGGCTTTGCGCTTGTTTTAAGCGCTCTGATAGACAGTGCCGCTAAAGATACTGCCACGGTATTCCGGTGCCTGCTTGCGGGCCTGCTTTTTATTCTGGTGTTTGTCGGTGTGGATGCAGTTTACATACTATTGAAAAATTCTATCAAAAAGGATTTGAGGGTACATCTCAAGTCTGATTTGTTTACGGCAATCATGAAGAAGCCGGTGAGTGCTTTTGAAAGCAGCAACAGTGCGGAATATTTGAATGATTTTAACAACAATCTTGGTATGTATGAAACGCTGTATTATGATAACCTTCTGATGATACCGGCGCTCTTTTTGCAGTTTGGAATTGCGGCAGCGGTCTGCATTTCCCTGGAGCCGATGATGCTGCTTCTGATGGTTGTACTGGCATTTGTGACGCTGCTTAGCACGAAATTTACATCGGGAATGCTGGAAAAAGGAAGTCAGGGTGTAGTAGATGCTTCCGAAGCTTATCTGACGGAGATAAAGGACGATTTCGCCGGATACCGGACCATTCGGAACTTCGGAATTCTTTCTTTGATTTTCGGAAGACATAAAAAAATGAATGAAACAATGGAGCAGGCAAAATATAGCCTGGCAAATAACCGGATGGTCTGTGAATGTGTAGGAGAACTGGTGGGCCTTGGCTCTACGGTGCTTGTTATGGGTGTGGCAGCCTATTATGCCTCAAAAGGCGTATTTTCGGCAGGACTTGTCATAGCATTCGGGCAGTTAATCGGACATATTATATCACCGATTAATCAGATGCCGTCGGTGATTGCAAATTACCGCGCATCAAAGCCGCTTACAAAACGCTTTCGGGAGCTGCTTGAGGAAACGCCGGAGGAAAAGGGGACAGAAAAGACTTCCTTTGACACCGAAATACGCATGCAGGATGTCAGCTTTTCTTATGAAGAGAATCGGGTTGCGCTGGCACCTGTCACGGCTGTTTTTGAAAAAGGAAAGAAGTATGCCGTGGTCGGAGAGAGCGGCTGCGGCAAAAGCACGCTGTTTCATCTGCTGACCGGCTGTTATAAAAACTATAAAGGCAGCCTTTCGGTGGACGGTACGGAAATTTCCGGGTTAAAGGATGCTTCTCTGCAGCAGCTGATGGGTGTCGTATCGCAGGATACGTTTCTGTTTCATGATACGTTGTACAACAATATTACAATGTTCCGCGACGGCTTTTCGGACGACGAAGTGCAAAATGCAATCGAGAAAGCGGGTCTTTCCGGGTTTGTGGAAAAGCTTACGGAAGGGATGCAGACAGTCATCAGTGAGAACGGAAAGAATTTATCCGGCGGCGAAAAGCAGAGAATCGGGTTGGCACGTGTTCTCTTAAACCGGAATCCGATTATGCTGTTTGACGAGCCTACGGCAAATCTGGACGAAAAGAATTCGAAGGATATTGAAAACCACATTTTGTCGATACCGGATAAGACAGTCATTATGATAACGCATAAAACAGATGCGGAAACCTTGAAGCGGTTTGATGAGGTAGTGCAGATTGGGTAAAAGATAATAATAGAAATGTGCAAAAATGTATTGTTAGCAGAAAACCATTGACATACCCTATTTAATAGGGTATATTAACCTTTATTCAAACTACAGAATTTACAAAAAACTGGAAGCACATTGGATTTACTGAAGATGATTTGCGTAGACTTGAACTAGAAATTTTAAAAAATCCTAAAATTGGTCGGGTGATTCAAGGAACAGGAAAGCTTCGAAAAATGCGTTTTGCCGCTGAACATGTGGGTAAAAGTGGAAGCAGCAGAGTCTGCTATGTGGATTTTGTTCTACAGGAAACGATTTACTTGATTACAGTATATCCTAAAAATGAAAAAGATAACTTGTCAAAAGCGGAATGCAATGAAATCAAGAAAATGATAGAACAATTGGAAGCGAGCTTGAAATAAGGAGGTTAAGATTATGAGTAATGTGTATGAAAGTATTATAGCGGGACTTGCTGAAGCTGTAGAAGACGCAAAAAGTACCGACAAAAAGCTGAACAGACGGGTTGTAACCGTTATGCCGGTAAAAGAATATCGGGCAGCGGATGTACAAAAAATCAGAAAAGCTACCGGATTATCACAGAAGCTATTTGCAAGCTATATGGGAGTTTCTGATAAAACGGTAGAGGCTTGGGAAGCGGGAACAAATCGTCCTTCCGGTGCTGCAAGCAGAATTCTTACGATGATGGAAATGAATCATAATCTGACTACGGAGTTTCCGTTTGTGCAGGTTGCCAAAGAGTAAAAATTAAGATATCAGTCCTTTACAAATCCGAAAAACCATGCTACGATAGAAAAAGCTTGATAAAACAATCGGCTGTGAAGAGGAGAGTACACGTTTGGATGCCGTACAGAGAGTCCTTGGAAGAACTTCCGGGTGGTGCATGCCGCCTCGTTTGCTGAGAGAAGGACGGATTTGAGAAACGTGGAAGATGGCCTCGGAGCTTCACATCTGAACCGCCTGCGGATAGGATGTGACGGGTTCACCCGTTATCGTGACGCACTGTGATGGCAGTGTTCGTAACTGACATAGTGCATAAGGCAGCTTCTGCGAAGGGGCTGTAAATTAAAGTGGTATCACGTGAGAGTAACTCCCGTCTTTAAACAAGGCGGGAGTTTTTATGTTTCAAACTCCTGTTTTTCTAAAGAGTAATTTATGTTTTTATTATCCGGCAAATGCTTCGGGCTGCGAATATAAGATTTTCTAAGTGCTTTGAGGAAGCATTTCTATGAATGACGCAACCGGATTAGATTCGCCATCCGTGGCTCAGCTAATCCTTTTGCCGACATCGTGTCGGCAAATTGCTGGGAAAGACAAAGCACTAAGAAAATCTATATATTCTGCGCCAGGCGCAAAAGCCGGATAATAAAACATAAATTACTTCATTAGAAAGGAAAGGATATTCAAAACATAAAACCTCCCTTTTGGGTATCACGAAATTGTAATCATTATAAAATCTGTGCCAATATCCGGCGCAGGGAAAGAGGGAACAAGGTATGGAAAAGAAGAAATTTTACATGACAACCGCGATTGCCTATACTTCGGGCAAGCCGCACATCGGAAACACGTATGAGGCAATTCTGGCGGACAGCATTGCGCGCTATAAGCGTCTGGAGGGCTATGAAGTATTTCTGCAGACCGGTACGGACGAGCACGGTCAGAAAATCGAGGAAAAGGCAGCCGCAAAGGGCATCAGTCCGAAGGAATTTGTCGATGAGGTAGCAGGTGAAATCAAAGGAATCTGGGATCTGGTCGGCACGTCGTATAACAAGTTTATCCGGACCACCGATGAGCAGCACGAAAAGCAGGTACAGAAGATTTTTAAAAAGCTTTATGACCAGGGTGACATTTACAAAGGCTACTACGAAGGTATGTACTGTACGCCGTGTGAGTCGTTTTTTACCGCGTCACAGCTTGTGGACGGCAAGTGTCCGGACTGTGGAAGACCGTGCCAGCCGGCAAAGGAGGAGGCTTATTTCTTAAAGCTTTCCAATTACACCGACCGTCTGATTGAGCACATCAACACGCATCCGGAGTTTATCCAGCCGGAGTCCAGAAAGAATGAAATGATGAACAACTTCCTGCTTCCGGGCCTTCAGGATTTGTGCGTATCGAGAACATCGTTTAAATGGGGCATTCCGGTCAGCTTTGATGAAAAGCATGTGGTTTATGTCTGGATTGATGCATTAAGCAACTATATTACCGGTATCGGCTACGACTGCGACGGCAATTCCACCGAACAGTTTGAAAAGCTCTGGCCGGCGGATTTACACTTAATCGGTAAGGATATTTTAAGATTCCACACAATTTACTGGCCGATTATGTTAATGGCGCTCGGGCTTCCGCTTCCGAAGCAGATTTTCGGACATCCGTGGCTGTTGCAGGGCGGTGAGAAGATGAGCAAATCGAAGGGCAATGTGCTTTATGCCGATGATCTTGCCAAGGTATTCGGTGTGGATGCGGTTCGTTATTTCGTGCTTCACGAAATGCCGTTTGACAACGACGGTGTCATCACGTGGGAACTGTTGGTGGAGCGGTGCAATTCCGACCTTGCCAACACACTCGGAAATCTGGTCAACCGTACGATTTCCATGTCGAACAAGTACTTCGGCGGCGAAGTAGTAAATGCCGGTGTCTGCGAGCCGGTCGATGAGGAGTTAAAGGCACTGGCATTGGAAACACCGGGCAAGGTAGCGGCAAAGATGGAACATCTTCGCGTTGCCGATGCGATTACCGAAATTTTCACGCTGTATAAGAGATGCAACAAGTATATTGACGAAACAATGCCGTGGGCGCTTGCGAAGGATGAGACAAAGAAGGAACGCTTACAGACTGTCCTTTACAATTTAATCGAGAGTATCTGCATCGGAACAAGCCTGCTTGCTCCGTTTATGCCGGAAACTGCCGAAAAGATTTTTGCGCAGTTAGACACAAAGGCAAGAAGCATGGATGAGTTAGATGTGTTCGGCAGATATCCGGGCGGCAGTAAAGTAACGGAAACACCGGAAATCCTGTTTGCACGTCTTGACTTAGAAGAAGTGTTAAAGACCGCAGAGCAGATTAAGGCAGCTCAGGCGGCAGAGTACGCAAAGGAAAACGGAACTGCAGAGGATACAGCAGAAAACAGTGCAGAAAAGAAGGAAGAAACCGTGATTGATATCGAAGCAAAGCCGGAAATCACGTATGACGATTTTGCAAAGCTGCAGTTTCAGGTCGGTGAAATCATCGCCTGTGAGGAAGTAAAGAAGTCGAAAAAGCTGTTGTGCTCCCAGGTGAAAATCGGAAGCCAGGTAAAGCAGATTGTATCGGGCATCAAGGCACATTACACACCGGAGCAGATGGTCGGCAAGAAAGTCATGGTACTTGTCAACTTAAAACCTGCCACACTGGCGGGCATTGTGTCGGAAGGCATGCTGCTTTGTGCGGAGGATGAAAACGGAGAGCTTGCACTGATGACGCCGGAGAAGAATATGCCGGCAGGTGCGGAAATCTGCTAATATCAGTGTAAAAAGGATGCCCCTTGTATTCCGGAGGGGCATCTCCTGCATTTGGGAGGATATCTCCTGCTTTTTAGGGTTTTGGGTGCAGCAGCACGAAAGTGAAATGGAAATAACAGGAAAGGCGGATGGATGCGATGAAAAAGGAAGGGAAGAACAGAAAAATAAAAATGCTGGCATATGCGCTGCTTGCCATGATAGCTGCAATTCTGGGGTTTAGCACGGGACTGTTTCAGATGGAAAAACTGGCATCTCAAATTTCTGTCAGTACGGCTGTGTTGCTAAAGCTTGTGATTATGGTGCTTCTTGTGTTACTCATTATAAATCTGGTGACGATGGTTTTGGAAAGTGTAAAGCTAAAAAGTCATCGGGCGCGTTCGATGGTATCTCTTTCCTTAAGTCTGGCAAAGTATGTGGCGTTTATTGTTATTTTTTGCTGGGGACTTTCGATTCTCGGAGTGAACATCGGTACCATTGTGGCAAGTGTCGGAATCCTGGCCCTGATTGTAGGTTTCAGCGCAGAAAGCCTGATTGCGGATGTCGTGACGGGAACCTTTATGCTTTTGGAAAATCAGTATAATGTGGGTGATATTGTAGAGGTAAACGGATTCAGAGGAACCGTTACAAGCATCGGAATCCGAACAACCTGTATTACGGATGCCGGAGATAACGTGAAAATCATTAATAATTCGGAAATGAAAAATATTTTGAACCGCTCGGATCATTTGTCCAGAGCGGTGAGTGATATTTCGATTCCCTATGAGACAGATATTGAGAGGCTGGAAGGTGAGCTCCCAAAGCTTCTGGAGGAAATTTACAATACACACAAGGATACCATGAAGAATGCTCCTCAGTATCTTGGAGTGCAGGCACTCGAAGCGTCCGGAATTCTGCTTCGTTTTGTGGTGGAGGTTTCGGAGAAAAATATTTTCTCTGCAACGAGAATTTTAAACCGGGATTTGCTCCTTGGATTTAGAAAACTGGGTGTGGAATGTCCGTTCCCTCAGTTGGATATACATAACAGGTAGGTCTGATATCGATGAAACATGATGAGGAATACAATATCGGGAAGGAGTTCGAGGCACTGCCGGATGAATATCTGCAGGGTGGCGGAAACAAAGAGGACTCCTTGACAAATCAGAGGAAGCAGACTTGGAAGAAGATGATGTATTTTACTGCAGTTCTTGCGATAATAGCTTATATGGCAGCGGGAACTACATCGTTTGATACAACAGGATTTTCCGGGACGGGGAAACAGACGCAGCTGCCTGTTTATCCGGTAGAGGACGGAACATCGTATTACGTGGTGTACAACGATACCTGCGATCCGGATAACGGCTGGAGCAATCGCATTTTGGACTCAGGATTTCTCTTTGAATCGCAGCTTCTTCAGGGGATAAATTACGAACTGCCGGAATATGAGCCGGCGGAGGGGTACGTATTTCTGGGCTGGGTTCTTTTTTATGGAGACGGTAACATGGGCATGGCAGGAGATGCTTTGACGGCAAGTAATATCTGCTACATAAAGCCGGAAAACGGAAGCCGCTCCATAGAGGTACATGCAGCCTGGCGTCATGATGGTATCGGCAAGTGGGCCAGCCTTCTGACTCTGGATGCAAACGGCGGTATCATCGAAAGCGGGAGCACTGTGACTTATGACGCGTCAGGTCCCATGGCATCAGGCTCCAATGTATATTTGTGCGCATATCCTGTACCGGTACGGAAAGGTTATACCTTTGCCGGCTGGTATACCGAACCGGATTGCAGCGGTAAACCAATCAAGATGCTGTCGGGACTGGATTTTTATCAGAAAAATGGTGACGGCTATGACTGGAGCACGATGAACCCAATCACACTTTATGCCGGATGGGAAAAGAATTAACCTCAGCAAAGAAAAGGCGAAACAGAATAGCCGGAAGTTTATCGGTAATAATCGGAGAAAGTAGTATTCCGCATCTTATGGGAAAGGAGCTGAAAGGTCGAAATACAGTCTGCAGTCGACCAATAAAATGAAAAAATATATTTGGGGCATTTTATACGGTCTTCTTCTGACCGTATTTACGGCATATGTGCTTTTGGATACTTTTGTGATAACTCGTGTGTATACCACGGTACCATCCAATGATAACAGCGGTTCTTCTTCCACCGACAGTCAAAAAAGCGAAAAGAACGAAGAAACGGGGCAAAACGCTTCTCTTGTAGTGCGGACAGAAAATTCTTATGAGGATGCTCATATTTCAATTACAATAACCGGGTACAGAGAGAACAATACAACGATCTATGTGGCAGATGTGAAGCTTTCCTCTGCGGAATATTTAAAAACAGCCCTTGCAAAGAAATCATACGGCAAAAATGTTACCGAAAAAACTTCTGAAATTGCAGAAGAAAACAACGCAATTCTTGCCATTAACGGCGATTACTACGGTACACAGGAAAACGGTTATGTACTCAGAAACGGAGTATTGTACCGCAGCAGCGTATCAGGCGGGCAGGAAGACCTTGTGATTTACGCAGACGGCTCCTTTGAAATCATCACCGAGCAGAGTGTTTCTGCCGAAGAATTGTTGTCGGCAGGAGCACAGCAGATTTTATCCTTTGGTCCGGCATTGGTAATCAACGGACAGGTTTCCATAACCGAGGAGGAAGAGGTCGGAAAAGCAATGGCAAGCAATCCGCGTACCGCGATTGGTATCGTGGACATTCTTCATTACGTTCTGGTAGTATCCGATGGAAGAACGAAGGAAAGCGAAGGACTCAGTCTTTATGAACTGGCTGAATTTATGCAGTCGCTCGGTGCAACGATTGCTTACAATCTGGATGGCGGCGGTTCCTCCACGATGTATTTTAACGGAGAGGTCATCAACAATCCTACCACGAACGGAAAGAGTATTCAGGAAAGGAGCGTGAGTGATATTGTATACATCGGATATTGATGCAAATGCGAAAAGGGCTACAAAAACAGCTTTTGTTTATTTGCTGATATCAATTTTCTGTGCTTTATTCGGCGCAGTGTATGAAATGTTCAGCCACGAGGTCTATTCCTTTTTTATGATTTATGCGTTTGCATTTCCGCTGATTGGCGGTACGCTGCCGTTCTTTATTCTACATTTGGCGCGTGCAAAGGTATACCCAGATACATTTTCCGGAACGCTTTATCATTCCGGCATTGCAACCGTTACAGTCGGGAGCATCGTGCAAGGCATATTGGAGATCTATGGAACAACGAATCTGTTGACGAAGTATTATTGGATGATCGGTTTTCTGCTCATTGGCAGCGGGAGCATTGCCTTTGGAGCTGCTCAAGAAGCTCAGATCACAAAATCGTGACCTGAGCTTCTTCTCTTGGACTGCTTTTTTACAGCCCCTTACGTTACGCAGTTGCGGTATTGAAGAGGAGTCTGTCCGACGTTTTCCTTAAAGACCTTGCAAAAATAGTTGGTCTGGCTGTAGCCGCAGCGTCTGCTGACCTCTGAGACCGGTAAAAGTGTGGTCTGCAAAAGTTTTTTTGCATGGAGAATCCTTACCTCTGTCAGATATTTGATAAGGGTGATTCCTGTATCTGAGGTAAATTCACGGCTCAAGTGGCTGGCTGAGATGTGATACAGTTCAGCGATGGTCTCAATCCCGTTGATAGAGGCAAAATTGTTATTAATGTAATGGATAATTTCACGGTTTCGTTTGGAGTAATTCTCGCTGTTGTTCATATAGTGATAGTACAGACGGTTCATAAAATCAAAGGCAAGGGAACTGGCGGTGCAGAAATTTGTAATGTGGCCGTTTTTCGTCTGGTTTATAATGTCAAGTAAGCATTGGACAGGGGCGCTGTCTTTGGAGAGCGTCAGAATGTTGGATGCTTTTTTTATAATCAGCTGATAATACTCTTCCATGTGCGTGCTCTGCACCAGAATATACATGAATTTCCACGGCTCCTGTTTTTTGGTGTTACAATAATAGCGTGTATCGCTTGGAATCGGAATAAACAGTGCATGAGACGGAAGTATTTCATATTCCCTGTCGCCGATGCACAGGATACCGCTTCCGCTGATGGTGTACTGAAACAAATAGCCGTTCAGCATCCGTTCCTTATTGTCATAATAGTATCCGGGACCAATCTGACATTCGATTCCCAGAGAAATCAGACGGATAATCGGGTCGGAAAGCTCCGTTAAAAACGGAAACGCATAGTGGTATAAATCCGTTGTCATAGGTTCTCCTTTCGGAAATTTTCATAGTATCACAAACACATATCAAAATTATATCATTAATTTCATAGAAATGTCATCAAAAAAGTATCAAAACGGATAAAAATTTTGACATTGAAAAACAAAATAGAAGTAAATATAATGAGATTTGGGGTATTAATTGCAAAGAGCAAAAAAATATCAAAATGCAGTCAAAATTTTATCAACAGTAAGAGGAGGTTTCCATGGGGGCAAAAAGGTATTTTGCGCGTGCTGTCTGTGCGGCAGGTGCAATAGGATTAATGGTTGCAGGGATGCCGGAGAAAATGGCAGCTGCAGAAGAACTTTCGCAACCGGTTCTGCTTTATGATTTTGAAGAAGAGGATGCTTCAAGTAAAAGCGTGACGGATAAGGCGGGGGCAAATTCCGCCGCTTTAAAAGGAAGAACGTCAATCAAGTATTCAGAAGAACGGGAATCCAATGTTCTGTACTTTGCAGGAGGAAACTCTTATCTGGAATTTCCGCAGGGCTTTTTTGACGGCAGGGATACGATGACAATTTCGATGGATGTTTGTTCCCTGATGGAAAATGAAAACTTTTTCACCGTGGCAATCGGTAACGATTCCAATGAATATCTGTTTCTGCGAACAAGAAGCGGAGAATGCCGTTACGCAATTACAAAAGGCTCGTGGGGCGCAGAAGAGGATGTAATAGCAACCGGTAAGTATAAAGAAAACTGGACAAATGTAACACTGGTCCTGACACCGGAAAAAATGCAGCTCTATATTAATGGTGAGCTTGCGGATGTGCAGGAGGGGTTATCAACTAAGATTTCGGATTTCGGAACAAATGTCACCGGGTATCTTGGAAAATCCTTTTACTCCGGAGACGCATATTTTAAAGGCTACATAGATAACGTTGCAGTATATGAGGAGGCATTGACAGCAATGGAAATTTCGAAGATGAATGGTGTGACGTTGGCACCGTTTCGGGGAGTAAAAAGCAAGAACGATATCGCATCGGTGATTACCTGGAAGGCAGACAAAGAAACAAGAAAGCTAGTGGTTTATGTCAGTAAAAGTAATACAGCAAACCGGGAGATGGCAGAACTTACCTTCCTGCTGCAGGAAAATGCGTGTTTAGTCGGGGCGGATGCTATTTTGGTGCCGTATGGCGAGAACGTAGAAGTGGATTTTTCCGTACAGAATGACGGAACGGAAGAACTTCAGACCTGGGAAGTGACGGCGGTACTCTGCAACAATCCGGTCATTCCGGGACAGTATGCGGACCCGGATATTGATGTGTTTGGAAATAAGTACTATCTGTATATGACAACGGATGGCTTTGCCGGCTGGTCGGGGACGAAGTTTCACGTATTTTCCTCGGAAAATCTGGTAGACTGGACCGATGAAGGCGTGATTTTGGACGTGGCAGGCGATGATGTAGCATGGTCGGTCGGAAGTGCGTGGGCGCCATCCATAGAAGAAAAGAACGGTAAGTATTACTTCTATTTCTGTGCAAAAAAGCCGTCGGGGGATTCCTGTATCGGAGTGGCAGTGGCAGACAGTCCGACCGGACCGTTTACCGCAATGCCGGAGCCGCTGATGACCGTGGAGATGTGTAAGGAACAGAATGTTACGATGGGACAGGCGATTGACCCGTCAATATTTACTGATGACGACGGAACTTCGTACCTGTTGTTTGGAAACGGTGCGGCAGCGGTAGTAAAATTGAATGACGATATGGTCAGCGTGGATTTATCTACCTTACAGAATTATCGTGGAGTGACGGAATTCCGTGAAGCGATTACCGTAACAAAGAGAAACGGCATTTATCATTTTACCTGGTCATGTGATGACACCGGAAGTGAAAATTATCATGTAAATTACGGAACCTCCGACAGCATTTTCGGACGGATTACCTATCAGTATACGATACTTGAAAAACAAAGCGAGCAGGATATTTTAGGAACCGGACATCACAGCATTCTGCAGATTCCGGGAGAGGATGAATACTATATTGTATATCATCGCTTCTTTACACCGCTCGGATATTTCTCGGACGGAACCGGACATCATCGTGAAACATGTATCGATGTGCTGAAGTTTGATGAGACAACCGGACTGATGCTTCCTGCAACTCCTACATTAGAGGGCGTTGCGGAAAGAATTCTGCCAAAGCCGGTGTCAGAGGCAGTACCGGAGCCTACCAAAGTACTGGAACCGACAAAGCCGGCAGAAGAAAATCCGACGCAGACACCGTTGGAAGATAAAAATGAGGATGCTTCAACACCGACAGCGGTGGGGCCTCAGGAAAAGAGCGGCATCGGAGGAATTCTGTTTGGAGCTGGAATTGCAGTTGCTGCAGCGGCAGGAGCTGTGGCTGCATGGTTAAAATTACGGAAAAAGAAATAAAGAAGGATTATCATATGAAGAAAAACAGAATAGCTGCTCTGCGCAGCATAGGAATAACGGTATTCTGTCTGTTGCTCTGTACGGCGGG
Organism: Lachnospiraceae bacterium; assembly: GCA_051880375.1. GTDB lineage: Bacteria > Bacillota > Clostridia > Lachnospirales > Lachnospiraceae > SIG299. The sequence continues at coordinate 37,356 of JBJENV010000003.1, forward strand.
CTGCGGTACTTCACAGCAGAGTAAAGGGGAAGAAGGGAACCCCGCGGAAACGGTGACTGGTGTACCGGATAAAATGCTGCCGGAAGACCTGACACCGACACCGGAACCGATTTCTACGAGTACACCGACGCCGGAACAGCTTCCGGAGCAGTTGACAAAAGATTATGAGGCATTGTCTGTCCGGGATGCGGAGGGTATCAAAGGAAACATACATCTGGAGACCAGAGGAAAGCACGGTTCTGTCATTACGTGGGAATCCTCTCATCCGGAAATTATCTCGGATAAAGAGGTGGAAAACCCGGGATACGATTCGACTCCGGCGGGTATTGTCATAAGGCAGTCAGACGATGTCAAGGTAATCCTGACAGCGACGCTTACCTATGAGGGTGCTGTTTTACAGAAGAAATTTGAGGTAACTGTACTTGCGGCACCTGACGAAAAGAAATATACTGATTACTTATTTGCCTATTTTACCGGAAATGAGGCAGGACAGGAAGCCATTTCGATTTCTGTCAGCAGAGATGCATATCAGTGGGAGGAGCTAAACGGCGGCAAGCCGATTCTTACTTCAACACTTGGCACAAAGGGGCTTCGCGATCCGTTTATTATCCGCTCTGCAGAGGGTGATTGTTTTTTCCTGATTGCTACGGATTTATGTATAGCATCAGACGGGGACTGGTGGAAAGCACAGACGAACGGAAGTCAGTCGATTATGATTTGGGAATCGGAGGACCTGGTAAATTGGTCGGAACAAAGGATGCTGGAAATCAATCTTGTGACAGCGGGCTGTACTTGGGCACCGGAAGCCTATTATGACAAAAAAACCGGAGAATACCTTGTATTCTGGGCTTCGAGAGTCAGTACGGATCATTACGCAAAACAGAGCATTTATTATGTGAAAACAAGAGATTTTTATACATTTACTTATCCGGAGCTTTGGATGGATTATCCGTATGACACGATTGACGCTACCGTTATTGAGGAGGGCGATTATTATTACCGCTTTACCAAGTATGAGGAGAAGAGCCTTGTAATTATGGAGCGGGCGGAGTCGCTTCTCGGAGAATGGACAATCGTTGAATCCGGCATGCTGGCGAAGCAGGGCGGTGTGGAAGGTCCATGTTGCTTTGCCGTAAACGAAGATGATATTGTAGACGGCAACAGATATATCCTCCTGCTTGACAGTTATGGGGGAATCGGCTACTACATGATGGAAATGAAGGAGCTGGCAGGCGGAGAGATGGCAAGAAAGAGAAAAGGAGCTTCGCTTCCTGCTTCCAAGCCAAGGCACGGTACAGTAATTCCTCTGACAGAGGAGGAATATGAAAGAGTAGTAGCTGCTTACGGAAACTGACATAGAAAAGAAGAGAAAACAGACGGGGATACAGCAGAGAAAGGTCTACTTCTGATATAAAAAATGGCTGCCGCACCTATGATTTTTCAATCATAAATGCGACAGCCGCTTTTTTATGTACTTTATTCCGGAATGACAAGCTTCATGCCCGGGAAAATCAGGTCAGGATTTGAGATAATATCCTTGTTTGCTTCATAAATGCTCTTCCAGAGAGATTCCTTACCAAGTGTGGCCTTGGCAATGCTTCTTAAATAGTCACCGCGTACTACGGTATAGGTTCCGTTTTCATAGGTTCCGGAAGCCGGTTTCTGCTCGGTGTCCTTGGTATCGGTAGCAGGAGCTGCAGCTTCTTTTAATACATACTGGATAGCGTAGATATTCGGAGTCTTTACGGAATCGTTGTCATAATCGGAAGGAGTACCGACAACAATCGTATTGGCACCTGCGGTTAACTGAATATATACCTTGTATTCCTGGAAGGTATCCCAGTCAGCAGCTGTGGTCAGGTTGATGTTCTTGGTCAGAGAACCATTTACATCAAGATTCATCTTACGGGCAGAAGAGCCTTCCTTTGCGGTATAAACTACGCGAAGCTCATACTTGCCGGCGGTTTCCACATTCACATGGAAGATAACCTTACCGTCTGCATTAGCGGACTTTAAGCCGATGTAGCCATAGGCTTCGTCGTATAAAGCGTGGTCGGTCTTTTCTGTAGCATCATCCAGTCCGGTGAGATTTTCCTCTCCTACCTCTACAGCATAGAGTGTGGTGACATCTTCCTCTGCGTGAGCCGTAACTGCAGTCGGAGCAAGCAGGAGGCAGAAAGCTAAAACAGCACATAACAATTTTTTCATAGCATAACATCCTTTCTAATCATTAATATTGTGATGATACTATTATTGTATCGTAAATTATGCTGTTTTTCAATCACAAGTTTGTGAGATTTTTGGTAAGTTTGCATAAAACTATCCCATGATGACCTCAACCTGATACTCTGTTTTTCCTTTTCTGTAAGGGATTACGGTTCCTTCTACGGTTTCACCGTCTACAATGAGCTGCTTGATACCCTTCTGCACGTTGTCCGGATTCTTTACCGTGATGTGATAAAGGGCATCACGGTACTTTCTTGTTAAGGTAAAGCCGCCGAAGCCGTCCGGCAGGCAAGGATTGATGGAAAGGCCGGTATGCGTCGGATAAACACCCAGAATATACTGCGAGATGTTGACAAAGGTCCATGCTGCCGTACCGGTAAGCCAGCTGTTCTTTGCTTCACCATGGAACTTTGCATCGGCGCCCGCAATCATCTGTGAGTACACGTAAGGCTCGGTGCGGTGGATTTCGCTGATGTCCTCTAAGTACGACGGGCAGGTCTTGCGGTAAATTTCAAATGCACGGTCACCTCTGCCGAGTACGGTTTCGGCAATCGAAACCCACGGATTGTTGTGACAGAAGATACCTGCGTTTTCCTTATATCCCGGCGGATAGGAAGAAACTTCGCCAAGCTCTAAGTGATACCTTGTGTATGCCGGTTGTAAAATCATCACACCGTATTTCGTATCCAGACGGTCTTTTACGGAATTGAGCGCTTTCTCTGCAAGCCCTTCCTTCACACCGACACCGGCAAGGACACAGAAGCCCTGCGGCTCGATGAAAATCTGACCTTCTTCGCATTCTTTCGAGCCGACCTTATGACCGTAGGCATCGTAAGCGCGGACAAACCAGTCGCCGTCCCAGCCGTCTGCGAGGATGGCATCGTACATCTTCCCTACTTCTTCGCGCGCGTAAGCGGCTTCCTTTTCGTCATCGAGCAGTTCGCAAAGTTCGGCATATTCTTCGCCGTATTTGACAAACATACCTGCAATGAAAACGGATTCCGCAACCGGTCCTTCACTCGGGCCGAAGGTCTGGAACGATTCGCCCGGATGCTCCGAGAAGCAGTTTAAGTTAAGGCAGTCATTCCAGTCGGCACGGCCGATTAACGGAAGCTTGTGTGGACCCTTGTGGGTTACGATATAGTCAAAGGAACGCTTTAAGTGGTTCATCAAAGGCGTTGCCTTCTGCCAGTCGTTATCAAACGGTACGTTTTCTTTTAAAATCGACAAATCGCCGGTTTCGCGGACATAAGCACCGGTACCTGCAATAAGCCAGAGCGGGTCATCGTTGAAACCGCTTCCGATGTCGGAGTTGCCCTTCTTTGTGAGCGGCTGGTACTGATGATAAGCGCTGCCGTCTTCAAACTGCGTGGAAGCGATGTCGATGATACGCTCCCTTGCGCGGTCCGGAATCAGGTGTACGAAGCCGAGCAGATCCTGACACGAGTCACGGAAACCCATGCCTCTGCCGATGCCGGATTCGTAGTACGAAGCGGAACGGGACATGTTAAACGTTACCATACACTGATACTGGTTCCAGATGTTGACCATGCGGTTGACGTTTTCGTCTTCGGACTCCACATGGTAACGGGACAGAAGCTCATCCCAGTATGCCTTCAGCTCTGCAAGAGCAGCGTCCACATCCGCATCGGTCTGATATTTTGCAAGCAGTTCGTCTGCCGGCTTTTTATTAATCACGTTCTTTGCTTCCCACTTGTCATCCTCCGGATTTTCCACATAGCCAAGGACAAAAACAAGAGTTTTTGTTTCGCCCGGCTTCAGGGTGAGATTAATCTGGTGGGAGGCAATCGGAGACCAGCCGCTGGCTACGGTGTTCTTTGCCTGTCCGTTTTCTACGACCTCCGGGTGGTCCGCACCATTGTACATGCCGAGAAAATCGTCACGAATCGTATCAAAGCCGTCTATCGGATGATTGACCGAAAACAGCGCATAGTGGTTGCGGCGCTCGCGGTATTCGGTCTTGTGATAAAGCGTGGAGCCGACAATTTCAACTTCGCCGCAGCTTAAGTTTCTCTGGAAGTTCTTCATATCATCGTCGGCATTCCAAAGACACCACTCGACATAGGAAAACAGGGAAAGAGTCTTTTCTCCCTGTGTGTTATTTGTGATGGATAACTGATTGATTTCGCAGTTGTCCTTACACGGAACAAAAGCAAGCAGGGAAGCGGTCACGCCGTTTTTGGAAGAAGTAAAGCGGCTGTAGCCGATGCCGTGACGGCACTCGTAGGAATCGAGCGGGGTTTTGGTCGGCTGCCAGCCCGGATTCCAGATGGTGTCACCGTCTTTTATGTAATAGTACTTTCCGTTGCTGTCGTACGGAACGTTGTTATAGCGATAACGTGTCAGACGAAGAAGCTTTGCGTCCTTATAAAAAGAGTAGCCGCCGCAGGTGTTGGAGATTAAGGAGAAAAACTCGCGGGAGCCAAGGTAGTTAATCCACGGCAATGGGGTTTTTGGAGTCGTAATCACATATTCCTTTGCCGCGTCGTCGAAATAACCGAATTTCATAAACAATCCTCCTAGTTTCATGATAATCAGAAAACGTAGTTTTCTGTTATATCCGGAGGAAAATGCCCGCCCGATTATGCGGGCAGAGGATTTATCCTCCTTGTTATGATATAGAATTTCATAATCACAGTATAACGGTATTTCGACAAGAAAACAACAGGAATTATTCTTCCACGAAAGCAGAAAAAAATATAGGTGGAATACAAAATTCAATTCATGCTTGAATTTTAACAACGATGCATGCATGGAAATCAAGTAATAAATGATATATAATACAAACAGAAATTGATATTGTAGGAGGAACGCATGGCAAAAGGAATTCTTGGAGAGATGATTGCAAAATACAGAAAGGAAGCAGGGCTGACGCAGGAGGAATTAGGCTCTTCGGTCGGTGTTTCCACACAGGCGGTATCCCGTTGGGAGTGCGGGGGAACGCCGGATGTCGAGCTGCTGCCCGCAATCGCGGACCGGCTGAAGGTTTCGGTGGATGCCTTGTTTGGCAGGGACGGCGGTGAGGCTCTGGATATCAAAAAGCTGTTGGACCAGAAAATCAGAACTGCACCAAAGGACAGATGTCAGGAGGAAATGCTCGAGTACATCTGGACAATGCAGCTGGCGGCGGTGTTAAACAATACGCCCGAATTAACTGCCGCTTGTGAAATGATGCCGGTATCGGTGATGGACCGGAATGGAGTGGAAAACCCGGAACAGATTCCAAGCCGTATGGTAATCAATGATGATCGGGGGTGTATGTTTTACGGTACGGTAAAGGACAGACGGTTTGCCGCGTTGTTCCCTGAGCCGGAGAACGGGTATGCCTCGGCGCTAAAGAATACGGGGGAATATGTCCGGCTGTTTACGCTTCTGGCAAAGCCGCACTATCTGGAGATGTTAATCGATATGGAGATGCGGGAGTCGGGGGCACACTTTACGGCGGGGCTTGCAGCGGCAAGACTTGGCATTTCCAAGGAGGAGGCGGTTGCGATTTTAGAGGAGTTAAAGGAACATCAGATGGTAGAGCGTCTGGATGTTGCCGATGAAAGCGGAACCGTCGGAATCTATAAAAAGGCACCTCAGAATCATCTGGTGATTTTTCTTTTATTCTGTGAGGAAATGATGCGCTCGGCAGGAACGATGTATATGAATGCGGATATCCGAAAAACACCGATGTTAAACGAACTTCCGGGAACAAAAAGCCTGACGCCGGAGTGGATCACAAAGGAGGAAGAGGACGAATGAATACGGATGGGAAAATGATGCGGCTGCAAATCACAGGGCTGGTAAAAAACTATAACGAAAAGCAGGTTCTGCGCGGTGCGGATTATGTATTTGAAGAAGGGAACATTTACGGAATTCTCGGACGGAACGGAGCAGGGAAGACAACGTTGTTTAACTGTATGACAAAGGATATTCCGTATGAAGGAGGAAGGATTGAGGTAATCGAAGACGGCGTAAGCAGACCGGTGGCATTTGATGATATCGGGCTCGTGTCGGCATCGCCGATGCTGCCGGAGTTTCTGACCGGTTATGAATTTGTCCATTTTTTTTATGAAGCTGAACAGAGGGGAAGTGCAGCAGGAGAACTGCACGACAGAGGAATATTTTGACCTTGTGCGGATTGAGGAGAGCGACCGTCATCGTCTGATTAAGGAATACTCCTACGGAATGAAAAACAAACTGCAGCTGCTCTGCTGTCTGATGAAAAATCCAAAGGTGATTTTACTGGATGAGCCATTGTCCTCGTTTGATATTATTGTGTCGCATGACATCAAAGAACTGCTGCTTTCCATGAAGCATGACCACATTATCCTGATGTCCACGCACATTATGCAGCTGGCAAGGGATGTCAGTGATGAGATTGTCATTTTAAAAAACGGCGTGCTCTCTAAGGCAGAGATGGCAGGAGAGAGCGAGACGGAATTTGAACAGAAAATTCTTGCGCTGTTAGAAAGCGAGGAGAGCAAATGAGGCTGTTAAAAAACGCATGGACACTGTTTCAGATTTCCGCGACCATGCAGACAAATTCCTTTCTTTCTCTTTTGCGCCGGCTCCCGCTTGCCGGGCAGCTTCTGCCGGGAGACATTTACGGCAGAAAGGGTTTGAAACGTCTGTTTTTGCTCGGCGGACTGCTGAAAGGGTTTCTTTCCGCAGCCATCGGCAAAATGTTTTTGTGTGTAGTGCTGTTGTCATGGATTCCGAAGTGGTTTAGAGCGCCTGCAGCGCCGGAGGAAATGTTAGCTTTATACCTTTTGACGGAGTGTCTTGCTCCCGCAGTGATGTCCTGCAGTATCTTTCAGGCGAGGGAAGCCGATTATGTATTTTTAAATCACTTTATGATGAACCCGAAGGAGTACTATCATTATAAAATTGCCAAAGATGCGCTTACCGGCATGCTCCTTCCGCTGCCGGTCCTTGTCTGGCTGCTTAACGACTTCCGGCTGATTTTTGTTGCGGTATCTGCGACTGTATTTTTTATTCTGGCAGGCTGCCTCCTCTACCTGTTTTTCTACGATAAGCTGCACGGAATGATAAGGAAGAGTGTGCGCCGGACGGTCGGTTTCGGCATAATCGCAGCGGCGTATGTGTGCCAGCGCTTTGGCGTATTCCGAAGTCTTAAGTTTCGTCTGCCGCTCTGCGCGGCGCTTTCTGCGGCTATGCTTCTTCTGTCGGTTCTGTTTTACCTGCGGCTGCTAAAGTATCAGGATTACAAACGGATTGCCGTGGAGTTTGCAAATAAAGATTCTGTCATGCTGGTAGTATCGGTCAATACAACGGCAACAGAGGGAGAAAGCGCACTGACGGATACAAACTGGGAGGAAAACAAGGCATACTTTGAAAAAAACGGCGGGCTGGATATGGCATCTTATTTGAACCAGACCTTTTTCCTGCGGTTTAAGAAGGTGTTTTCCGATCAGCGAAGACAGATTTTTCTGCTTAGCATCCCGCTTGGTCTGCTGTTCGGCTATCTGATCCGGAACGGGGTCCTTTCGATTACGGAGGAAACTATTTTAAATTATACACCGATACTGATTACGTTTGTTACAAGCAGTATGCTGTTCGGAGAACGGTTTACGGCACTTTGCTTTCACTATGTGGATATGCCGTTACTGTATCACCGTATTTGTGAAAAGGAGTATTTAAAGAAAAGCATCCGGAAGCGGTATGCATTTCTGGTAAGGCACAGCCTGGTTGCGCTGCTTGGCATTGCGCTGTTTGCCTTGCTGGTGCTCGGAATCAGCGGCATCCGGATTTCTGTTCTGGATTTTGTGTTTCTGCTTGCTGCGATGGAATTTTATATGCTTGTGAATGAGATTTACAAGCTGCTCCTTTATTACTGGATTCAGCCGTATACGGTGGATATTTCCGTGAAAAGTCCGGTATTCCGTGTGCTTGGCGCCGTCGAAGGGTTACTTGACATCAGTGTGCTGTTTGTCCGCGGAAATCTGGCGCTTGCCTGCGTACCGCTTGCCGGACTGTTTGTTGTTGTAAATATACTGCTTTTGGTAGTGCGGGAAAGAGCGGACCGGACGTTCCGGCTGAGGTATTAGATACGGTGCAGCCCCTTTCACGTGGCTGCACCGTATCGTTTTTTGCTGCCGGAAGATTGCGCTAAGCTGTTATCAATACAATCCGAACAATCTGAGTAATTTTTGCCAAAATGTGAGTTCTTCGACTTCCTCAACGACCGCCTCAACGGATTCGGCTATTTCGATGCTTTCTGTCTGGATAACAAACTGTACTGATTTTATGTTTGTATTCTGTTCTGATACAAAGGAAACGGTTTCTACATCTTTACCTGTCAGCGAAGAAGTAATGGAATTTATTTCATCGCTAACCTTTGTATCCATATCGGCGGTTTCCAAAATAAACGCTTCTGTGCCGTCTTTCAGTTCGTTTGTACCATCTTTTAAAGTACCAACAGCAATATGAATGTCGCCAACGGCATTTTTCAGAGTGCTGGTATTCGTATAAAGTGACTGAATCCCATCGGTAAGCTCATTTGCGCCGTTAGCGGCAGAGCTTACTGCATTGGTATAATCGACAAGTCCACGATAGAATGCCCCATAACTGTCCAGCTGTCCTTTTAGTGCTGATACCTCAGCTGCCACCTGTGCAGTCACTTCGGCAAGTGCAGCCTGATACACTGTGTTATAAACTGTATCGGCATCCAGCTTAGCCAGCACACCGAGAAGTGTTTCGGAGTATGTAACAGGGTTTAGTGTAACAGTATCCAGTCCGTTTTCTGAAAGCTTAGCGTTCAACTGTGTTTGGGCAGCAGTGCATAAGCCTTCATATGCAGTCCATGCTGCTCCTGTAAGCTCGCTGTTTTTTGATGATACAGCATCCAGTCCGTTCTTTAACTCGACAGATCCGCTATGAAGGGAACCAGTACCTGTATAAAGCTCTCCGACAGCGGAATTTAACTTTCCTGTGGCATCATAAAGGTCAGATGCTCCGTCATTCAGTTTTCCTGCGCCCTCGTCTAAATCATTCACTGCTCCTATCACTTCATCAATCTTTTCCTGTAATGTGGCATCGTCTATATCAATGTCTAAATTCATACGAATGCCATTGATTGAAATGCCGTTCATTTCAAAATTTTTTACATCAGCTGAAATGGAAATATCCCTTTCGCTATTTGGTAAGATAGTGTAGGTAATCTGCTTATCGCTGCCGACATTCGCTATGGTTGCACCCTCTGCTGTGATATTTGCCGCATTGTGCGTATCCAGTGTAAAGGTTGTCTGCAGGGCATATCCATCAAAGAATGAACTATCGCAATTCCTGTTTTGCCGGATTGTCATTTTGATTTCAAGTTTTCCGCTCATTCCGGCGATATCGTCAGCGGAGTATTCCCTTCCATCCATAAAATACTTTATGGAAATGGTCCACGGCATAGCATTTTCTTTGAGTTTGCCTTCATAGTATAGTTTTCCTGCACCGGCATCTATCGTGACCATGTCGTTCTGATAATGGATGGTATCCGTGGTAGTCATATTTCTTAGACTTTCATAGGTTCCATAGTCAATAATTTTGCCGTTTTCACTCAAATCAAAAATATTGACTACATTAATCTCTTTTACCGACCCGTCTGCTTTCAGATTTATGTAGACAACCTCCTCTTTTGGGGTATTTTCCTGTGCGGCAGAAGCCGACACGGGAAGAAGGGTCATAATTAGAAGAAGAGCTAATAATGCTGCTGTTATTCTTTTTGCGTGTTTCATCACTGAATTACCTCCTGTACTGATTTTTGTTTTTTATTGTGAATGATTAACCTGTCGAGCATCAACAACAGCCCCGGCAATACGAGCAGAACGATTGTCAATGAGAATATTGCTCCTCTGCCGACAAAAATACCAAGCTGAGCCAACAGCTTATTGGTGGAAATATATCCAAGCAGAAGTCCTACTACCGTGAGTACGCTGCCGGAAGTAAGTATTGATACGGCGACATCAGATATCGTCTGTACAACTGCTTCTTTTTTACTGAACAATAAACGGTTTTCCTTGTATTGGTCGGTCATCAAAATGGCATAGTCTACTGTTGCGCCGAGTTGTACCGAACTGATGATCAGGTATGCAATATAATATACAGGTGCGTCCAGAAAATACGGAACCGCTAAGTTTATCCATATTGCCGTTTCAATACATAGCACCAGAATAACCGGTACGGATATTGATTTCATCATAAGAAGCAAAACAAGAAATACAGCTCCGATGGCTAACAGATTAACCTTTGCCATATCAGCGGTTATCGTATCCATAAGGTCATAAGTACTGACACCTTCACCTGCCAGGTAAGTTTCATTCGGATAATATTTTTCGGCTGTTTCTTTGATCTGTTCCACAAGTGTAAAGGTTTTATCACCTTCATAGTCTGCATTTACCGTTATCACAAAGCGGCTGTAATTATCCGATTGAAGCAATGAGAGAGTATCGGCATCCAAATACTCGTTTGGTATTTCTGCACCGACCGTGTCAACATACGATAAAATTCCTGTTACCTGCGGAATCGTTTTCAACTCTTTAGACAGTTCGATTTCTGTTGCATTGCGGCCCTTAGGAACCAATAAAACATAGGTGTCATTTTTTCCAAAAACACCTTCAATTTCTGTTTTATCTCTGCCGTAGGTTGTTCCTTCACCATAAATCTGGGATGAGCCATAATAATAGGAATTAGCATTTGACGCCAAATAGGACGGAACAATTAATATGACAAAAATACATATCATTGGTATCGCTATTTTGCGAACAAGCTTTCCAAAACCTTTGAAACTCGGCATAAATGATTTGTGCTTTGTTTTGTCAAGCCATTTATATGTAATCAGTATCAGAGCCGGCATAAACAAAAACACGGTAACCAGACTGATTGCAATGCCTTTTGCCAACGCGAGTCCGAGGTCCGGACCGATTTTGAACTGCATCAGTACAAGTGCAAAAAAGCCAATAACGGTAGTCAGACCACTTGACAGAATAGAGGTCGTTGACCTGCATAAAGCATTTACCATTGCTTTTTTTACATCATCTGTTTCTTTACGGCATTCCTCAAAACGGTGAATTAAAAATACGGAGTAATCAAGAGATACTGCAAGCTGCAAAATACTTCCTGCAGCGTTTGTCACAAATGAGATTTCGCCGAAAATCAAATTACTTCCATTGTTTAAGATGATTGCAACACCAAGACCAATTAAAATGATAATCGGTTCAACCCATGACGTTGTTGTTAAGAGCAATACAAGCAGAACAAAAAGTACTGCAATTACTGTTATTTTTTGTATTTCGGAAACGGTATTTGTAGTGGCAATTGCTGTCGAAACAGCACTGCCTGTCATAGCATTGTCCTCACCGATGATTTCCCTTATGGACGAAACCGCAGCAATACGGAAATCTTCTTTTATTGTTACACTGAACAGAGCAACGTTATCCTTATAGTAATTTTCAACAGTATCTGTATCGAGCATTGCGATTGGTGTTGTAATATTCACAGCATCATCGAGCCAGGTTACTTCTGTGACGCCCTCCACAGCTTCGATTCTTTCTTTGTACTCCAGTGCTTCAGGAATAGTAACATCACGAATCATTACACGGGCATTCGGTATGCCGCCGTCGAACTCGTTCTGCATTACTTCAAGAGCAACTGTTGATTTTGCATCAGATGGCAAATAATCATTCATATCATAGTTTACAGACACTAAATTCTGTAAAAATAGGCAAATGACAAAGCAAATCGAAAATAAAACCACAACAAACTTCCGATGCTTTACTATGCCTGTATAAAATCTTTCCATTATGCGTCAACCTCACTTTCCGGGACTGCAATTCCCGTTATTGTAAACTTATTTCGTTCTCCCTGCAGTGATAACTCAATCGCTTTTTGACTGACTTTACCAACAGCGATATAGTCAATAGTACGCATTAGTGTGATAAGGCGACCACGTATGGTACAGTTTCCCTCGTTGTCAACGGCTCCGTTAAACGGTTCCGAGTGTCCAAGTAAATGAAGTGTACCGCTTACCTGATTTTCAGACGAACAAAAATTCATCGTGCCATATCGCATACCGACAGGTGTTTTCATTTCAATGTTGTATTTTGCATTGCTCATTCCTTTATTTGTGTGGCGATATTTATTTCACCGACATACTCCTTTCCATCGTTTTTTCCTTAGGAGTATAAAACTCAATTTCTTTTCATAAAACGGTCAAACGCACAGCAAATGGGTGAAATACGGTCAAATAATTAAATTTGATGGTCAAATGTCCAAAGCTATCCGTTGTAAAATTGATGGACAGTTGTATAATAAATATACAATCGCACGTATCTGGAGGGCTATGATGAAACACGAAATCACTTCACTAAATACAAAAAAGACTCTTGCGGAGTCACTTAAAAATATTATGAGAAAAAAGAATTTTTCAAAAATTACGGTCAGTGAAATCATTTCTGACTGCGGAGTAAACCGTAAGACCTTCTATTACCATTTTCAAGATATCTATGCGCTACTGAAATGGACGCTTGAAAATGAAGCAATCGAGGTAGTAAAGCATTTTAACCTGATTGTGGATTACGAAGAAGCTATCCTGTTCATAATGGATTATATTGAGGAAAACGACTATATCATAAGCTGTGCTTACGACTCTATCGGACGAGATGAGATGAAAAGGTTTTTCTTTGCTGATTTTAATGAATTGGTTGTTTCGATTATTGATAGTGCTGAAAAGGAAGTCGGAAAAACTTTAGATCATGACTATAAAAGTTTTCTGTGTACCTTCTACACGGAAGCGCTTGCAGGGATACTCATTGAATGGATTAAAAATCGTAAAGAACGGAACAGGCAACAGGTTATGGAATACCTTGTAAAGACAATGAAAGATTCTATTTTAGGTATTATGTCCTTTTAACCGGTAGGAATTCCGGTTAATGAAAGATAGACGCCTCCTTTAGCTAAACTGCAGTTTGCAAAAAACGGCTTTGTCCCACAGGACAAAGCCGTTCCCGGTTGATGTGCCAGAAGGGCACATATTCTTTTTTACTTAGTTCAACTCATCTACGAGCTTCTGTAATGCGGCAAGAGCCTCATCAGGAAGCTTGTCGTAGCCGTCCTTCTTTGTTGCGAAGTCGCTGACAGCCTTCACACGGGTCTGCATAGCAGCCTTTAACTGAGCCTTGTAGTCTGCATCGTTCATGTTCGGTGTGAAGTCTGCGGTTCTGCCGGACCAGTCGTTCATGATTTCGATGTCGGAGAAAGGACCCCACTGTGTGAAGTTTGCCTTGCCCTCAACGATGGTCTCAAGGATGCCGAGAGTATCTGCCGGCTTAACCTTCTGTCCCATGAAATCACCGGTGTTTACGATGTAGCAGTCTACGTTCTTTTCCTCTACTAACTTCTTGAACTTGTCGTAGTCGTTTACGAGCGGATAAGTTCTGAATGGGTTAGCGTAAGGTACGATACGGATTGCATTTAAGTCGGTGCCTGCTGCAACACGCTCTGCAGTAGAGGTCTTTGTTGCAAGAGTTGCGCCCATAACGGAAGCAAGAGCAGCGCCCTTTAACTTGACTACCGGAGGAATGGTCGGGTCCTTCATAATCCAGAAGATAGCGTTAACCGGAGCATCAATCTTGTCTACGCGGTTCGGAGACCAGAGCTTGGACTTGATGGCACGGCCGTTACCGTTTCTGATATCCTCTGTTACAAGCTGAATCTTTCCGTCCTCGTCCAGAGTAGCGGAGCAGTTCTGAGCGGTTAACAGATACTTGTTATCCGGGCAGCCGGTCGGATAGTCGGCTGTCTTATCGAAGTAGGTCGGCTCCAGTGCGATGGAAGCACAGGTATCGGTGTTGATGATGAAAGCGTCATCATGCAGAACCTTGATTTCGTACTTGCCGCCGTGCTTTGCGTGGGTTAAGGTGGACTTACCGGAGCCGGACAGACCGTAAACGGAAGCTACGAACTTCTTGCCGTCTGCAAGAACGTATTCCTTCTGACCGCCGTGGCAGGAAGCATAGCCGTTTCTGTTGGCAATCGCCCATGCCATGGTAAGAGTACCCTTCTTGTGCTCGCCGAAGTATCTCATACCTAAGATAGCGGCACAGTTTTCGTTTGTATCGAAGTAGCACAGAGTAAGCGGATCGCTTAAGCAGCTGTAGTCAACATCAGGACGGTTGCCCGGTGTCCACTGCGGGTCGGAGAAGATATAAATATCTGCTTCCTTGCCGTCGCCTACCGGCTTGGAGTTTTTGTACATCTTTACATATTCGTCGGACATGTACTGGAAGTTAATCATCCAGTTGTAAAGGATGTTCTCTTCACCTTCCGGAATTAAGAGATGAGCCTTTACCATGAATTCAGGGTCAAGACCTACGAAGCACTCTGCATGGTACATGGTCTTCCAACGGGTCTCGTAAACAGCATCCATTACCACCTTGTCAAGCTTAGCGTCATCTACGCCAGGCTCGCCCTTGATGCGGCGTGCTGCTGCATAACGGCCGGTTACTGCGCCGTCGTTAAATAACAGAACCTTTGCGTCCTTTTCCAGACCGAACTCTTCGCCTCTGTAAACAGGCATATCGGTTACGATGGTACCCGGGGAGTTCTTTGCAAGTTCATAAGCTTCCTTTAATGTGTTCACTTTTACTACGTTGTTTCCGTAGAATGCTGCTTCAATGATGGAGCGGGTTCTGGAAAATCCTACTTTTCCTGCTCCGATTTCTTCTGGCTTGTAAAAAGCTTTTGTAGACATGTTGATTTCCTCCTTATAAAAGTGGAATTGTAAACGGGAATTCTTGATTTTAGAAAGAATTCCAGAAGTTTGCACCAGTATAAGTATAAAATCAGTATGTGTAAATGTCAAGAGCGCAAGTGAAAAAATTAACGAGGAAGAGAGCAGGGAGCAATTTTCATTCTTCCTTTATTTTTTTGCCTTTCGTGCGAGTACAATTCCCAACACAACCAGTCCAATAACGAGAACGATAAGAACCGTAATCACAACCGGAGCGGAAGAGCCGCCTTCTTCGGCAGCTTCTGCGGAGACAGGAACGGTCGGCGTCTGTGAATTTTCCGCTGCAGTCGGTACTGCGTCCGGTGTATCCGTCGGTACCGCGGTCGGGGCTGTTGTCGGAGCTTTGGTTGGGGCTTCTGTCGGAGCTGCAGTCGGAACTGCTGTCGGTGCTTCGGTTGGAGCAGCTTCGTTTTCAATTATATTTACAGTCAGCTTCGGAGCGAAGGAATTACCTGCTTCTTTGCTGCCGACGCGGATGCGGGTTCCTGTTACGGTTACGTTCATGGCAAAGCCGATGGTGGTTTCCTCCGGATGTTCTTCTACAAACCTCTTTACCAGCTCCGTAACGTCAATCAATACCTCTGTTTCGACGTCTGCGGTATCAAATTCCTCCGACAGTGCTGTCGTATGTTCCAAATCGTTGCTATCATAATGTAAGGAAGGCTGGTTTTCCCAGGTCAGGGTTCCTGCGGAAGCACGGTTTCTGTTTACGCTTTCACGACCGCTTCCTTCTTTCCACGTAGTATCCGAAAGTGTGACCTGAATCCGGGTTGCAGAGGCATCACCGCTTGGCTTGTTGAGATATACAAGCGAAAGACAGATGCGTTCCTTTTCGCTGAATGTAAGAGTACCCAGTTCAGACAGGTCAAAGTTCAGATAGCCGATTTTATTGTCATACCATTCATCCGGCCGGGTTCCCTCTCCTAAAAGCCCCATTCCGTGATTCTGGTAATTCGGATCCTTCTGCAACTGGATATATGGTTCGGCGCCATAATTCTTTTTGACTTCGCTGTCCCAGGTCTGGGCGGTGGTATCGGCAGTCGCCGGAATGCCGCTTCGCCCGGCAAGAGGGTCCGGAAGCCGGTCAAATGCCGTCAGCTTCTCGGAGGAAAACGGAACGACAATGATTTTGCTGCCGTGTTGGTCATTACCATAGTCGGCTTCCTTTGCCACATCTATGACGGCAAAGGTCATTGCCGCAATTTTGCCGTCCTCCACATAGATATTCGGACGTTCGATTTTTTCCCAGTTGTTTACCGTGCCGTCGGTATAGCGCAGAAAATCGGCATCCGGCGTATAGGCGGTTCCCGGATGGCGTACCCATCCGGTGATACCGTCTTCCGAGGTCAGGTAGTATGCCATACGCGCATCCCACTTATTGACGACGATATGATAGAGCCCGTCGGAATACCAGAGGACAGGGTCTTCAATGTTGTCGGAAGACATACCGTCTATCTTTTTCCACAAACTGTTTTCCACAACTTCCCAGGTGCCTGAAAGAGAATCGGCAAGCGCAAGGTCGCCGTTGCGGTTGGTTGCCTCGTATCTGCCGTCCGGTCTTACCATAATGCTGATATTGGATAAGGAGAAGCCGCTTCCGCCTGTTGCTTTCAGTTTTCCGTTGTTCCCGTTCTCTACCAGCTCCCACGGTCCGTCAAGGCTTTTGGAAATATGAAGGGTACCGTTTGCCGTTTCGCCGTGCATTCCCGTATCACTGATGGAAATGGCGTACCGATAGCCGTCTGCGTATAGCAGATCGCTTTTACTTATGGTAAACGGAAAGACGTTATGCCCCGCACCGTCGCACCAATCCGGCCAGAGCAGTCCACGGTCCGTATACGGCCCGCAAAGGCTGTCACTGGTAGCGTACACTGCCTGTGAACCCTGCCAGCCGTCAATGCCGTCCTGTCCCCAGTGCCCTCCTGCCTGATTCCAGCGGCTGGCAAACAGGTAGTAGGTTCCGGTGATTTCGTCTTTGATAATTCCGCCGTCCCAATAGGAATAATCGGACATATTGGCATCTTCCAGACCGTTTAGCTGATCACGCGCGCCAACCTCGGCAGCGCCCCAGCAGTCGGAGGAAAGTCCACCGATGATTGGCATCGGTTCAAAGCAGTCCATAAACTGTGCCGCCTCTGTCGGCTCGTTTGTTTCCTCGGATTCGGTGCCGGCAGCAGAGCCTGTCGTACCCTCGGCTGTGCGCGGCGTGCGGCCTGCAGAAAGCAGACAGACGCAAAGAAGCGCCATCGCAGCCCATACTTTTCCTTTTTTCATATACAGTCATCCTTTCTTGTTTTAAAATAGAACAGCTTATCTGTGATTCTATTTTAACATGGCGGAAAGGACGCTCCAATACTCTGATATGCCATAATATACCACATAATGTCGTGTCAGCGCATATTTTCCTGCTGTTTTACGGAGCAGGCAGGTTCCCATGATGATTTGCCAAAAGCGACAGAATGCGCTATGATAATAGAAAATTTATGTTTACCTTGCAAGCATGTCTACTGCCGGATTCATTGGCGCAGGTTTTAACGTGGGCGGAAACGGAGAACACATGAAATACGACAATATCAAGCTCAGCTTTTTGCTGGATTCCTTCCGGGTTCATATCCTGCGGGTATCGTTCGGAAAAATAAGCTGGGTTATCCCGATGCACAATCACAGCGATAATTGTTATGAACTCCACTATATTACAAGCGGAAGGGGAAAGGTGATTCTGGACGGGACAGCTCACCAGGTGGAGGCGGATACCCTGTTTATTACAGGACCGCTGGTTTACCATGAACAGATACCGGACGAGCAGGACCCGATGGCGGAATATTGCTTTAATCTTTGTATTGAACCGAATCCCGCAGCAAAGAAAGCTCCGGTTTTTGTACCGGGCATACTTCACAGCGGTATCTGGTCGGGACAGAATCTACAGGATGTTGGAACCGTTATGAAGCTGATTTACCGCGAATTCGGAAGAGATGACAGCGGCAGCAGACTTGCAATCACCGGAATGCTTCAGTACCTCCTGGTGCTGCTTTCCCGCCTTTCCACCGAGCCGCAGTTTTCGTCCGCTCCGGCACTAAAGCTGCAGCAGACGACGCAGTTTTGTCTGATTGAGGACGCCTTTTTGTACGAATACAGGGAGCTTACCTTAGAGCAGCTGGCGGCACGGCTCGGTCTGAGCGAAAGGCAGACGGAGCGGCTGTTAAAGAAAAATTACGGAAGTACCTTCCGGCAGATGAAGGCAAAAGCACGTATGGCAGCCGCAGCGGCGGCCCTGCTTTCCTCCGATAAAGCAATAGGTTTAATTGCCGAGGAGGCCGGATATACTTCAACGGAGCATTTTTGTCGCGCATTCAAGAGCTGCTATGCCGTTACACCACTGGATTATCGAAGAAAGGCTCATCCCTCCAATTCCTGATACAGAACAGAAAACGGTACCGGCCCAAGCTCCATCAGAAATTCATGGAACCGATAGTCGGAGTATTCGTTTCCCCAAAGCGACTTCGCCCGCTCTTTTGCATCCTCAAATTCCAGATAGCCGACGGCATACGGCAGATAGGCTCCCGGTTCGGCAAGCATGGTTTCGTAAATGAAATCCGACATGGCACGGGAAAAGCCGTAACCTTCCAAATAAGCGGCAAGCTCATCGGGCGTGTAGCCGTCGTAATGAATCAGGATGTCGGAAAGCGAGTACAGGCAGAGCGTTACGACCTGATTCGAACGAAGAAACGAGGTCAGTGCCTCCGAAAAAACCGCATATTGATAGGAATATAGTTCTACATAGGTTGCCCAGCCCTCGTCATAGCCGGTCGGACCGAGCAGATAACGAAGCGGATGTATATTGCCGGATAATGCGGCAACATTTTGATAGAGGTGTCCGGGATATCCCTCGTGTGCGACGGTCGGAAACAGAGAGTCTGCGTCGTAGAGCGGATTCGGATTGATGTAAATCGTGTTGCTTTCGTAATCATCCATCGGCGGAATCAGATACATGGCAGGACTGACATAGTCCTGGAGGGATTCCGGAATATACTTGATATGATAGTTTTTGCAGTCGATGGAAGGAAAATCGGAAGCGCAGGCATTCATAAGGTATTCCATGATTTTCCCCGGCTCGGTTTCGGGATAGGTAAGGGAAACATATTCTTCATAAACACCGGTATTCTCTGCAATGGCTGTAGCAAGGAGAGCCGTGTGGCTGTTTACGGCAGCCTGCAGCCGCTGCTTTAATTCCGGAACGGTTTTGTCCGAGCCGGTTTTGCTTTGAAGCATGGTTTCATAATAGTCCTTACCACCGTCATATCGGCACAAACCGTACGGATTTTTTCCGGTTCCGAGGCAGTCCTTCAGTGTTTCCGCCAAAAGCTCATAGGCAGGCAGGACGTAGGTAAACAGTGCAGTACGGTTTTTCAGCAGATATTCGGTTTTTTTTGCGGTATCCAAAGAAAGTGCGTTTAACTTCTCTTCAAATGTTGAAATCAGAAAATTGTCGTCAGGGTTCTGTACAAAGGAAAGGCACTGGTCGATAATGTCTTGTGCGGATTTGTCGTTTATAAAGTATCCGGCTGCACTTTTTTCCTTTTCAAAGTCGGCAAGTCCCTTAAAATAGTCATAGATGCACGGCAGGAGGTCAAGATAGGTACGGACATCCTCTTCGGTGTAAAATCGGTATTCGGCAAGCAGAATCGGAAGCTGCGCCTGAAAACCGGTGGTCGGGCCGAGTACCTCGCTAAAATAAGGAGAGCCGGATGTTTTCAGCGACAGGTTCAGCGTCCGTTTCAGGGTATCATAGGTCAACTGTTCTTCTTTTGTCAGGGCGTCATACGGATAGGAAATCAGCTGTTCGTATAGGTCTAAGAGGGTGTCTCCGTGGGAATCACCGGAGAAATCGGAGCTGCTTTCGGAAGAGGATGTTTTGCCGGGTGCTGTACCGAGCGTCACAGGAACGTCGCTAATGCCGTAGTCCTTCGGATTTGCAATCGTATAATGGAGCGAAATGGTATTGGAGGTAACCTCGTTTCGAAAGACATCCATGGAGAAGCGGTCAAAGGTAGGCGTCGGCGTCGGAATTCCGGTGAGGACAGAGGTGGGTTCTGGGGAAAGCTCTTCGGAAGCAGACGGAATGCGTGGGATAACATGACGGCAGACTAAAAACAGCAAAAACGGCGTGGAGATTAACAGTGCGATTAACAGAAGCTGTGCAAGCCATCTTGCATATCGTACCGGCGGATGATAATATTTCATGGGAGTTCCTTTCGGAGAGAAAAGAGTTTCACAGCAATATATGAACAGATGCCGTGTACTATGCGATGTTACATGGCAGGAGAGAGTAGATGCGGGGAAAACGGATATACTAATCGTAGCTGATATTGGTCTTTCCATAAAAAGAAGTTCGATAGTAAGAAAAGGAAGAAAGGATTTGAGTATGGAAAAGGAAAAAACAAAGGGATTTATTTTATGGACGCTGTTCAAGTCCATGTTTTTACTTAGCGCATGTACATTCGGCGGAGGGTTTGTTATCGTGTCATTGATGAAAAAGAAATATGTAGAAGAACTGAAATGGCTGGAAGAGGAAGAAATGCTTGATATTACGGCAATTACGCAGTCTTCTCCGGGGCCTCTGCCGGTCAATGCCTCAGTTATCATCGGCTATCGTATGTGCGGCGTTTTAGGCTCGTTTGTAGCAGTGCTTGGCGCGATTCTGCCGCCGATGATGATTATCTCCGTCATCTCCTATTTTTATAACGAATTCCGTACCAACCGGTATATTGCGATTGCACTTCAGGTGATGCGTGCCGGGGTTGCCGCTGTGATTGTGGATGTGGTGCTCAATCTGGCGAAGAATGTGTTCAAAACCAAGAGAGCGCTTTACATCGGAATGATGTTCGTTGCTTTTGTGGCGCGTTTTTTCTTTGGCGTCAGCGCAATGATTATTATTCTGCTCTGCCTTGCTGTCGGTATCTGTGATGTGCTTTTTGATATATGGAAAGGGAAGAGAGAAAGGGCAGTGTAGGACTGCGGTCTGGAGGAGTTTATGGAATTATTGCTGAAGCTGTTTTTTAGTTTTTTACAGGTTGGTTTATTCAGTGTCGGCGGCGGTTATGCGGCAATTCCGTTGATAGAGGAACAAATCGTGGGCGTGCACGGACTGATGACCATCGAAGAATTTACGGATTTGATTACGATTGCGGAGATGACGCCGGGACCGATTTCGATTAACTCGGCAACGTTTGTCGGTACAAGACTGGCCGGACCGTTTGGGGCGGTACTGTGTTCCATCGGCTGCGTCATTCCGTCGTTTATCATTTGTCTGGTGCTGGCAAAGGTGTACTATAAATACCGGACATTAAGCGGGGTGCAGAAGGTGCTTGGTGCCATGCGTCCGGCGGTCGTTGCAATGATTGGAAGCGTCGGACTCTCCATTTTTCTGCTCGGCGTGTTCGGGACGGAATTTCCCGACATCCGGATTGCGGATTTTCGTATTGTGGAGGCGCTGCTGTTTGCCGGTGCATTGGTATTACTGCGGGTGAAAAAGGTAAACGCTGTTACGATTATATTAGGGAGCGGTGTGGTCGGTACACTGATTTATGTAATCATCGGTTAAGAAATCTTTCGTTTCTGCCGAAATAAAAGGTATTGAAACAAGGAATCGCAAGGAGAAGTTGCGGCGCAGAAAAACGGTGCGCAGAAACGGAGATTTTATGAATATAGCAGATGCATTTTCCGCTTATGGAATAAAGCAGAAGGAACAGAATACAAATCAGGCGGGGATGACGACAGTCTCCGGCAATATCAATGCTTCTCAGACGGGAAAAACCGGTTTTGCGGCAGAAGTAGAGGCAGCGCTTTATACAGAAAAGAAAGAGGTAGAGCAGAAACAGACTTCGGATCTGTATTCCAAAAACATCAATACAAAGGATGAGAACGGACAGGAAACAGAAACGGAGAAATCGACCGAAGCCGAAAAAAATCAGGAACGCTTAAATAACGTGGCAGAACGTATGACGGAAGACGATATGCGCACGCTTGCAGACGAGGGCTTTCCGATAGAGGAAATGACGGCAGAGCAGTTAGAGGCGGCGATGGAGCGCATCAAGCTGCAGAAGGAGCTTGCCGCAAACGCGGCAGAGCATCAGGCAGAGCAGATTGTGAATGAGCGGGAAGCTATCATCCGCCAGGCGGTGCAGGCGCTGCCCGGTAATCCGAGAGCAGAGCAGATTGCGGAAAAGCTCATAAAGGCAAATCTGCCGGTGACACAGGGCAATCTGGAAAAAATCGCAGCAGCGATGGAAAAGGCAGAGGGCGGTGTGAAGCTTTCGGCAACCGAAGCCGAATACATGGTGCGCAATAAGCTTGCACCTACGTTAGAAAATGTGGCAACGGCAAAAAAGCAGGCGCAGACCTACCAGAAAAAGGAGCATCCGCTTACCGAAGAGGCATGGAAACAGCTGGAGCCGACCGTGACGCACCTGCTGTTTCAGGCAGGACTTCGTGCCGGCAAGGAAATGATAGGCGCGGCGCAGACCTTTATTAAGAAAGATATTCCGCTGACGGTGGAAAACCTGCGTGCCTACAGCCAGCTTATGGGGATAAAGCTGTCGGAAGAGGATGTACTCACAAAAGCAGTCGATGCCATATCCATCGGACAGGAGCCGAAAAATGCGAACCTCCTTTCCTCGACGGCAAAGGAAGTAAGACAGATCATCGGAAAGACCGCAAAGGTAACCGACCGGGCGGTTGATTTGGCGGCGGCAAAGGAGAGCGCCGCAAATCCGCAGGTTTCCGGAGATAAGTTAGAGCTTTCACTTGCAAATTTAACCGAGGCGCAGGAGCAGTTAGACTCAGGCGCATCCGATATCGCAGGCTATCTGCGTGATTTTGAAACATCCGGGGTGGCACAGGCGGCATCCATAAAGGCAAGACGTCAGCTGGAGGAAATCCGGGCAAAAATGACCTATGAAGCGGGCTATCGTCTGGCAAAAGAGGGCATCCGCATTGATACGGTCAGCATGACAAAGCTGATTGACAACCTGCGGGCATTAGAGAACCGCTTTTATTCGAGCTTCTTTACGCAGGCGGGAGTGGCGTCCGGAAAAGGCGAATGGGAGCTGTTGCGTGATACGACAAAAAAGCTGAATGAAATCAAGGAGATGCCGGCAACCCTGATTGTGGATACCGTGGACAAGGGTTCCGCCATTACGTTAAATGAACTGCACAGAACCGGTCAGAATATGGATACAACGTTCCGGAAGTTCAATGAAACCTACGAGGCGGTGATGACTTCCCCGAAGGCAGAGCTTGGCGACAAGCTGACGAAGGCATTCGGCAATGTCGATTCGCTTCTTTCCGATATCGGTATGGAAACGACGGACGCCAACCGCCGTGCGGTGCGTATGCTTGGCTATAATACCGTGGAGGTGACGGCGGATAATGTGGAGCGCGTGCGGGAATATGACGAAAAGCTCCAAAATGTGTTCAAGGAGCTGCATCCGGCGGTCACGGTGCGCTTAATTCGTGACGGTGTGAATCCGCTTGAGGAGTCCATTGACTCACTGACGCAGAAAATTGCAGACATCAGACAGCAGGAGGGAGTACAGGGCGAAGACAACTACAGTACTTTCCTGGTCAACTTAGAAAAGCAGGACGGTATCAGTGAAGAGGAGCGCAAGGCATACATCGCCATTTACCGCGCGCTGCACCAGGTCGAGGGCGCGGAGGAGGCTGCGGTCGGCGGAGTGTTAAAGACCGGACAGGAACTGACGCTCGGCAATCTGTTAACGGCAGTGCGGAGCGGACGCGCGCAGGGCATGGACCGCGTCATTGATGAAGCCTTCGGCTCACTCGGTGCTTTTTCCTCCGACAAGGACCGCATTGAAAAGCAGATTCAGTCCGGCATTGCAAACAAGATAGGAAAAGACGTAGAGGCGCTAAATAATTTAGTAGAGAAAGTCGATAATAAAATCAAGGAGCTTTCCACAGATACAACCGAGACGGCAAAGGAAGAGATTTTAAGAGTACAGGAGCTGGCGGAGAAGTCCATGAATCCGACGCGGTTTCTGGAGGATTTCAATATTCTCACAACAGTGGAAAATCTGGAGGCGGCAAAGGATTTGCTAAACGACGACATGACCATATTCCGGGAGTGGAAGCGGTTCAAGTCGTTAGCAAGCGGGGAAGAAGCGGTACTGCCTGATTTTACGGAAGCGCTGGAAAACAAGGAAACGATGCAGGCGGCATATCAGTCGTTTTTGGAGGAAACAAAGGAAATCAAGAATATCCTGCATCATGACCCGGTGATGACAAAGTACGATGTCAAGTCCATCAAGAAGGTGGATGTCGGCGCACGCTTTATGAACCGCTTAAGCAAGCGGGAGTTTTATCAGATTCCGGTGGATACCGGAAACGACATTGTCAATATGAACGTAACCATCTTACAAAAGGGTGAGGAACGTGCTAAGGTCATGGCGGAAATCCCGACAAAAAATCTCGGGAAGATTTCGGCAGAGGCAACAATACAGGACAACAAATTAAAATGTTTTATTACAAGTGATACCAGGGAAGGTACACAGGCTTTGAAGGAACGCCAGTTCAATCTGTTTGCGGTATTGGCAGAAAGCAGGCTTACCATCGGTTCTCTCTTCTATGGAACGGAGGAGGTTCCGGTAGACACCTACGCCTACCGTACGGACGGCATCTACAAAGACGCACAGGGAAGTGAAGACACACAGGAAGCATCGGACAGCACGACGCTGTACCGGATAGCAAAAGCACTTGTCATCCATGTGCGGAATGCAGATGAAATGGAGGAACCGGCATGAGAATTAACCACAATATTTCGGCATTAAGAACAAACAATATTCTCGGAAAAAACAACAGCGCTTTAGAAAAAAGCTTACAGAGATTATCTTCGGGTTATCGGATTAACTGCGCGGCAGACGATGCGGCAGGACTTGCGATTTCCCAGAAGATGAAGACGCAGATTGCAGGTTTGAATCAGGCGTCAAGAAACGCTTCGGACGGTATTTCGGTCATTCAGACGGCAGAAGGTGCGCTGATTGAAGTAGAAGAAATGCTGCAGCGAATGAGAGAGCTTTCGGTGCAGGCAGCCAACGGCTCCAATACAGATGACGACCGTAAGGCGCTGCAGGACGAAGTGGACCAGCTGATGAGCGAAATCAACCGTATTTCCGATACGACCGAATTCAACACAAAGAAACTGTTAAACGGTACGGTAGACCGCCGTTCCTATTCCGACAATACCAATGTAAAGCTGATTTCTTTATCGGACAGCGTAGATGTGAAAGCTTATACGTTTGAGGTAGAAAAGGAAGGCACCCAGGCAGTGGTAAAAAGTCAGCTGACAGCAAACAAAGCGCCGGTAGACGGAACGATTACAGTCAATAATCAGACGATTGATATCGCAAAGGATGATGACCTGGATGCTGTTTTAACTAAGTTAACAGCAGTTTGCGACAATATGGGCATTTATGTCGGTTATACCGACGGAACAGTGGATGAGACTGCAAAGGGCGGTTATAAAACCGTAGCTCCGGCAGACCTTGTCATGGCTGATGCCTACCTGCTGTTTGTAACGGATGACTACGGTTCGGATGCCGAACTGAATATCAACTGCTCCGACCCGCAGCTGGCGGCCATGCTTGGCATCAGTACAAAGGGCACCCAGGCGGTTGGAACGGACGCAGGTGTTAAGCTATACACAAACGATGCGTCTGCGGCAGCTGCAACCGGGGAGTCAAATCCTGCGGCAACCGCAGCTACGGGAACCATGACAATTACGGAAACCAATCAGCTGACCGGAGAAACAACGACGATTTCCGTCAGCATCAGTAACCGGATTGTAGAGGTGGCATATCAGAAGCCGGACGGAACGATTCAGCAATACCAGCAGAGCGTTCCGGGAGTTCCGACAAACGAAGATGCCATCCGTTATGTGAAAGAGCAGTTTGAACGGCATGATATATCAGCTCTCGACATCGTGACGGATGAGGCAAACGGAACGATTACGTTTCAGTCCACCGAGCCGGGAGCGGACAGAAGCATAACGATAACAAACGATAACAACCTCTTCAACGTTATGGCGGGCACCTATGAGGGAATTGATGCCGGCGGTTTTACGAATACCGCAACCGTCAATATTGACGGTGATATGGTAACTGTGCGCGACAGGGATGATTTTGAAATGGTATTTCAGCTGTCCTCCGGTTCTGTCGGTGTGGCAACCGTTACGGTGCTGGATGCAGGTCCGATGACTTTGCAGATCGGTGCGAACGAGGGACAGACCATGGAGGTTCGTATCCCGAAGGTGGATACGACGACGCTCGGTATCGATACGGCAAATATCGGTACACAGGAAGGGGCTTCCGCAGCGATTACCCTGTTTGAAAATGCGGTACATGAGGTTTCCGCCATTCGTGCAAAGCTTGGTGCTTATCAGAACCGTTTGGAACATGCCATTAACAGTCTGGATGTTTCCGCAGAGAATCTGACAGAGGCACTTTCCAGAATCGAGGATACCGATATGGCGGGTGAGATGGCAACCTATACGCAGCTGCAGGTTCTCACGCAGGCGGCAACCTCCATGTTAGCCCAGGCAAATGAGCGCCCGCAGAATATTCTGAATCTGTTGCAGAGCTGATAAGTTGTGAGAAAGGTTTATAGTTTGCAGGTTACGGAAAGGCGTGAGTATTCGTATGACAAAGGAACAGATTCAGACTTATACGCTTCGGGTGTCGCAGGCATCGTCCTGTGAGCTGATAGTCATTTTATATGATATTATATTAGAGGATGTGCAGACGGCAAAGGAGGCAAAGGCACGTGGTGATATGAAGGCCTATCGCTCCGATTTAAAGCATGCAGGGCTTTTTTTGAACGAGCTGATGCAGGCACTGGATTTTTCCGTACCGCTGTCTTACAACCTGATGAGTCTGTACATTTATGTCAACCGTCAGCTGACCAGAGCATGGGCGGGCGGTAAGGAAGAACTACTGGATGATGTTATTCTGGTCATCGAAAAGCTGCGTGCGGGCTTTGACGGTATTAAGGAACAGGATAAAGAAGGCCCTGTGATGCAGAATGTACAGCAGGTATATGCAGGTCTTACCTACGGCAGGGGCAGTCTGAATGAAAGCTACTTAAGTCCTCAGGACTATAACCGAGGGTTCCGTGCATAGGAAAGGGTATGACATGATCAGATGGAAGATAGGGAAAATCATAGGCGGAGCGTTTCTGTTATTTGCGGCATACCTGCTGCTTGGCGGACTGGTTCCGCCTTTGTTTCATAAGGAAATCCCGGAATTTACGGGTGGCTTAGGGCTTGGCACAGAGAGCAATGAGGCAGCCTTGGAACGTGTACGGTGTATCGATGACAATGAAGAGGCACTCATCTGGAGGCTGAAGTTAATTGAATCGGCACAGGAGGAAATTATTCTTTCCACCTTTGATTTGAGAGAGGACAACAGCGGCCGCGATATGATGGCATGCCTTTTGCAGGCGGCGGACCGCGGTGTTAAGGTAAAAATTTTTGTGGACGGCATCAACGGGATGCTTCAGCTTTGGGACAGTGACTGTTTCAATGTACTTGCGGCACATCCGAACGTGGAGGCAAAGCTGTATAATCCGGTCAATCTGCTGCTGCCGTGGCGGTTGAACTACCGGATGCATGATAAATATCTGATTGCGGACGACACGGCATATCTTTTGGGCGGGCGGAATACGAACGACCTCTTCCTCGGAAATTACAGGGAATCGTATAACATCGACCGGGATATTCTGGTGTATGAGGAAGAGGGTGCGGCGTCCGGCTCTTTGGCACAGCTCAGGGAATACTTTGAGAGTATCTGGGCGTTGGAAAGCAATAAAATGCTGAAAGGTACGAAGAATACCGGGAAGACGGCTGCAGCAAAGGAATGGCAGGCAGCGCATTATGAGGAGTTGAAAACACGATATCCTGCGGCATTCGAGGAAACGGACTGGCAGACAGAAACCGTAGCCGCAGCGCGGGTGGAGCTTTTCGTCAATCCGATAGAGCCTAAGAACAAGGAGCCGGGGCTCTGGGCGGCACTCTGTAAAGTCATGGAGGAAGGGCAGGAAATCTTGATACAGACGCCGTACATCATATGTAATGATGCAATGTATCGCGGACTGTCCGGGTTGTGTGAGGACGGAAAACAGCTTCAGATTATCACAAATGCGGTGGAGAACGGCGCAAATCCCTGGGGCTGTACGGACTATCTGAATCAGAAGGAACAGATTTTAAAAACCGGTGTTACGGTGTCGGAATTCTTAGGCGGGCAGTCGCTTCATACAAAAACGGTGCTTGTCGATGACAATATCAGCATCGTCGGTTCGTTTAATCTCGACATCAGGAGCGCGTATCTGGATACGGAAATGATGTTGTATATTGATTGTCCGGAACTTACTGCCGGACTGAGAGCCGCGACAAAAGAACAGCTTGATTACTGCAAGCATGTGTCGCCGGACGGCTCGGAGCGCTTTGGAGCAGAGTACCGGGCGGTGGCGCTTCCGGCAGGAAAAAAGCTGTTTTACGGTATGGTAAGAATTGTTGTTCTGCCGTTTCGCTATTTACTATAGTATAAAAATAAGGACTGCTGCATGAACGGATGGAAGCCTTGGCTTTTCATCCGGATGCAACAGTCCTTTTTTATGCGTCAATTCTCTTTGTCGATTCCCGCGGAATAAACTTGGCACGCAGCAGCATCTTGGATAACGATACTCCGCGGATTAAGCCGTCTAACATCAGTGCGGCGCTCTTTCCTAAGTCATAACGGTCCTGACGAATGGTGGTCAGCTTCGGAGAAAGCTGGCTTGCAATCGGAAGGTCATCATAACCGATGACGCTGACATCGTCCGGCACCTTTAAATTCATACGGTGCAGCTCGCTGATGACACCGCTGGCGATTAAGTCGCTGGCGCAGACAATGGCGGTTGCGTGATGCTCCATAAAGTTCGGGACGTGATATTTGGCACAGTCCGGGACATAATAACCGTAGGCAATTAAGTCCGGGTCCGGTTCGATGCCGTTTTCCCGCATGCTTTTACTGAAGGCAATGTTTCGTTCCTCGGATACCATGGAGTTTTTGGAACCGTTTAAGAACGCAATCCGTGTGTGCCCCATTGCTACCAGATGGTTAACGGCGAGCGAAATGCCCTCGTCACTGTCCGTACCGACGTAACCGACGTGGTGATTGCCCGGAATATAGTTATCTAAGAGTACCGTCGGCACCGTAGTTTTATGAAGCTGTTTGATCCAGTCATCGTGCAGGGTAAAACCGAGCAGGAATGCACCGGAAAATCCATTCTTTAACATATAGCTGTCGTATTTTTCGGAGGTTTGCATCGTCAGATTTGCGGGAACGACAGTCACCTCCCAGTTCCGGCTCGCAGCGCCGAGCTTAAAACCCATGACAAGCTCATAACCGAACTGATCGATGGTTTCGTAATCCATGTTGCGGTCTTCAATGAAAATACAGACCTTGGTTGTGTTCCGGGAACGTATCTTTTTGGAGGCATAGCCCATTTCCACGGCAGTGTCCAGCACAAGCTGCCGCATTTCCTCACTGATATCGCTTGCGCCGTTTAATCCTTTTGATACCGTACTGACTGCAATACCAAGCCGTTCCGCGATATCCTTTATGGTAGCCATAGGCTGTTCCTCCCTGCTGTTCTCTGCATAAATTAATGTATGTACTCATTTTATCACGCTGAAGTTGCTTTTTCAACACGAAGCCTAATTTTTTCGAAAAAACCACGAAACATTCAATTTTTTATGTTGACACAGTACAAAAAATCGGGTATTATTAGAACGAAGTACGAAAATTTACGAAACATCGTACAAAAAAGAGAAAGGTATGGGTAAACAATATGGGAGCAGGAAAGTTGAAACGGGGAGCCGGAATCCTCATGCCAATCAGCAGCCTTCCGGGACCGTACGGAATCGGCACGATGGGAAAGGAAGCCTATCGCTTTGCTGATTTTGTAAAGGCGACCGGCGGAAGGTACTGGCAGGTGCTGCCAATCGGACCGACAAGCTACGGCGACAGTCCGTATCAGTCGTTTTCGGCATTTGCGGGAAATCCGTATTTCATTGACCTTGATACTTTGGTGGAAGAAGGTCTTCTGACGGAAGAAGAAATTACGGCAAAATATTGGGGGAATGATGAAACCGACATTGATTATGCCGCAATTTACGAAAACCGTTTTGAAGTGCTTCGTCTTGCCTTTGCGAGAAGCAGGCACGAAGAAACAGACAGTTACCGTAAGTTTGAACAGGAGAACTCTTACTGGCTTGCGGATTACAGCCTTTATATGGCAGTTAAGGGCAGCTTCGGCGGCCGTTCCTGGCAGGAATGGGACGATGATATCCGTCTGCGCCGCCCGGCGGCAGTACGCCGCTACAAAGAGAAGCTGGCACAGGAAATCTCATTCTGGAGCTTCTGCCAGTACAAGTTTGATGAACAGTGGAAAAAACTAAAAAATTATGTAGGCAGCCTCGGTATCGAAATCATCGGAGATATTCCGCTTTATGTGGCGCTCGACAGTGCCGATGTCTGGGTTCACAGCGATTTGTTTGAACTGGATGAGGATTTGAGAGAGATTAACATTGCGGGAGTTCCGCCGGATATGTTTTCGGCAACCGGTCAGCGCTGGGGCAATCCGATTTACCGCTGGGATGTCATGGAAGGGGACGGCTTTGCATGGTGGAAGGAAAGAATGAAGTCCTCCGCGTACCACTATGACGTCATCCGTATCGACCATTTTATCGGTGTTGTCAACTACTACTCGATTCCGTCCTCCTGCCCGACTGCAATGGAAGGTGAGTGGAAGATAGGACCGGGAAAGAAGCTCACCGATATGATTAATGAAACAATCGGAGATGCCAAAATTATTGCGGAGGACCTTGGGGTGCTGACGCAGCCGGTCAAGGACCTGATTGCGGCAAATGAATATCCGGGAATGAAGATTCTGGAATTCGGTCTGGATTTAAATCCGGACAATGAATATCTTCCGCATAATTATAAAACCGACAACTCGGTTGTTTATATCGGTACTCATGACAATGAAACACTGATGGGTTACTTAGACGGATGTACGGAGGAGCATAAGCAGAGGATTGCATGGTATTACGGCGCCGAGGATATGAGCGTAAAGAAAACGGCTGTTTTAAGCGAGCAGGAAAAGAAAGCAGAGGGACAGCTAAGGTCTCTTGCTATCTGTAAGGCAATGATTCGTGCGGCTTATGCGACAAATGCGAGAGTAGCTATTCTTCAGACGCAGGATATGTTGTACTTAGACAACCGGGCAAGAACCAATTTTCCGTCGACGCTCGGCGGCAACTGGAAGTGGCGTATGACAAAGGCTCAGTATGAGGAAATAAATCCGGAATATTATAAGAAGCTGGCAGAACTATACTTCCGCGCATAACTGAAAGGAGAATCTATGGGACATTTTGAGAAGAATGTGAAGGAAATTCTGGAACTGGATTTCGGAACAACATTGGAAGAGGCAGATACCATAAAGCTGTACCATGCGGTTTCCAAGGCTGCGATGGCAGAGGTCGGTTACGACTTTGTGACAAAAGCAAAGGAAGCAGAGGGTAAGCAGGCGTGCTATTTATCGGCAGAGTTTCTGGTAGGACGTCTGGTGTATAACAATCTGCTGAACATGGGGCTGTTAAACCGGTACAGTGAGCTGATGAACGAGAACAAGCGGGACATGCGCGAGTTTGAGGAAATCGAGGACGCAGCGCTCGGTAACGGCGGTCTGGGCCGACTGGCAGCCTGCTTTCTGGATTCCGGTGCAACGCTCGGCATCACGTTAAACGGCTACGGTATCCGCTATAAGTATGGTCTGTTCAAGCAGTACTTTGAAGACGGCTTCCAGAAGGAAGAGCCGGATGACTGGACAAAGGCCGGTGACCCGTGGTCTGTCCGCACGGAGGAGGACAAGGTGCTGGTTCACTTTAAGGGACAGGATGTGTATGCGGTTCCTTACGATATGCCGGTCATCGGTTACGGTGCAAAGAAAATTAATCTGCTCCGTTTATGGCAGGCAGAGCCGGTTCAGGAATTTCATTTTGATATGTTCAACGAACAGCAGTACGATAAGGAAGCAAAGGAACGCAACGCAGCAGCGGCAATTTCTGCGGTTCTTTATCCGAACGACTCCGAGAAGGCAGGTAAGCAGCTTCGTTTAAAGCAGCAGTACTTCTTCTCAAGTGCATCCTTACAGGATATGATTCGTACCTTCAAGAAGGTACACGGTACGGACTTTACACACTTCCCGTCGGTTTATGCGGTTCAGTTAAACGATACGCATCCGACCGTGGCAATTCCGGAACTCATCCGTCTTTTGATGGAGAACGAGGGACTGACCTTTGCACGTGCCTTAAAGATTGCAAAGGAAACGTTTGCCTATACAAACCACACCATTATGGCAGAAGCACTGGAAAAATGGGATATCGCGCTGTTCAAGTCGGTACTTCCTCATGTGTATAAGTATGTGGTGATGCTTCAGAAGGCACTCCGCAAAGAGCTGGATAAGAAGGGTGTTCCGGCAGAGGAACAGGGACAGTATGACATCATTTCGGGAAATCTCATTCACATGGCTCGTATGGCGATATTTGCAAGCCATTCGACCAACGGTGTGGCACAGATTCATACCGAGATTTTAAAGCACGATGCGCTGAAAGAATGGTATGCGGTTTATCCGGAGCGTTTCAATAACAAGACAAACGGTATCACCCAGAGACGCTGGCTTGCTCTGGCGAATATGGAGCTGTCCGGCTTTATTTCCGACAGAATCGGCACCGGCTGGATTACCGATCTGGATAAGTTAAAGAAGTTAGAGAAGTTTGCGGACGATAAGGAAACCATCCGTCAGTTTGCGGAAATTAAGAAAATCAAAAAGCAGCAGCTTGCGGATTATGTATTGGAAAAGGAAGGCGTTCAGTTAAATACCGACTTCTTATTTGATATCCAGATTAAGCGTCTGCATGAGTATAAGCGCCAGCTGCTCAATGCATTTTCGATTCTTGACATTTACTTCGGCTTAAAGGACGGACGGATCAAGGATTTCACACCGACAGCGTTTATCTTCGGTGCAAAGGCAGCTCCGGGCTACTATCGCGCCAAGGGCATTATCAAGTTTATCAATGAAATCGGTAAGCTGATTGCGGCAGATGAGGAAGTAAACGACAAGCTTCAGGTCGTATTTGTACAGAACTACAATGTTTCCTATGCAGAAAAGCTTGTACCGGCAGCAGATGTTTCCGAACAGATTTCGACGGCAGGTACCGAAGCTTCCGGTACAGGTAATATGAAGCTTATGTTAAACGGTGCGGTAACACTCGGAACCTACGACGGCGCAAATGTGGAAATCGTGGCAGAGGCAGGCGAGGAGAACAACTACATTTTCGGTAAGCGCGTAGAAGAAATCGAGCAGTTAAAGGGAAGCTATAATGCAAGAGCCATCTATGAATCGAATCCGCGCTTAAAAAAAGTAGTGGATACGCTTGTGGACGGCACCTTCTCCGATGACGGTACCGGCATGTTTGCGGAGCTGTACCATGCACTCTTAGACGGTGCTTCGTGGCATCAGCCGGATCACTACTTCCTGTTTGCGGACTTTGATTCTTACTGCGAGGCAAAGCTTCGTGTCAACAAGGACTACAAGGACACCGAAAGCTTCCGCAGAAAGTGCTTTATGAACACGGCAAACGCAGGAAAGTTCTCCAGCGACAGAACTATCCGCGATTATGTAAAGGACGTGTGGGGACTGTAATCAGTAAATAGCTATACAATAATTCTGGACGGCAGCAGCGCAAGGAATTCCTGAATCGGCATCGGCTTTGCAAAGAAATAGCCCTGTAGGTAATTGCAGCCGATGCTCTTTAAGTATTCCGCCTGCTCTGCCGTTTCTACGCCCTCGGCAATGACCGGAAGGTTCAGCAGCTTTGCCATGGAAATGACAGAGTGGATGATGATATTTCCGCGCTCGCTTGACGTGCCGGATAAGAAGCGCATGTCAAGCTTTAAGGTATCCATCGGGAGGTCCTTTAACGAGTTCAGCGAAGAGTAGCCGCTTCCGAAGTCGTCCATTTCGATGTGGAAGCCGAGCCTTTTTAGTTCACCGACAAAAGAAGCTATCTGCTCCGGCTGCTCAACAAAGGCGGATTCCGTAATCTCAAGACGCAGCATGGAAGGCGGAATGTGATATGCATTCAGCATGGAGATCAGTTTCTGCGGCAGTTCCCGGTAGTATGTATCTGTGCGTGAAAGATTGACCGCAATGGAAATCGGAGGAATTTCTTCCGGTAAACCGACTTCTTCCAGGTAGGCAGACAGTATCTTGCAGACCTCTTCAATGACAAACAAATCCAGCTCGGTAATCAGCCCGTTTTCTTCTAAAACCGGAATAAAATCTGCCGGAGAAATCATTCCCTTGACAGGATGGAACCAGCGTACAAGCGCTTCGGCACCGATAATCCGCAGGGAAGAGGATTCATACTGGGGCTGTAAATAAATCCGGAACTGGTTTTCTTTCATGGCAGTGGAAAAATGCTGGACGATTTCCTGTTCCAGTAAGGCTTTTTCTTTTAAATTGACATCGTAGTAGGCGTAGTATGCCGTGCCGTTTGCCTTGGCAGCTTTCATGGCAAAGCTGGCACGTCCGATCATCAGCTTTACGTCAATGTCCGGTTCATCTATCAGATAAATCCCAAAATAAATGACAAACTTATAGCCGCTCACAAAGCCGGAAAGCCATTGCTGAAACAAATCATTGGCCTGCTCCGGGGAAAAGTTTTCTGTCGGCAGGAAAGCGACAAAATCGTCTTCACCGAGATGCCCGATGATACCGTGGCTCTTTTCGGCATATTTTGTACAAAGCTTTCCAAGATATTTGATAAGCTGGTTGCTTTTTGCAACGCCGTAAACATCGCTGAACAGCTTATAGTGGTCAATGTCGCACCGGAGCAGCACATACGGATGCTCCTTATCTGCGTCCAGCCGCTTCCGTACGGCAGAGCAAAAGCCCTGTTCGTTATACAGACCGGAAAGCTGGTTAAAATTTGCCTGACGGTACAGTTCCTTCTGGTAGAGGCGGTCTGCTTCCTGCTGCTTTGTCAGCAGAAGCTGCTTCTCGTGCAGTTTGCGGTAACGTTTCCGCAGCTGACCTGTAATCACCAGAAGAGTTATCAGGAGAAGCAACACAACGACGGCAATGGAAAGCTGCCAGCGGTATCGATACAAAAGCTCGGATGCGGAGTAGGTATAGATGCTGGAATTCATGGCTACCACAATAATATCGTTTAATTCCTGATTGGTAACGGAGGAGAGGGCCTTTTGCAGAATGGACAGCAGTAACGGATTTTCTTCCCTGAGGGCAACGAGATACATTGTCTCCGGATAGCTGTAGGCCTCGTAAATGCAGAGATTTGAAAAGCGGGGATTCTGCAGCCGCCAGAGAGCAATGATTTTATCTTCATAGGTGACATCCGCCTTGCCTTCGGCAATCATCTGAAAAGCATCCGTTGAGGTTTCACAGTATACAAAGTCTGCCTTCGGATACAGTTCCCGCAGAAAGTCTTCCATGGTAAACATACTGGCGTTTAATACAAACGTACAAGGGGAGGAGGAAGAAAAGAGAAAGTCCCTTCTCCCAATCAGCGACAAGGTGCTTTCCATGCAGGGACCAAGCTTTACCAGACGGTCGGAAATGGAAACGATTTCCGTATCCATCATTGGGGCAAACAGAGTAGCATTGCCGCTTTCCAAAAAGTCAACAGCACGGACACCGGTCGGAAAATCGATATATTCAAAGGTAAGGCCTGTTTTTTCTTCTATTAAAGAAAGAAGGGCATAGGTGATTCCGTCATACTGACCGGTTTTCTGGTTATAGTAGGAGAGATTCTGTCTTGTAGCGGAAAGCGCGATGCGAATCGGCTCGGCAGACTTGATGTAATCCAGCTCCTCCTCGGTAAAACTAAGGGAAGGAGTCGGATCGGGTGCCGATGTATCTGCATATACAGGGGCATAAGGAAAGAGCCCCGACAACCATAGGATACCGAGAAAGACGGAAACCAGCAGGAATATGTGATACATACGCTTCATAAAAGAACACCTCTTAACCGTTATTCTATTGTGAAATTGTCAAATACAATGCGGGCAACATACCATTTCCCGTCCATTTTTACGACCCAGACCGGTAAATCAATCGGATATACCGTATACTGACCGGTAGCTCGCAGCTTCATTTTCTGATCGAAGCTGACATGCACATAGGCAAGATTTTCACTGTAAGCGAAGAAATCCTGCTCCGTATGATTTTGAAAGGTCATATCGGAGTGCGCATTATACCATTTGTTGTCCATAGATACAATCAGCTGATAATATTCCGAGTTTTCCGGAAAGAACGGTGCAAGTGCTGATTTTTCTGCATCACGGGAACAGTACATGGCATACTGTTCCAAAAAGGCATAGACAAATTCAAGGCATTCGTCATGTACGGAAGCATCACTTACAAGTTCATGGGAATACAGATTCCGCTCCTCGTTGTAAGAGAGGGTCTCTTCTTCCTGAAAGCGGTTTTTGCACAGAATACTGTCTGTCGTATAAGCAAAATCCACATAGTATCTTCGCATGGTCGGAATGGTGATTCGTTCCGGTAAGGCCGCGTATTCCGAAAAATGGTCTGCCACCTGGGAAAGAAAATCAAGTTCCTTGATGGCAATACGGTCTTCTAACAAATTATCTTCACCAAGCAGCTGCCCGCCGAATGTAATGTTCATCGATGCAGGTGCCGTAACATAGGCAAGCCGGTAATAATATCCGCCGGTTTCCGCATCATAGGTCAGCGTAACCGGAGAGCCGTAACGGTCAAATACTTCAATCAGAGGCTCTTCATATAAACCGCTGAATGCATAATCTACATAGGAAACAGGGGTATCGGTTGCAGTATTCCCTACAATGGCATCTTCCGCAATCGGTACTTTGTTAATAAAGACCTTCATGGAGGAAGGCACAGTGAGAGCAAAGCTGTATTTCGGAGATACCAGCAGGGTGACCGATTCTAAATCCCAGCCGCATAAGTGATAACCTACCGGTTCGCTCTGTGCCGAAAAACGCAGCGTGGCAACGTGGGTGTCTCCTGCCAGAACCGCATAGGTCGGATGCGATTCGGAATAAGCACCGGAAAGCTTTCCAAAGGTCAGTTCCTGCCCCTTTGTCATTTCGTAAAAGCGGTTCAGGATAGCGGAAACATCTTCGTACGGATTTTCCGTCGTATTTGTAAGGTAAGTACGTAGAGAGGCCTCTTTCTCCGGATGAAGGATGGAAATGGCGGTTTCCATGGCATGTACAGGGCGGGTTGTCTCATATACATCGAGAAACTTCCACAGCAGGTTTAAAGCAAAGCAGATGGCACCTGCAAGCAATAAGGTATACAGGGCGTACAATACCCAGAATACCGGGAACTTCTTTTTATTCTTCGCTGACATCGGAATCCCTCCTTTCCACGAGGAAGCAGGTAGGAAGGCGGCGGTCTCCGGTCAGGGAGGATTTGTTGGAAATGACTTCGCCGTTATATACCATTAAAGAGGAACTTCCACCGTCTAAGTTTGCAGCGTTGACTGCGCCAAAGCTTAACATGATATCAATGGTATCTGCGTGGGACGCGCCAAGGGAGTTTGCCTGTCTTCCGTCGATGACAAGCAGGAGAACAGCACCGTCTTCCCGCTGCCCGATGGCTGTCCGGGGATTGATTCCGGAGCTTTGTCCCGAAATATTTGCCGGTTCTCCGTTAACAATCAGTGCCGGACCGAACGTGAGGGCATCACGGATGCCGAGTTCTTTTGCTTCATTACCGGTCATATAGCCGACAATCAGCTTGTTATTGTTGTCAAAACCGATTAACAGTTCACTTGTGTCAAGACTTCCGCAAAGATATTTTCCTTCAGAGAACACAAAGCCGGTCGGGATGCTTCCGGTACCCTGACCGTTCGGGTCATAAAAACCGCCGCCGTTGATGCCTGCGATGGCATCATAGCGTTTTACGATGGAAATCAGCTTTTCTCCGGCTTTATCCTCCTGTCCGACATTAGCGCAGACACCGACCTTGACCCGGGATGGATCTTTGACAATCATCATTCTGCCGGAATAGGTGAGGCCTGAAACCTCAACAATCTCTATGTCATTTTCTTCATAATACTCGGGATTTTCTTCTGCATCCGGAATTTTAATCAGATTTGGATTTGTTACCGTATCCAGTTCCTCTACCGTATTGTTTGAGAGAATGGTACGGATTTCCTCCGAAGGGAGAAACCAGGTTGCAAGGAAACCGATAGCGCTTGTTTCCAGTACGGAGGAAACAAACAGGCTCCGTGCGGATGGAGAAGGTCCGTAATTGAAAGTGTAGACAAGTCCGACGATACCGCCGACCAAAAGAAGTACCGTAGTCAGCAGCAATGCGGTAGTACGCCAGAGAACCTTCCTTACCGTTTTCCAAAAGGAAGGTTTTTTCTCGGTTTCCGATGGCTGTATTTGTTCTTTCTGTTCTGTGTTCATTGTTATGCCTTTCTTCTTTTGAATACCCATTCTTTCTGTATGCGAAAGCTGATAAAAAATAATATGGTGTCAACAACGGCTTTACATACCGTTTTCAAAAAGCTTCCTGCCGTAAAAAGGGAAGAGAGCAGGGAAACGGCAGCTGCAGAAATGCAAAGCTGAATGCCGCATAAAAGATAGTAGCGCGGCAGACTTCCCTTTTCTGCCGAGGAAAAGACGAGCTTCTGGTTCACCTTATAGTTAAAAAGCGAAGAAATCAGACGCGCACCCAGCGTGGCGATAAAAATGGCGGCATTTTCATGGATACCCAGTCTTCCGAATAAAAAAACAAGCAGAAAAAAGACGCCTAAATCCAAAAGGGAGGAAGCACCTGAGCTGAGTAAAAACTTAAAAATGACGCGGTATATTTTGATGGAATCACGAATCGGGTGAAAGTGTGAGGAGGCATTTTCCTCTATGTAAATGGTGCGGATAGGTACTTCGGAAAACGGAATGTGTCGGGATTTCATTTCCAGAAGCATATTGGTTTCGTATTCGAAACGTTCCCCGTCCATGTGAAGCATATCCTTCAGATAGCAGGAAGGAATTGCCCGAAGTCCGGTCTGCGTATCTGAGATTTTGATGCCGCAGGCAATACGGAAGACGGTCTTTGTCAGGGTGTTTCCAAGCCGGCTTTTGGCAGGAACATCCGGAAGTGAAAAGTCCCGTACGCCCAGAATAACACAGGTTTTCTGCTCAAGCATGGCCTTTGCGCAGGCAACAATGTCTTCCGGGTGATGCTGGTTGTCTCCGTCAATGGTAATGACGCCGGAAGAATCGGGCCGATTGGCGAGACAGTAGGCAAAGGCTGTTTTTAATGCACGTCCCTTTCCTTTGTTGACCTCATGTGTCAGAATAGTACAGGAAGGGTAGGACTCTAATTGGCGGAATGGCTCCATATGCTGTTCGTCACTTCCGTCATTTACGATTACAATATCGGAAAACCCCTGTGCGAGGACGCCGTCCACAACGTCAATCAGCTTGTGGTCCGGGTTCAGGGAGGGAAGTACAATGGTAATGTTCTTCAACATAGATAACAGGATACCTCCTTTGATAGCCTATGTTCATATTACAATAGAAAGTTTCAGAAATCAACAAAAAAAACCGCTGACTCACTATTCGTGAGTCTCGGCGGCTTTTAGCTGCTTTAGAAGATATTTGTAGCGGTCCTGTATGGAATTAATGTGATAAATGCTGCTGCTGATTAAGTCCGGGTCCACTACATTTTCAAAATGGGAATAGGCAGCTTCCAGTTCCAGTTTTGTTAAGTTGATTTCCTGAAGCAGTACCTCGGATGCTTTGTTGCTGTTTTTCTTTTTTCGCAAAGGAAACACCTCCCTTCGGTTTCTGCTAAAAGTATAGTCTCGATTTCTTTTGTTTATACATTAACGTCATAAATGGAAGTCCGGATGTGTATATATGAAATGTAGCGTCTGTCCACGACGCTGCCCTGCAGAGAATGCCAAAAAGGAGGGTGGAAAGGATGAGAGGAATAAAACTGGTAGCAGACGCTGTTGTGGATATGCTGTTTCGGGGGGCTGTCGGTCTGCTCATGTTGTACCTGCTTGCGCTTTTATGCCGTGCGTTTGAACTGCCGGTTCTTGCAGGAATAAACCCTGCAACCTTTGTCCTGATTGCAGTACTTGGAATTCCGGGATTCTTTCTTGTTCTCGCCGTTGGACTGGTTGGTTGCTTTTAGATAAAGTGCACAAAAATGAAAGAAAAAATTGTGCTGTCTGACGAAGAAGCACATTGAAATATTTGGAAAATCAACTCGGAATGTTTTATAAATCTTTGGGCCTGATTTTGTGGAAGGTTCCGAAAAGAATAAACTTTGCCAAATAGCGTTGACAAAAATCGGCATGGTGGTCTATGATGTGCCTAAGATTTCTAGTACGTTTCCGGTCGCTCCGGAAAGAAATTTCTTAATATTCCAGATAGTTTGTTTCGTAGGTTTCAAAAGATTCCCACAGACGAAAAACAACAAAGGAAGAGGTGATGCATTGGAGAAGGTAATAGGGATTCTCGAGGAAGAGAGCGAGTATCCGAAACGTCTGGCACGTTATATTAACGACAGACATGATATTGGCTGTGTGGCGGTTGCTTTTCAAACGCCGGAGGAGGTACTCCGGTTTGGAGAAAAAAATCCGTTTTACGCATTGTTAATCGGTGAGCATGCAGGTGAAACCGAAGAGAGTTTTTCTGAGCTTTTACATCCCGGCGGGAGACTCTTTCAGCTTTCGGAGGAACCGGTAAAGACAGGACAGCTTCTGCCTTCGGGGATACGGCTGGTGTTTCGGTATCAGCGGGCGGAGGAGCTTGTCAGGCAGGTGTTGAACGGGAGTGAGGAACCCGCTCTGTTTCAGGGTGGGCTTTACACCGTATATTGTCCGGGCTCCAATATTTCTTCGGAACGCTTTGCCTGGCAGCTTGCAAGACGATTGTCAGAGCATGGGAAAACGCTGTTTTTATCCTGGGAGCCGTTTGGCGGTTTCGGACGGAACGGGGAAGAGGAAGAACGAATGACGGGGAATATCAGTGAACTGCTGTATCTGCTCCGGGGAGAAAATCATTCGAAAAAAGAACGACTTTGCGCACTTCCTGTAAAGGAAGGAGTTGCCTATGTGCCGGGAGTCGATTACTGTACCGATTTGTGGCAGTATTCGGCAGAGGAACTGCTTGCTTTTCTTAAACTGTGCAGAGAGGAAGGATATCAGAACATTGTGTTTCTTGCCGGCTTTTTTTCAGAGAGTATAGAGGCATTAATGGAACAGAGTGAGGAAGTCTGCCTTGTTAAGGATGAGGGACCGGCAGCAGAATGGCGACATAAGGAGTTTTTCCGTCAGATGAAGTATGCCGGAAAACAGGAGCTGCTGTCACGTGTAAAAGAAGTGGAAGTACAGGACAAGGATGAATTTTCTGACAGGAGGAGGGAGGTGAGCAGTGTGCCATGGAGGAAATAAAACAGCGTCTTAGGGAACAGGTGCTGGCTTCCTTTGATTACTCTGCGGAAATTACGGAGGAGGTATTATATGCGGAGATTGATCGTGCCATTTTAGCAGAGGCAAGGGTCAGCTTTCTGACGCTTGCCGACAAGGAGCGGCTTAGAAAGGAGCTGTATCATTCCATTCGCGGACTCGACATTCTGGAGGAGCTTCTGGAACGCGAAGAAATTACGGAAATCATGATTAACGGCGCGGACCGCATTTTTATCGAAGAGCGCGGACGAATCAGACTTTGGGACCGTCATTTTGAGTCGAGGCAGAAGTTAGAGGACATCATTCAGCAGATTGTAGCAGGGGCAAACCGGACGGTCAATGAAGCAAGTCCGATTGCGGATGCAAGACTGGCAGACGGTTCCCGTGTCAATATTCTGCTTCCGCCGGTCGCATTAAACGGTCCGATTGTAACAATCCGAAAGTTTTCCAAGGAGCCGTTTACTATGGAGCGTCTGATTTCACTGGGGGCAATTTCTCCCGAAGCGGCAGAATTTTTAGGGACACTTGTGAAGGCAAAATACAATATTTTCGTCTGCGGAGGAACCGGTTCGGGAAAAACAACGTTTTTAAATGCGTTGACGGCATACATTCCTCCTACGGAACGGATTATCACGATTGAGGATGCGGCAGAGTTAAAGGTGAACGGAATTGAAAATCTGGTACGGCTGGAGGTGCGTAATAAAAATACGGAGGGTTGTGCGGAAATCGGTATCAGGGAGCTGATTCGGGCGGCACTCCGGATGCGCCCGGACCGGATTATTGTCGGAGAAGTGCGCGGAGCGGAGGCGATTGACATGCTGCAGGCAATGAACACCGGGCACGACGGCTCACTTTCAACCGGACACGGAAATTCGGTGCCGGACATGTTAGACCGTCTGGAAACAATGGTACTGCTTGGTACGGAGATTCCATTGATGGCGGTACGCAAGCAGATTGCATCCGCCATTGATGTTCTGGTACATCTCGGAAGAATGCGTGACGGCAGCAGAAAGGTACTTGAAATTTCCGAGGTACTTTCGTGCCGCGACGGAGAAATCGAAACAAATCCGCTGTACCTGCTAAAAGAAAACGGAGAGCTTGGTCGTACCGGAAATGTGTTTGTACAGCAGAAAAAAATGAGGAATGCGGGGTTGAAGGAATGAGAAGGATAGGTAACTGTCTTTTGATACCGTGCGCTCTTTGCCTGGCAACGGCGTGGCTGTTTTTTGATTTTGCACCCGTATCGCTCTTACTGCTTGCCTATATTCCGTATGAGGCAGCGAAAAGGTGGCGGGCAGAGAAAGAAGCGGGACGGTGGCAGCTGACGCTTGCCTTCCGGGATATGTTGCTGTATTTGCAGAACGCTCTGGCAGCCGGTTATTCGCCGGAGACCAGTATGAAGGAGGCGGTTCGTGGACTGGAGCGGTTGTACGGAGAGCGGCACGTGATTGTATCTGAGTGCCGTCTGGTGATAAGCCGGATGGAAAACGGTTATAGTATGGAGCGTGCGTTAGAGGAATTTGGCGAGCGGAGCGGAGTAGATGAAATCAGACAGTTTGCCGAGGTGTTTTCCGTTGCCAAACGGACCGGCGGAGAAATCGGAAGAATTATTCGCCAGACGGGCAGCGTATTGCAGGATAAACTGGAACTGAAACGGGAACTGCATACGGCAGTTGCGGCGAAAGAGATGGAATTTCGTATTATGTGTCTTGTCCCGCACGGAATTTTATTGTATCTGAAGCTGTGTGCGCCTTCGATGAGTGCGCCTCTCTATCATAACACCTTTGGCATCGTGTTTATGGGTGTAGTATTTGCAGGCTGGCTGGGACTGTCGGCGCTGGGAAACTACCTGATACATTCGGGTATCCGGATATAATGGGAGGGAATGGAGGTTAGTATGAAGAAAAACAGGGTAATGTTTCTCCTTCGCCGGATGATTGGAGAAAATCGGATTACAACAGCAATGCCGCTTTACTCCGGAAAAACAAGAGAAGAAGCCTGCACATTGATAACTTCGGAGCTGCTTCACAGGATAGGGCTTGCCATGGCGGCGGGAATGCTTCTTCTCGTTGTTTCTTTTGTGGCATCGTCAAATGAAAAGGAAGAAAACGAAAGGCAGCTTACGCGTCCTGCAGTCGGAGAAGCATCTCGTTTTATTCCGGTTTTGTTAGAAACCGAGGAAGGACTGCTGTCAGGTGAACTGGAGCTTGGTGCACGTCGTTACACCGAGGAAGAGGTAGAAGAACTGCATCGGATGGTACAGGAACAGTTAGAGGATTGTATATCCGGAAGCAATAAGGACCTTTTGCATGTGACGGAGGATTTATATTTTCCGGAGGAACTGCCCGGTCTGTCGACAGGTCTGTCCTGGTATTCG
This sequence comes from Lachnospiraceae bacterium, assembly GCA_051880375.1. GTDB lineage: Bacteria > Bacillota > Clostridia > Lachnospirales > Lachnospiraceae > SIG299. The sequence goes on from JBJENV010000003.1 coordinate 81,378, forward strand.
GATCATCCGGAACTTGTTACAGGCAGAGGAGAAGTAAAGAATGAGGAGCTTTCTGTGCCGACTGAGGTTACGGTTACGGCAAAGATTTTTTACGGAGAAGAATACCGGACCTTTTCGCGGCAGATAACGGTCATGCCCAAAGTCTATACCGATGCAGAGGCAGCCTGGCGGAATGGGATGAAGTCGCTTCAGGAGCAGGAGAAGGAAGGGAGGACAAGCGAGAGCTTTTTACTTCCGGAGACAGTACTTGGCATGCGGATTTCCCTTCCCGAACAGAACAGTGTTCCGCTTCCGGCGGTCTGCGCGGTTTTGCTTGCGGCAATGCTGCCTGCGGCATACTACGGATACTTTAATGATATCGAAAAGAAAAAGAGAAAGCGTGCAGAGGAAGCAAAGAGGGCATATCAGGAGTTTATGACACGACTGTCGCTATTAATGGCAGCAGGTCTTTCTGCAAGACACACATGGAAACGACTGACCGGCGAGTATACCGAACGCTACGGCAGGGACGGACATGTACTTGCAAGGGAGCTTTTTGTAACGGAGAGTGAGCTGGAAAACGGACGCTCGGAGGTGTTGGCTTATGAAGCGTTCGGAGAGCGTATGGGGATCGTTTCTTATCAGCGACTGGCAGCTTTGCTTACGCAGTATGTTACAAAAGGAGTTCAGGGCATACAGCAGCAACTGTTAAATGAAGCAAAGGAGGTTCTTGCACAGGAGCGGGAACAGATTAAGGTACGGGGGGAAGAGGCAGGAACAAAGCTCCTGCTCCCGATGATGGGACTTTTGGTGCTTGTGTTTGCTATTTTACTTGTACCGGCATTTTTATCATTTTCATAAAGGAGAAAAACTATGACAACAGAAAAGGATGTATTACAGGAAGCGGTAGTACCGCAGGAATCAGGGGAAGAGCAGGAAACGGGAATGAAGTCATTTTTACGGGATGAGAGAGGAATCGGAGTGATTGAGATTATTTTGATTCTTGTGATTTTGATTGGACTGGTGCTTTTGTTTAAAAACCAGATAACAGAGATTGTAAACAACGCATTCGGAAAGATTTCTTCAGATGCTACGAGTATTCTGAAATAGCAGAGGTGCCGGATGAAGCAAAAGGGAAGTATTACTGTATTTCTTGCTCTGATACTGACACTGCTTTTTTCATTTGTTCTTACTGCGTTAGAAGCGGCAAGAATCGGAGCTGCAAACGCCTATGCTTCCATGCTTTCTGCGTTGGCAGGAGATTCGTTTCTGGCCTCGTATTATTTTCCGCTGTTTGAGGAATACGGTCTGCTTGGAGTTGATACGGGATATGGAACAACAATGATACAGTATGACAGAATGGAAGCCGAACTGGAGGAAGATCTGATATTTGCAACGGACAGTATGCAGGGAGGAATTCTGTCCATGACGGAACCGGAGGTTACGTTAACGGGTTACAGAACCCTGCTTTCAGGTGAAGGAGATGAATTTTTAAAACAGGTAAAGAAGCAGGTGGCATATGAGGGAATTCAGATTGCGTTGGAAAAGTTGTTTAACAAGACTGCCCTGCAGGATTCTGTTCTGGCCGGAGAGGTGTACCGGAAACAGGAGGAGCTTCAGAAGGAGGCAGCGAATACAGTGGAAGAGCTGTTAAAGCTGATGACTTATGTGGATGGAATTGCGACAGGAAAACAGGAAATCAAGTTTAACCCGGAAGGACTGCCGCAGACAAAAACCTCATTCATCAAACAGCTGGCGCCGCTTTCCGAAATACAGTTACAGGAGTCCTTTGATAATAAGCAGATTTTTAACGTACTAAAGCCTTTGTTCTTTTACCCTCAGACAGCGGGAAGCAATGTGGAGAGCTGCTTAAAGGAAGCCATTCGGGCAAAAGAGGCAGCGGCGAGGCTGGATTCACGGATTGCGATGTGCGAAGACAGGCTGACAGAGATTTCGGCGGAGCAGAAGGCAGCCGGGAAGGACAGAGAGAAATGGGAAAAGGCCGCAAAGGAAGCAAAGGAAAAGAAGGAGGAAGAAAGCTACGAGGAAGCGATACAAAACATGGCGCAGTGTGATTTGCTGCTCCAGATGCTGAATGAGGAAGCGGAAAGTATCAAGACAGAAAAAACAGAGCTTCAAAAGGAAAAAAGCGAAGAAAAAAAGAACCATACGGCGGCTGTGAAAAGAGCAGAGGCAGGCTATAATGAAATTCGTAAAAAAATAAACGAGGTGCTTCCGCTCTTGAAAGAGGCAGAGAGTGTTGTGGATTCTTTGGAAAAAAAGCAAAAAGCTGCACGGAGTTCGGTATTTGCTTACGAGCTGTTTTTGTCTGAACAGGAACGGGTGCTTTCTTCCGGTTTATATGAGGCATTTCAAAGCGAATTGGAACAGCTGAAGTTATATCTCGGTATGGAGGAACAGGGTTATGTGCCGGAAACAATGCAAAAGAGCCTGAGGACCGATTATATGCTTTTGACTGAGCTGGCGCTTCCAAGATTTGATTCAGGAAATCTTCAGGCAATGCTTACTTATACGGAACGCTTTGTAAAAGGAATCGGCGCTTATACATTGGAGGGACTCTGGTTTACTTATGGAGAGCTCAGGGCAGGAGAGGAAGCCGGAGGGAGTATTACGGAGACATTACAACAGCTTTTGGAAACAAAGGTATGCGAACTGGCAGGAGTTTCTGAGGAAGAGCTGTCAAAATCAGAGTTATCGGGAATCGAACTTCCGTCTGCATCATTAGAAAAGACATCCGCCGAGGAAGGATTGTTAGAGTATATTGCGCGGATGACAAAGCAATTTTCGAATGCAGGAATTGCTGAAATTTTTTCGGAGGCATCCGATGCGGTAAACGATGCAGTTGCATTGGAACTATATTTTACCTCGTTTTTTGGGGATTACCGGAACCAGGAGGAGCATACGAGGCTTGCTTATGAGCGGGAGTATATTTTGTTCGGAGAGGAGGATGATACCGGAAACCTGACGCGGATGGTTTTATCGCTGGTGGCATTCCGAAGTCTGTTTACGATGGCAGCGCTGTTTCAGAATGCGGAAAAGCAGGCGCAGCTATCTTCTATGGCTACAGCGGCGGCAGGAGTTACAGGGATTCCTCTGCTTGCAGCAGTTATAAAGTACAGTCTGTTGCTTTTATGGGCAGTTGAGGAGGCGTTTGTCGAGGTAGCGGCTCTGCTTCAGGGCAAACGGATTCTGCTTTTTTCGGTAGAAGGAACCATTTCTGCCGGAGATTTATTTCGGTTTGGAAAGGAGCTTGTTGAAAAGAAAGCAATAAGCATTCCGGACAGCGCGATAGGAGCGGCGTATTCGGACTATCTTCTGCTGTTTTCTCTACTGGAAAGTAAGGGAAATAAGTGCTGTCGGGCGATGGATTTGATTCAGGAAAATATCCGTTTGCGCTACAGAGACAGCTTTCGCATACGAATGGTAGTAACGGAGCTTTCTTTTGAGGCGGATATGAAGCTTACAAAAAAGTGGGAAATGGGATTCTTTTCAAAGTTCTACCATATCCGGCAACAGGAAGCTGTGGGGTACTAAAAAAGGAGGTGCATTCCGGTGTCTGTTCTTGCCGACGGAGAAAACATTGCAGATAATACCTATAAAATAAATCATACCATCTCTCCCCAAAGATATTTCCTTACCCGTCTCCGGCGGGACAAGAGCAGACTTCGGAGTGCATCTCTGACTGCGGAGGCAGCATTGGTGTTTCCAATCTTCTTTTTCTTCTTCTATCTGCTATGGCAGTACTTTCTGCTGCTGTTGCTGCAGTTGTCTGTCTGCAGAGACGTGACTGCCATAGCGCTTGAATACGGAGGACTTGGATACGTGGAAAGGAAGGTGGCGGCAGAATCGGCGGAGCACTTGTCCTGGGTCTATCTTCCGATTGTCCGGCTTTCCATGGAGGAAAAGGAACGGACGGAAAACAGAAGAGTTACATGTACCGTAAGGGGAGAGGGTGAGGTCTGTGTAGAGGTGCGCTATGATTTTTTGTGTGAGGCACCCCTGCTTCCTACCGTCAGAATACCGGTGAAACAGTCTTTTTGTTTTTATCCGTATCTCGGAAGTTATGACAGTGACCGGTTCGCAGAGGAAGAAGAGAAAAAAGAGGTCGTTTATGTGACGGAAAACGGAAGTGTATATCATGAAAGTGCGGCATGCACTTATTTAAATTTTGCAATCCGAAGCGTTGCAGCTTCAGAAATTGAACAGGAGCGGAACGACAGCGGAAGAAAATATACGGAGTGTGAAAGGTGCAGGGATGAGGCGCATACCGCAGTTGTCTATGTAACAAAAAATGGTCTGAGGTATCACTGGAAATTAAAATGCTCCGCTATTTCACGGAATGTAATAGAAAAGGAGCGCAGTGAGGTGGCAGGTATGCGTGCCTGCAGCCGCTGCGGTCAAGGAAGGAAGGAGGAAGAAAGATGACGGTACTTTTTATTGCAGGAGGAATTCTGCTTGGAGTTCTTGCATGGATTGATGTACGGACAAAGAAAATTCCATTGCTGCCGGTAGGTGTGCTTGCAGTGATGATGCTTGGAATGCGGATACTCTCTGTGGAAACGTTTTCCGGACTTGTGGAGGAACTGCCTGCTATTCTGGCAGGGCTCCTGCCGGGAGGAATCGGACTGCTTTTTTCGGTCGTGACGGACGGAAAAGTGGGAGCCGGTGACGGTCTGGTACTGGCAGCGATTGGGCTTGGAATTGGATTTTACCGGACGATGTTTTTGTGGAGCATGGCACTTTGCGTGGCAGCAGTCTGGGCAATGCTTTTACTTGCACTGAAGAAAGCAGGAAGAAAAACAGAGCTGCCGTTTGTACCGTGTCTCTTTCTTGGTTATGTACTATGTCAGGTAGCAGGAGTCTGAGGGGGAGTTATACGGTGGAAGCGGCACTTCTTTGCCCGCTTCTTTGCCTGCTTCTTTGTCTTATGGTTTCCATGACACTTGCCTTATATGAACGTGTGATGGAGTATGGGACAGAATGCATGCGCGTATTGGACGAAATCGGGCCGACATCCGAACTGATGCGGATGGAACGTACGGCGGGTGACCTGTGGGGAAAGTGAAAAGAAAACAAAAACAATGAAGAAAGAAAAAGGAGCAGAGGCATGAGGGCAGAGTATAGAAGGGAATGGATGGAAACCTATCTGCAGGTGTTTCCGGAAAAAGCCGGAGAGGAAGCCTATATAGAAAAGATGCTAAAATACCAACCCGGAGGAGGAAGACTGGAATTTTTGAAAGAGCTGAAAGACGGACAGGAATGCTATTGCTATAAAGTCAGCGGAAAAAAAGCACTTTCTACTGTTTATGCCGCACTTCCGATTCGGGAGGATCAGCTTAGAAGTTTGCTTTTGCAGGTGGTAGCGGCATTGGAGGATGCAAAGGAATATCTGCTTCCGGAGGAGAATTTTGTCCTGGAGCCTTCCAAAATTTTTGTGACGCTTCCGCAGTTTACACTGGAATTCTTATATGTTCCGGGATATGGAAAAGAATTAAGCAGACAGCTGGAGAGTCTGTTCGAGTATCTGCTGAACAGAGTGGATTATGAGGATAAACCGGCAGTGGAGCTGTTGTATGACTGCTATACCAACTGTATGAAAAACAGGGAAGGACTTAAGACGTTGAAGAAGCGTCTTGAAAAAAGCGAAAACTCATTTCCTGAAGCTGCAGAGCCGTCTGCGGGGAGGCCGGAAAAGTTTAAGGAGGTTTGTCCCGCACCGGTAGTCGCAAAGAAGGCGGAGGCGCAGAGCTATACTTCCTGGATTAAGGAAAAAATCACGGCTTGGGGAAGAAAAAAAGAAAGATCGGAAGAAGTACAAAGAAAAGAATGCAAGGAAGAGTATGCCGACAGCCCGGTGCCGGAGACTTCCCGTACAGTTTTGCTTGCAGTCCGGAACCCGGGGAAGCAGCCACAGCTGATTCATGAACAGACCGGAGAAGTCATTCTTTTGCAGAGCTTTCCGTTTTATCTCGGGAGCAGCAGGGAATATGTCAGTCATGTCATAGCAAAAGAAGAAATCAGCAGGCTCCATTTCTGCATTCGAAAAAAAGGAGGACAGTATTATCTTTCGGACTTAAACTCTACAAACGGAACCTATATCAATGAAAAGGAGGTGTTGCCGGGGACGGAACAGCTTCTTGCAGAACAGGACAGGATACGGGCGGCTTCAGAGGAGTTCCTTTTTTCTTCCGGAACCGGCGGCTCATCCTTCTGACCGGTGGTTTATCATCCTAAGACAGGTGGAGCGGGGAAAATGTTCTTGCCAGAGGGAAAGCCATCATGCTATAATAAAGATACAATTCAGGGGTACGAGAGAATAAGAGTCAGCAGAAGAGGAGGTCATCTTTTTTGATGGTCGTTTTTGCCTGACTTTTTTGGTTTTTCTTAGTTCTGTTATGAAGGGGTATTTTAAATGGAAGGAAAGGGGCAAAAACAATGTATGATGTAGTGATTATCGGGGCAGGGGTGATTGGCTGTGCAGTTGCCAGGGAACTGTCACGTTACGAAAGAAGCATTGCGGTACTGGAAAAGGAGCCGGATGTGTGCGAGGGAACCTCAAAAGCAAACAGCGGTATTGTACATGCGGGTTTTGATGCGGTTCCCGGGAGTATGAAGGCGAAAATGAATGTGGCAGGCAACGAAAAAATGGAGCAGCTGGCAAAGGAACTGGATATTCCGTTCCGAAGAAACGGCTCCATGGTACTCTGTCTGGAAGAAGGAGGAAGAACGAAGCTGGAACAGCTTTATGAATTCGGACAGGAAAACGGGGTAAAGGGGCTCAGACTTCTTACCGGGGCACAGGCAAGAGAACTGGAACCGGCACTTTCAAAGGAAGTGGTTGCGGCGCTGTATGCGCCGACGGGCGGGATTGTCTGCCCGTTTGAACTGACGATTGCCCTTGCGGAAAATGCAGCGATGAACGGTGCGGAATTCTTTTTTGATACCGCAGTGACAGGAATCGAAAAAACGGAGGACGGATATGAACTGCAGACAACCTCCGGAGTATATACAGCAAAGCATGTCATTAACGCAGCAGGGGTGTACGCAGATGAAATCCACCGTATGGTAAGTAACACTCCTATGAATATCGTAGCGAGAAAAGGGGAGTACTGCCTGTACGACAAACAGGTCGGAACGCTGGTGGACCGTACGATTTTTCAGCTTCCGACAAAGTATGGAAAGGGTGTGCTTGTGACACCGACGGTTCACGGAAATCTGCTGCTTGGTCCGACGGCGACGGATATTGAAGATAAGGAAGGTGTAGATACAACGGCAGAAGGACTTGCCTGCGTCAGGGAGAAAGCCTCCCGGAGTCTGGATACCATGCCGGGAGGACAGATGATAACCTCCTTTGCAGGGCTTCGCGCACATTCAGACAAGGGCGATTTTATCATAGGAGAGGTAGCGGATGCAGAAGGCTTTTTTGATGTGGCAGGAATAGAGTCTCCGGGGCTTAGCAGCGCACCGGCAATCGGAGAATACGTGACGGAGCTGCTTCAGAAAAAGGCTCCGGCAGACAAAAAGAGCGGATTTATTTCAAAAAGAGAAGGAATTCCTCATATGTCCGAACTTTCCGAGGAAAAAAGACAGGAGATGATTGCGAAGGATCCGTCTTATGCAGTGATAGTATGCCGCTGTGAAATGGTGACGGAGGGTGAAATTTTAAACGCCATCCAAAGACCGCTCGGAGCAAAAACACTGGACGGAGTCAAACGAAGAACGCGTGCCGGAATGGGACGCTGTCAGGCGGGCTTTTGCACGCCAAGGACAATGGAGCTGTTAGCCAGGGAATGGAATATGAGTATTGAAGATGTTGTAAAGTCGGGGAGGAATTCGCATGTACTCTTATGAGGTAGTCATTATCGGCGGTGGTCCGGCAGGACTTGCGGCAGCGCTGTCTGCAAAAGATGCGGGAGCAGAGCGAGTACTGATTCTGGAAAGAGAAAAAGAACTGGGCGGTATTTTGAACCAGTGCATTCATAACGGCTTTGGCTTACATACCTTTCATGAGGAGCTGACCGGGCCGGAATATGCGGCGAGATTTATTGCACGTGTCAAGGAACAAAACATAGAATATATGCTGGAAACCATGGTGGTGGAGTTGTCAAAAGAAAAAGAGATTACGGCAATGAACCGGGAGCGGGGGCTGTTCCGTATCAAAGCGGGAGCTGTTGTTCTGGCGATGGGGTGCCGCGAGCGTCCGAGAGGAGCGCTCGGTATTCCGGGATATCGTCCGGCGGGTATATTTTCCGCGGGAACCGCACAGCGCTTTGTTAACGTGGAAGGGAAAATGCCGGGCAGGGAGGTCGTGATTTTAGGTTCCGGTGATATCGGTCTGATTATGGCACGCCGCATGACGTTAGAGGGAGCAAAGGTAAAGGTGGTTGCCGAACTGATGCCGTATTCGGGCGGATTAAAGAGAAATATTGTGCAGTGTCTTAATGATTATGACATTCCGCTGAAGCTCAGTCATACCGTGGTTGCCATTGACGGAAAAGAGCGTGTCTGCGGTGTGACACTGGCACAGGTGGATGAACAGAGGAAACCGATTCCGGGAACGGAGGAGTACATTCCGTGTGATACGCTTCTATTGTCTGTCGGTCTGATTCCGGAAAATGAACTTTCTCTGGGAGCCGGTATTCCGCTGGACCGTGTGACGCAGGGACCGGTAGTGGATGAACATCTGGAAACCGGCATTCCCGGTGTGTTCGCATGCGGAAATGTGCTTCATGTGCATGACCTTGTGGATTTTGTATCGGAAGAGGCAGGAAACGCGGGACGCTATGCCGCACGTTATGTACGGGAAGCAAAACAGGGACATGTGTCCGAGACTATCATCCGTGGGGGACGCGGTGTTCGTTATACTGTACCGCAGAAGCTTCATTTAGAAGAGGCGGAGGACACGATATTAATCCGCTTCCGGGTAGATAATGTTTACAAAGATGAGGTGCTTGGTATTTTTGCGGACGGTCATGAGCTGCGCCAGAGTAAAAAGCGTATGCTTGCACCGGGAGAAATGGAAGAGGTACGCATCAAAAAGAGAGAGCTTCTGCCTTATACGGGCCTGAAAGAGCTTACGATTGCACTAAAGTAAGCAGAAACGGAGGAGCATATGCATCAGACAGAACTAATCTGCATCGGCTGCCCGATGGGCTGCAGAATGACAGTAGAAAGAAAAGAGGACGGAAGCTTTCTTGTACAGGGGAATACCTGTCCGCGAGGGGCGGAGTATGCAAAAAAGGAGCTGACGAATCCGCGCCGCACGATTACGTCTTCGGTCCGGGTAAAAAACGGACAGGCGGTGAGAGTGCCGGTAAAGACAAAGGAAGAGGTGCCAAAGGGAAAAATCATGGAATGCATGGAAGCAATTCATGAACTTTCCGTGGAGGCTCCGGTGGAAATCGGAGATGTGGTATGCAGAAATCTTGCCGGAACCGGGGTGGATTTGGTTGCCACAAAAGCGGTAGCTGTGCTAAAATAAAAAGATAAGGGAAACAGTGCGCGCTTTGGGGTGTGGTGCCGCACGGAACAGGAGTAAGGTATGCAAAAGTATGTTATGGCGTTAGACCAGGGAACGACAAGCTCCCGTTGTATTTTATTTGACAAAAAGGGTAACATCTGCAGCATGGCGCAGAAGGAATTTGAACAGATTTATCCGAATCCGGGCTGGGTGGAGCATAACCCGAGAGAGATCTGGTCATCACAGCTCGCAGTAGCAACCGAGGCAATGGCGAAAATCGGCGCAAAGGCAGAGGATGTAGCTGCGCTCGGAATTACAAACCAGCGGGAAACGACAATCGTCTGGAACCGTCACACCGGAGAGCCGGTCTACAATGCGATTGTCTGGCAGTGTCACAGAACTGCGGATATGGTCGAAGAGCTTTGCAGGGACGGATTTGATGAGGTAATCCGTGCCAAAACAGGCCTTGTACCGGACGCCTATTTTTCGGCAACGAAGATTATGTGGATTTTAGATCATGTTCCGGGAGCAAGGGAGGCTGCAGAGGCAGGTGATTTGCTGTTTGGAACGGTCGATACGTGGCTTATCTGGAATCTTACCGAGGGCAGGATTCATGTTACGGACTATACCAATGCATCGCGCACGATGCTGTTTGATATTCATCGCCTGTGCTGGGATGAGGAACTGCTCGCACGTTTCCGTATTCCAAAGTCAATGCTTCCTGAGGTGAAGCCGTCCAGCTGTGTTTATGGATGGACGGCAGTCGGTCTGCTCGGAGGGGAAATCCGGATTGCGGGTGCCGCAGGCGACCAGCAGTCTGCCTTGTTCGGTCAGTGCTGTTTTGAGGCAGGCGATGTAAAAAATACGTATGGTACGGGCTGTTTCCTTTTGATGAACACAGGCAGTGATGCCATCCGGTCAGAGCACGGTCTTGTCACAACGATTGCTGCAAGTACTTCGGAACGCGTGGAATATGCGTTGGAGGGAAGCGTTTTTGTGGCAGGTGCGGCAATTCAATGGCTGCGTGACGGACTTCGCATGTTTAAGAGTGCCGCGCAGTCCGAAGATTATGCGACGGCGGTAGCAGACACGGATGGTGTGTATATCGTTCCGGCGTTTTCGGGACTTGGCGCACCGTACTGGAATCAGTATGCAAGAGGAACCGTTGTCGGCCTTACCAGAGGCTGTACAAAGGAACACTTCATCCGTGCAACGTTAGAGTCGATTGCCTATCAGACGCACAGTGTACTCCGTGCGATGGAACAGGATGCACAGACGAAGCTTAGGGTATTAAAAGTAGACGGCGGTGCGAGCGCAAATAACTTTTTGATGCAGTTCCAGTCGGACATTCTCTGTGCAAAGGTGCATCGTCCGGTCTGTATTGAAACAACGGCACTTGGTGCGGCATATCTGGCAGGACTGGCAGTGGGATATTTTAAGGATAAAGAAGAAATTAAAGAAAACTGGCAGCTTGAGAAAGAATTTGAACCGGCTATGGAGGAAGAACACCGGAAGCATCTGCTTCATGGATGGAATAAGGCAGTGCGCTGTGCACTGTCGTGGCAGGAAGAGGATTAATCAAAGGAGAGGACTTCGTTGGACGACTGGAGTGATATTTTTGCGGCAAATAAAAAATCGGCAAATCTGATTATCGTAATTGTGACAAGCGTTGTGTTTCTTGTTCTGGAACTTTGGGAAAAGTCGATGACAAAGGGAACCTTCTACGGGAATACAACGACTTTTCTTAAGGAGCACGGAGCACTTTATGCCCCACGTGTCCTTGACGGAGAGTGGTACCGGCTGCTTACCTATCAGTTTTTACATGGGGGTATTCATCATCTGGTAAACAATATGCTGGTTCTTTATTTCCTGGGAAACTTTGTGGAACGTTTTCTGGGAGGAATCCGGTACGTGATTTTGTATTTTTGCAGCGGAATTCTTGCGGGGATTGGCTCTATCGTGTATAATGGATACATTCTGACCGGTGAAGTATCGATTTCGGCGTTTTTGGGAGCGGATGGCTTTCCGGTCTGCATCGGTGCGTCCGGTGCGGTATTTGGTGTTGTCGGAGCAATGTTATATCTGGTCCTGATTCATCGGGGCAGACTACAGGGCTTTGATCTGCGCCGGTTGTTACTTTTTATTGGCCTTAGTTTATATAGCGGCTTTGTGGATACGGGTGTCGACAATGCGGCGCACGTGGCAGGACTTCTTGGCGGAGTTATACTGGCAGTAGTTTTATACGGCAGACCAAAGCATCAGAGCTTTAAGTAAAGGAGGGACGTTTCATGCGCATCAATATTTATTATGGGGGAAGAGGGCTGATTGAAGATTCGACGCTTTATGTTCTCCAGAAAATGACGAATGTTTTAGAAGAGCTTCGGGTGGACGTGAAACGATATAATCTCTATGAATGCAAAAACGAAATCACCGCGCTTTCCAATACAATCAAGGAGGCGGATGGCGTAATTCTTGCTGCTTCGTTAGAATGGTACGGCATCGGCGGACTGCTTCAGCAGTTTCTGGATGCATGCTGGCTGTATGCCGACAAGGCAAGGCTGTCAAAAATCTATATGATGCCGGTAGTCATTTCCAGCACCTATGGAGAACGCGAGGCGGAAGAAGTGCTTGTAAAGTCGTGGGAGCTGCTTGGAGGGATGCCGTGCCGTGGTATCAGCGCCTATGTGGAGTCCCAGACGGATTTTGAAACGGATTCCGATTATGCAAAGATTATAGAAAAACGGACTGAGGATTTATACCGGACCATCAGCCAGCGGCCAAAGGTGCTTCCGTCCAGTAACTTCGTGAGAAAGCAGGACATTATCCGAAAGACGCCGATAGAGCTGACTCCTCAGGAAAGCGAGCAACTGTCGAAGTATGTATCAAATGATACCTATGTTAAAAAACAGAAGGAAGATATTGAGGAGCTTGCCCAGCTGTTTAAGGATATGATGGACAAAAACGAAGGAAAAGAAAACGGACAGGAGTTCATCAGAAACTTAAAGGAAAACTTTGTGCCGCCTGCGGAAGATATTAAGGCAACCTTCGAAATTAAGATGACGGATGCAGATAAAACATTAATTGTTGAGGTAAGGGGAGCTCATGTCAAGTGCTATTACGGCGAGTGCGAGCATGCGGATGTGCTTGCAACAACAACGCGGGCTGTAGTAAACCGTCTGGTAAACGGGCGTACCACCTTCCAGGGTGCGTTTATGTCCGGAGATTTGTCGGCAAAGGGCGACTTTAAAACGCTCCGTATGTTTGACCAGCTGTTCCAGTTTAAGGTATTAAGCTGATACCTGCCTCTTTCAGGCATGGCATCGGTGAAATAAATTTATATGGCAGAGTATTCTGCGGAAAGAGGTAGCGTATGGATTCCTGTATTTTTTGCAAGATTGCAAACGGAGAAATTCCGTCGGCAACAATATACGAAGATGAGAATGCCAGAGTCATTTTAGACATTGCTCCGGCGGCAAAGGGACATGCGATTCTGCTTGTGAAAAAGCATGTAGCAAATATTTTTGAACTGGATGCGGAAACGGCAGCAAAGATTTTTGCGGTTGTGCCGAAGGTGGCAGCAGCAATCAAGGAAGAGCTTGGCTGTGACGGACTGAATATACTGCAGAACAACGGCGAAGCTGCAGGGCAGACGGTATTCCACCTGCATATTCACTTTATTCCGCGCTGGAATAACGATACCGTAACTGTCAAGTGGGCAACCGGAAGCTATGCGGAAGGTGAAGCCGCAGAGCTTGCAGAGCGTATTGCAAAAAGAGTATAACAAAGGCCTATCAGCCGGGATAGTTAATCTTCTTCGATGACCTGAATTTCCAGATAATCAAAATCAATCGAGTCAACGAAGTTATCCTGATAAAACCGTGCCTTATCATGTTTCTGAAACTCTCTGATGGTAGAATCCAGCCAGAGAGGCTTTGATAAGTCAAATTCATAGCAGACAGCATCGATTGCCGCAAAGATTTTTCTCGTGCGGTTTAAGGTGCTGTCATTGTTTTCTATTACCATATCTTTGATCAGATGATTTTCTTTCCAGATTTTTGCCCATAAACGAAACATATCCACACTCCCTGAAGTTCTATATTTTACTGTGAACATCATTATACATGACAGCCGAGGTATTTGGCAAGGAGATTACAGTGGTCTGAACAAAAAGAAAAATGATAAAAAATAATAAAATATTTAAAACTCTGTAAGATTTTGACCCTCTCAAACGTTTATATAGTAGAAATAATTTTTCAAAAAAAGAGGGGGTACCATAATGAGAAACAAAAGAAACTATGTGTTTTGGCTTGCCGGCATTCTCCTGTGTTTCCGGCTTACGGAAGCACCTGTCACAGTACAGGCGGAAGAGATCGAGGTTTACCGCGGGGAGGAAACGGAAGAAACGGTTTATCTGGAAGAAACGGAAGGAACGTATGCCCTGTTTGGGGAGCTTGCTGCAGACAATACCTATGTCAGTCTGCTTCCGGTAACAGGGGAAAACACGGCTGTCTATCAGGCAACAAAATTTTATGAAGGAGTACGCGCGAGGCTGCTTCTCTCGAAAAGGGGAGAAGAGACGGGCGGCGGGCTCTTTCTGCGTTTTAAGGTAAAGGGTGAGCGCATCGGCACGGGAAAGGTGCTGATTTCTTCTGCAGACTATGTTTCGGCAGAAGGAGAATGGATTTACGGCATTACGGGACCGGAGATTACGGTAAAGGTGCTGCCGAACCCGCTTGTTGTGACGGTGTCCGGGGAGCAGGGAAGAAACGGGTGGTATGTTTCGCCTGTTACGGTTACGGTAGAGGATAAGGATGCCGCAGAAATTGTTTACGAGCTGGACGGTTCTGTACAGGCATATACTGCGCCGTTTACGGAAGGAAACGGAAGCCACAGACTCATCGTGAGAAGTGATGACGGTTACGGCTATAAAAAAGAGGAAATAAGGCAGTTTCATATCGATACAGGAAAGCCTGTAATAGCTGTAGAGAAGGAAGAAGCAGGCTGGCAGTCTGCGGACATTATTCTTACAACAAAGGTAAGTGATTCCGATTCGGGGCTTTCTATGGTCCTTACCTCGTTTTCGGAAAGCAGGGATGAAGCAGGAGGATGGAGTACCATGGAACCGGAAGCGGCAGAAAGCAGTTCCTGCCTGTGGAGTTCCGCTCTATCCATGCCGGAGGATGGCATCTGGTATCTGCACGTAAAGGCAGAGGATGTGGCGGGCAACGAACAGACAAAGGTATACGGACCGTACAGGAAGGACTCCGTGGCACCGGTCATTGCGTTTGAAAACCTGACAGAGGATGAAATCGTGGCAGAGAGTATCCTGCCGGAGGTTACGGTCACGGACGAACGCTCCGGAATTGAGAAGATTGCTTATTTTCTGGACGGCGAAGAGTGGAATGGGGAAAAGATAACCGGAAAAGGAAGGCACACGTTTACCGTTGCGGCAGAGGATAAGGCAGGAAACCGGACGGAGGAAACGGTGCAGTTTACTATTTATGATAAGGTGCGGGTAACGTGCAGCATGGGAGAGTGTACCGTGGACGGCTGCAGCCATGAGAACTGTGGATACGGCAGGGCAAAGTACAGCGAGACTGCTACCTGCTCCGCACTGGTGACCTACCGCGGGGAGCCGCTTTCCGGTGCGCAGACGGAGTTCTATATCAACGGGGAATACATCGGCAGCAGTATGACGGATGAAAACGGATACGCGGCGCTCAGTCTTACGATGGAGCTTTCGCCGCAGACAGCAGAGCTTAAGGCCGCAGTACCGCAGGATAGGGAACGGTACTTCTTAGCGACAGAGGAAAGCCTCTCTTTCCCTGTGGTTCCGGATGAGGCATGGCTTGTCTATACCGGAGATTACAGTGTGCGGTACGGAGAAACGCTGTATTTTACTGTGAAAACCGGTGAAATTCCGGACAGAAACACCGGTGACATCACGAGGGCAGAGCTTGCCTTTACCCTGTTTAAAATAGAAGATGACGGAAGCCGCACGCTTTACGAAACGGCAGTCCTGTCACCGGATGCAGACGGCAGGGCTGTATGGGAGGTGGCGGCAGAGACCGGACTGTATGAGCTTTCGATAGGATTTACGGAGGGCAGCTGCTACCGCGGAAAGAAGCTGGTTCTGCATCCGGATGTCTATGAGATTCAGGCAGAGCTGGATGCGGAGGGAGGTTCCCTTCTACTTGACCTGCCGCATACCGGTATCCGCCTGAAGGCAGAATTCGGCTTTCTGCCTCCGTCTGTTTCAGTGAAGGCAGAACTGAGAATTCCGGGAACCGGCATCATGCTGACAGAACATACATTGACCGGATGGAACTTTACAAGGGAGGGCCTTGTACTTTCCGGAAAGGGAAGAAACTTAAAGAACGGAGAGGTATATACCTATGAGATAACCTGTAGTTTTGCCCACATGGTATTCCTTGACGGGCTGAAGGTTTCTGTATGGCAGGGAGAAAATCAGACAGAGGAACCGCTCTACTCCTTTGAGTGGACGGCGGAAAACGGTACGAAAGGGAGATAACGTATGAGAAAGAGAACAGGAATCCGCATATTGGCATGGATGTTAATGGTATCCGTCCTGGTATCGCTTTTGGCACCGGCAGGTGCAAAGGCAGAGGCCGGGGTAACGGAGGATTTTACGCCGCGGAGAATTATGATAAAAAGAGAGAAAGCAGGAGAAAATGCTTCCGGGGAAGAGAACTACAGCACTTCGTTCTATTGGAGCTATGAGCCGTCACCGGAAACGGAAATTACGGATACATTAAGCGTCATGGACGCGGACGTACTGGATTTGTGTGCGCTTTACTATGACAGAAGCATCATCTCGATGGAAGAGGATGCGGAGCTTTCCGCAGCAGAAATTCCGTGCGAGGAGTTTGCCGGGGACAATGCATGGGCGATGCAGCTTGCCGGAATGGGGGAAGCGAGGGAAAAGGGAAGCTACGGTTACGGAGTCAAAATTGCCATACTGGATACGGCAGTGGACGGGACACTTGTGCCGGTGACAGATACCGTGTCGTTCCTTACCGGGGAGAGTACCGGGAAGAGCGTAGCAGACGGAAACCTTCTTCACGGTACGGCAGTAGCCTCTATCCTGTGCGGACTGGTGCCGGGAGCAGAGTTTTACTCGGTTGAGGTACTTGACGCAGACGGAAAGGGCTACTACAGCAGCCTGATACAGGGTATCTACTGGGCAGTTGAGAACGGCATGGATATTCTTGTAATGAGTCTCGGCGGGGAAACCTATTCTGCCTTTTTACAGGAGGCGCTGCTCGAGGCGTCCTACCATGACATTGTTGTGGCAGCAGCGGCGGGAAATGAGGACGGAGGAAACATTCTTTTCCCGGCAGCGTATGCCGAAACCTTATCGGTCGGTGCGCTGGACGAAAACGGAAGTCCATTTGTTTCCTATGCAGACGGGGAGGCCGATTGCTATGCGCCGGGAAAGAACATCTGCCTTCCGGACGGACGGGGAACGCTGTTTTCCGGAACTTCCGCAGCAGTCCCGTTTGCGGCAGCGGCGGCAGCCCTGCTGCGCGGCGCAGATAAGGACTTAAGCCGGGAACAGGTCATGGCACTGCTCATCAACACTTCGGAGATACTGGACGCAGCAAAGGCGATAGCGTATAAGGACAGTCCGGTTTATACGAGACTTACAAACCGGGGACTTACGCTGTCTGCACTGGAAGAGATGGAAGCGGAACGTGACGGGGAGATGGAAGCGCAGATATTGCCGGATTCGGATTCTACCGAACATGCATGGATAAAACAGATAGGGGAACACACTTCGAAGGGACATAGTTGTACGAAAATGTGCACGCTTTGCGGATTGATATCCCTCGAAGGCTATGTTACCGTGGCAGACTGTCCAAAGTGTAATCCTAAACCAACTCCGACGACTGCGCCGACGGCAACACAAACACCAAAGCCGACGCAGGCACCAACGACCGCACCGACGGCAACACCAACGCCAAAGCCAACGACCGCGCCGACGAAAGCACCGACGGCAACACCAACGCCAAAGCCGACGACCGCGCCGACGAAAGCACCGACGGCAACACCAACGCCAAAGCCGACGACCGCGCCGACGAAAGCGCCGACGGCAACACCAACGCCAAAGCCGACGACCGCACCGACGCAGGCACCAACGAAAACGCCAACACCAAAGCCGACGACCGCACCAACGGCAGCACCGACGGTAGCACCAACGCTAACGCCAACGCCGGAGCCGACACCGACGCCAATTTATCCGGCGACCGTTATACCGACACCAACGGATGCTGTTACACCAACGCCAACCAATCCACCATACTATCCGGCAACACCTATACCAATGCCTACGCGTCCGATTGACAATAGCACACTACAGGATGCGAGCTATGGTGGAGAAATGTATAACCAGGCATCGGGAGGAGATCCGGTTAATGTCATCACAGGCAACTTTTACATGAGTCTGACTGACCTTTATTTTGCCGGTATCGGAGACAGCCCGGTTGCCATTACAAGAAGCTATAACTCGCTTGATACCGGAAGTGGACTGTTTGGCAAGGGCTGGAGCTTTTCTTATGAAAGCAGCCTTTCGGTTGTTTCTTCGAGCAGGGTAAAGGTAACCTATGCCGATGGAAGAATTCTTGTATTCCAAAAGAACGGAAACAGTTATACGGCAGAAGCAACAAAGGACATCCTTATAAAGAACGGGGACGGCACATGGAGCCTTGCTACGGAAGAAAAAAAGACGTGGAATTACAGTTCGACAGGTAAACTTCTTTTTATTGCGGACCGGAACGGCAACAAGATAACGTTCACCTATGGAAGTAACGGAAGTCTGACAAAAATCACGGGGTCTGACGGCATTGCAGTTACCGTTACCTGTCAAAACGGACGGATTAGTAAGCTTACCGACCCGTTTGGGCGGACGGTAACCTATGCTTACGATTCTCAGAACCGTTTGATAAAGGTATCCGGTGAGACATGCGGAACCATGTCGTATACCTATGATTCGCATGGAATCACGTCTGTCACGGACGGAAACGGGGCTACCTACCTGACGAACAAGTATGACAGCCGCGGACGTGTCGTTTTGCAGACAGATGAGGACGGTAACAGGACCCGTTTTGTCTATGATGATGAAGCGCAGGAAAACAGCTGCATTCTGGAAAACAGCGGAAACGTGACACGCTACCGGTATAATGATAAACTGTATGTTATCCGTATCAACTATGCTGACGGAAGCTATGAAAAATACGCCTATGATTCTGATGGCAACCGGACGATGGCAAGGGCGAAAAGCGGTTATGTAACACGATATACTTATGACGAAAACGGAAATATGTTGTCGTGTACCAATGCACTGGGAGAAACCGCTGCCTTTGCCTATGATGAACGGAACAATCTGATTCGGCTTACTACACCGGAAGGTGGAAGTATGGCGTTTTCCTATGATGAAAAGGACAACTTGACACAGATGTCGGTACTGATAGAAGAAGGCAGTGTTTCGGAAACAAGTTATACTTATGATGAGCGCGGGCGGCTGTTGTCCGTGACAGATGCCTGCGGAGCAGTGACGAAGTTCTTTTATGAGAAAGGCGGACAGCCGGTACGTGCTGAGAATGCGCTTGGAGGAATGGTAACCTACCGCTATGATGCCATTGGACGCAGAACGGAAAGCGAGACAGTTTACGGAAAGACAGCTTATGAATACAATGAAAAAGATCAGATTGTAAGCATTACCGATGCAGAAGGCGGCGTGACGGCGTTCTTTTATGACAGCATCGGAAACATTACGAAAATGGTGCTGCCGAACCAGCAGGAACAGGCAGTAAAAGAAGGACTTCCGGTTGCGGAGGCAAAAGGGTATACCTATGCCTATGACTCCATGGACCGCATCATTGCCGTAAACAGCCCGGAGAAAGCGGTAACCGATTATCTGTATGATATGGAGGGAAAACTTGTTTCCGAGAGCATGCCGGAGTATGCCGGAGCGGTTGCTGAGGATAAGAACTACTACTGCTATACCTATGACAGCGTGGGAAATCTGATACAGGTTACGGCGCCCGACGGGGGAATCACAACCTATGCATACGATGCAGCAGGAAATCTTATTGCTGTAACAGAGCCGGAAGGACAGGAAACAGGTGTGCAGGTACGCTATACCTATGATGCTCTGAACCGGGTTACAAGTATCACGGATACCTTGGGGCAGATACGCTACCGCTATGCCTATGATAAGGATGGTAATGTAATATCTGTCATGGATGCAGGCGGGTATACTACATGGTATACATATTCTAAGAACGGATGGCTTTTGGAAGCACGTATTCCGAAGAAAGAAGAAACCGGTGTGGTATGGTATCAAGTGATACGCTATACTTACGATAAAGCCGGAAGAGTGACAGCGGTTGCTTCAGGAAAGAACTTTGTAAAAAAAGATGAAGAGCCAAAGGAATGGGATATGCTTGCCTATACTTACGATGCGGCAGGAAATGCAGTCTGCGTTTCCGACAGTGACGGCGCAGAGGTATACTACACCTATGACAGTTTTTCCATGCTCCTGACACAGGAAATAGTGGCGGGAGAAGACCGGACAAGAAAAACGGTGTATGAGTATGACGGAAACGGAAACCTGACCGGAATAAAAGAAGCGGACGGAGAAGTACAGATGTCTTATTATTATGACCCGAACGGCAACGTGACAGAAGTAAGACTGCCGGAGGGAGAAGTCCTCCGCTATACTTATGATGCTACGGACCGCTTGATACGGAAGGAAGAGGAGGTACAGGTTGATACACTGGAACTGAAGCATAATACAGTCAGTGTGGACTTTGAAGAGGAAAGAAACCTTTATCCGGAAACCACGTTCTCCTGTACGGTTAGTGTGAAACTCGCAGATGTGGCAAATGAAGTCAGTCTGGAACTTTTGTACGATGACCGGCTGCTTAGCATCAGTACCATGGAAATGCTGGTGTCTAATGCGACCGTTGACACATCAGAAAGCGGAAAGATCACGCTTTCTACGGAAAAAATATCACTTTCGGGAACACAGAAGCTGCTGCGTATCACGTTTAGCGTAAAGGAAGGAATGTGCGGAACCGCTTATGTAATGGCTTCACCGGACTGCTCGTTTAAACCGCTTCAGGGTGACTTCCTGTTTTCCGAGAGCCGTGGGCTTCTTGCAGATGTCACGCTTCCGGATTACAACGGTGATAGAATTACGGACCTGCGTGATTTTGCACTGCTTGCGGGCGCATACGGAACAGGAGAAGGCGATACAGGCTATGAGAGCCGTTATGACATCACCGGAAACGGACTGGTGGATAAGGCGGATCTTGATTACGTAAAGGAGCTTCTGTTTGCCGGCAGGACCGGGGCGGAACAGCTTACGGCGGAGCAGGTGGCTGACCGCATCCTGCAGCCGGTTTATACGGTCAGGACAACGACAGAAATAAGAACGACCTCGTATGAGTATGATGCCGCGGACCGACTTATTGCGGTTACTGACTGCAACGGAAACAGAGTCACCTATACGTATGATGCCTGCGGGCGGCTGGAAACGCTGACCGACAAGGATGGAGGAATCAGCACGGTTACCTACGACCGGAACGGGAATGCGCTTAGCGTGGCAATGCCGGGACAGTACCGGGAGTTCTATGCTTATGACACGGAAAACAGGCTGGTTTCCGTGACGGATGCACTCGGCAACCGGACAGCGTATACCTACGACGCATACGGAAGACTGAAGTCCGTCACGGATGCCGTCGGCATCTGCACGGAATACCGCTACGACATTGCGGGAAACCTTACGGAAAACCTTGCGACAGGGGAAAAGTACTGCTACAATGTATATGATGAGGTCATTT
>JBJENV010000004.1:0-19530 GCA_051880375.1 Lachnospiraceae bacterium
GTTTCACCGTAAAGCGTCGCACGCTCGTAGCTCCGCAGCCACTTGGAATCCATGTTGGAAAACAGGCTGCCAAAGGAGTTGCCGAGCAACTGCTCTAAGGGCAGCTTTTCCAGTTTTGCCAGTGCGGCATTGCCGTACCTGAAAATCCAGTCCACAGCATGCCTCTCTTCATCGAATATCATCTCGATATCCGTAAAGGCAAACGGAAGATGTTCAAAACTGCTGTAATGCCTGCGGTATTCCTCCTCCGTAGAAGGAATGCCCTCCTCAGGGAAGCTGTCGATGATGCTTTTCTGCGCTGCACGAAACTGATTCATCATCTCATTTTTCTTTCGTAACGTATAGATGAGAAACTCTCCGTTGCTTAAGTTAATACGGTCGGTAATATCGTGTATTGCCATTGCAGCTACGAGGCAGCCGCGGTGTGCCTTGATAAACCCGTCACCGAGTTTTTCCTCAAACTCCGAAAGTTTCATTTTTGTTTTATATATCCTGCCCCCGGAAACGTGTATTTCGGCATTCTTCCCTGTCATAAGAACATAAAGGATGGTATTAATGCTGATTACCACCTTTTTTCGGTTTGAAATAATCGTTATACAGTTTGCTTCCTGCAAGTCCGGCACCTCCGTCTGTCTTTCGTGTACTTTGCGATGCACTCTACTCTGCATCTTCTCCCACTATGTAAGAGATTGCCCTCGGCAGCACCTGAATCGTACCTTCCGTATGCTCGCCGCCAAACTCTCCGTCTAACGTCCACGGGACCGGCTGCTCTGCCTGAAAATGCAGTCCTTTAATCCGCTTGTGATAAATATTTTTATGTTCCGATTTACCGATGGAAAGTTCGGAAATAATCGCATTCAAATCCATCAGATTCTGCGGCATACGGATAAACAGCATTTCGTAATAGCCGTCGTCTAAAATCACCTCCCCGGGCAGCAGATTCCGAAAGCCACCCACCGAACTGGTATTGGCAACCATTCCGTACAGAAAATCGTCTTCGATACAGCCACCGTCGTATTCCACACGCATATGGTGCGGCTTTACCCTGGTCAGACTGCTGATGCCGCTTAAAATGTATGCCGTCCTGCCGAGCGCATTTTTCACGTTCTGCGGCGTGTCGTAAGAAACCTCGGTAAAAATGCCGAACGCCGCCGTATAGGTAAAATACTGCTCTTCAAACTGTCCGACATCACAAAAAAATTCTTTTCCGGAGACGGCAAGTTCTGCCGCCTTCGTTTTCTCGGTCGGTATTCCTAAGCTGTAGGCAAAGTCATTGGTCGTGCCTGCCGGAATGTAACCGATTGGTACACGGTATTCCGAATTCATGGAGCCGTTCACGACCTCGTTGAGCGTACCGTCACCGCCTGCACAGACAATCCGGTCGCACGCCCTGCGCTCTAAGTAATCGAGCACCGTTTCTTTCGCGTCAAGCGCCTGTCTGGTTGGGTATGCAATCACCTCGTAGCCCGCCTCCGAAAAAATGCTGATATACGAAGACAGTCCCGCCCCGATTTTTGCTTTTCCCGCATTCGGATTATATACAAACAACAATCTTGGCTTACCCATAGCACAATCCTCCCTGTTTTCCTCCTAGTTTTCCTGACGGTTTTCCTGCTGCTTTCTGCGTCTTGCCATGATGCCGCCTATTCTGCCTGTCTCCTTTGCCGACAAGGTCTGCCAGCCATCCTTTAAGACGCGGTCCAAAAGCCCCAGTTCCTCCGCTATTTCATATTTTATCTTTTCTTCCGGCTTTATCTCGCTAAGTACGATTGGTTTTCTCTTTTTCATCAGGAAGCCTCCTATGATTTTTACGGGTTTCCCCGTTGTTCATAGTGTACCCCTGTTTTTTCCGTCTAAACCTCAAAATCGCAATCGCCGGAAAAAGAATAGATTCTCATTTCCTTCACCGGAAGTCCGTACAGCTGCTCCAGTGCACGCTTGTAATAGCACAGCTGCGTCCGGTATTTTTTCGTCAGTTCTTCCTTTGCGTCCTGCTTTACGTAGTCCGTCTTATAATCCAGAAGGACAATCTCGCCGTTCTCCACAAAGAAGGCATCCATAATTCCCTGCACTAACACCGGCTCCGAAGTATCCGCCTCCGGATACAGTTCCCTTGCCGGAATGCCGAGTACAAACGGCTGCTCCCTGTATAAAAGCCCTGCCTCCTCCGCCGTGCGCATCCGCCCGGCAAGCGGAGAAGAAAAGAAGGTTAACAGCTTCCGCTCCGAAATCACGGCAAGCTCTTCCTCTTTGATTTTTCCGGCTTCCTTCAAAACTTGAAGCTCCTTTGACAGAAGCGCCGCAGTATAGCTTTTCTCCATCGGAAGCAGTTCCAGCACACGGTGATAAACCGTTCCCCGGTCGCTGCCCGAAAGCTTTTCCTCCGGCTTTAAGAAGTCCGGATAAGAAACATCCTCCTGACATTCCGCTTTTTCCGGCATTTCCTCCGGCAGTACAGAAGACACTGTCGCCGTCCTTTCCTGCTCTTCCTGTTCCTCCGCCGCCTGCCGTTCTTCCTCTTCCAGTATCAGGCTTAACCGCTTTAATTCCGAAACCGTCACCTTCATCGGAAGCTCCGCTTCTTTCTTAAAAGGATAGCAGTAGTTCTCCCGGCTTTCAAGCAAAAACCGCAACTTTAGAGAAATTTCAGAATTATCCTCTTCCGCCTCTTCTATCATCTCAAGCTCCGTAAGCAGCTGCTCCGTCGTTCTCGACCGTTCCACTCCGGCCGCAGTCAGCTGTTCGTTCTTTACCTCTCTGAACACAAAGTATTCCTCTGCTCCCGGCTGTCCGAATATCATCGGGCAGACAAAATCAAAATACGTTGTCGCTCCGAGCACATGCACCGACAAAAGCCCACCTATGTCTCTTGTCATCGCGCGCTCCTGCCAAGCAGAAATCCGCTCTTCAAATTTTTTTACCGTTCCGGTCAAAATGAGCTTTTCCTTTGCACGCGTCATTGCCACGTACAGCACGCGCAGTTCCTCGGAAATCATCTCCTGCGTCAGCTTTCTTACCAGCGCCTTTTTAAACAGCGTCGGTCCTTTGATGCGAAGTTCGGTATCCACAAAGTCTGCTCCAATGCCAAGCTCCGGATGAAAAATCAGCTTATCGCGCATATCCATGCAGTTCAACTTCTTTTCCATGCCGCAGACAAACACCACCGGAAATTCCAGTCCCTTACTTTTGTGGATACTCATGATGCGCACCATGTTGCCGGAGGACTCTGCCTTTGCCTCTCCGAAGTCCACCTCGTACTTTACCAGCCGTTCCATGTAGCGCAGAAAATCATACAGGCCGCTGTAGCTTGTCGTTTCATACTGCTTTGCCTTTGCAACAAGCATATCGAGGTTTCCTCTGCGCCGCTCCCCGCCCGGCATGACGGAAACCGTATCATAATAGCCGCTGTACGCATAAAAATGCTCCAGCAGTTCGTGAATGCTGATGTACTTTGCTTCCTCCTTAAGGCGGTCATACAGCCCGAAAAACGCCTTCAGCTTCTGCCTTAAGTTCTCCGTTTCCGCACCGCCTTCTGAAGCGCCACCCTCCGAACCGTTCTTCTCCATGTCAAGATATGCAAGCCGTGCTGCTTCGTATAACGTCCTCTGCTTTTTTTCCTGTCCTGATATCACGCCGTAACGGATGCGAAGCTCTGCCAGCTCCTCCGCCGAAAAGTCCGCAATCGGCGAATGCAAGACTGCGGCAAACGGAATGTCCTGCTTCGGATTATCGAGAATTTTTAAAAAGCTTAAGGTTTTCTGCACCTCCATCGCGCGGAAATATCCGGCACTCGTATCGGCATACGCGGGAATACCCTGTTCGGTCAAGACTTCCAAAAAGGTTTCCGACCATCCTGCCATTGTACGGAGCAGAATGACAATATCCTCATAACGCACCGGACGGCTTTCCTTTTTTGCCGATACCGGCATCTCCTGCGAAACCAGTTCTTTTATGCGCATTGCCACGGCAAGCGCCTCGGTCTGTACGGCGGTTCGCTCTTCGTCCGTTTCGGAAGCTTCCGGAGAAGCAGTCTGCTCTGCTTCCTCCCCGGCACGGACAAACAAAAGCTCCGTCCGGTGGTATGCTTCATCCGCTTCATACAGACCGCCATAGTTTAACCGCGCCTTGGCATCGTATTCTACTTCTGTAGATTCTTTGTGCATCAGTCCCGCAAACAGCCGGTTTACCGACTCCAATACACTGCTCCTGCTCCGAAAGTTTTTATTCAAATCAATCTTCCGGTGAGCACTCGTTTCCTCATAATCGTACCGGTCGTACTTTTCCACAAACAGCTGCGGACGCGCCATACGGAACCGGTAAATGCTCTGCTTGACGTCTCCGACCATAAACAGATTCGGATGCCCGTCCCATTCTCCCGAAATGCTTCCGAGAATATATTCCTGCACCAGATTGCTGTCCTGATACTCGTCAATCATGATTTCATCATACCGCTCTGCCAACATCCTTGCCGCCTCGGTCGGCACCGGCTTCCCGTCCTCGTTTGCAACAAGCACCTTCAGGGCAAACTGCTCCAAATCGGAGAAATCCAGCAGATTTTTTTCTTCCTTTGCATCCGATAACCGCTCCATAAAGTCAAGCGTCAGCTGAATGAGTGCGCCGACCGGCTCCTCCATCGCATGAAGCTCCTGATACATCTCCGGCAGCGGTTCGTAGAAAAAGTCCTTCTTGATTTTCGCAACAATGTCCTTAACCTCCGCGCGAAGAGCCTTGGCACGTTCCTTTTTTTCCTCATCTGCCTCCTGCTTTTTAGACGGAAGCCTTGTAAAATCATTTTCAAAAAGAGATTTTGCAAGTTCTTCGTAGCCGCGTTCTACGGCAGTGGATAAATTTTCCAATAACTCTCCGTCCTGTAGAAAACAATCCCGGTAAAGTGCCGGCCCGTCCGGCTCCTCCGTCAGACGAAGCATCTTTTTCTGCAGGACAAGTGCATCCTTTAAGGCACGTTTTACCTCCCCGAGAATCAGCAGCATCAGCGGATGCTCCCTGAATTCCTGTTCACTTAAGGAAAAGCCTTCCCGAATTTCGGAAAGCCATGCCTCAGGCCACGGCTGGCTGACGGCATAGTGGTACAGCTTCTTCACATAATCCTCTAATACCTTGTCGCTCTTTGGATTGCCGTAGCATTCCACAAGGGACAGGAAGGCGGCATCTGCCTGCTCGTAACGTTCCTCGAACAGCTCCGATAACACATCCGACTCTAACAGCGACAACTCCGCCTCCTCCGCAATCCGGAAACCGGGGTCTAAGTGAAGCAGATGAAAATGCTCTCTGATGACCGACAGACAGAAGCTGTGAATCGTTGTAATCTGCGCACTGTGCAATAACATCATCTGCCGCTGCAGATGCGTACTGTCGGGATGTTCCATGAGCGCTGCCTCCAATGCCGCACCGATACGCTCGCGCATTTCGGATGCCGCCGCATTGGTAAAGGTCACAATGAGAAGACGGTCGATGTCGGTCGGATGTTCCGTGTCCATGACCTTTTTGATGATGCGCTGCACTAACACCGCCGTCTTGCCGGAGCCTGCGGCTGCCGCCACGAGAAGGCTGCACTCTCTGGCATCCACGACCTGCTGCTGTTCGGTTGTAAGTTTTAAATCTGCCATGTTTGTCTCCGTTTCCTTTTCTTCGCCCGGGTTATTCGTTTTCTCTGTTTTCCAGTTCGCTCCACACCTCTTCGTCGCTCTTTCTTTTTAAGATGCGATAGGAGCTGCCGTTCCTTTTGTCAAAGCCGCAGACCGCGGCATAACTGCAATATTCGCAGGCATTGCTGTCACCGAGTTTGTACGGCGCAATACGCACGTCTCCCTCTAAAATCTGCTCTCCCTCTTTTGAAAGCTTTTCGTACACAAACTCCGAAATACGGGTAAAGCGGTTCGTGTCCGCTACCCTGGATGACTTTTTCAACTTTCCTTCTTTATCGGTCTCCACCGGAATGCGGAACGACTTCACCGAAGCCGCAAGTCCTCCTGCCGCGTCCAGAAAGGCATGGTCGAGCTTCTGAATCACTTCGGTCTTCTCATTGACCAGCCCTTTGACGCGAAGCTTTTTTAACACTTCAAGCTCCGGGGTGTCGCTCTTGTCCACAATCGGGTTGTCGATATGGTAATAAAACATTGCCGCCGGGGTTCCCTGAAATTTCTGGGTTGCCGCCGTCATATACACGGCAAGCTGCATGGTCAGGCCGTAATACAGCTTTTCCGGCTCAAAGTCCTTAATTCCGGACTTATAATCCACAATTTTGATATACTTTTTCCCGTCAATCTCACATGTGTCGTAGCGGTCGATTTTTCCGTACAGACTTAAATTCCGGTCGGTGTGATAGAATTCCTTTTCAAAGCCTGCCGGGGTGAACTCACTTCCGTTTAACTGCTTTGTCAGCACCTCCAGCGTCTTCTTCAGTGTATTCCCGACGCGCTGTGCCGTATAGGCGTTTTTGGCAGAGCTTGCAAAAATGTCGTTCGCATAATCTTCTACTGCCGCTTCGGCACACTGTCCGACAAGGGCATTCCGTTCCTCATCGGAAAGTTCCTGCCAGAGCATACCGCGGGAAAGCATTTCCTCTCCAAAGCGCTTTAAGGCATCGTGATACAGGTTTCCGACGTCCGGCGCCGCCAGGCGGTATTCGCTTCGTTCTTCCAGATTCAGCCCATATTTTAAGAAATGGGCAAACGCGCATGCCGCATACTGCTCCAATCTTGTCACGCTTCCAAGCAGCTTCTCGCCATAAAGGCTCTTTGCCGTTTCCGGCAGAAGGCATTCTTCCTTCGGTCTTGCCATGGCTGCCGCAAGCAGATGTTCCTTTTCCCGTTCGGTTGCATGCACCGAGAAATGGCGGTACAGCGGGGCAAATTCTTCCCCTGCTTCTCCTGCCGCAAACTGTCTGAGCCCATCTAAAAACGCCCGTCTTCCCTGATCGTTTTTGAGGATTTCCTCTGCCGCATTTTCATAATCTGTCCTGATTTCCAGCCACGGAAACAGTGCTTTTACCTTTCCGATCAGATAGGAGGTGCGGATGGTCTTTCCGTCCTCGCCGACCTGTGCATACGTCAGATATAGACGTTCCTTCGGCTTTGTCATGTTCATGTACAAATAAAACTGTCCGAAGCACGCCTTTGTCTTACTGTCGGGCGACAGCTCAATGTGGTCCTTTGTCAGCTGCTGTCTGTCCTTATCACTTAAAATTCCGCGCCCGCTTCCCGGTGCCGGTATTTTTCCATCGTTGACTCCGAGGAAGAACAGCGCCTTAATATCCTTTAATCTGGTACGCTCCATGTCACCGATGACTAACTGCTCCGAACCGGTCGGTACCAGACCGACCTTTGCTTCATGCAGACCGGTTTCCACTAACTCCCGGTATTCCCTTGCAGAAAGCTTTTCTTCTCCGAGAAGCTCCACCAGCTGGTCAAACAGTTCTAAGAGCACACGGTAGACCTGTGCGTACTCTCTTGCCCGAAGCCGCTCTCCCTGCGCAAGGAACTCCTCCTGCATGGCGCGCAGCTTCTGCTCCACACCACGCTCCTTTAAAAAATAAAAGAAGCCTGTCGTCCATTCTCTGACCGTCGCATTTTTATTTTGAAAGAGCGTCAGTATCGGTGTCAGCTCGTTCACCACCCGCTCGCGCAGTCCGTTAATTGTTTTCAGGTCAACCTCCGTGTGCGTCCGGTACGTCTTTTTCCACTCTCTTAAAAACTGCCAGCCCTTGATGCCGACCGCCAGACAGTAATTCTCCAGTGCCCAGACCTCTTCCGCCTGCCAGCCGGACAACACATTCTTTAAGTAGGACATCACGTTTTCCGTGGTCATTCCCTGCTCTGCAATTTTTAGCACCGCACGGACGTAATCCGCGCAGAGATTTTCCGACATGTTTTTCTTGTAGTCGAGGAATGCCGGAAGTCCGGCGCGTTCAAATTCCTGCATCAGACATTCTCCGTATGCCGTGATGTCGCTGCAGATTACCGCAATATCGCGATAACGGTAGCCTTCTTCCCTGACCAGACGTGCCGCCTCGGTCGCCGCAAACCTGCACTCCAGTACCGGATTTTTTGCGGCAAAAAGCACAAGCTCCTCCGAGCTTTGGAACTCTTTCTGCTCCATCGGCTGCACCGGATAGCGGAACAGCGTCCGCTCCAAATGGTGTAACACGCTTCCTGCCTGAAAACGTGTCTCATCCGGTGTAGGAAAGACCGGCGGCAGTACCTCACAGCCTGCTTCTTTTGCAAGTTCCTTCACCTGATAAAGAGAACGGCAGCTCATATAAAACAGTTCGTGTGCATGCGGCATTCTTCCGTTTTGCATACGCCGGTAGGCTCCCTCCTCCAGCGTCAATGCCAGGTATACCGTTTTTGCCTGCTGCATCAGTTTTTTTAACAATGCATACTGCGACGGCGTAAAGCCGGTAAAGCCGTCCATGATAATCACGCAGTTTTTTAAGAGCTTCGACTGCTCCACGCATTCTGCCAGTACGTCATAAATGCCCTCCGAGGTCATATAACGCTCTCCTAAAAACTTCTGAAAGGCTCGAAATAAAATTAAAACATCATTTAACTTTTTGCAAAGTAATGGAGAATCACTGTTTTTCTCTATCATTTCGTTTAACTGCTCTTCCCCGATGCCGTATTGATACAGCTCGGAAAGCAACGATTTCACTTCCTCCACAAAGCCGCTCTGCCCGGCATTTGCCGAAAACAAGGAAAGCCCATCCGCGCATTCGTTTAATATCCGTTTGACGACCATGCTTTTTCCGATGTCCTTTAATACCGTTCTCTGTTCCCCGCCAAGCTCTTCAAACACTTTATGGGAAAGTCGGGCCAGACTGATGACATCAATATTGATAATTCCGCCCGCCGGATGACGTTTTGCCAGATCCTTCTGCGTCTGCAGGGTAAACTGCTCCGGTACCAGAAAGTAACACATCATATCCCTGTGCTCTTTCGCAAAACGTATTGCAGTCTGATAGAGATATTCTGTTTTTCCGGCGCCGGAAGCGCCTAAAATAAACTGTACTGCCATACCCTTCTCCTTCATATAATTTTAGCAGGAAACTGTTGGAGGTTCTACGATGTCGAAAACCAAAATCTTTGTATTTAAAATGAAAGAACTGATTACTACCGTTATTTTTGTCGTTCTCGGAATTCTGCTTTTGCTGCTACTTCTGATGATGTTCCTCTCCGGCAAGGATGACAAGGGCACAACGGGCACAGAAAACGCCGAAGAAACGGCACTCTACCATGCCGGTGTGTATACCTCCGTACTGACGCTTAATGATACGGCGCTCAATCTGGAAATCGTCTGTGACCCAAACCACATCAATTCGGTACGACTCATCAATCTGGATGAATCCGTCACCACCATGTATCCTCTCTTAAACCCTGCCCTGGAGGAACTGGAGCTGCAGTTAAGCAATGATGTTCCGCTGGAGGAACTGGAGCTTACCGAAAGCAGCAAATACACCCAGATGCTCCTGCTTGATGTCATTGAACATACTCTGAACAAAGCAAAGATAAGCAAAAGCAGTTCTGCTGAATAAAACATATACCGCTCTGCATATAACAAATGGCATCGTCCGTATCACTCTGATTTGGGGCATACAGACGGTGCCATTTCATGCTATGTAGCCGGTCATACGGTACAGATACTCTGTCTTCCGGTGCTGTTATGCATCCAGATACTCTTTATACGGAGATTCTTCATTTAAAAACGTAATACCGATGATGCCGGGACCGGTATGTGCGCCGATGGCACAGCCGACATAGTTTTCTTCAAACTTCGTGCAGCCGTACTTTTCTTCCAATATCTTTTTTACCTCGCAAAGTGTATCATAGCAATCACCGTGTACGATACCGATGGTCTGCCCGGTAAGGTCGGCGCCGCGCTCTCCGACAATTTCCACACAGCGTTTTAATGACTTTACTCTGCCCCGCGTCTTTTCAATGGAAACAAGTGCGCCGTCATCGTTTACTTCAATGATCGGTTTAATATCTAAAATTCCGCCTGCAATCGCCGATGCCTTGCTGAGTCTTCCGCCCTTTTGCAGATACTCCAGAGTTTCCACGGTGAAAATATGTTCCATGTGGTCTCTGTGCCAGCAAAGTGCCTCGATAATTTTATCCTTCGGCGCTCCGTTCTTCTGCATCTGAAGTGCATAAATGACCAGCAGGCCAAAACCGATGGAGGCGGATTTGGAATCGATTATCGTAAGATCAAAGTCCGGGAATTCCTCCAGTAGCTCGGTCTTAGCCAGGTTTGCCGCGTTAAACGTTCCCGCGATGCCGGTAGAGAAGCAGACGTAAATTACCTCGTCGCCTGCCTCCGCATACGGCTTAAAATTGTCATAGAACATCTGCTGGTTGATGTGATAGGTCTTAATGTCCTTTCCGCTTCTTAAAATATCGTAAAACTCTGTCGGGAAAATCGTCTTCCCGTCAAAGAAATCTTCCTCCTCAATCACAACCGGTGTCGGAATCACATGAAGTCCGTATTCCTCCACGATGTGTTTCGGCATATCGGTTGCCGAGTCCGTAATAATTTTCAGTGCCATCTTATCCTTCCTCCCCTATACATTATCTTATGGTTTCCAATGCGTTAAGCCATTCCCTTGCGCATGCATCGCTCGGCATACGCAAATCACCGCGCGGCGACAGTGCAACCGAACCTACCTTCGGTCCGTCCGGCAGGCAGGAACGCTTAAACTGCTGCGAAAAGAATCTCCGGTAAAATGTTTTTAACCAGTGCAGAATCACTTCCGGCTCATATTCCCCTGCAAACGCTTTTTTCGCCAGACGGTACACCTTTTCCGGCCGGCAGCCGAAACGGAGTACGTAGTATAAAAAGAAGTCATGCAGCTCATACGGGCCGACCAAATCCTCCGTCTTCTGCGAAATTTCACCGTCTGTCGGCGGCAGAAGCTCCGGACTGACCGGCGTATCCAGAATATCCGACAGTACCCGCTCTAAGGTAGTTCCCGGCTGTTCCTCTGCAAAGTACTTCACCAGATAGCGCACGAGCGTTTTCGGAATCGACGCATTGACACCGTACATGGACATATGGTCTCCGTTATAGGTTGCCCAGCCGAGCGCAAGCTCCGACATATCGCCGGTACCAACGACCATGCCGCCCATCCGGTTTGCTATATCCATAATGACCTGTGTGCGCTCTCTTGCCTGTGCGTTTTCGTAAGTCACATCATGCACTGCTTCATCCTGTCCGATGTCTCTGAAATGCACTTTGACCGCCTCTGCAATCGGTACCTCAAGAAGCGTTGTTTTCAGCTCCTTTGCCAAGGTTACCGCATTTTGGTAGGTGCGGTCGGTTGTCCCGAAGCACGGCATCGTGACAGAGATGACTCCGCTTCTGTCCAGTCCCAGCAGGTCAAACGCCTTACAGGTAATGAGCAGCGCCAATGTAGAATCCAGACCGCCCGAAATACCAAGCACTGCTGTTTTGCAGCCGGTATGAGAAAGACGCTTCTTTAAGCCCATAGCCTGAATCATCGTAATTTCTCCTGCGCGCTTGTTTCGCTCCGACTGATTTTGCGGCACAAACGGCGTTTTGTCTATCGTTCTGGTAAGAACCGTTTCCGGCATGCCGTTTTTCATCGACGGATACGTAAAGAAAATCTCGGTATAAGCTTCATTTTCCTGCGATTCAAAGCAGCCGACGCGTCTGCGTTCGCTCCGAAGACGCTTCAGGTCGATTTCGGTAATCTGCATATTAGGGAAAAAGCGCTCGGATTCCGCCAATATCGTTCCGCTTTCCGCAATCAGGTTATGCGCGGCAAAAACCAAATCCGTGGTGGATTCGCCCTCACCGGAGCAGGCATACAGGTATGCCGCATATAATCTTGCCGACTGGCTTTTCACCAGTTCCCTGCGATAGACGTCCTTTCCGGTCGTCTCATTGCTTGCCGACAGATTGACCAGCACATTTGCCCCCGCAAGCGCATGGTGCGAACTCGGAGGAATCGCCGTCCACAAGTCTTCACAGATTTCGGCGGCAATCGTCATGCCGAGTGCTTCGCACGTAAACAGCAGGTTCATACCGAACGGCACAAACTGACCGTCGAACGGGATGTCCGTCACTTCGCCCTTTCCGCCCCGGTAATGTCTTCCTTCGTAAAACTCCGAATACGTCGGAATGTTGTGCTTCGGCACAAAACCGAGCAGTTCCCCGTTCTGAAGCGCTGCCGCCACGTTATACAGCTTGTCCTTTACCATAAGCGGCAGACCGACAAACACAAACACATCTTTTCCCGCAGTAGCTTCCACAATCTGTTTTAAGGTCTCTTTTGCATTGTCAAGAAGCGTATCCTGCAGCACCAGATCAGCAAGGGTGTACCCGGTAATTCCAAGCTCCGGGAACACTAAAAGCTTGACTCCGGCTGCTTCCGCCTCCTCTATCATCCGAATGGTTTCTGTTCCGTTGTAAGCACAGTCTGCTACCTTAAGCTTCGGTGACGCCACCGCCACCTTCACAAATCCGTCCTTCATGGCATGTCTCCGTTCTACAGTCAAATCTTGTTACACATATTACTATTATAAACATTATGTTTGGAAAAAACAATGGTTTCTTAAGGCAGGTTTCATTTCAACATATCCGAGCCTGCTTTCGTTTTCGTACACCGCATATTTATTTTTGTAAAAATTGAAATTTTTATTAAATAATAAAGTACTATAGGATTGACTTTATTTTTCAAACTGCTATAATTAATTTAATACTTTTATAGTAATTAATAAGCATTTCAACGAAATTCCGTTCTTTACTACAAAATATTTTTACACATTATCAGGGGGTACGTATGCTGTATTTTAAATCAATCGGAGAAGCAGAAGCAGTATTTAAAGCTCTCAGTACACCAATGCGTTTAAAAATCATGGAAATGATTTATGAAAACGATCAGTTAAATATGAATGACCTTGCAGAGGCGCTCGGTCTTACCAACGGTGCTATTTCCATGCATGTCAGCAAGCTGGCAGAAGCAGGTCTCATCAAAATCAAGTCGTCTTCCGGCAAGCGCGGCACCATGAAAATTATCCGTCCGCGTTACAGCCGTTTAATGATTGACCTTGCCCCGGTAAAAGAAACCGCCAAGTGCTACACCGATGATATCCGCATCGGCTATTATACCTCATGTAACGTTTCTCCAACCTGCGGTCTCGCTACCAATAAAGAAATCATCGGTGCTTTGGATGACCCAAGGGTATTCTCTTTTCCGGAGCGCTTTAATGCCGGCATTATGTGGTTTGCCAACGGCTTTGTGGAATACAATCTGCCGAACCACCTGCAGGCCGGTCAGACACTGACAGAGCTTCAGATTTCCTTTGAAATTTCCTCGGAATGTCCGGAATATAACGAAGACTATCCTTCGGACATTTACTTTTCCATCAACGGCACCCCACTCGGCATGTGGATCAGTCCGGGTGACTACGGCGCAAGAAAAGGTTATTTGTGTCCTTCCTGGTGGCCGGAACTGTTAAACCAGTACGGACTGTTAAAGACACTGATTATCAACAGCGACGGTTGCTTTATTGACGGTACCTATAAGATTTCGGACACGACGATTCAGGATTTAAACATCAATTACAACAGTTATATTTCATTCCGTATCGAAGTGCCGAAGGATACCAAAAACTGCGGCGGCTGTACCTTATTCGGTGAAGATTTCGGTGACCATAATCAGGCAATCCGCATTAAGATGTACTATGAAGAGGACACCGAAACTCCGGCAGAAAACTAAAAAACCAAAAAAGCGTACAAAAAAACGACTCCGGATGCCGTAAGCGGCATCCGGAGCCGTTTTTTTGCGTTTACTCAGGCATCTAAGCCAGTGTCATGTCATAAACCGCGCGTTCTCCTCCGATAAATTTTGCTCTGGTACGGGCGCATACCACATGGGCATCTCCGATGCTCTTCACTGAGATGCGTACCGGTACTGCCACATCTTTTAAATGCATTCCAATCAGAGTATCGCCGATATCCATTCCCGCATGGGCTCTGATATGCTCTACTGCTACCGGGTGAGCAAACATTCCATAAGCAGCAGTCGCAAAGGAACCTCCTGCTTTCGGCTGCGGCACCACATTGACCTGTTCGTAGCCGTATTTTTCTGCGGCAGCTGCTTCTAAAATCAGTGCCCGGTTTAGGTGTTCACAGCACTGTGCCGCCAGATATACGTCTGCCTCCTTCGCTGCGAGGTAAATTCCGGAAAAAATCTTCTCTGCCAGTTCCGGTCTGGAATCCGTGCCGATTTTGGCGCCGCCCACCTCACTGGTTGAACAACCGACAACAAGCAGCTGTCCCGGAATCAGCTTCGCGGTCTGCAAAAGTTCTTTGGCAGCGTCATAGGACTGCTGCTCTATGAATCTGATTTCATCTTCCATTTCTTTCTCCCATACGATGCAGTTATACGGAATGCACCGATACCTTTCCTTTCTTGTTTGCTAAAATGCTTTCTTTTATTTATACCACCATTTACCCGTTCATACAATAGTGTCTCGTTCCCGGAATTCTTGACAGCTATGGTACAATAGAAACAAACAAATCTGCATACTTCGGAGAATACTATGTCAAAAACTATACCGGACAGCCCGAGAATTTTCGCCTGTAAAACAAAAAATCCGCTTCGCTTTTCGGTTTGCGGACAGCTTATCAGTCCTTCCGGATTTATTCACTGCCGGAGAACCTTTGAATATCATGTACTTATCATGATAACGGAAGGAACTCTTTACATCACCGCAAATAACGTACCATATATACTTAAAGCGGGTCAGTATATTTTTCTGAAAGCAGGAGAAGAACATTTCGGCTTTTCCTCTTCAGAGGGCAGATTGTCTTACCTTTGGGCGCATTTTCAGGCTGACTGCAAATTTGAAACAGCTCAGTCGAGAAGCATCTCTGCCTATACCTATCTTCTGCCCGAAACTTCCAGCCTGCCCAATTCAGGACGGACTGTTCAGCTTTTTCACCAGCTTATGGATATGTCTCTGGAGGAAAAACAATATTCACGGGATATGTCCGACTATGCAATGAGCCTGCTTCTAATGGAGCTTTCACAGGAATATTTCCGCAAACAGTGCACCTCAGACAACCTTCCTGCGGTGGTGGTTTCCTCCATGGAATGGATAAAAAATCATTATTATCACCCCTTTGACCTTGCAGAGCTTGCAAATGCTGTAGGCTACCGGGCAGATTACCTTTCTTCCCTGTTCAAACGCAGTACAGGCAGTTCCATTGTCCGATATACCAACCGGATACGCATTAAAACAGCAAAAACACTACTTTCAAATTATGGTGTATCAATAAAAGAAGCCGCCTTTTCCTGCGGCTTCTCGGACGAAAAATATTTTATGAGAGTTTTTAAACAGCTTGAGGGAATGACACCTCTGCAATATAAAAATTCATTCAGACGAAAGAGTATCAATTAAAATTGTTTATCGTAAAATATAATGTATATGGTTCCTCCGTTACATCATAAAGAGGTATAAAATCAAAATTTTCCGGTTGATTTATTGTCCGGTAAACACTCTGCTGCCACGGAAATGTGCTGTATGTATGCTCGGTAATGTGCGCAAAAGCACTCTCCGGATTGTCGTTCTCCATACAGATACCGCGGTCCTTTTCGCACAGCCCGGCAAGCACAACAGGTCCCTCCATAAATGCCTTAAGTTTTGGCATATCGGGCAGAGGGGATATCGTAAGTGCAGCAGGAAAATAAATACTTACCGTATCGTTTTCCCAGGTCCTGTCAATGTCCAGATAACCGTCTGCCACAGCGGAAGTGTCTACTTTTTCCCCGTTGAGAAAAACAACGGGACTGCACTGAACCCAATCCGGAATGCGCAGTGAAAGAGTGAATGTCTCGGGCGAATCTGCCTTAACGCTCAGTTTTAAAAACCATCTCGACATTCTGCTGTCATCCCGTTCATCAAAAGAAGCTCCATCATTGTAGTACTTCATATCAACATTTTGAGTTACGGTAACTGTTTCGCCCCGCTTGTATACCGAATTAATATATTGCGCGACAACAAGACGGTTTCTTTCGCAGTCTTCATACCAACAAAGTGCCGGATAAAGCGTGTGCGCTTGTACTGTTGTACCGTGGCAGCACCAGAAATCGTGCGTTTTGCAGCCCCATTTTTTTCTGCTTCCGGATTTCATAGGCAGAAAGTACGCAGGCATTCCGGTAAATTTGTTCTGCTGGGCAAGGAAGCCGTTGTATAAATTTTTCTCAATATAATCCAGATATGTGGTTTCTCCGGTAAAACGGAAAAGATAATCCGCAAGCCGTACCATATTATAAACGGTACAGAATTCCTGTGTACGCTCTCCCAGAAACATTCCGAGCTTGTGAGGAGGAATAAAAAATTCTCCTGAATTCTGACCGCCCGTGCAGTATGCTTCTCTGTCGTCAACCGCGCATTTCCAAAAGCTTTTTACAAGTCGAAGCCATTTTTCATCCTTCGTCACCTCATACATTTTTGCCGCGCCGTGCGCCCAGGGAATACTTGCATTGGCATGGCAGTTCGATAACGGGTCCTCTCCATCCGCAAGCTTCTGAAACATGGACGGGTGGGAATATCGTTCCGCCAGAGTAAAATACTTATCATCTCCGGTGAGCTGATATAAGCCTGCCCATACTTCAAGCATTCCTCCCTCTTCACCACTGTAAACCGCATGTGGATTTTTGCTTTGCATTTCTTTTGTCCAATCCAGATACCATTCGGCAGCATTATGTAAAATTTGAATCGCTTTTTCATTCCCTGCATACACCGCACTCTGATAAAGACCCATCAGGGTTTTATGCATTGTATACTGCGGTGACCAGATATACTCGTTTCTTTCAAGCTTATCAAAATATTTTTCAGGAATTGACCCGACCCATTTTCCGCCATTCAGCTCCTGACAACGTCCCAACTCGTCAATGATGTGATCAAGCTTTGCTTTCAGCTCTCTGTCATTATTCTGAGCGATAAGCATAGACGCAGCGGAAAGCCAGTGTCCGAGAAAATGTCCTCTCAGCTGACAGGTAGGTGATTCCCAGCCAAGATGCATTTCACCTATATCCCTGTCTGTCCGGACACCCGCTTCAAGGTAAAAATTCTGAAGCAGGTTTTCCGTTTTCAGTTCCATAAGATATGCTCTGTTGATATCGGCACGCTCCTTGAAAAGTCCCGGAAGAAGCTGTGCTTTCCCGAGGTCTGTTTGTTTCAGCATAGGCTTTTATCTCCTTTACATTTTACTAAAAGCATTATATTCCATGATACCGGATTTGTAAGTAGACAAAAGCATCAAAAAGGTGGAAAATTATTTGAAAAAAGAAGCCTCCGCTCACGAATCTCTTCGTTTGCGAAGGCTTACTGTTTATTATCTATGTATCTGATTCTTTACTGCCTATTACTTATTCCACCGAAAGAATTTCAATATAGGTCTTCTCACTTGTGAAGAAGAAGTATACCGGATCAGCTGCAGTTGCTGCAATGGTGGTGCTTGCCTTATAGGTGTACTGCTGTCCTGCCGCATCCACGATAACAAAATCAAATACAACATCTCCGCCATTTCTGGTTGCCGTCAGGGTAACGTCAGCATCTAACATAATGCGGAGGAAATCGCTCCAATTCCAGCTGTACTCATACTTTACTTCGTTCGGGAAGCCCCAGCCGTATGCATCCGAACGGAATACACCGTACTCTGCATAGCCCTCATGGTCTGCAGGTGCCTTGTCTGCCTTGGTTGCTACATTGGCAAGTGCAACTACGTAGTTCTCCCAGTTGTTTGCACCGTAGCCGTAATTGTTAAAGTGAACCTTAACGGAACCGCCGTCCTTTAGCTCATAACCGTCAGACCATGCTGTCCAGAAGCCGTTATCCAGTGCTGTCGTACCAACCGTCTGAATGGCTGCTGCGTCCGGCTTGATGACCTGAGCGGAAAGAAGCTCAATATAAGCTCCTTCGCCTGTTAAGAATACATACATTGGGTCAGCTGCCGCTGCCGTTGTCGTTGCATTCATCTTATAGGTGTAAACTTCGCCATCTTCCTTATCGGTAATAGTTGCCACAAAACCTACATTGCCGCCGTTTCTTGTAATGCTTAAGCGGACATCCGCATTCTTCATGATTTTTAAGAACTGTGCCCAGTCAGCCCAGGTAAACTCATATGCAGGGTCGG
Source organism: Lachnospiraceae bacterium (assembly GCA_051880375.1). Lineage (GTDB taxonomy): Bacteria > Bacillota > Clostridia > Lachnospirales > Lachnospiraceae > SIG299. Next base: position 18,184 of record JBJENV010000004.1, read on the forward strand.
ACGGGAAAGCCCAGCCGTATGCATCCGCACGGACTACACCGTACTCTGCATAGCCCGGATAATTGGCCGGACTTGGTGCAAGATCCTTTGTAGTTGCCGTATTGGCAAAAGCGAGTACCCAGTTGTGCCAGTTGCTTAATCCGCTGCCGTAGTTGTTAAAGTGAAGATTTACCGTAGCGCCGTCTGCCAGCTCATAGCCATCGGAGAAGGAAGTCCAGAAGCCGTTATCACAGGTAGGAGCACCCAGGGTTGCAACCGGATTTTCTGCAAACGTTGTAACAACCTGTGCGGTCGGCTCTTCGTCAATGACCACTTCACCTGTTGCCGGAGCAACCGATTCCACAGCCGGATTACCCATCTGGTAAAGTGTAGTTACCTGACCAGGTGTTAATGCGGTATCAAATACATACAAATCATCTACAAAGCCCTTAAATACAGTATCCCAGTAGTTAATACCGAAGTAGGATTCAAATTCGGAATCGCCCGGCTTCATAATGTTCGGAGCAAGGGTTGCATCCCATGTGTATTCAAAGAGATAGGATTCCGCATAGTTCTTCTGGGAATCGTATACCAGCTCGCCGTTGATATAGTACTGAGCGCCTGCGGTTGTTGTCATAAGCGGACCGTTCTGAACCTCACCGGAACATACGATGGTAACCATCACCCATTCTTTCTTTCCGTGAATGGAATCATCGAAAGCGTACATCCATGGCCAGCAAACCGTACCGTCCGCCGCATTGGATGCCTCGTTACGGCTCCATACAATCGGGAAAATCTTAGCGGAGTTGGTGCCCCACTCGGACTGCGTTACATTAATCCATGTGACATTATTTCCATCTGCTCTGCCCATGTTGTAACCGATTTGAAGTGTCGGTCCGAAGGTGGAAAGTCTTGCTGCGTTCATCCAAAACGAAATGGTATAAGCATCCGTATTGGTCGGCTCAAGATGTAAGTCAATACCGAACTTACCGTCCAGATAAAGAGCCTTGCCTACCGCACCTTCGGAATAGCCGAACTGTACGCTTGCATCAGCAAGTCCGTAGGTGGCGCCGTCGTTGTTGCCCTTGTTATCCGTCTGAACCACTGCGGTATAGCCCTCGTCCTCACCGTCAAACGTGATGTGTGCGTGTGCTTCCGGAAGTGCCTCTGCAGGAACCGGAGTAGGGGTCGGGGTTGCCGTTGGCTTTGGTGTTGCAGTTGGCTTTGGGGTTGCTGTCGGTTTTTCTGTTGCCGCCGGTGTTGTCTGCCCATCCGTTGTCTGCTCGCCGCCCTTGCCGCAGCCTGCGAGCATCGTAGCTGCCATGCTTACGCAGAGCAGCAATGCTAAAACTCTCTTTTTCATGCTAA
>JBJENV010000004.1:19630-102202 GCA_051880375.1 Lachnospiraceae bacterium
GGATTTATCCTCCTTGTATTTATTTTACTGGTTCTCCTCAACCATTTTTTCATAAAGGGCAATTTCGTCTGCACTGAGTACATCATAGCCGTTTGGCCCGAAGTAATCGAGCATTGCCTGTGCATGGTAGTAATTTGCCTTTTCGGTAGCTTCCAGCGCGTAGTCTGCTGCCTTTGCCGTGCCGTTATCTACGAGTGTATGGATTCCGATGTTGTTAAAATATCCGTCACAGTAGTTCCAGTAACCTGCAATCGAGGTCCAGCCGAAGGAAATCGGCTGCATGCAGCTTGCAAAGTAGTTTCTCCATGCCTGTACATGCTCTTCATCCATACCCTTGGTGTACATCTGAATGTAAGCTTCCCAAACCTCGGTATCCTTTGTAATCGGTGCCGGCATAACGTCGTACTTTAATGCCAGACCGGAAGCATTAACGATGGATTCGTCATTGTAAGCCTCGATTCTGGTCTTCCAGCCGTCTACGCCAAAGCTCATGAATTTTAAGAGTTCATAGGCTTCTCTCGGGTGCTTCGTACTCGGAGAAATTCCGCCGTAATCGATGGTCGCAATTGAGTGATGGTCTGCCGAAGCATCCGCCTCGCTTACTGCCGGAACAACGTATGGAAGAATATCCAGGTCATACTGCTCAAAGCCTTCGGTATTCCAGGTGCCCTGGAAGGTCCAGAACGCTTCCGAGAACATTGCGACATGACCGGTAGCTCCGCACCATGCCTCCCAGTCGCCTGCCCAGTCTTCCATTTCCTGCGTTTCTGTAGAAGGTGCCACATAACCGCCTATCTTAAGGTCGGAGAACTCCTGCTCTCCAACTGCCCATACGCTTAAGTCAAAATCCGTTCCGTCAAAGCCGAACTCGCCGATGATATCCTGACTGGCCGCAATTCCGTAATAGGAATCCAGTCTGTTGTATACGCCGAGTCCGTAGTAAGCCATTCCGTCCGGAGAATCCAAAACGGTACAATCCTTAATCAGCTGAATCATTTCGGACCAGGTCCAGTCCTGACCCGGAACTTCTACGTTTAACTTTTCCAGCACATTTCTGTCCACATACATAACGCCCGGGAAAAACTTCACAGGTACCGCATATCTGCAGCTGGTCTGGAAGGTTCCGAGGCCTGCGCTGTTTACGGTATCCGCAAGATTCTTTGTCTCCGGGTCCGCATCCCAGTACTCGCTGATGTCTCTTAGCAGCATGTTGGAAAGCGCAAAGTCTGCATCCGAAAACATCAGTACATCCGGCGCCTGACCGTTTGCCACCAGCGTGTTCAGCGTATCACCGTAGGTAGATACGTTTTCATACTGTACCGTGACATGAATGTTCGGATACAGCTCCATAAAACGGTCTGCCAGATACTGAACGGTTTCGTCCTGGTCAAAATGGAAGTAAGTTAACTCAATGTTATCCTCCGTCAAATCCGTTGCCAGATGATAGGTGATACCGTTGATTTCTTTGGTTGTAGGCTTTTCTGTGTTCTGCCCCTCGCCGTCTGTGTTACCCCCGTTGGAATCCTTGCCCCCGCACGCTGCCATGCCGACTACCATAACAACGGCAAGCATCAGCGCGATGAGCTTCCTCCACTTTTTCATACATTATCCTCCTTTTGTTCAAAATAATGAGTTTTACTTTTTAGTGTGCACTAAAAATTATAGGTATGTACCTAAGTATGTTTTCATTATAACACAGCTTTCTAAAAAAATATATAGTTTTTACAAGAAAAATTAAAATTTTTTAGTCAAAATTAAAGCTTTGGCGCTTCCACCGGAGAAAATTCCGGTGGGAGCGCCAAAAACAGGAGCAATCTATGTCGTTTTATTCACCGGTGATGCCCACGCGGTCAATACTTTCTACAAAGTAACGCTGTAATACAAAGTACATGAGCAGTACCGGAAGGATACTGAGCATCGTTCCCGCCATGCTGATGGATTCATTCAGACTTGTCGCACCGCTCTCTGCCGTCTGCGCATACTGGGAATAGTTTGTCGCAAACTTCGACAGCTTAATCACCAGCGTCGACCAGCCGGAATCCGTCATCACACCGGTCACATACAGCTTCGTTAAGTACGATTCGTTCCAGTACCACACAAAGGAGAACAGGAATACGGTTAAAATTGCCGGAGCTGCGGAAGGCATCGAAATCCGGAGAAAGGATTTTAAATAGCCCGCGCCGTCAATCTGTGCCGCTTCAATCAATACCTTCGGCACCTGTCTGAAAAACTGCCAGAAAATCAGGATGAAAATCGGTGCATTAATGCCCTGTGCAAGCAGTGCAGGAACTATAAAGGACCAGAGACTGCCGAGAATTTTTAAGTTCGAATACAGCACATAGGTCGGAATCATCGTAATCTGGCTTGGCAGAATAAAGGAGAAAATAATGATTCCAAGTACCAGCTTTTTCCCCGGAAACTGAAATCTTGCCAGTCCGTATCCGACCAGCGAGCAGGAAATGACATTTAAAACGGTCGGTACTCCTGCAATGATAATGCTCATGCCGAGCGACTTTAAAAAATCCATGCTCTTTGCCGCCTGCGCATAGTTAGAAAAGTTCAGTGTACTCGGAATCCAGTTGATGGAGGAGTCCAGCAAATCATCCAGATTCATCAGCGAATTGCTGATCATGTACAAAATCGGATACAGATAAATAAATCCGATACAGATTAACAGGGCATACACGACAAACTGCTTTAAGAAGCCGTCCCGTTCCTTGGAACCCATAAAAAACTTCTGAAGCTTTGCCTTTTCCGGCTCCGTCAGGCGATGAGGACGAAACCTTCTTTTAGTAGTCGCCATCGCCGCTGTAGGTTGTAAGTCTGCCTCTTTTCTTTGCTCTTTCGTTCCTCTTCGCATTGCGCCGTCCCCTCCTTTCTACCTGCTTTAAGTTTCTTGCCTGCTTTTTCTGTTCCTTCTTTACCTTTTTCACCTGGCGCTCATAAACATCCTTCCTTGCCGTCAGAATGAGAGCAAACAGGCCGACAATCACAAGCACTACCAGAGAATACAGCCATGCCATGGCCGAAGCATAGCCGTAACCCTTTTCCTTGATACCGGAAAACATGGAACGTTGAATCAGGTTAATGATGGCATTCTGTTCGTTTCCGGAAATAAAAACAACCGTATAAATCACATTTAGCAAAATCATCGGCTTCACATTCGGAAGCGTAATCTTCCAGAAGCATTCCCAGCCGGAGCCACCGTCGATTTCCGCCGCCTCATACATCGAACGGTCAATCTTCTGCAGTGCCGATAAGAAAATCAAAATCTGTACGCCCGAATACCAGAGAATCGTAATCATGTTCTCAAACAGCTCGCTGACCGCAGTTGCGACTCCCTTCGGAAGGAATGCGGAAATTGCATTCGTAATCGCCTGTGTGTCAATTGTCGAAATGGTTGCCGCACCCTGTTCGGAAAGCATTCCCATGACCGGTCCGCTCACAACAATGACCGGAAGGAAGAAAATCAGGCGGAAAAAGCCCTTGCATTTAATCTTTCCGTTTAAGAGCATCGCAATAATAAGCGCGAAGACGACAATGACCGGCACCGAAATAATCGTCGAGGTCATATATTCCACAAGCTGTGTCGGAAAATCCGCATCGGTCATCAGAATCTGCGTGAAGTTTCCGGTGCCGACAAACGTAAACTTTTTACCGAGCGGAGTAATGCGGATATTATTCAGTGCATACCAGAACGAAGTTCCCATCGTATACACTAAAAGCAGCAGCGCTCCGACAATCCACGGGCTGACAAACAAAAGACCTGCAATCGCATCGCGTCTTGCCAGTTTCCCTGCCTTTCTCTTTTTCCTTTTCACCTTCGGTTCCTTTGCCTTCTTTTCTCTGCCCATCTACTTCACCACCTTTGCTGACATTGCCGGAAGTAAAACGCCTTCTGCGGTGATGTCGTAGTCGTTATAGTTGATATAAATGATCACGCCGTTGTCATAGGTTACCTTGTTGACACCATCCGTCAGCTTATCATGACGAAGAATAAACGCATCCGCCGTTATCTTTGCAAGCTCACGGAACTCCGCATCATACTCCATAACCGTATCGCGGTAGGTATCGTACTTCGTGCTGTAAAGCCCTGCGGAATTTGTATAAATCAGGTCCGAGGAATCCTCTGCGGTCAGATAAAACGACGGGTAAACACCGGCTTCTATCATTTGCAGGCGGAACTCCTGCTTGTTTGCCTCAAAGTTTACGTAATCCGAATACATCGGCAGAATTCCCTTTAATACGATGGAGAGGAACGGAACCTCCTCATCCTCGTACATATACTTGGAGGAACCGAGCGGCATATCAAGAAAGGCTCCCGTCTGATTCCAGAGATACATAAACGGAGATTCGAGAATCAGATTGGTGTCTGCTGCCACATCGGTAATCATGTTAATGTAGCTTTGCGCACAGTCAAACCGGTTGTAAAACGTTCCGCTGTAGCTGTAGGAATACAGGTTGTTTGTAATGCCCGCAAGTGCAAGGTTGTTTACGCCCTTCTTTGTATAGGCTGCCACAAACTTATCTAACATCGAATCCATTTTCGCCGGAAGCACATAGTTGAAGTACTGATATACATAACCTCTTGTATTGATTTCCAACGTACGCTTATTGATTTTCTTTACTGCGGTAAAGGTCGTGTTGCTCTCCGCCGGATTCGACAAAAGGGCATTGTTGTAAAGGTAAATGTCATAGCCCTTTTTGGCCGATTCGGCAATCAGCTCCGTCAGTGCGTTTGTGCCGCCAATCTTGCTGTCTGCCTTATACTTTGTAATCGGAAGATTGTAAAGACCACCCTTTTGCCAGCCCTTGTATACGGTCAGCAGACTGGAAACCCCGTTTTCCTGCAAATCCTCATATATTTCGGCAATCTGGTCTGTTGTCGTCATGGTGACTGCTCTCGTAAAGATTAAGAACTCCTCCCGATCCGTACCGAGGAAATCAACTCTTGTCTTGTAATCGGTATCTTTGACTGTAACCAGCCCGTTATCAAGCAGGTACTCTCTGTAAGCAACCGCCATTCCCGAATAGTCTGCCGCATCCCCCGAAACAAGCAGATAGCGGACCGCCAGATTGCTGTGGGAACGGTCATTTTCGACCTTCTGCATCGTTCCCGAGTTGGAGTTATTTAACGGCTGTACATATACCTGACGCAGGCGGAATTTTGCAAAGCAGCGGTTGTAGTCTACCATCACCCCGTTTGGATGTGCTTCAATGCTTGCGCGAAGGTCTCCCTCCTCCACAATGGCAAGATAACCGAGCCTGTCATCCGAATGAATCATACCGAATACCGGAGCCAGCACCTTTTCCGGGTCCACCACTGTCTTATATTTTCCCCAAAGAAGCTCCTCCGTTGTGGAATCGGTAAATCCGGCATCCTTGCCGTAAATCATCTGGGAAAAACCTGCGCTGTAACGTCCGTCCTTATCGTCCAGATAAATCAAGGCTCCGTTTCCGTCCGGAATCAGCATATAGCCCTCTTTTGCATCCAGATAGGTGTAGCCCATCATCGGGAACAGGCTGATGGTTCCGATGTACATATTACTGCTTTTTTCGATGATGGATTCCTCCGGAACGCGCACAAGCAGTTCATCCCCGGTAAGCGATACCTCCACGCTTAAACCGAACTCATACTTTGTAAAAAAGATGGTTGCGGTAAAGCCGTTGTCATGATATTTATAAGAAATGGTGTTCTTGGCACTGACCAGATCCACCTGTGTATTGTCGGTAATTCCCTTGATGGCGGAAATGACAATACCGGACTGCATATAAGCTCTCCAGGTCTTATTGTTTCCCTTCGTATCGTCCCAGTCCATCAGCGTGGAATAAAGTACTTTTCCGCTCTGCTTGTTCTCAAGGAGTATCGACATCGTGTCTTCCTTGACATACAGGCGGTAGCTGTCGCTTTCCGTGACGGGCTTGTAGTCGGAAGGAATATCGCCGTCCTTTAAGGAAACCGTTTCTTCCTCCGCAAATGCGGTGGCTGCCGTACCGGAGAGGCCGGTCACACAAAGAAGAAACGCAAGGAAAAGACTGCACAGCCGGCAGAATAACTGCTTTCTAAATTTAGTTTCCAATCCGATACACCACCTCTCCGCAAATTGCGCTGATAAATTCAATCACCTGTGCCCACAGAATATAAACAATAAAAATGAGCAGTGCCATAATCAGTACGGTAAAGAACGTAAGGCCGATGACCTTGGCAGTCTCTTTTACCGTGTAGTTGTTGACTTCCTTGACCGCAAGCACTAAAAGCACGGCACACCAGCCGTAAATGAGCAGATATAAAAAGGTAATCAGGAACTGTTCGTTGTCCGTCAATACGTGAGACAGTACAAACACAATCGGAATCAGCGTGATGTACGGTGTCAGGGAATAAACAAACGAGCAGTAAATTTTCTTTACGGTTCCCTCGCCGTCGTTAATCGTACATACCAGATAATTACACAGGGTAACGCCGATGAGTACAAGGAGGACCGAACCGATGTCACTGAAGATTTCATATCTTCCCTCTGCCACGGTCTTTTGTAAGAAGCCGCACAGATACTTGTTGATAATCCGCTCTGCGGTAAAGACAATGACAAGGAAATTCGCAGTCCATACCGAGTGCCTGCGCTCCCTTGCAATGCCGTAGCAGCCGTCAATCGGATGCCGCATAAAGTACCAGGCAAACTTAAGGTCACGAATGCGCTTCTTTTCCGAAAGCCTTGCATTCAGACGGTGCAGCGGTGCCAGAATATGCTTTCTTTTATCCAGAAACCGGATGAGCTTACTTACCGCCCAGAGCGCCACCAGTATCCAGATGAACGGCACGAGGATTCGCTTCAATGCAAGGTTCCGGATTTCCCAGGTAGCATCGGAATAGCCCTCGTAGTCCTTCGCAAGCTTTGCGTATTTCTGCGCCATGACATAATTCTCTTCCTGGAAGTAAGCTCGCCCCATCGCCTTGTTTGCATAGTCAAACATACTGTTCATTTTTAAGACTTCTTCGAGCGGAGCTTTGCTTTCCGTATATCGTCCTTTTGCGTAGAGGTTCAGTGCCTCGTGCAGAAGGTCGGTGAATTCCGTCGGTTCAAACACCTGAATCTGGCATTTGTCCGTATCCAGTATGTAAATCCGGTCGGAGGTATCTACGCCAATCGCACTGATTAACGTACAAAGACCGACTCTCTGTGTTCCGTCATCCGCACCGCCGAAGACATACAGGATTTCCCCTTCGTTACTGAATTCGTATATGTACCCCTTCTGGGAAACCATAAAAACATTGTCATGGTTTCCTGCCGCCACCGCTGCCGGGATTTCATCATAAGCATCCGGACTGATGATATTGTTTCCGGCGATATTGAGGCGTTTTAATGTGTCGTACTCCTCGCCTCTCGTCACCGTATAAATCAACCCCTTATGGTCAATACAGAGGTTATCCGGTGTCGAAGGAAGATTGGATACCATTTTTGCCCTCTGCTCCTTCGTTAAAATCATACGATAAATAATTGTCTTTAACGAGCGGGAAGCTGCATTCGTACCGAAGTAGCCAAGGAAGGTTCCTCCGTCGGTCGGAGAAATTTCCACGATACCGTTGGTATTGGATTCACAGATGACGTACATGATGCCCGCATCGTTCACCGTAATCTTAATCGGCAGGAACGAAAGTGCGTTTCCGTATAATGGGCTGTCCGGCTTCCCGTACTGGTTGAGCAGGACACCGTTTTCGTCAAACTCAAAGACCCGTTCCGCATCACGGTCTGCCACGTAAATGTGCTTGTTCTTTGTAACGTAGACACCCTTCGGCGTCTTTAAGATGCCCTCGCCGATGATTTTAATTAAATTGCCCTCCAAATCACCGACCACGATTCTGCTGTTTCCGGTATCGGCAATGTAAATCTCGCCGTCCCCGGTCAGGCACAAATCATTCGGAGACTTCAGTGCCTCCTCGTCAAACTTTGTAATGGTCTTATAAGGCAGATACGCGGTCTGCGTCTGCGTGATGTTGCCGTAGCCGTCAAACGTATAGGTCTTATACGGGGCTTCTTCTGCAAATACCGTTGCCACATTGCCGGTAAGTAACAGGAAGGCCATCAGGCATAAGGCTGTTCTTTTTAAGGTTTTGCTATACTTTTTCATATACTACCCGCCTTTTCCTTTACTTAATTCCGGAGTGTGCCATCGTATTCATGACATTTTTCTGTAAAATAATAAATAACAGCAGATTCGGTATAAACATAATCAGTGCCGCCGCTGCCGCCATACCCTGTCCGGCTACGGTGTTGTTTGCGTTTGCCAGCGTATTCATGTAAAACGTCAGCGTCTTCATGCCGTCGTCATTGACAAAGTAGCTGGATGTTTCCATGTTCGTCCACACCTGCTGGAACACTAAGATGGCCGCCGTTGCGATTGCCGGCCGAATCATCGGAAGTATGATTTTTATGTACACCTTAAAATCGTTTGCGCCGTCGATGTAGGCTGCTTCCAGCAACGAATCCGGTACCTGATCGACAAACTGCTTCACAAGAAACAGTGCCACCGGCATGGCAAGCAGCGGAAGGATATGCGCCAGATAGTTGTCAACCAGTCCAATCCGGCTGATGACTAAGTATCTCGGAATCAGCACCGCGGTTCCGACGAACATGATGGCGGTCTGATTGATGTTCATGAGTGTGTTCTTGCCCTTGAACCGGATTTTGGAAAGTGCAAAGGCAGCGCACGTTGTAAATAACAGCGATAGGAAAATGGTTGCCACTGTAACAATCAGGCTGTTGAAGACATATCTGCTCATCGGAATGCCTGCCGTGCGACTTGCTTTTATGAGTGCCGTGAAGTTGTCAAGCGTAGGATTCCGAACGATAAAGGTCGGCGGGAACGCAAACAGCTCCTCCATCGGCTTAAACGCATGATTGATGATGAAGACAATCGGCAGCGCCATGAAAATGACAAGCGGCAGAATTGCTACGACAATCTTAATCTGACTCTTTTCAAATCGTTTCGGATTAATACGATGTCCTTTATATGCCATGTCTCCACCTCCTTAATCGTTCTCTCCAAAGAGCCGGTTGGCTGCCTTGGAGAAGATTTGTACAATTAACAGTAATACTACGGATAACGCTGCTGCATAACCCATTTCATAACGCAGGAAACCATAGTCTTCAATATGGTTTACGATTAACTGTGAAGCGTAGCCCGGAGACGGGTTACCGGTTAACATCGTAAACATCGTACCTGTCTGAAAGGCATTGACAATGCTCATAACCGCCGCAAACAGCATCTGCGGCTTCATGCTCGGAATCGTAATATAAATCATTTCCTGGAAGCGGTTTTTGATGCCGTCAATGGCGCCCGCTTCATAGAGAGATTCGTCCGTGTTTAAGATACCGGCAATCAGGGATAAAAAGCCGATACCCATACTCGACCATAAACCGATGATAATGACAATCGGCAGCAGGTATTTTGCATTGATGAGCCAGATGACCGGTTCCGTAATAATACCGAGCTTCATCAGCCAGCTGTTTAACAGTCCGGTCTGGTCACCGGAGAAGATGACCTTCCATACAACCGCCATGGCAACACCGGCAGTCATACTCGGCGAATAAAGAATCAATGCAAAAATCGTGCGGAGCCAGCTTGGCAGATTGCAGAGCGCCCATGCAAGAATGAACGATAAAATGTACCCGCCGACGCCGACAATCAGCGCATATGCCACGGTATTCGGCAGAACATACTGCATGAATACCTCATCATTGGTCAGTATCGTAATATAATTTAAGAAGCCCGCCCAGTCCGGGAACTCAATCGCATTAAAGTTGGTAAAGGATAATATGATTGCAAGCAGTACCGGAATGAGAATAAACACAAGGAACATCACTGCATAAGGCAGGATAAACAGATATCCGTTTTTGTTATTGGCTCGTTTCGCTATTTTATTTTTTCTTTGCTTTGCTTCCATCTGTTCTCACCGCCTACTCTTCTCTGCCTAACAGCCGTTTTACGCTGTCTAAGGTCGGCACCCGATATTCCTTCAGGGTCGTGCCGTTGCTGTCAATGAAACCGAATTCCTCTAACTTCCTGTCGATTTCACGGTTAATCGTCTTTACTGCCTTGTCGATACGTCCCTGTGCAGTATCTCCGTTTACTACGATGTCATTAAAGGCATTGCTCATTTCACGCTCTAATAAATAGGTACCCGGAACTCGAGGAACGTCGATGACATGCGTCATCTGCTCTACGATAATCTGCTTATCCTCACTGTCCCACGGAAGCTGCAGAAACGCATCCAGATTTGCGGTCGTCCACATATATTCGTCACCGTAGGTAATCTGCAGCGTCTGCCCGAATTCTGCCTGCGTTTTCGTCGAAGACCACCATCTGATAAATTCCCATGCCTTTGCTTCTCTTTCCGCATCAGATTTAAAGATAACCGAGCTTTCCGCATTTCCGCAGACGGTACGGTCGATGGTTCCGTCCTCCTTCTCCACGCCCGGGACAAGTGCAATTTCCCAGGAATTCTTCAGCTCCGGTGCCGCATTGGTCATCAGGTTATAGGTTCCGAAATCTGCCACACCAATCGGAATATCTCCGTTTCTTAAGTGCTGGTAGAAGTTGTCGATGTTAATCGGCATTTCATAAATCGTAAACAGCTCCGTCAGGTAGGTAAAGCCTTCAACTGCCTCTGCGGTTCCGAATGCCGTACCCTCCTGTGCCGTTTCAAAATACAGAGAACCGCCGTGCTGTGCAATGAGCGGCATCGTACCGTGGAAGTTTCTCATAAGAAGCATTCCGGATACCGGCTGATAATAATTTAAGCCTCTCATCTGTAATTCCGGCAGCATATCGATGACATCCTGCATGGTTTCCGGGACCTCAAGCCCCAGCTTATCTAAAATGTCGGAGCGGTAATACAGCACCCAGAAGTTCATCGTTTCCGGCATCGAATAAATACTGTCGTTAATCGTTCCCGTCATAAACAGGCCCGGTTCATATACAGATGCCACCTCTTTGAAATCTTCAAACTGCGTCATATCCACAAGTGCTCCGCGAATGGCAAGCTCATACGGAATCGTGTAGTTGATACCGGTTGCCACATCCGGCGCCTTGCCCGAGCTGTTGGCAAGGACAAGCTTGTACTGGTCCGGCATGATACTGATGTCTACTTCGATTCCGGTCTGCGGTGTGAAGTATTCGTCTATCATTTTCTGCATAATCTGTACATACTGGCTGGAACGGTTCACCCATACCTGCAAATGCTCCGGATTCGTGTTGCTGGTCGAATATGCCTGGTCGGTAAAGGAGGAGATAAACCGGTTTATATTCATTCCGAGTGAGGCAAAAAAGCCCGGCTTTTTCGGAAGAGCGGCATCCTCCTGATAAATCCAGATGCGGTCAATGGCAATATCGTTCTTCATTAAATTATCTACCGTATTGGCCAGATGGCGGTTTGCACTCGATGCACTCGTGCAGAGTTCCGACACACGATACGGAATTTCATCCGGCTCCTCGGCAAGCGAAATCAGCTGCTTTGCCGCAATCGTCATGGAAGAAAGAATCGCAATGGACTTTTTCGTTCCTGCGTACTCGCGCACCGTTTCCTGCAGTGCATACAGTCTGTCTGCATAGCCGTAAAGCTTTTCTTCCAGATCCGGAATATACTTCGAAAGCTTTAAGTCACGGTATTTGTCGGCATTGGTGCCCGCAACCTTCGTAATCTCCAGTGCCAGGTCATTGACACCCGACATGATTTCATCCAGTCCCTCTAAAATCTGGCGGATTTCATCGTTTGTAATCGTAAAGGAAATGGTATGCCTGCCCTGTTCGAGATAAACGCTTAACCTGCTGCCCTCCCTGTCTGTTAACGTCACGGTTTTATACTTATTGGTATAGTCCATGGCGTAAGATTCAAATGCCGTATTCGGTATTTTGCCGTCAATGGCGATATCAAGAAAGACCGGAAAGTCATTGCGGTCCGACTGACGGTAGTTCATTCCTATGTAATAATAACCGGATTCCGGGGCGGTAAACTCATAGCTCACTCTCTGCCCCGCCTCACTGAAGGATGCGGAATCAATCGTATTTAATACGGTATCGGTTACCTCATACGGGTCGAGGCTTGTATCATATTCCGCAACTGCATGAATGGAGGAATCATTGCGGTAGGTAAACTCTTCGCCCTGAAGCTCCACGATTTGATTTCCTGTAGCAGTCACGGAGCCGGTATATTCCGCCAGCTGCTCCGGTGCGCAAAGCGTCACTGTGCCAAGCAGGAACTCCCCTTCACTGACGTTTAAGGTAATCTCATGGGTTCCCTTTGTCAGCTGAAGACCGAGTGCGTCGGCATAACGATAGCTACCGTCACCGAGCGCCTTGCTCTCCCAGCGGATGAGCTTATCCGGCACGGTAACAATCTCATTGTTGTAACGGTCATAGGATTTTTCTCCCTTGGAAATCCAGGTTGTTTCAAGCTTTAAGTTCCGGCATTCATAAAACGGATACTCACCGTCTACCTGAAGCGACATTCCTACCGGAAGTACAGAATCGTCATAGGACAGATAATCAAAAACCAGTTCATAAACGGCAGTCTGAGGTACCTCTATGGTGAAGGTAATGCTGTCATTTCTTTGCAGCCTTGTGACCGTGTCTGCCTTCTCATAGCCACGGGTGTCCGCCGTTACCTTTTCCGTGCTGCCAAGGAGTGTATCCGCTACCGAAAAGACAAGATCCGCTCCCGCATAGGGAGCTGCCGTATAGCCGGCGCTGACCTTCGTATAATTATTGGAAATCATCTCGCTGACATATTCCTGATTTATGGAATACGTTGCCCCCGTGCCGCTTTCCGTTCCGGCAGCCGCTTTTACCGGAAGCATGGAAGCTCCTACACTGATGACCATCGTAGAAAGCAATCCTAACGCTGTCATTCTTGCAAATTTCTTCTGCATGTCATCCTCCATTCTGCATTGTGTACCATTTAATTTTAATTTTCAGTTAAATACTTTAGTTATTTATATTATAATTTACTCTCTATTGGTAAAAAAGTCAATACTTGAAATCTATGTTTTTTGTGCTATTTTATAGTTAACGGTCGCTTTTTTTCCCGATTATTCTGTCATATCAAAAAGAATCTCACAAAAATGCGACCACAATTTTGTGCATTTTGTACACAAGGAGGACAAATCTACCCACGTGGGTGCAAATTTTACTTCGTAAAATTGATTTTCCTCCGGAAAACAAGGAGGATTTTATGTTTCAAAAAAAGTTAAAATCATGGTTCTTTTGGTGCCTTTGCTCCGGTATCCTTATATTATGCGGATGCAAGGCTTCCGAACCTGTTCCGGACTCCGATGGAAGCAAGCCTGTGTCTGTCACTACAGAGCCGGTCATCACAGAACCCGACGCCGCTCCGACACCATCCGTACCGGAGGACACTTCTGATGTTCCTGCGCATGCATCCTATGTGGTGCAGACCGATGCCTCCTCTCTGGACGCTTCTCATAACATCAGTAAAAACCTGTTCGGTATTTTCCTTGAGGACATCAACTTTGCCGTTGACGGCGGAATGTATGCCGAGCTTGTCAAAAACCGTTCCTTTGAATACGGCGGTATTGCAGGCAATCTTCATAAGCATGGCTGGAGCAGCAGTTCTGTTGATACGGTTTCCTTTGAAATCGTAAACGGACTGGAGGACGGCAGCTGCCTCAACAGCAACAATCCCTGCTATGCCGTTCTAAGCAACACCACCGATGCCTATGGCGGTATCTTTAACAGAGGTTACCTTGACGGCATGGCAATTACCCTCGGAGAGGAATATCGTTTCAGTGTCTATCTCAAAGCGGCAGAAGGCACCTCTCCTGCTGTACGCATTTCCATCGTAAACAGTCGGGATGAAGTATATGCTTCAGAAACCATTACCGGCCTTACCGGAGACTGGTACAAATACGAGCTTACCCTTACCCCTTCTTTCGAAGGTACGGCAGACGGTACGGTAATTTCCAAAGATATCCGTCTTCTGCTTGAGGTTGCAGGCGGCAGCGTCTGTGCGGATATGGTCAGCCTGATGACAACGGATACCTACAAGGGAACGAATATCCGCCGTGATATCGGTGAGGCTCTGGAGGCTCTTCATCCATCCTTTATGCGTTTTCCGGGCGGCTGTGTCATTGAGGGCAAGGACCTGGAATCCATGTACAGCTGGAAGGATTCCATCGGCAACGGCATGAGCTTTTGCATCAACGGGGAGCTTACCGTCGGTGACGTTGCCACCCGTCCGCAGGGGCGTTCTGTCTGGACCGGCAACTCCACACATCCGTATTACACAACCTACGGCATCGGTTTTTATGAATTTTTTGAGCTTTGCGAAAAGCTTGACTGTATGCCGGTTCCGGTACTCAATGCCGGCATGACCTGCCAGATACAGAGTCAGCGATACCTTGTATTTGATACCAATTCCGAGGAATTTAAACAGCGTCTGCAGGATGCGCTGGACCTGGCAGAATTCTGTCTCGGTGATGCCTCCACCTATTGGGGCAGTGTCCGCATTGCCATGGGACATGAGGAGCCGTTTCCGTTAAAGTACATTGCCATCGGCAACGAGCAGTGGCAGACCGAATACTACCAGCATTACAAGCTGTTTGAGAAGGCATTTCTTGAGGCTGCAAAGGAGCAGCCGGAAATCTACGGCGGTATCGAGCTGATTGTTGCCAACAGCACCGGCTCCGGCGATACGGTCGGCTGGGATTATGTCGAATCCAGAGCAGAAGAAAATACCACGCTCGTGGACGAACACTATTATGAATATCCCGACTTTTTCTTTACCAATACGAAGCGTTACGACAGCTACGACCGCAGCTCTCAGGCAAAGGTATTTTTAGGAGAATACGCCGCAAAGTCCAATACTCTGGAAGCCGCGCTTGCAGAAGCCGCCTACATGACAGGGTTGGAAAAGAACGGCGATATCGTGGAGCTTGCCTGCTATGCACCGCTCTTTGGCAACAGCACCAGCAACCAGTGGACACCGGACCTCATCTGGTTTAATAACCACAGTGTCTACGGCTCCGTCAATTACTATGTACAGCAGCTCTTTTCCGTGCATCGGGGAAGCATCAGTCTTCCTGCCTCGCTGAACACTGAAAGCCTCGAAGCGACCGTCGCTCCGCTTTCCGGCAAGGTCGGTCTCGGAACATGGCAGACCTCGGCTGCCTACGATAATCTTGTCGTAACGGATAACGTCACCGGAGAGGTGCTTTACTCCTGCACCTTTGATGATGAGTCCGTATTAAACAACGATGGCTTTAAAGAGCACGAGGGAAGCTTTAGCGTACAGGACGGCAGACTCATCCAGACTCATACCGGAAATCCTGCCGATACCAACACCGGAGATGTTATTTATGTCGGTGACTTAAGCTGGAGCAACTACACACTGACCGTGGATGCCACGATTCTCTCCGGTGCAGAGGGCTTTTTAATTCCGGTCTGTGTCAAAAACAGCAACAACAATATCTTCTGGAATCTCGGCGGCTGGGGAAACACCGTCTCCTGTCTGCAGATTGTAGATGCCGGCATCAAAAGCGGTCAGGTGTCCGGAACCGTCCGTCAGATCAAGCTAAAGCACAACCAGACCTATCAGTTGAAAATCGTCGTAAACGAAAACAATATTCAATGCTTCCTTGACGGTATCAAATATATCGACTATACAAAAAAGACCCCGGAGCCGCTGTATGAATCTGCCTGCCTTGCAGAAAACGGCGATTTAGTGTTAAAGTTCATCAATCCTTCCGCCGATGCGCTTCCGATTGATATCGTGCTTCAGGACTTTGATACCGGTAAGTTTGAAACAACGGCACAGGTCATTACCCTCTCAGGGAAGCTGTTAACCGCCTACAACAGCGCTCAGACGCCTGACCATATTGTTCCGGAAGAAACTACCATGAATATCGACAGCTCCTTTACCTATGAAGCTCCGGCTTATTCCCTTACCGTTCTTCGGATTCCGGCAAAATAGTGTGGCCCGGCTTCGCCGGACTGTAAGGTTCAGTTTCATCGGACACAACGTAAAAAAGGGATACTGCGTTATGCCATATTGGTATAGCACGGTATCCCTTTTCTAACTTCTAAGCTCTGTAACCTTTTCCTGTATGTTCTTTTTTACAAAGGTTCCTACTCACTACATTCCGATACTAGTTCAGATACTTCACACCCCAGATGCTCTCGTTGCTTCCGACTGCCGAGAACGTCATCACTTCTTTCCCTGCTTCGTCAAGCTGCTTTAAGAACACTCCGCTGTAGGTTTTATCCTCATAGGTAAAGTGCATATAATAGGTTCCTTCGACTGCCTCCCAGGTTCCGATGACCGACCCGCTCACTCTTCCGTCCTCACGCAGCGTAATCATGCACGGCTCCGCGATTTCGGCATCAATCTTCATTCCCTGGTTGATGAAGTAATAGTCACCGACCAGCTCCGATTTGTCATAACCGGTTTTCGAAATCGTTTCCCCCTGCGTCGTGTAAGGTGCCAGCACCGGCCAGCCCTCGTCGTTATAAAACAGCTGCTTCACCACCGGCTCATGGTGCTCGCCGTTCTTGTCAAATCTGGAATGGAAGCAGATGTAGCGCTTGCCGTCGGTATCAATAAAGGTCGACTGTCCGCCGGTTGCCATATAGGCATACTTGTTGCTTGGCAGATAATAGTTTCCGGAAAGCTTTAAACCATAGTAGGCATGATTGAAGCCTTTTGTCGGATACTTGCCGCTCATGTCGACATACTCACCATCCACGGTTTCGGAGCGGAACACGCGAATCTGATAGCCGCCGACGCGGTCGAGCGAACCGTAGGAAACATATAAATAGTAATAACCGGCTTCCGCGTCATATTGAATATACGGCCCTTCGATCGATTTATGTCCGCCGCCAAGCAGCCGCTTTCCAAAGTAAGGGTCTACATTGTGTTCCGGATCTGCCTCCGGGTGAATAATCAGCCCCGTATTCGGGTCCAGTTCCAATAAGAAAATACCGCCGGACCAGGAGCCATAGGTCATCCACAATCTTCCGTCCTCGTCATAGAACGGTGCCGGGTCGATACAGTTCGGCCAGTCGTCATTGTTGTATAAGCGTCCGCCTTTTAAATAAGTGGACTTTGCATATTCCTCGGTCACATAGTCATACACATCGGTCTGGTCGATATCATCCTTCGTAAAGCCGGAATAAAGCAGTGTTCCCTGCCATACAAACGGTCCTTCCGGCGAATCCGAAACCGCATAGCACAGATTCGACTTTATGTAAGTGGAGGAAGTACAAAAATACATGACATATTTCTGCATTTCCTCAATATAAATCACATCTTCTGCCCAGACAGCATAAGAACCGTCGCCGTAATCTCCGGCATAATCAAAAATGCCAAGCCCTTCTGCAAACAGATTTTCAAACAAGGCATTTTTTTCTTTATAGCCGTTGCCGATATACGTCCAGGTCTGCATATCTTCCGAGTATGCCCCCGTCATATGGGAGCCGTAAATATAGTATGTTCCGTTAAACACCTTAATGGAAGGGTCGTGTACAGATACCCTCGCTCCGTTTGATTTTACCTCAATACCGTCATAATTTGCCGGTGTATAAACCGCCTCCAACACTTCCTCTGCCTCGCTTCCCTGCTCTCCGGAAGCATTCCCCGTTTCCGTATTGCCCTCCGGATGATTTGTGACGTTTTCTTCTGTTCCCGTCTGCTGTCCGTTTTCTGTGCCGCTCTCTTCATTCCGATTGCCGCAGGCCGCCGCAGAAGCCGCCAGACAAAGTCCGAACAGAAGCACGAATACCTTCTTTTTCATTGTGCCTTCTCCTTTTTATTTCTGATTGAAATATTTAAGTGATAATTAAAATGTACTATGAATCAGGGAAAATGTCAAGAAAAAAAAGGAGTTTTACACTCATAAAAGAAATTTAAAATAAACAAAAAAAATGTTTTATTTTTGTTGATTTAGTGATAATATAGACATAAACGAACGTTATCTCAAATAGGAGGCAAAATATGAAACTTTTACGTGTAAAAGCAAAAGGATTTAAAAACTGCACAGATGATTTTTGCATCGATATGATAGCCAAATCAAAGAAAACCAGTGAAGATAAAGAATATGAATTGATAGAAATTGATGAAGGATTATTTGTGTATAATACATTGGGAGTTATTGGTAAAAACGCTTCTGGAAAAAGTTCCACCCTCGAATTGCTTGATTGGTGCTATGATATTTTAAGTACTTTCAGATTGGCTGGAAAAGAAGTTAATTATCACGGAATCAGTTTTGAAATGGTGTTTTATGAGGAGGGTTATCTATATAAATACCTAACTGACTTGGACAATTCCGATTCTTTAGAAGATATTGCCGTTTTTAAAAATCAAAAATTATTTCGCAAAAAGTATTATAAATCAAATGCAAAAAAAATTTTTGATGATGAATGGAACGAATATGCTCAACTAACAGAAATAATACCTGAGGACTTTTCAATGGTTTTTTGTGTGCTTAGGAAAACAACACTAAGAGAAATTTTTTATGATGAATCTATGGAAGATCCATCCGGTTTTGATTTTACATTTAAACTCATCAGAGTTGCCAAAGTGGAAAACAGTTTATTAAGGAAAGTCATCAAAATATTCGATGAAAACATAGAAGAAATAAAACAATTGGATGATAATAACTATTTATTGATTTATCAAGGGAAAGAAATGAAGTTATCACCTAATGAGCTATATCATTTCATGTCCAGTGGAACAACCAAGGGACTAAATTTATATATTACTGCAATAGTTTCTTTGCAAATGGGAATTGATCTAATTGTAGATGAGATTGAAAATCATTTTCATAAAACACTGGTAGAAAACTTGATTATGCTGTTTAAAGATAAAAACGTAAACAAAAAAAATGCCACCTTGATTTTTTCAACACATTATTGTGAATTATTAGATTTATTTAACCGTAGTGATAATATCTGGATTACACACAGCAGAGAAAAAATAGAAATAGAAAATATGTATGAAAAATATGGATTACGAACTGAACTTCTAAAAAGTAAAAAATTTTATCAGAATGCCTTTGATACTGCTGTTAATTACGAAGCATTGATGAATTTGAAGAGGGAATTGATGTAATGAAGTATTTGATTATGTGCGAAGGACCAAATGAGAAAAAGATTATTGACATTTTACTGGAACACAATAAATTAATAATAGGATATGACGATTTAGTGGGGCGCCAGGTTTACCATGCACGACAAATTAAAACATCCCCCGTTGTAAAAACCCAATTAGGAATATACGGAGGTCCGGTAGAGATTTGGAGAATTGGAGATAAGCAAAGTGATAAACTAACGATTCCTCAAGAGTTCAAAATGCAAATAAAACAAATAATAAAATATTGCACATTGCCAGAATTAGAGATTTTGTTGATTTTATCAGAGAAAAAGTTTAAAGAATACGAAAAAACAAAAGTTCAAAAACATCCAAAGCAATTTGCAAAAGAAAATATTGTTTTTAACAAAAGTAAGTACAAAGGCGAATCTAAGTTTTATGAAGAGTATTATGGAAATGATATTTCTAAATTGGTAAATGCCATTCGGGAATATAAGCAACGTAATCATTCTCACAACGTTGACCAGCATTATTTGTTAGAGATTTTGAAAAGCAGCTAATAAAAAAAGAAGCCCTGTCTACTTTGAGAAGCAGATAGGGCTTCTTTTTCAAATTCTTAACATTGGCATTGTTTCTGTCGCTCTTACTTCTTATTTGCCTCCCCTTCCGGAAAAATAATCTTAAATACAAAGAAGAAAATCACCATGGAGATTCCTCCCATCAGAACGGTCGTACCGATACTGTACAGCCAGTTCGGAAGCATCTGGCTTGCCACCGCTACCCACACGCAGTTGATGGAGTTTACAATCAGCGTAATCACAACCCATGCGATAAAATACCACATTGCCTGATACCACGGATTTCCCTTGCTTCGGAATGTAATGTTCCGCTGCAACGGGAAGTTGATGCACTGGGCAAGAAAAGATCCCACAAGCATTGCTATCAGATATCCGACGCCGCCTCCGATAATAACGTTTCCGGCTGCATCATAGAGTACGTCATAGCCAATGGCATTCCATGTAAAATCAATATGGAACAACCTGACCGGAACTGCCGGCCAGCTCCATTCCATGCCGGCCAGCTTAAGTCCGAGAAGATTCGGCAAAAAGGCATAGATGATATATTGCACCACGGTCACGGCATTGCTGAACAGAACAAACAAACCGCCCTCACGAACCCACTTGGAAGCCTTCGGATGTTTTTGAGCAAATTTATTCCACCAGTTAATTATTGTTTTCATATTCATCCTCTTTTACTTCGACCGTGCCGCAAGCCATTCCCAGATAGTAACCTCTTTACCGCCTAAAGTAACCGCCGAACCGTCAAAATCTGTCTTGCAGTCATTATTTAATGTGTAAATCCAGGACCAATGTCCGTTATACTCATATGCACTTCCGGTTGCAGCTGCATAAGTACCGGTTGTATCTACTACGTTGTCATAATAAGTAAAGTGAACCTGATTGTTTCCCATTGCCTTCAGCCGCTGATAGGTTGCAACCGTATGCGTATCCGGGTCGACCGTAGGGTCTGCCTTTGCATGGGTAAACCAAATCGGAAGACCTGAAATCTGACTTAACATACCATCCGTAATCCACTCATCCATATATGCCTCACAAATCGGATATGCCGCTGCAAAATGGTCCGGATAAGTCAGAATCATATTCATCGTCATGAAACCGCCGTTTGAACAGCCGCCGATGAGGATTCTGTTCGTATCAATATCCTCATGAGTTTTTACATAGGAATCAATCAGTGCCATCAGACTCTCTGTATACTTTGAGACAGCGTTTGTTGTATATTCTCCGGTACCGTCATCCATCCACATGGTCGGTGACTGTGGAACAAGGACATAAGCTCCGTTTCCGTCAAAGTATTGCTGAATTTCTTCCTTTGCAAGTGCCGTTACCTTATTGCCGAGGAGGTCAATGTCGGTATCCGTACCGCCTTCACCGGCACCATGTAGCCAGATAATAAGTGCGTTCTTCACTTTATCCTTCGTAAGCTTCTCCGGCTCATATGCCGCATAGGAAAGTGTAATTCCTTCAAATTCTCCACGGTAGGAGCAGAACACCTCCGTATCCGGAGAAAGCTTCCGGTCAAATGTCACAAATCTGGCAGAGCTGTAAGCCTTTCCGTCCACAATCAGCTGTGTACCGGATGTTAACGAAATCGTATACTTATATGGATTGGACCAGTTGTTGACACCCGCCATAAAATCATAGTAAAACGGTGTGGATTCTGAAATTGCAGGTCCTACCTCCAGCTCTAATGTAAGATACTCTGATTTTTTATCTACCGGGTTTCCTTCTGCGTCAGACAGATACATCGTTTTGACTGTTCTGTTTCCTTCGGTTGCTCCCATCCACCCCTGATAGGTGACTGTTACATCAAACTGTGCTTTTTCCAGATTATCCGGCTTCATCTTTCCTTCTAAGTGAAGAATCACTTTCGGTACTCCCGGTCCCCAGTCATACCCTTCCACTACATAAGAATAGCTTCCGCCTGCCGTCCCGGATACTGCTGTTACTCTGTCATCCGCAGAACGGTAATACACTCCGAATATACCTCCAATCACCACGGATGCAAGCACCAGCAAAAGAACATACTTTGCTTTCGGTCTGCTAAGCTCCGCCACTTTTTCATTTCTCATGGCGCGTACGCCTTCGCCATAGGTCATAGCTTCAATTTCTGCTCTTCTTGCTGCTTTAGCCGCTTTTCTCTCTATCGCAAAGCTTACTCTGGAAATTTCTTTTTCCTCGTTATCATCCAGTGTCTTATATTCCTTTTTCCATGCTGCCTTTTCTGCTTTTCTCTTTGTAATCAGTTCCTTTATCGCAAGCTTATCCTCTTCCGTCAGCTTCACTGCCTTATAAATGAAGAACACTACAGCGCCAAGTAAAGCCAAAAGAAGAAACGTAACCGGAATTCCAATCATCGTATCTCTTATCACTGCCCCTGTTTCTTTTGGCATTTCTTCCTGCACAATTACTGTTGCCGGAACACCGGTCGTTGCATTGCCTTGTTCGTTCTGCTCCTGCGATGTGTTTCCGGTATTTGAACTGTTTCCTGCAGAAGTTCCCGTAGAATTTCCTGTGGAATTTCCTGTATCTTCCGTATGACCCGGATAAACAATCAGGCAGTCAACATTCGGAGTATAAGTAGGATCTACTATTTCAAGAACTACCGTATTCGTACCTTCCGCTAACTCTGCATTGATCTTAACTTCCTGCCAGTTTTCATAATTTCCGGCCGGAAGCAATACCGGTGCATACGAAAGCTTCGTTCCGTTCAAAGAGAAGGTAACATATGTTTCTTCCAGCGTCATATCTCCGTTT
This sequence comes from Lachnospiraceae bacterium, assembly GCA_051880375.1. Taxonomy (GTDB): domain Bacteria; phylum Bacillota; class Clostridia; order Lachnospirales; family Lachnospiraceae; genus SIG299. Next base: position 42,062 of record JBJENV010000004.1, read on the forward strand.
CCAAACGTTGCAAAATCAAATGCCGCGCTGGCAAGAACAAAGGACAGGGTTACTGCACCGCCATGCTCACTTTCTATCGTCCAGGTAATCTTATTGCCTGCAACGCCAAAGTACCCCAGACTTTTTCCACCGCTTGCAGATTCCTTTACTTCCAGTATATCATAGCCGTCCATACTGCTCACTGCTTCAACCAGTGCATCTTCCGCTTCAAGATACAGTGTTTCCTCTACTCCCGGCTCTACGGAACTTCCTGCGCTGCCCGCAGAAGCCCCCTCTGTAATCTTTAAGCAGTCAATGTTCGGTACACTGGTTGCATCTACAACTTCAAGTACAATCGTATTTGCACCGGCATTCAGCATAACATTTTCAAAGATTACATCCTGCCAGTTGTCATAGTTTGCTCCTGCCGGAAGGTTCACTCCCGAATAGGATAATTCCGTTCCGTTTACCGTAAATTTCACCATTCCATCCAGTGTCATATCACAGTTACTGAATGTTGCCATATCCATAGCGCCACTCGCAAGCACAAAGTCGAGTGTTGCTGCTCCGCCGTTTACACTGTTGTAGGTCCATGTAATCTTATTTCCTGCTACGCCGAAATACCCAATACTTTTTCCGCCGCTTGCAGATTCCTTTACTTCTACCACATCGGTAATCCCCATCCATTCCACCGAACTGGTGGCAGCAATATCCGCATCCTCCGCTTCAAGCACCGTCTCCTCTGCATATACAGTCTGAACCGATGCCGGAATGCAGAATAGGAAGGTTAATAATAATGCCAACGCTTTTTTCAGTTTGTTCATTGCGACCTCCTGCTACATAGCATTCTGTTGATTGATTTCTATCTTTTATTGCTGCTTTCTTTCCTCAATAATCGCCAGAATATAATTTCTGTGCTTTCTTGTACGCCTTACCATAAATACTGTTAATCCCACGATGAAAACAGCTAAAACAGCATCGATGATATATAACAGTACTATCCAGGAATCCGAAGTTTCCTCCACTACGCAGCTTGCATCATATACATTACTGTTTGCTACGGTATATAAAATGTTATGAGCCGCATTTCTTACGGCATTGCGGATTGTAATATCTTTATCCTCTACTACCTGACCGAATACAGGAACTCCTGCCAGCCAGATATCATTACCTGCTACCAAGCCTGCATACGGGTCCATATACGGATATGCCATGCTCATGTAGTAGTCACTGAGAACCATACCGTGAAAGCCCCATTCTTCTCTCAATACTTCTGTCAGCAAGGCATGACTTGCGCCTGCCCAAGTCGCTCCGATACGATTGAAGGAACTCATGATAGCGGTCGTTCCGCCTTCCTTTACGGCAATCTCAAACGGCTGAAGATAGATTTCACGCATTGCCTGTTCATTGACCCAGGTATACAGACCGTTATCACAACGATGTGTTTCCGTTTCGTTGACCGCAAAGTGCTTTACATAACAGTACAAACCGTACTTTGCCGCACCCGCGATTGTATTTGCCGCCATCTTACCGGAAAGCAGCGGATCTTCGGAGAAGTATTCAAAGTTTCTTCCGCCGAATGCAGAACGATGAATATTGGTTCCCGGTGCATACCAGCCGGATACACCATAGTTCTTTGCCTCATTTCCAAGGGACTCACCCCAGGTTTCCGCTAGCTTATTATTCCATGTGGAGGCGATAACGGTTTCACATGGATAAGCGATGCCACCGCCGCCACCGGTCGTAGTATTGGATTCATTGAATCCGTTCGGACCGTCAAGGTCAATGGTTGCAACCTTTCCGACAGAATCCAGCGCAATGGTGGAATATCCGCCGTATGCACTCAGTTCAGCCATTTCTTTAAATGTCAGCTGATTTAAAAAAGTATCCCACTGTGTGTCACTATAAGCAAGGCCTACCATATCCGCCAAGGTAAGTCCGGAGTTTACACCTGTTGTAATGTCAGTCAGACTGTTATCCTGCTCATAAGTCGAGTTTTGGCTTGCCTTTACTGCCGCGCTTGCCGCTCTTGCAGGCTTCTCCTGCGGAAGCGTCATGTCCTCTCTTGTCATGTATTCTACAGGAACGCTTTCCCCAGAACCATCCGCATCAGCAAAGCGGTTTTCTGCTGCTGCATCGTCGCTTTTCCGTGCGCCGTCATTATCTTCGTTATAAACGATTTTCTTATCAATGGTACAGGTTCTTGAATCAATTACATCATGAGAATTCTTCATCAGCTTAATCTCATAATCACCCGCACTTAATACATAAGCACCTGCATTTATGTAGTCATATGCTGCCATATCCGCTACATGAAACTCCACGGTTACAGTTTCGGAAGCCCCCGGAGAAAGCAGCTCTGTCTTTTCATAGCCGATTAATTCGACATACGCTTTTTCGATTTTTTCTGCCGAATCATAAGGCGCAGTAAAATAAATCTGCACAACCTCTTTACCCGCTGTATTTCCGGTATTCTTTACCTCCACCTCTACTGTAACAGTGTCATCATTCACCTTAAAATTTTTGATGCTCTGTTCAAAGGAGGTGTAGCTTAATCCATACCCAAACGGATAAACAACTGCCAAATTGTAGTCAATATAACCCTCTACTGCTGCTGTTTCATAGTAACGGTAACCCATGTAGATACCCTCGCAGTAGTCAATATAATAGCTTCTTGACTGATCGGTGTATTCCTTTACACCCCACGAAGAAGAATTATAATAGGTTGGGTCCTTTGTCAAATCAGTTACATAAATATCCGTCAGACGTCCTGACGGATTTACGGCACCGGAAATCGCTTCTGCAACTCCTGTCATGCCAACCAGCCCCGGAAAACCAATCCAGAGAGCCGCATCAATCGTGTCATATTCTTCAATGAAGCTCAGTTCCATTGCGTTTGCAATATTCAAAAGGACAATGACATGTTCAAAATTTCCGGTTACCCAGTCCAGTAACTCCGTTTCATCTGCACTTAATTTCAGATAGTCCGTCGGTAAGTCATTTCCTTCACCGCCGACACGTCCGAATACCACAAGTGCAGTATCCGTAAACTCCTTCGCACCGTTTAATACAGTGTCTCCGTAATCTGAAAGCGGTGTTTCATAAACGGTAAAATCGGTAGCTCCTACATTAAGTCCCGCCTGTCGTTCTTTCTTATAATTTTTGTACACGCTCCCAAGTTCCTCATATAACTCAAACCCCTGAGCCTTTAAAGCATCATACAGAGTAATTGCCTCTGCCGTGCTGGCGCTTCCCGATCCGGTTCCTCCATAAATAGAACCGTAAGAATCCCATCCGAAGACTGCCAGTTTCTTTGTTTTTTCCGTTGATAAAGGCAATGTCTGATCTGTATTTTTCAGTAATACAATGCCTTCCTGCTCCAACTGCAAAGCGACATCCTTTGCATAGGCTCTTGCAGATTCCGCATCCTCGGATTCAAAGCTGGCTCCCGAACCCGAAAAATACATGGTGATAGTATCGTAGAATGCGTTCACAGCCACGTTAATAATTAACGTCAGCACAAGCAGCAGCGATACAATCGGTACTGTAATTGCGAGAAACTTTCTGTTACTCATTTTCTTTTTTGTACTTTGCCTGCTCATTTTTACCTCCCTTTATGTAAGCACACTTTGATGTTCTTATCTTAACAGAAAAAATTTCTTTTGTTCATTTTCTGCATAAACGGTTTGTTTTCTGCACAAATGGTATCCGATTTGCACAATTCGTACCGATTGATTTCTATTTCTCTTGTGATTATGTACAAAAATCCTGATTACCCCCGAAGAGGAATCAGGATTTTTAAATCAAACCATTGGTTTTCCGTATCAATATAAACCGCTCCGTCATACTTATTCACAGTATACCGGATACTTTTAATTCCATATCCGTGAAACTGTTTATTCTTCTTCGTTGAAGCCGGATTTCCTTTCTCAAATTCGACTCCGCCCTCATAATAATTCTCAATTCGAATCATTAAGAAATTCTTCTGCTGCAGCACAGTGACATGAATCAGGCGTTTCTCCTTATTGCTGATCTTTAATACGGATTCTATTGCATTATCCAATGCATTTCCGAAAATACTACAGATATCCATTGTATCCATAAATTCCAACAGCTTTCCGTCCACAACGCTCGTCAGTGTAATTCCGTGCTTATTACAGTACAGGCTCTTGCTCGTAAGCACTGTGTCCAAAACACTGTTGCCGGTTTTGTTCTGCAACTCATACTGCTTAATTTCTTCTTCCATCTGATTTAAAAAAGCGTTGCGCTTTTCTGGATCCGATTCTCTTCGGAGTACTGCAATCTGATGTTTTAAATCGTGATACTTATAATTAATCAAATCAATGCTTTCCCTTGACAGTTTGTACTGCTGATACTGATTCTGAAGCACGTTCTGCACTGCCTCCAGCTCCATTCTGACTTTATTCTCACAGCACAGAACCAGATGTGCATAAAGCATTGCTACTCCGGCAATATCCACAAGCGTACGCATGTTGGCAATCTCTCTGTAGTACTCTCCGCTAAAAGGTGTGTCCGTCGTCACAAAACTCAAATTGCTGAAGCCGAATACCACAAGCCCGATAAACAAGGCTGTAAACCAGTCCTTACGACTGATATCAAGATGACCGTCCGCCGGAATATGGGAACGAATCAGGCTCCAGATAATAAGTTCTACCGGGGCGTATACTCCGAATAGAATCAGTCCCTGAATCCACGGGCTGACTGCGCTCATATCTGTAAAGAAGAAGCTTACAACCTGCCATTCCAAAGAAGCTACGCATTCCGCAATGACAAATGCCAGTGTTGCGTAATAAAAACAGTCCCACCAGGAAATTTCAGTACAACCGTAGAGATAACCTGCCATAATAAGAAATGCAACCAGCATGCAGGGAAGCCACAGCCATAATGGAGTGGTTGCCGTTGCTTCCAGAAAAACTACCAGCACCGTAAGTACTGCTGCAGAAAGAAGAATCATCTTCTTTTTTTCAAAACGCGCTTTTAGTGTCACAATAAAAATGAGACATGCAGACCATTCTGCAATCGCGGTATAGACTCTCGGAATGTCAGGTATGGTATTTCCCATTACTTCATCACCTCTCCCCAGTAACGTGTCAGCGCCTCCATAAACTCCCGCTTTCTGGCACGGCTCAGCATCAGCCGCTCTCCTTTTACCGACGCAACGCCGTCCTTCACTCCTTCAACGTGAGCAAGATTAATCAGGTAACCTTTATTTCCCCGATAAAAGTTCAGCGGTTCGAGTGTTTCTTCCAGCTCCCTCATTGTGCCGGATGCTTCATATACTCCCGCTGCCGTATGAAAATTTAGCGTATGCCCCTGACTTTCAATATAATAAATATTTGCCACATCAAGGCGGATTGTTCCACCCTTTACGCTGATGAAGATGTTTTTGTTCTCCCGCTTCTTCATACGGACAATCGCACGGTTCAGCCTCTGAGAAAAGGCAAAATAAGAAACCGGCTTCAACACATAATCCAGTGCATCTACCGCATAGCCACGGATTGCATACTGTGGCATATTGGTAATAAAAATAATCACCACTTCCGTATCTACCTTCCGGATTTCCTCCGCCGCAGACATTCCGTCCATAAATTTCATTTCTACATCCATCAAAATAATATCGTATTCCGCCTTATACTTATGTACAATTTCATCGCCGTCCGAAAACAGGGAAATCTGAAAAGTCTCCCCGTTTTCCTTTTCGTATTTCTTTAAAAATTCCTGAAGCTGCAGCGCATATGTCTCTTCATCTTCAACGATAGCGATTCGTATCATAGTGTCCCCTTTACTTTACAAAAAAACCTCGTATGAAATGTCCGATTCCGCGGAATGCATGGCCGTTCACCATTTCCGTAATCGCACAGGTCATCTCTTTGTTAATAATACCACCCGTCATTTTTGCAATGCCCCGAATCGGTATATTATAAATAAACAGCAGATTCAGATTCGGTTTTCCCTTCTTCTCGGCATGCTTCACAAGCTTTGTGAGTACGAAATAAGCAAAGCGTCCCAACCATCCCTTTGCGTAATAGAGCTGACATAAGGCATCATTTAACCCGATTTCACCGCTCCAGCCTCCGTCAGGAAGCTTCCTCCCGTAAAGTCGTTCAAATTCTGCATCCTCTACCTCTGTCACTTTCCCGCTAAAGTAGTCCGGCAGTTCTTTCCTGTCGTATCCTCCTTCCGACACGGTTCCGTGAATCATTATATCCGTTTCCAGTACCGTATCCTCTGAGCTTGCTCCTATCTCAATATGATACATGCCGCTTTCCGTTTCCCAGTTATTCGTACGGACATCAAAAAAACGGAACGCTTTATCATCCAGAGGAATGACAACTTCCTTCTCCTCGCCTGCCTTCAGAAAAACTTTCCGAAAGCCCTTCAATTCCTTAAGCGGGCGGAATACCGTATCGGATGTTGTTCCGATATAGACCTGCGTAATCTCTGCTCCGTCACGTTCTCCCGTGTTCTTTAACCGAAAACGGACTTCCTTTGCAGTTGCTGTAAGATTACTGTATGTAAATGTAGTATAACTCAAACCATAGCCAAATGGGAAGCTCACTTTTTGCCCAACCGAAGAATAGTAACGATACCCCACAAACAGACTTTCTCTGTATTCACTGTTGCGTTCCTTTCCCGGATAATAAGCATAAGCAGGAGTATCCTCATAACGAAGCGGATATGTCTCGTTTAACTTTCCGGAAGGATTTACCGCTCCGGTTAATACACTGAGCATTGCCGAAGCGCCTGCCTGCCCTCCCAGATATCCATGTACAATGGCTTTTACTTTGTCCTTCCATGGCATTTCGATAGCAGAACCGGCAGATAGTACAACTACTACATTGGAATATCTATCCGTCAAAGCATCAATTAACTCGTTTTGCGCCTGCGGCATTCGCAGGTTCGGGCGATCCATCCCTTCAGCCTCGTTAATCTCATCCAGTCCTGCAAATACCAGAACCGCATCTGCGCCTTCTGCCACCTTTACTGCATCCTCAATCAGGCCCTGATCCGGCTTTTCGTTGCGTCGATAGCCCTGTGCATAAGCCACCATGTTCAGCCCGCTGTCAGCAATGCAGTTCAAAATACTTTCCGGCTCTTTGGTCGGATTGACAAGAGAAGAACCTGCTCCCTGATATCTCGGAGTTTTTGCAAAATCTCCGATAACCGCCACCTTTGCTGCCTGCTTTATCGGAAGAATCCGGTCCTCGTTTTTCAGAAGTACAATGCTCTGCTCCGCTGTTTTCCTTGCCAGTGCATGATGCGCCTCAACGTCAAATCCCTTATTGCCTGCATGAGCTGCTGTTTCATTTAATTGAAAAATCACATTCAGAAATTCATCCAGACGTTTGTCAAGCTCTTCCTCTGTAAGAAATCCTTTCTCAATGGCCTGTAAAATCTCCCGTTTTCCTGCTTTTCCTGTTCCCGGCATTTCTAAATGGGAGCCGTTTTTTACTCCCAGAGCATGGTCGTTGCTCGCTCCCCAGTCAGATACCACATATCCGTCAAAGCCCCATTCATCCACCAGAATTTCCTGTAACAAATGCTTATTTTCATTAGCGTAAACGCCATTCACTTCGTTATAAGAAGACATCATTGCTTTTGCTTTGCCTTCTTTTACCGCAATTTCAAAACCCGTGAGATAAATTTCACGAAGCGTCCGCTCGTCTAACACCGAATTATTCGCCATACGCCGAAGTTCCTGACTGTTTACTGCAAAGTGCTTCGGACATGCCGCGATTCCCCGGCTTTGAATTCCCCTCACATAAGCTGCTGCCATTTTCCCCGAGAGATACGGATCCTCAGAAAAATATTCAAAATTTCGTCCGCAAAGAGGACTCCGCTTAATGTTCAGCCCGGGTCCTAAAATCACGTGAACCCCCATGGATATTGCTTCTTCCGCCAGGGCATTTCCAAGTTCCTCCGCCAGTCTCTCATCCCAGCTGTTAGCAACTGTTGCCGCTGTTGGAAAACAGGTAGCCGGCATACTGGAACCAAGTCCCAAGTGGTCCCCGGCATCCGGATTCTGTGTTCTCATTCCATGAGGTCCATCGGACATCATGATGGACGGAATATGGTATTTAGGATAATCCACACTCTGCCAAGTGTTTTTTCCCGACATCATCCGTGCCTTTTCTTCCAATGTCATCTGTCTGATAACAGACTCGTATTTTAAGCTCATGTACACCCTGCTCCTCTCCATTGTATCTCTATAGATACATTGTAGCAGATAAAAACACGGTTTCGCTTTTTTTTCGCAAAAGGTCGCTTTTTTTACATAAATGGTAGTAACGAAAAAAGGGTGCCGCACACGCGACACCCTATGTATCTTTTGTTGCTTACATCATATCCTTTGTATGCTGCAACACATCCTCTTTCGTGAAAGCTATCGTTTGTAAGCGTCATCTTTTGTCATGCCGTCTTTTGCAGATGCCCTCTTTTGTTCTTATCCCAAAATGCCGTTTCTTGTATTTTGACTCCTAGCCAAGCTAGGTGGGTAACCTCAGATAAGCTTCTGAAGTCCACGCGGGTACTCACGGAACAAGCCGTGCCGGAGGCATGTCATCCACTTATGAATATTGGAATCCCTTTTAAAGTAATGTAGGTTCAAAATAACAAGAGTGTCGTACACCCTAGGATGAGATTTCTTTCTTAAATTATGATTCTATTTTACTATAGGTTATGACATTTTTCAAGCATTTAATTCTTCCAATATCGGGAAGGTAAAAACAAAATTCGTTCCCTCGCCGACCTTACTGTCGACTCGAATCGTTCCGTCATGCTTTAAACAAATCTGTCTTGCAATGGCAAGTCCGAGTCCGGAGCCTTTCGCATTCTGACGCAGCTTTGACTTATAAAATTTATCAAAAATGTTCGGAAGCTCTTCCTCCGAAATACCGACGCCCTCATCCCGGATGGAAATCTCCACCGTTTCTTCCTTCTTTTCCACCGTAATATAAATACTGGAATGCTCTTTGGAAAACTTAATCGCATTGTCAATAATAACAAGGAACATCTGACGCAGCCGTACATAATCCGCCAGAATAATACACGGTTTTAACGGCAGCTTCATCACGATTTCAATCTGCTTTTCATCTGCCATTGTTTTCGCAGTACGCGTGAGATCCTTAAAAATCTGCATCAGGTTGACCGGCTCCTTTTCTACGATAAAGTCCGGATTCTGCAACTTGGAAAGAAGAAGCAGGTCTCCCACCAGCCGCTCCATACTCTGGCATTCATTTAACATCCGTGCATAGTACTGCCGCACCTTTTCCTCGTCCGTTACCACACCATCCACCAGCGATTCCGTATAAGCACGCACAACTGTAATCGGTGTCCGCAGTTCATGAGAAACATTTGCAAAAAAGTCCAGCCGCATCTGCTCCATGTTCTTGCGTTCCACTTCATTTTCTGCCAGCTTATCGGCCAGAAAATCCATGGTCGCCGCAAGCTCACCGATTTCATCCTTCTGTCCGATTTCGGTTTTTGCCTGATAATCGCCGGAAGCAAGCTTCAGCGCTGTAGAGCGCATCACCTCTATCGGTCGTGTCAGCCATCTGGTTAAAGGAATCGCAACCGCAAATGCAATGACCAGTGCTACCATGCCACTGATTAAAATCATGGACCAGCTGCTGTTTACGACCTCCTTCTGCGTTTCCACCGGCGAATTTAGCAGGATGGCACCGGCCACCTCACCGTTGATGCCCTGTACCGGTACGCCGACTGTAATGACAGTGCATTCATGATATTCACTGAAGCTGGTGCGCACCTCCACCCTGTTTTCAAAGGCTTTTTGCGCAATTTCCACATAATCGCCGGAAAGCGAGGAAACTTCCAGTCCGATTGCCATATCACTTCCTAACGGGTTCTTTGCATCCGGATTTGCAACCGACCAGATTTCCGTTCCTTCCAGCTCCTTTAAGTAAATCAGATAGTTCAGCCATTCGGTAGGATTTTTATCCGCAAAGTATTTGGAACAACGATATGCAGCACTTTCTGCCTTCGCTGTCAGCTGCCGTTCATAATCTTCTACGGTGGCGCTTTCATACATCCGCATGTAAAGCACACCAAGCAATACGGCAAACACACTGATTACCACTGCGAAGCAGATATACATTTTCACAAATAAACGATTGCTTTTACTGCCTGTCTGCTCCATATCAGCCATGTTCCTCGATTTCAAATTTATAACCGACTCCCCAGATTGTCTTTATGCTCCATTGAGGATGTTCTGCCTTATCCAGCTTTGCTCTGAGACGCTTAATATGGGAATCGACGGTTCTTGGATCTCCGTAATAGTCGTACCCCCACAGACTGTCAAGCAGGTTATCTCTGGTAAACACCTTGTTTGGATTGCTTGCCAACGTCCACATCGTTTCGATTTCCTTTTTAGTCAGTGCCATCCGTGTGCCTCCGATGCTCAAGGTATACTCCTCCAGATTGATTTCCAGATTTCCTACCGTCAATATATTTGCGTTTGCTTCTTTCTCATTTTTTGTCATGCGGCGCAGTACGGCACGTACTCTGGCCATTACCTCGCTCGGGCTGAACGGTTTGACGATATAGTCGTCCGCCCCGATGTCGAGTCCCATAATTTTTTCAAAATCTTCTCCGCGCGCCGTGACCAGAATCACCGGCACATCGGACTTTGCACGAATTTTCCGGCATACCTCGTAGCCATCCTCCTTCGGCATCATAACGTCCAGCAGCACAACCACCGGATGATACTGATGAAACAGGCGGATTGCCTCTTCACCGTCTGCGGCAACAACCGGTTCAAACCCTTCTTTTTTTGCATATACCGCTAACACATCCGTGATGTCCGGATTGTCATCGGCTATTAATATATACTGCTGCATGGTACCCCTCCTGTCTTCCTGTACTTCTTAAAATAAGTATAAAACAACGCTAACAATAACTCAAGGTAAAAATACAGGAAAAATTTTTTTTATTTTCTTACGATTTTTTTACAAACTGACACGGAAGTGACAAATATGGGTAGTATACTGGCTTCAGGATGTGACGCAAGGATTTACAGGTTAGGAGGAAAAGCCATGAGGCTGAATGCTTATCTCAAACGGTTGATTACCCTTGGCCTAATTCTTATTCTTGCAATTGCTCTTCCACTGCCGGGCGCTGTTACCCAGGCAAGGGCAGAGGAAACTGCAGAAGTAAAATTGAATGTAAACTCTCAGGCTATCGTAAAAGGAAAAACTTTTTCCCTTTGCGTATATAATCTGTGTGAAGGACAGACGGTTTCCTTCCGGTCTTCCGCTCCGGAAATTGCTTCCGTGAACGAAGTCGGTCTTGTGACCGCAAATGCGATCGGTACAGCAACCATTGCTGTTACTGTATCAAGCGGTACAGAAATCGTGGCAGTTCTTCCGTGTGAAATTACGGTTGGACCTCCTGCTATCAGCGTTCAGTTCTCCAGGTTGGAACTGAACATGGTAATCGGACAAAAATTGACGCTCGAGCGTATTATCCAGCCGTTAAACACAGTGGAAAATGCCAAGTTTTCAAGCTATGACGCAAAGATTGCCAGCGTAAGTGCCGGCGGACGCGTTACCGCAAAATCCGAAGGTTCCACGTACATATTTGCACAGATTAATAATGGTCGCTTTGCAGTATGCAAAGTATATGTCTATGCTGATGAGTCTCTCCTTCCGGCAGAAGCTTCAGAAGAGGCCGATACGGATGAGGAACTTTCAGAAGAGGCATTAGAGGAAAGAATTACCGACCCTGTGTTAAAAAACACAGGAGTTGACTTCGAAACATTCTTAAAGAATTTGAATGCCGCAGGTAAGAATACCGAAAGTACCGACAACGGTGCGGACGAAACGACTAACTAATCTTAGCGCAAGAAAGAGGGCGTTCCGGACTATGATATGAACCAGCATAGTTCGGACACCCTCTTTTTTTACTTATCGGAAGTTTTCATTTTTAGAAGGCAGATCAACGTCAGGCAATGTCTCACGGTTCTGCAGCCTTTCTTACAGTGCAATCACATCTTTCATGTCGTACATACCGGCACTCCGTCCGTTTAAGAACTTTGCTGCGGAAACAGCGCCCTTTCCAAAGATTGCTTTGGAGTATGCGGTGTGTTTCAATTCCACAACCTCATCTGCTCCTGCGAATAAAATCTCATGCTCTCCTACAATCGTACCGCCGCGCACCGCGCTGATACCGATTTCCTTCTTTGCTCTCTTTTCGCGTTTCTGAGAGCGGTCATACTGATAAGCATATTCGTTATGAAGGACCTCATTGATGGCATCTGCAAATGCAAGTGCCGTACCGGACGGAGCATCCACCTTCTGGTTGTGATGCTTTTCAATGATTTCAATATCAAAATCGGCAGCTGCAAGTACCTGCGTTGCGGCCTGCACAAGCTTCATCAGCAGATTGACGCCAAGTGACATATTGGCAGAGCGAAGAATGGCAAGCTCTGTCGATGCCTTCTTAATTTCTGTCAGCTGTTCTTCGCTGTAGCCGGTCGTACAAAGTACAAGCGGAAGCCTCCTTTTCTTTGCCTCCGTCAGAATGTCCGTAAGTGCAGCCGGTGCCGAAAAATCAATAAGCGCATCTGCCTCTACCGGGCATTCTGCAAGACTTTTGTACACCGGATAAGAGTCTAACTGCTCTCCCGAAATATCAATGCCTGCTACGATTTCCGCTGCAGCATCTTCTTTTACAAGGCTGCTGATGACGCGGCCCATTTTGCCGTTGCAGCCATACATAATAATTCTCGTCATACTAAATCAAACCTACCTTCTGCATTTCCTCATAAAGCACCTTTGCATGCTCCGGCTCCATTTCGGTAAGAGGCATTCTTAACGGTCCTACCTCCATACCCATGAAGTTTAATGCCTTCTTTGCCGGAATCGGATTCACTTCGGAAAACAGAGCGCGTACCAACGGCAGATACTTCATCTGAAGCTCTAAGCTGCCCTGAACATCTCCTGCCAGATACTTTGCTACGATGTCGTGTGTTTCTCTCGGCACTAAATTAGACAATACGGAAATCACACCCTTTGCTCCGATGGACATCATCGGAGTAATCAGCCCGTCCTCACCGGAGTAAATATCGATATCGCCCTGGCACAGCTCCAGTGTTTCGAGCGTCTGCGGAAGATTTCCGGTCGCATCCTTCATGCCGATGATATTGTCATATTCCTTAACAAGCGTTGCCGCAGTAGCCGGAAGGATGTTGCAGCCGGTTCTGCCCGGGATATTATAAAGAATAATCGGAAAATCCACCGACTTTGCGACGGCACCAAAGTGTGCGATTAAGCCCTTCTGCGTTGCCTTATTATAGTATGGGGTAACCAAAAGCGCTGCATCCGCACCCGCTGCCTGCGCTTCCTTAGTCAGGTAGATTGCAGTTTCCGTACAGTTAGAGCCTGTTCCTGCAACAACAGGAATTCTGCCCGCAGTCTTCTTCACCGCATAGCGGATGCACTCCACATGTTCTTCGTGGGACAACGTGGAAGCCTCTCCCGTTGTTCCTACAATAACGATACTGTCCGTTCCGTTATTTACCTGAAAATCAATCAATTCACCGAGTTTATCATAGTTCACCTCACCGTTCTGATGAAACGGTGTTACAATTGCAACTCCTGCACCTGTAAATACTGCCATAGCCATCCTTCCTCTCTCCATTGCGGAAATCCATATCATATCGCGTTATTGTATCATTTACATAACTTTCTTGTCAACTACATTATAAGACCGGGCGGCTTCCTTCGCAAGAGTGTTTTGTGCGCTTCCGCCCGCAAAAAGTGCTGTCCGTCTTATGCTATACCGAAGCAAGCTGAAGCTCATAGAGCTTTTTATAAATACCGTCTTTTTGCAGCAGCTCCTGATGCGTTCCGCTCTCTCTGATTTCTCCCTTATGCATGACCATAATTTTGTCTGCATGCTGAATCGTTGAAAGACGGTGCGCCACCATAATCGTCGTGCGTCCCTGCATCAGCTTTTCTAACGCCTCCTGAATCAGAAGCTCCGTTTCTGTATCAATGTTTGCCGTTGCCTCATCCATCACAAGAATGGCAGGGTCATAAGCAAGCGTACGGGCAAAGGAAATCAGCTGACGCTGACCGGCGGAAAGGGTAGCTCCCCGTTCCGTCACGGCTTCTTCATAGGTGTGCTCTAACTGCTCAATAAAGCGGTCCGCGTTCACATAACGGGCTGCTTCCTTCACGGCTTCATCGGAAATGGAATCATCCTTCAGGCGAATATTTCCGGCAATATCGCCGGTAAACAGAAAGACATCCTGCTGCACCTGTCCGATTGCCCCGCGAAGCTCATCGGTGCTCATCTCCTTAATGTCTACCCCGTCAATCGTAATGCGTCCACGCTGGATATCATAGTATCTTCCAATCAGATTCAAAATGGAAGTTTTTCCGGCGCCGGTTGCTCCGACAAACGCCACTCGCTGTCCCGGTTCAATCGTAAAGCTGACATCCTTTAAAATCCAGTCCTCACCCTGGTAGGCAAACCAGACGTGCTCAAACTCAATCCGTCCCCTGACTTTGCCGAGATACTTCGGACGCTCAGGATTTACTACCTGCGGTTTTTCATCCAAAATCGTAAAGATTTTTTCGGCGGATGCCATAGCCGACTGCAGCGTACTGAACTGTTCGGCAAGCTCCTGAATCGGCTCAAAAAACGAACCGATGTAATTTGTAAAAATATACAGCGTTCCGATGGTAATACCGCCGGTCAGCACCGTATAGCCTCCCGCGCTGAGGATAATGCAGAGTGCAATCACCGAAAGGATGTACATGAGCGGACGGAAAATCGCAAACACCAGCATCTCACGATAATTGGCATGAAACAAATCCTCCGCCCTTTCCTCAAACTCCTTATTTTTTTCTTTTTCCCTTGCAAATACCTGAATCACCTTCATGCCCGAGAGATGCTCGGACAAATAGGTATTTAGTGCCGTCAGTTTTGTTCTTGCAATCCGGTAGGTCGTCTTTGATACCGCCTTAAACAGAAGTGTTAAAAGTACAATCAGCGGAAGCAGACAGAAGCCGAGCAGGGCGAGCTTCACATTCATCGACAGCATAATGACTGCCAGTCCGATGATTTTTGCAATGTTCCTTATGAGCCTGACGATAATCTGCGTGTACATTTCATTGAGTGCTTCCACGTCATTGGTTACACGGGTCACAAGACGGCCGACCGGCGTAATGTCGAAGAAACGCATCGACAGACTGTGAATATGGGCAAACAGTTCCTGCCGGATATTATAGATAATCGTCTGTCCGGTCAGCTGTAAAATCCATGTATGTAAAAAGTTAAATCCAAATATAAGAATTAAAACTACAAGATACCGGATGCCGACATCGCGGATTTGTGAGAAATCTGCCGTCTCCGCAAAAATATCAATCGCCTCTCCGGTTAAAATCGGGCGATACAAATCAAGCGCCGTAATTGCAAGTACGAGAAGCAACGCAAGTAACAGCTGCCACCAGTACGGAAGTGCATACTTTAACAGTCGAAGCAGGATGCTTCCCTGTACCGAGCTCTCGCTCTTTAGTTCCTCACTCTTCATTCTGCATCCTCCCCTCTGTGCCAAGACCTTCTGCTCCGGCTGCCGTTTCCAGCTGTGCTTCCAACTGCTGCTTTTCATACAGCCTTGCATAAATTCCATCCAGTTTCAGCAGTTCCGTATGCGTACCATACTCTGCCATTTTGCCTTCCTCCAATACAAGAATATGGTCTGCATTCTGAATGGTGGAAATACGGTGCGCGATAATAATGGTCGTTCTGTCCTTCCGGTTCTGCTTTAAGTGATGCAAAATCTGTTCCTCGGTATCGGTATCTACTGCCGAAAGAGAATCATCAAGGATCAGGATCGGCGCATCCTTCATCAGTGCCCGTGCAATAGAGCTTCTCTGTTTCTGTCCGCCGGAAATCGTAACCCCCCGTTCCCCGACCATGGTGGAATACTGTTTCGGGAATTCCATAATGTTATCATGGATACAGGCTGCCTTTGCGGCTTCTTTCACCTCAGGCAGATCATCATACAGCTTATCCGCAACACTTTCCCTTGCCATCAGTTCCTTTTCTAAAATTGCTTCCATGCTCTCTCTGTGATTCAGAATCAGCTTTTTGTTCAGCCGGTTGTTCTTTGGAAGCTCGCGATAGGTTCGCTTCCCGAATGCAATGTTGGTCTGAAGTGTATCAGAAAACAGGAAGTTATCCTGCGGCACATATGCAATCTGTTCTCTGAGTACATGAAGCGGAATTTCATTGATATCCCGTCCGTCAAAGAAAATCATGCCGTCCTCTGTGTTATACAGATGAAGCAGCAAATTGGCAAGCGTCGTCTTACCGCTGCCGGTACGTCCGAGAATTGCAAGTGTCTCGCCCTTTTTCACTTCTACACTGATATCCGACAACGCTTCCGGAAGAGCCTCCTTATAACGAAAGCTTAAGTGCCGGATAGAAATTTCTCCATCCAACGACGTAATTCGTTCGTCCGTCTTTTCCGTATCGCGAATTTCCGCCTCTTCCTCAAAAATACTCTGTACACGTTTCATGGACGCCGCACCCTGTGAAAAATAAGTAATGCTCTCACCGGTTGCAAGCATCGGCCATACCAGCATACCGATGTACTGATTAAAGGCAACAAATTGTCCGGTCGTAATCTGTTTGTTCACTACAAGATAGCCGCCATACAACAGTGTGATAACACTTGCCAGCCCAATCATGACATCTAACAGCGGCATCACAAATGCCTGCAGCCTTACCACACGCATGTTTTTATCTTTATTATTTTTGTTTGCTTTTGCAAATGCCTTTAACTCCTGGCGTTCCTGTACAAAGGCTTTGATCACTCGGATACCGGAAATGCTTTCCTGTACCTGGTCGGTCATATCCGAAAAGGCCTTCTGCTTTTCCTCATACCGCCGTTCAATCACATTTCCGTAATAAATACCTCCAAGCAAAATGAAGAGCATCGGAATGACCGCAATCAGTGTCAGCTTTAAGTTGACATGAACAACCATCTTGATCAGCACCATAACCGTCATAATAATCGCATCAAACGTCGTCACAACTGCCGGTCCGACCGACATACGAATTGCATTCAGGTCATTCGTAAAGTGCGCCATCAAATCACCGGTCTTATTGTGATTATAATAGTTCATGGAAAGTCCGGACAAATGGGAAAATAAATCCTTCCGGATTTCAAATTCAATTTTCCGGCATGCACCGAAAATAAAATAGCGCCAGAAAAAGCGCCCTGTCATCAGTACCAGCCCGCAAAGCAGAATATAGGCAACCAGTTCTAAAATTCCCGGTAAATCTAACGTTCCCATTTCCAGACCATCCGTAATATCACCGGTAAACTGCGGGATGTACAGATTTACATAGTCCACAATAAATAACGTAAGAATTCCACCAAGATATGCCCACTTATGCCTTGCTACATACGGTACAATCAGCGTGGGCAGCTTTCCCTTTCGTTTCTCTCTCCTCTTGTTTTTCATATCCGTAACCACGACCCTCCATCTTTGCAAGCTTTTGGATGCCCTGACATCCGCACCGTTTTATTCTAACAAGTCCCACAGGAAAAAGCAAGAGCCGTTACGTAAGTGATACATCCCCCGGCAATCTCCTGCCCCGGTAAGATCTTACCTACGTAACAGCTCTTTTGTATACTCATGCTGCGGATTTTGAAATACCTCTTCCGTCTCCCCCTGTTCCACCAGCTCACCGCGATACAAAATCATCACACGGTCGCAGATTCTTCGTACGACATTCATGTCGTGCGAAACAAATAAGTACGACATATCATGCTCCCTCTGCAGTCTGCAAAGAAGCTCTAAAATCTGTGCCTGCACCGTCACATCAAGCGCAGACACCGGCTCATCCAGTACAACAAGCTTCGGTTTATTCATCAGCGCCGCCGCAATCGCCACGCGCTGCCGCTGCCCGCCGGACAGCTCCCTTACATAACGTTCTGCATGTTCCGGTAAAAGCTCTACCTCTTTCAGGGCCTGTAAAACTCTCTGTTTTCGTTCTGTTTTCGTAAGACCGCCCCGGACTTTTAACGGTTCCTCTAAAATCCACCCGATTTTTTTTGCAGGATTTAAACTTCCGTATGGGTCCTGAAACACCATCTGCGGATGCTCACACCCTTTCGCAAACCGGATTTCTCCGTCTGTCAGTCTTAAAAGCCCCGTAATTGCTTTTGACAGACTCGACTTGCCCGAACCGCTTTCACCGACCAGTCCAAGGATTTCACCCCGTTTCAATGAAAACGAAATATCCTCAAATGCCTCGGTCACCTCTGTTTTTCCAAACAGATTCTTTTCTATATAATGAAGCGTTGCATGTCGCACCTGAAGAATTTCATCCGAAGGTAGCTTTTTCTCTCGGAGACTGTCTTCCGTGAGCGTATCCAACAGTTTTTTCGTATAGCTGTGCTTTGGAGCAGCAAAAACCTCTTCAGCGTCTCCCTGCTCTACTATCCTTCCCTCCTTCATAACTGCCACCCTGTCACAAATCCGGTGTACCAGACGCAAATCATGCGAAATAAATAAAATAGCCGTATGATAGGTTTCTCTGTAATAGGAAAGCAGCGACAGTATTTTTTCCTGTGTTGCGGCATCCAGTGCCGTTGTCGGTTCATCGGCAATCAGAAGACGCGGCTTACAAAGCATTGCCATCGCAATCATGACTCGCTGTCGCATACCGCCCGACAGCTGATGCGGATATGCAGAAAGCAGACCTTCCGCATCCGAAAGCCCGGCTTCCCTTAAAACCTCAAGAACTCTTTGCCGCCTTGCCGCCTTGTCCCTGCGATACTGTTCCGTTTCATGCAGCAAAAGGCCTTCCTCCACCTGTTTCTCAATTGTTAAAACAGGATTTAATGATGTCATCGGTTCCTGAAACACCATGGTAATATCGTTACCACGCAGACTCTGCCAACCTTTTTCCGTCTGAGAAAGCAAATCCTCTTGTCCAAAGCGCATGGTTTCTGCCGTTGCCACAGCCCCCTGCGGAAGGAGCCCCAGCAGAGAAAGCGCCGTCATACTCTTTCCGGAGCCAGACTCTCCGACGATTCCGAACAGTTCTCCTTCTTTTATGGAAAAGTCAATTCCGTGAAGAATTTCCACGCTCTGCTTCTTTTTAAAAAAGGTTACCCTTAATCCTTGTACAGTCAGTAAATTCCCCATGCGTGCTCCTTTCTTAAGACTTTTTATGCTAAGCATGCTCTCTTCTGCCAATCAGACCGATTCCAAGCGTCAATGCTAAAATCGTAAGACCCGGTGCCAGCGCATACCATGGTGCAAACCAGAGGTAGCTCTGCGCCTCCGACAACATTCTTCCAAGGCTCGGGTCCGGCTGCGTCACACCAAGCCCCAGATAGCTCATCCCTGCCTCCGACAGCACGGCATTCTGAAAGCCGACCAAAAGTGCCGTGCCAAGCGCGGTTTTTATATTCGGCAGAATATGAAACACGAGGATACGCAGACTTTTTGCACCCATCAGTCTTGCATTTTTTACATAGTCCAGCTCTTTCTGTACCAGCACCTCACTTCGTACCACTCTTGCAAAGCTCGGTATAAACGTAATTCCAAGTGCCAGAATCAAATTATATTTTCCCGGTCCGACCACCGCCACAAACACAATTGCAAGCAATACGCTCGGAAATGCCGCAAGTATATCATTCAGACGCATGACTACTTCATCCACAATACCGCCGTAATACGCTGTCAGCAAACCGACGAGCGTTCCGAAAACTGCTCCGACCGTTACCACACAAAGCGCAATGAAAAAACTGGTGGATGCTCCCTCCATGACACGGCTGAACACATCCCGCCCGAAATTATCCGTACCAAACAGATGATTAAGACTCGGCGACTGATTTTTTGCAAGCACATCCATATCATTCGGCGGATACGGTGTATAAAACAGACCGACGACTGCAAGCAAAAGAACGGCAAGAACAAGTGCGTATCCAATTATTAAATTAAAATTTAACTTTTTATTCATGCTTTTGCCCTTTCTTTCTGCGCTTTTGCGTTCCGTATTCTACGTTAATCTCGGGTCCAGTTTCCGATACAGCACATCCGCCACCGTATTCATAATCACAACCGTTGCCGCAATATAAAGTACGATTGCCTGCACCACCGGATAGTCGCGGTTTGAAATAGAGGTAATCAACAGTCTTCCGAGTCCCGGAATGTTAAACACCTGTTCCACAACAATGCTTCCGGCAAGCACATCCGCCACCATCATGGCTAACATCGTCACCGTCGGCATCATTGCATTTATTAAAACATGATTTAATAATATCTTTCTTTCTGAATTTCCCTTACTTCTCGCCGTCCGTACATAATCCATCTTTTTTTGCTCCACGACAGAATTACGAATAAAGCGGGCCAGCATTGAAATTTTGGGTATAGCAATGGTTATGGCCGGAAGCAGCAGATAAGAAAAGAATGCCGAAGCATCCTCCCGATACCCGACGTAACCGCCGACCTGAAACCATTTCAGTACGATTCCGAAAATATAAGTCAATAAGATTCCTAGAAAAAACGGCGGCACTGCCATACCAAGCTGTGTGACCACCGTCACCGTATTATCTGCCGCACCCTGCGGCTTTCTCGTTCCAATCAGTCCGAGCGGGAACGATACGAAAACAATCAATCCAAGAGAGTACATAGCCAGTACAAACGTTACCGGGAGCTTGTCCGCCACCAGTTCTTTTACCGTCCTATGATATTGCAGCGATTCTCCAAAATCGCCCCGAACCGCCGCAAGCAGCCATTTTCCATAGCGATACAGCACCGGGTCATTGAGTCCCAGTTCCTCGCGGAGTGCCTCTACCGCTTCTTCCTCCGCGTCCATACCAAGCGAGGACAGCGCCGCATCCCCCGGAATGACCGAAAAAGCGAGGAAGCTGAAAAATGAAATGACAACAAGTGTAATAATGAGAGTTCCGATTTTTTTGGCAATGTATTTCATGTTCCGCTTCCTCCCCTCTTTTTATTCTTCCGTCTTATAATAGACCAGAGACATATCCTGTACATAGACCGGATAGAACGTATAACCGCCCAGCTTTTTATTCACCGCAGTAAGCAGAGCCGGGTCCTGCAGATATACCGCAGCCGCATCCTTTGTTAAAAGCGCCTGTGCTTCCTTATACCATGTGATTTTTTCCGACTGGTCCACCGCATTCAGCGCCTTTGTAAAAACCTCGTCAAACTCTGTATTCACATAGTTCGGAAAATTGTTCTTCGCCGTGGACTGGTAACGCTTCAGCACATCGCTCGGAGCCAGATTGGAATCCAGTCCGACAATCGTTGCCTGATACTCTCTGTTGCGGTAAACATCCGACAGCCACGAGGCCCATTCGATTGGCTCAATCTTTGCCGTCACTCCGACCTTCTTTAGCTGCTCTACGATAATCTGCGCCGTATCCATATGATACTGGTAATTGGACGGCACCGTAATCGTAATTTCCAGACCGTCTCCATAGCCCGCAGCAGCAAGCAGTTCCTTTGCCTTGTCCACATCATAGGCATAATAGGAAGCAAGACTTTCGTCATAATAGCTGCTCAGTCCCGGAACCATATTCGTTCCGATTAACGTACCTCGGCCACCGGAAAGCATATCAAGGATTTCCTGACGATTTACCGCATAACAAAGTGCCTGACGTACCCGCACATCGTCAAACGGCGCTGCCTGATTGTTTAAAAACAACGCCTGCACCAGATTCATGCTGCCGACCTCTATCGAGTAGCCTGCGGTCAGCTGTGCTGCCTGCTCCTCTGTCAGATACGGAAAAATATCAATCTTTCCCGCCATCAGCTCCAAAAATGCCGCATCCGAGTTTGCATAAATCTTAAACGTTACCTTGTCAAGGTACGGCTTCGCACCGTAATAATCCTCGAAACGTTCCATCACAAAGCTCTCAAGCGGAGCATAGGAGACAAAACGAAACGGACCGGTACCGACCGGAGCTGTTCCCTGTGCATCGTAATCGCACGGAATAATGGCACAGGTCAGATACGGTAAAAGCTCCGTATTTGCCTTAGATAACGTCAGCACCACCGTCTTCGCATCCGGCGCTAAAATATCCGTGACAATAGAAAGCGCCGACTCTACTACGACATTCGGATCCTGAACGTCAAGCAGACCGGCGCACCTTTTTAATGAATAAACGACATCCTCCGCCGTCACCGTTTTACCGTTATGAAACTTCACGCCGTCGCGCAATGTAAACGTATAGGTCATTGCGTCTGCGGAAATCTGATAACTTTCGGCTACAGCTTCTACTAAATTTCCGTCTTTGTCCGGCTTTACAAGCCCTTCAAAGACATTAAACAGAACTTCGTCGGTTCCTGCCGCTACTGCTATGTGTGGGTCAAGACTGTCCAGATCCTGTGTGATTCCTACAACTATGGAGCCTCCATAGGCAGGATTTCCAGAAGAAATATCATCCGGAGTACCTTCCTTTTTCGTATCGTCATTACATCCGCAAAGTACAATCGAAGCAGAAAGCAAAAGTAATGCAAGAAGCTTTTTTCTTCTCATAACTAAAACCTCCCTGCTGCAAAAGCAGCACTGTATTTCCTCTCACTATTCAATTTGCCACCCACATCATACCTCAAACGAAGTCATTATGCAAGCCCCAATTCTCCCTTGGTCTGCATTCTTCTTTCAGCTGAGCATTCCTCCCGCCATGCCGGCAACAAGAGAAAACGCAAGCATCAGCACCGCTTCGCCGATTTTCATGGAAGGTATTGTTCCGTAGCATGCGGCAACAAGCAGATATACTACATAAAAGGCTGCTCCAAACAATAACCCCCAAAGAAATCTGCGTGCTTTCGCATGCTTTGCGAAGTAAAGCCCGCCGACAAACGCCGCCAGCAGATAC
The DNA here is from genome assembly GCA_051880375.1 of Lachnospiraceae bacterium. GTDB lineage: Bacteria > Bacillota > Clostridia > Lachnospirales > Lachnospiraceae > SIG299. The sequence goes on from JBJENV010000004.1 coordinate 64,962, forward strand.
GATGCCACCACAAGCGGGGCAGCAATGCTCTCCGAAATTCCTGCCTTGTACATGAATAATGCTACCAAAAGCATCAGTACTCCGGTAATCAGAGAGGAAAACAATAACCCTTTACATAAGTACACGATTTTTTCACCCATAAAACAGCTCCGATGATTCTTCTTACAGATACTATATGCATTCGTCCGGTCGGCAAGACCTAAGCTGCTCTCTCTGAAACATCCTAAGAATAAAAAAAATACAGGAAGCCTTATGACTCCCCGTATCTTTTCCCCAGATTCTTTTGATAAGCACGCAACAGCTTCTTCTGATGCTTTACAACCTCTTCCATACACTGAAGCTCCAACTCGGTGCAGTCCTTAAGCTCACGTTCCAGTGTCCCGAGATAAAACGAGCGTGCCTGTAGCAGGCTGTCTCCAAGCAGTGCATCCACCGTAACATCCAACGCATTTGCAATCAGAACAAGACTTTGAAGCGCGACTTTTGTTTTGGCATGCTCCACATTACTGATATGCGTAACCGATAAATCCGTCAGTTCCGCCAGCTTTTCCTGAGATAAGCCTTTTTGCATCCGTCTTTCCCTAATTCTCTTTCCCAAAGCCTCATAATCCAGTTCCATGCAATTCCTCCACCAAACAGTGCTTTTCCTTTCCCATGCCACTATTTTAGTGTCTGCCTGCAATTATATTAATAAACTAAAAAAATAAATTTTCTTCATAGTTTATATACTGTGTAAAAGTATTCTTCCTATAGTTTACCAGACATTGCATTGTACAAAGACAGCATCGACTTTCTTTTCCGTTCATGGTAAAATGAAAAAACAAGAAAGAAAACAAGGAGGATTTATGAAATATATCGACTTACATGTCCATTCCAACGCTTCAGACGGCACTCTTACCCCTTCCGAGGTCGTAGACCATGCCGTATCTCTTTCGCTGGCAGCTTTTGCCCTGACCGATCATGATACCGTAAGCGGCATTGCCGAAGCAAAGGAGCGCGCCGCCTGGCATACTGCGCACGGCAATCACATCGAGGTATACTCCGGCGTAGAAATCTCCGCCGCTTACAAAAACCGCGATATTCATATTCTTGGTCTTCTCGTAAACGAGGAAAACGAAGTATTATGCATGGCATTAGAAAAAGCAGTACAAAACCGGGATGCCAGAAATCACAAAATGATAGAACGTTTTGCTTCGCTTGGTATTTCACTTTGCATGGAGGAATTATACGGCGATTGTCCGGATGCCGTTATCACAAGAGCGCATTTTGCAATGGCACTGGTTGCCAGAGGAATCGTTGCAACCAACGCCGAAGCATTTGAAAAATATCTGGACCTTACCGCTCCGTGCTACGTTCCCAGAGAATACATGTCACCGGAGCAGGCCATCTCCCTGATATTAAAAGCCGGCGGCGTACCCGTCCTTGCACATCCGCTGCTCTACGGGCTGACACACGAGGAACTGCTTGCACTGATAGAACGTTTAAAGGCTGCAGGTCTTGCCGGTCTTGAGGTTCTTTACTCTACAAACCGCGGACAGGATGAGGCAACCCTTCGCGCACTTGCCTCCCACTTTTCCCTGTTGATGACCGGCGGCTCCGACTTTCACGGTGCCGTAAAGCAGGGCATAGAACTCGGAGTCGGTAAAGGTAATCTAAAAATTCCGTATTCCATACTTGACCGTGTAAAGGAAGCAAAGCTCTCCTGCCACCGCTAAAAGTCGGCCAGGGACAAAAAGAGCCGGAGCATCCGGACTGCAGTCTGCTGCAGCCGTTCTCCGGCTTTCTCCCTTGTTCTGTTCTTTTTAGCTCTCGCTTACCGGCTTTTCTACCTCGACGATAGCCGTCTTCTTCATCGGAATACGACAGTTCTTATTATTACCGAACTCCACAATCACGATTTCCTCATTCGGAATGTCGATGACTACACCATAAAAGCCACTGGTAGTTAAAATGCTGTCACCAACCTCGATGGAACGAATTAACTCGTCCTGCTTCTTCTGCTGCTTCTTCTGCGGACGGATAATCATAAAGTAAATGATCGGGATAAAGATGATAGCATACATTGCCAGCATGCCAAGGATAGAGCCCGCTCCTGTTTCTCCTGTTGCCGTTAAAAGTACAAAATTCATTTCATTGTCCTCCTGATTTTTAATTTTTAATCTTCACTTTCCCGAAAGCCATCCAGCTTTGCCTTTTTATAAGAACAAAAGCGCTGCTCCTCAATAGCTTCTCTGATTTCTTCCATCATCTTGTTGTAGAAATACAGGTTGTGCGTTACGAGTAAGCGCATACCGAGCATTTCCTTTGCCTTGAGCAGATGACGGATGTAAGCTCTGCTGTAATTTCTGCAGGTCGGGCACTGACAGCCCTCGTCAAGCGGCCTGCTGTCCAGTTCGTACTTTGCATTGAGCAGAGTCATCTTGCCGTGATTCGTATATGCGTTTCCGTGACGGCCGTTTCTTGCCGGATACACACAGTCAAAGAAATCCACGCCGCGTTCTACCGCCTCTAAAATATTCTCCGGAGTTCCGACGCCCATGAGGTACGTCGGTTTTTCAAGCGGCAGATACGGTACGGTCTTTTCAATGATTTCGTACATCTCCGCATGCGATTCTCCGACAGCAAGCCCGCCGAGCGCATACCCATCCAGTTCTAATTCCGAAATCTGCTTTGCATGCTCGATTCGGATGTCCTCAAATGTACCTCCCTGATTGATGCCAAACAGCATCTGCTGTTTATTAATGGTATCCTCCAGCGAATTCAAACGGTCCATTTCGGCCTTACAGCGATGCAGCCACCTCGTGGTTCTGGCAACCGAATCTTCCATATACTTTCTGGTGGCCGGATGCGGAGGACATTCATCAAATGCCATAGCTATCGTGGAAGCCAGATTGGACTGAATCTGCATACTTTCCTCCGGTCCCATGAAAATCCTTCTGCCGTCGACGTGTGACTGGAATGTCACGCCCTCTTCTTTAATTTTTCTCAAGCCCGCAAGAGAAAATACCTGAAACCCGCCCGAATCTGTTAAAATCGGCTTGTCCCAGTTCATAAACTTATGCAGACCGCCAAGCTGCTTTACGACCTTATCACCCGGTCTTACGTGCAGATGATACGTGTTGGACAGCTCCACCTGCGTGCCGATTTCCCTCAAATCCATCGTGGAAACCGCACCTTTAATAGCTGCTGCCGTACCGACATTCATAAATACCGGTGTCTGTATCACTCCGTGTACCGTAGTTACCTCGCCGCGTTTCGCCTGTCCGTCTTTACAAATCAAACGATACATAGCCCTCTCCATTCTATATGCTACTTTATCCAGTATATCTTGATATGCAGTTATTTTCAACTAAATTTTTTATGAAACAGAAGAAACCTCTGCAAACAGCAAACGGCGGTCATGAAACGAACACACAAGCATTCTTATGTCGGTGTGTTTCGCCGCATGACCGCCGCCTGTTGGGTCTTCTTTGTGTAAACCTGCCGTCTTATCTCTTCCTCTGCCGTTTAGCAGACAGCATACTTGTCCACTACCTGATTAAAGGCACTGTTTTCACCCTGACAAAGTACCATTACCGGATTTGATAACAGACTTAAAACACCGAGGAACGACTTTGCGTCCACAATAATACGGTTATATTTTAAATCAATATCAAATTCACAGTTCGCTGCTGCGGATACAAATTCCTGTACCTGCTCCGGAGCAGTCAGACGGATCAATTTCTTAGCTTCCATTTTGTTCACCATTCCTCTTTCTAAAATACCCCGCGTTATATACTCATGCCACGGACAGACGTCCGCGCCCTTCTTTCTAAATACCTTCGAAAATTTCGTAGTTTTTCGCAAAGCTACCAATATGATGTTATAACACGCTTGCTATTTTACGTCAAGAGTTTTTTTACTTATGAAGCGGTGCTGTCGCTGTAATGGCAAGCGCCCCCGGACCGATATGACAGGATACGCTTAAGGACAGCGGATTCATTACAAGCTCCACTCCCGGGAAATTTGCCTCGACTTCCCTTCTCCAGTCCTCTGCTTCTTCCAGATTTCCGGTATATGCAAGCCCGAAGTGCATCTTCTCTACCGGAATGTCTTTAAACCTGGTGCTTAAATCCTTCTTAATGGCATCCAGCATGGTTTTTCTTCCCTGTGCCTTACCGCGAGCCTTGGAATAAGCGTCCAGTTTCTCTCCCTGAATCTGGAGCACCGGCTTTAAGTTTAACACCGTACCGATTGCTGCTGCAGCCGGTGTGATTCTTCCGCCCTTTTTCAGATATTTTAAGGTTTCCAACGTAATATAAATGCTGGATTCAAATTTCATGTCTTCCAATATCGTCTTAATTTCGGCAGCACTCCTGCCCTCTTCGACAAGTTCCATTGCATCCAGTACCGACTGGCGCAGTGTAACCGAAATTCTCTGATTATTGACAACTTCTACTCTGCCGTTATAATCCTGTGCCAGCATCGTTGCTGTCTCACATGACTGGCTTAATCCGCTGGACATCGGAATGTAGACAAGCTCCTCATACTCGTTTAATACCTTGTCCCACAATTCCATTACCTCACCCGGGGACGGCTGGGAGGTAGAAATATCGGCATCCTTAAGAAGCCTGCGATAAAATTCTTCCTGCGTCAATGAAATGTCCTCATAAAAAAGCTCACCATCAATAAAAAACGGCATCGGGAGTACATGAATACCAAGTTCCCTTGCTTCCGTCTGGGTAATGCCGCTGTTGCTGTCTGTTACAACCGCTGTTTTTTTCATAGTCGCCTTCCTTCCTTATATAGCGCTTATATCCACAAGGTCTATCGTACCATGTTCGACAATAAATTTCAAGATTGAAACGAATCCTAGGGGCAGTAATAGAGCCAGAATTCCCCTTCTCCTTATAACCCTCTAATGATATTCAAGTAATCCTGTCTTTGGTCAACAACTGCATATACAGTAACCACTTTTTTTGCTTCATCAACCTTATAAAAAACAAGGTTTTTCTCTAAAACTAAAACTTTGTATCCTTGTCTGCGAAGAACCATATACCGAGGGTCTATTCCCATGTAAGGATGATCCCCAAGCATCATCATCTGTTCTTCCATCTCGTCTAGTTTTTCCTGGGCAACATCTGCGCCAAATTCTTCTGCAATATAAAGGATGATTTTATGAATGTGGGCATCTGCTGTATCTGTTCTAATAACAGAAAATTCAGCCATTGCCTCTCTCCTTTAACATTGCACGTAAATTAGTAAAAGTATCTTCCAGTGGAGCAACCCTGCCTGCATTTACATCTTCTTCTGCTTCCGCCAAAATCTCAAGAAGTTCAATCCGGGCTTTCATGCGTTTATATTCCTCGTAACCAAGAGACACTGTATCGCCTCTACCATTGACAGTAATAATCACTGCCTCTTTATCTTCTCTGCACTGTCTGGATATTTCATTATAGTGATTCCTTAAATCAGCTGATGGGCGAATTCTTTCCTGTAAAGCTTGCATAAAACACCTCCGATTCATTATAGACAAATTATATCATGTTCTGTCTATATTGTAAACATATTTTCACTATACTAGTCGAGTCATTTTTCATAGAGGTTACAAAAAAAGCTATTCTTCATTTTCCGAACGAAACAAAAAGAGCTGAAACCTAGTATTTATGCTAGTTTCAGCTCATTTTAAAACAGGGGATGAGAGAATCGAACTCCCGCTAAAGGTTTTGGAGACCCTTGTCATACCATTTGACCAATCCCCTTCGCAACACTGCTTGAATAGTATACACCGAAAGGGCGAATATTGTCAAGCAAAAATTGCTCGCAATTTTTGCTCGCAGTTTTTGCTCCAATCTCTCGCAAGTTACAGAAGCTGCGCAAGCTCTCTGATGCTTCCAACCTCAATAAGACGGATTTTGAAAGCTCCGGTCTGCTCTGTTGCCATGCCGGATGCCTTGCTGCGCGGTATAATGCACCTCTCATAACCCATTTTTTCCGCCTCTCTGATGCGCTGCAGGGTCATGCTTGTGCTTCGCACCTCACCGGTAAGGCCTACTTCACCGAACGCAATGGTATTACTGTCAAGGGCGCGGTTTTTATAGCTTGACAGCAGCGCAAGTACAATAGCAAGGTCAATGCTCGGTTCCGTGACCTTCATACCGCCTGCAACGTTCACATAAGCATCGCAGCCCGCAAGTGAAATGCCCATCCTTTTTTCCATGACTGCCATCAAAAGGTTCACGCGGTTATAATCGACACCTGCCGCCGTTCTGCGCGGCATGTTAAAGTTTGTCTGGCAGACCAGCGCCTGTACCTCAACCAGAATCGGCCGGGTACCCTCCATCACCGGTACGACAACCGACCCCGGTTCTCCCTCCGGTCTTCCCTCCAGCATATACTGTGACGGATTCTGCACCTCTAACAGGCCGTTTCCCGCCATTTCAAATACACCGATTTCATTGGTGGAACCAAAACGGTTCTTTACGGCACGCAGGATGCGATAAACCGCCGAATTATCCCCTTCAAAATAAAGCACCGTATCCACCATGTGTTCTAACATTCTCGGTCCTGCCACCGTACCTTCCTTTGTGACATGTCCGACAATAAAAATCGTAATATTCTTTCCCTTGGCAAGCCTAAGAAAGCTTGCTGTGGCTTCCCTGACCTGACTGACGGAACCCGGAGCTGCTCCAACCTCTTCCCGATACATCGTCTGAATGGAGTCAACAACAACAATATCCGGCTTCTCCCTTTCCAAAACCTGTTCAATCAGCTCCAGATTTGTCTCCGAAAGCAGCAGCACCTCCCCCGGAAACTCTCCGAGACGGTCTGCACGCATCTTAATCTGCTGCATGGATTCCTCACCCGAAATGTAAAGTACCTTGCAGACAGGCTTTGTGAGGCTGCTTAACTCTCTGCACATCTGCAGCAGCAACGTTGACTTTCCGATGCCCGGGTCGCCGCCGACCAGCACAAGCGAACCTCTGACGATTCCGCCGCCCAGAACACGGTCAAGCTCCTTTATTCCGGTACGGATGCGCTCCTCCTCGTCCGATGAAACCTGATTTAGCGGCAAAGGCTCACTCGCCGCTGCCGCTAAACCGGAATTTCCTGTCTTCTTTTTTTGTACTGTCACCGGTTCCTCCGTAAACGAATTCCACGCACGGCAGCCCGGACACTGTCCGAGCCACTTTGCCGATTCAAATCCGCACTCCTTACAGAAGAACACTGTTTTTGCTTTCGCCATAGGACCTCTCTTATATTCTCTCCACAACAACCTTCTGTGGCGCTCCGACAACCAGCTCAAGGCTGAGTACCAGCTTACCGCCAAGGTTTGTGGAAACCTTGCCCAGGTTTGTATCGTCTACAAGCACACGATATTCCTTTTCTTCCTCAAGCTCCAATGTAATCTGGGTACTTCCGTTTCCCTCTACTTCAAAGGATACTCCTCTTTCACCCTCCAGAAAGTCTTCGACTCTGGTGCCCGGCACGGACTCATAAACAAACGAGCCGTTTTTCTCAAGCTTTGTGATTTCACAGAAGGTCTTTACCTTATAGTAGTCTCCAAGATACGGAACATCCGAAAGCTTCGACTTTTCCGTCAGTGTGTAGTCTCCAAATCCAATACCGTTTGCTCCAGTACGAATCAATTCCATTTTCTTATCCTCCGTTTGCCTTTTGTATCTTATTTTCTATTGATTCTAGCATAATTCAGGGAAAATTTCTACTGCTTTTCTTTTGGTCTGCGCACTCTTGTGACAAGCCTGCCATCCGTAACAGACAGGGATACCGTATCACCGGTTTTTATATTACCCTTTAAGATTTCCTCTGCAAAAGCATCCTCTAAGTATGTCTGTACCGCACGACGAATCGGCCGCGCACCGTACTTGTCATCATAGCCCTTTTCCAAAATAAATTCCACAACCGAATCCTTTATGAGCAGTTTGATCGCCAGCTGTTCCCTGCAGCGCTTTACGACGATATCCAGCTGGATTTTTGTAATTTCCCGCAACGTATCTTTATTCAGCGGGCGGAAAACTATCGTCTCGTCAATACGATTTAAAAATTCCGGCTTAAACGAACGTTTTACCTCTGCCATGACATTTTCCCGCATTCTCTCATAATCCGCCTGCTCATCCGGTTTTGCAATAAAACCGAGCCGCTTCGGCTCCATAATCACTCCGGCTCCGGCATTGGAGGTCATGATAATAATGGTATTCTTAAAGCTGACCTTTCTGCCCTGCGCATCCGTAATATGACCGTCCTCCAGAACCTGAAGCAGAATGTTGAATACATCCGGATGTGCCTTTTCGAGCTCATCAAACAGCACAACCGAGTATGGCTTTCTGCGTACCTGCTCGCTCAGCTGTCCGCCCTCCTCGTGACCGACATAGCCCGGCGGCGAACCGATGATCTTTGATACACTGTGTTTTTCCATATATTCCGACATATCCACGCGAATCATCGCATTTTCATCGCCGAACATTGCCTCCGCCAGCGCCTTGGAAAGCTCCGTCTTACCTACACCGGTCGGACCTAAGAACAGGAACGAGCCAATCGGGCGATTCGGGTCTTTTAAGCCGACTCTTGCCCTCCGGATAGCCTTCGTTACCGCTAACACCGCATCATCCTGCCCGACAACACGTTTCTTTAAAATATCCGGAAGCTTCATCAGGCGCTCGCTTTCTGCCTCCTGTATGCGGCTTAGCGGAATCTTCGTCCACGAGGATACCACCTGTGCAATATGCTCTTCGGTTAATATCTGCGGTTTCGCGGCAAGCTTCTTCTCCTGCGTCTTCTTTTCGCGCTCTAACTTCTTTAACAGCTTTTTTTCTTCCTCGGAAATCCGTTTTGCTTCCTGTAACTTTCCTTCCATCAAAGCAGCTTCCTTCTCCTGCTCCGCTGCATCAATGGCATCCTCCAGCTCCTTTCGGCGGTTTGGCAGTGCATAGCCGACCAGATGCAGTCTGGACGCTGCTTCATCCATTGCATCAATTGCCTTATCCGGCAGGAACCGGTCATTGACATAACGCGCAGTAAGGGATACTGCCGCACGAATCGCCTCCTCCGAGATTTCCACCTCGTGGTGGCTCTCATAGTTCGGTCGAAGTCCCAGAAGAATTTCTATCGACTCCTCCTCACTCGGCTCCTCCACAACAACCGGCTGGAAGCGGCGCTCTAAGGCCGCGTCCTTTTCAATATGCTTTCGGTACTCTTCTCTCGTGGTTGCACCGATAACCTGCAGCTCGCCGCGCGCCAGTGCCGGCTTTAAAATGTTGGACGCATCCATGGCGCCCTCGGCGCCGCCCGCACCGATAATCGTATGCAGCTCATCAATAAAAAGAATGACAGAGCCATCGTCAATGACCTCCGAAATCACTCTCTTAATTCTCTCTTCAAATTCGCCCCGGTACTTAGAGCCTGCAACCATAGCGGACAAATCAAGAGAAAGCACCCGCTTTCCTTTCATTAACTCCGGTACGTCATCCTCCGCAATCCGGGCAGCAAGTCCTTCCACTACTGCCGTTTTGCCGACTCCCGGCTCGCCGATTAAGCACGGATTGTTTTTGGTACGTCTGCACAAAATCTGTATCAGCCGTTCCATTTCCGTATTTCTGCCTACCACCGGGTCCAATTTGCGGTTTCTTGCGTATTCCGTCAAATCCCTGCTGTACTGGTCAAGTGTCGGAGTGGATGACTTCTGCTTTGCCTTTCCGCGACTGGCCGCAAATTCATACTTTGCATCTCCCATATCGCCACCCAGCAAAAGAACCGTATCCAGAAACAGTTTCTGAACATTCACCCCAAGTGTATTTAACAGGCGCACGGCAAGGCATGCGGCCTCCTTTAACAAAGCAAGCAGAATGTGCTCTGTCGCAATATAGCGCTCGCCGTGCAGGTTTGCCTCGCGTTCACTCTGCTCCAGTACCTTTCTTGCCATTGGAGAAAAGCTGTCCTTCCCGTCCGGCTCTTCTGTTCCGCCAAGCACAATCAGCTGTTTTGCCATAGTAAGCAGACTGTCCTTTTCAACGCCGTTCTGCACTAAAATGTCCCTTGCAACGCCCTCTGTCTGTACCAATGCAATCAAAAGATGCTCTGTGCCGATATAGCCCTGCCCCATCTGTTCGGACAGCCTGTAAGCGGCTGCCAGCACCTGTTCCGCATTCGGTGTAAATTTATCGTTCATGAATCCTCCAAGTTTCATTAATTCTTCTTTATTTTCAAAAGTCTATACCAAGTCAACCGTTTTGTCAACGCGTCCTTTTACGACGCACAAACAGCCACACCACAAGCAACAGTAACAGAAGCGCAAGTCCTGAAAGCAATGCCGCAAGTAATAAAAGCAGTTCCTGATTATGCTGATACATTTCTATCTGCTGCTTCAGATCTTCGTCTTCCGCCTCCACGACCTGTTCCAGCACAAAGCGTTCATCATTCACACGCTGAAGCGTCTGCTCCACACGGTCATAGCTGTACCAGTGAATTTCTCCCGCCTCATTTTCCAGCACAAGAAGCAGAAATTCCTCCACCGTCTCCTGCTTTGCATACGCCTCTATCTGGATTCCGTTTATAAACAGGAAGGTCTGTTCATAGCCCTTCGGAACAACAAAGCTTTCCGGTCTTTCTGCCACATGATAAATATGGTATTCCTTTAGCAGCACATCGCTCCCCGCAGCTTCCAGTGAAATACCCGGCGTTAACGGAGGTTCCTCCGCTTTGGAAGGTTCCTCTTCCTTTGGCTCTGCTTCCTCCGGCTTCAGTTCACGGTAGACATAAATCGTATACTTTGTTGAGGTTCCGTCCTCTGCCGTTACCGTAATGGTTACCTCATTGCTTCCAAGCTGAAGGTTCTGCTCTCCGGAAACAAAAACCGTGGAACGGCTGTCCTCCGGTAATGCACTTAAAATCAGGCTCGTAGTTGCATAGGAAACTGCCGAAAAGTATGTGTCTGTCTCCGGGTCAAACTCCGGTGTCAACGGAACAAGCTGCGTTGTTCCGTCCAGAATGCGCATCGTTGCCAGACGGCTGTTATCGGAGGCATCCGCTGCCGGCAGTACCGTAATCGTTTTGCTCATGCTTGTTACCGACATTTCAATTCCGTCCGTGTAACCGAAAACGACCGGGCGGTCATAAAGAGCAAGCTCACAGGTTCCCTGCTCTGTGGCAAGAAAACGGATTTTATAGGTGCGCTCCTGTCTGGAAGCAGAGGCTCCGATATCCGAAATCCGGAGTCTTCCGCCTCCGCCGGTAATGCAGGCGGGTGCTGAGGAAAATTCAAGCACCGAGCTGTCATATACCAGATAAGCCTCAAAATCTCCCATCGTATCCGTAGAAGTAAGTGTCATCGTCACTTCCACCACATCACCGACACGAATTTCCTCCTGATCGGTTGAAAATGTAATTGTTACGCTTGCTGCCAGTACACATTCCGCACGACCAAATACTGCCTGCAATGCAAAAGCCGCCAGAAAAGCCATGGCAAACAGCATGCTTTTATTCCGTTTTCCCACTCTTTTTCCTTTCATATCCTACCTTCGTTTCTATTCTTCCCTTGCCACGATAATCGTATATTCCTTCACATCTCCGTTTTCTGCAATCACCTTAATAGTTACGACATTGGAGCCGTAATCCAGTGCGATAATGCCGTTACCAAACACCGTTGCTTTCTTGCTGACTGCCTCTGCTTTAATATGAAGAAGATGTTCATGACTCTCCACCACCAGATAATACGTCTGGTCAACCTTTGCATTAAAGGTTGGGGTAATCGGAAGCTCATTTCCCGTAATATCATAAAGCTTCAGTGACTTCAGCCAGTTGTTTGGATTATACTCTTCTCCCGGCATCGGAGAATTTTCCGGCGGCATATTCAGATATACCGGAATGGAAAACACAATCGGAAGCTCCGATACATTGGTATAAGCACTTGCTGTTTTCTTAGACTCTGACATCGGCGCTTCCACATTTGCCATGTACTGATGATAATATGTGGAATTTTCCGTTACGTTAAATTTCTGCAGGTAAATGGTATCCTGTCCACGATTAATATATGTAGAACCAAGGATATATGCACCTCCGACAATCGCATCGTACTGATTGTCCCATGGAATCAGCGCCGCATCGTTCTGCTCATCATTGTTGCTGACTCCGTTTTTTGCATACTTCAAGGCATTGGCTATCGCTCCGCCTGCTACCGTGGAATGATATGCACCGATGTTATAGAAATTGTACAGACCCTCTAATCCGCTTACCGTGCCGGTAACGCTGTTGCTGACGGTTGTTGCACTTGTTACAACCTCCTGCTTTACTCTTGCCGCAAGATGATACGGGCTGACGCCGGAGTATTCCGCCGCTGCAATAAACGTCTGCGCATAGGTGTAATTCTGCGGAACTCCGAGCGCATCCGTATAGCTGTACATGCTAAAATAAAACGGTGTATTTTTCAGTATATTTTCTACTCCGGCTTCGTCTTGATAGGACGGTTCATATCGAAGTACTTCAAACATAAAAATGTTTGTTTCGTTCAGGAAATTTCTCGGGTCCATATAATAAGCAATCGCCGTTTCCGACGCTGTTACCCAGGTAGAGCCGTCATACAGAATAAATGTATCCGTCGCCCAGTCATAAGCACCTGTTCCAAGTGATTTCCATGCAATCCCCTTGCTGTTCGGTATCAGATTTCTGCCCGCAATGCTCTCCTCTTCTATCACCTTATCCCATTCCAGACCGGTATGAAATGCCTGAAACACCCATGCCGGATATTTTTCATGAAGTTCTCTTAAATAAGGCTTGTAGCTTTCCGGAAAGCCCTGTGCATCCAGATAGGCTTCAAAGTCTGTATCCTCACCGGGCAGTTCTTCACCGGAATTACCATTCTCCGGATTTTCTGTCGGTTCCATATCTCCCACTACAATAAATTCGGAAGGCAGATAACCATAATACATTCTGCCATGATACAAAAAGCCTATGTGCCGGTACCGGTTGACGCTGTTTGCTTCTTCATACTCATCATACAAAGCCAGTGTCATGCTTCCGTCAATGAAGATCGGCATTGGAATCTGCCCTTCTTCACACTCTGTATCCGAAACAAGGGAATACGGCATTTCCGGCATTTCATACGCCACCAGAAGCGTGCCGTTGTCTCCTATGATATGACCATAGCCTGTCAGCGTTCCAGGCTGATTGACCGGATAATTTCCCGTCTGAATTTCAATCACCTGAGGCGTCGGAAATACCGTCGGTGTCGGTGTTGGCGTCACTGTCGGTGTCGGGCTTGATTCCGGTATTTCCGTCGGAGACGGGCTGACCGTCGGTGCCGGTGTTGATTCCGGTGTTTCCGTCGGAGACGGGCTGACCGTCGGCGCCGGTGTTGATTCCGGTGCTTCCGTCGGAGACGGGCTGACCGTCGGCGTCACTGTCGGTATCGGTGTTGCAGTCGGTACTGTCTCCTTTACCGTAAGAAGTACCAATTCCTCCGGAAGGAAGCCGGTATAGCGTTCGCCGTCTCTTTCTACGGATGCTTCCAGCCACTTCACTCCGTCTATGGTTGTCTCTCCGTGCAAAAGGAGCGTTTCTCCGACATCCAGCGAAATAATAACACCGGTATTTGTTTTTACATATGCTCCGGTATACGATGCCTTATTACGAAGCTTGACTCGTTCCCAGATAATCTGTGCCGCAACAGGCTCGTTATATAGCAGCTTTACATACTTGCTCAGCATATAGCCGTAAAGAATTTCTCCGTCCTTCTTGACAGCCACCCGATACCAGATAGCAGAGCCGTTGACCGTCTGGTTTATTACCATAACCTGCGTATTCTGATTAATGACTGCCAATGCAGGCTTTGCAGTTGATGCATCTTCCCGTAAGTTCAGCTGATAAGCCGTAACAACGGCAGAATAATAGTAAACTGCCTCGGAATCCGTAATTTCCTCTCTCGTTACCGTCTCTCCTGTAACTGAAATTGCCGGTGTCGGCGTCGATGTCGGTGCCTGTGTCGGCGTTGGTGCCTGTGTTGGGGTTGGTGTCGGTGTCGCCGTTGGCGCCTGTGTAGCAGTTGGCGTCGGCGTTGCTGCTTCTACCGCAATATAGTCACTCTTCACGTATCCGTTCCGCTTAACACCATCCTGTGCAAACGAAATTTTATACCAGTACTCCCCTGCGGAATTTTTCTCCACGCCAAGAACTGTAACCTTTGTCGTTTTTACAATGACTGCAATCGCATCGTTACCGGTTCCTGCCCCGCTTCTGACGTTTAAACGGCTTGCCGTTACATAACCCGTTCTCGGGAAGCCGGATGTCACCAATTCATTGGAAGGTGCAGCGGTCGGTGCCTGCGTCGGCTTTGGCGTTGAAGTCGGTGCCTGTGTCGGCTTTGGCGTTGGAGTCGGGGTTGGTGTGACGGTCGGCGCTGCTGTCGGAACCGGCTCCGTTGTCGCAATATAAGCCGCACTCACAAAACCGTTGATTTTTGTTCCCTCAAAGCTTGCCGTTACATAATACCAGCCGTTGCTGCCATAAGAAATGGCAACCTTATCGCCTTTGGATAAATATGCTGTTTTCCCGTTTACCTGTACTTTGGAATATTCCGTGGACGGACCGGTCCTGACAAACAGCGTACTTGCCGTTACCGTACCGGTCACTGCTGCTCCGGCATAGATTTTAAATCCGTATCCTGTCATAAAAAGTACCGTTGCTAAAATTCCAAACAGTACCATGATTGATTTTTTCTGAAAGTATCTTTGTATGTTCATTCTGTTCCTCATCTTTAGAGCATTTTCTTTTTTTGCTATTCCGCAGCCTGCCTGTCAGGGCATACTTAGCTATAGAATATCACATATTACGATAATAAAAAAGAGTTATGGCAGGAATGTGGCATAAGAATTGTGAAATAATTGTGAAAGAAAAGAAACAGCCGGACAGATAAAAGAATAGAACAGGACGTCATGCCCGCTCCTCATCCGGAGCTGTCGCTCGTGTATGACGTTCTGTTCTATTCAGGTTTTCTCCGTTTGATATACGATTTACTTTTTGCTCACTCTATGCTTCGTCAATCGCTTTTCCGATGTCGTTTCGTTTATACTTGTTTGCAAACGAAATCCACTCCGTGGCGGCATAAGCATTTTTTCTGGCTTCCTTTAAATCGGCACCGAGTGCGGTAACGCCAAGCACTCTTCCGCCGTTTGTCACGCACACACCGTTTTCTGACTTTGTTCCTGCATGGAACACATAGTACCCCACTTTATCTTTAAACTGCTCAAAGCCGGTAATCGGAAAGCCCTTTTCGTACTTTTCCGGGTAGCCGTCGGAGGCAAGCACAACACAGACTGCCGCATTGTCGGCAAAATCAAGTGTCACCTGATCCAGTGTGCCGTCTACACATGCTTCAAACACATCCACGATATCATTGTTCATACGAGGAAGCACAACCTGTGTCTCCGGGTCGCCGAATCTTGCGTTATATTCCAGCACCTTCGGACCTTCCGCCGTCAACATGAGTCCGAAGAAAATGACACCCTTGAATTCCCTGCCTTCTGCTGCCATGGCATCCACGGTCGCCTGATAAATGTACTTTCTGCAGAATTCATCCACTTCTTTTGTATAGAACGGGCTCGGTGAGAAGGTTCCCATGCCGCCGGTATTTAAGCCCTGATCTCCGTCCTTTGCGCGCTTGTGGTCCTGTGCGCTTGTCATAATGCGAATTGTCTTTCCGTCGCAGAACGACAACACCGAAACCTCACGTCCGGTCATAAATTCCTCAATGACAATCGTATCGCCCGCAGAGCCGAACTGCTTATCCGTCATCAGCGTACGCACGCCTGCCTCTGCTTCTTCATAGGTGCTGCAGATTAACACACCCTTGCCGAGTGCCAGGCCGTCCGCCTTCAGTACGGTCGGAAACTTTGCTGTCTTTAAGTAAGCAAGCGCATCCTCCGCGGAAGTAAACACCTCATACGCTGCAGTCGGAATGTGGTACTTTTTCATCAAATCCTTGGAAAAGGCTTTGGAGCCTTCTAGGATTGCCGCATTTTTTCTTGGTCCGAACACGCGGAGACCACGCGCCTCAAATTCATCAACCACACCGGCAACGAGCGGGTCATCCATGCCGATGACCGTCAAATCAATCTGCTTTTCCTCTGCAAAATCCGCTAACCTTGTAAGCTCCATTGCTCCGATCGGAACGCATTCCGCAAGCTCCGCAATTCCTGCGTTACCCGGAGCACAGTATATTTTTTCTACCCGTTTGCTCTGTGCAATTTTCCAGACAATGGCGTGCTCTCTGCCGCCGCTTCCTACTACCAAAATTTTCATCGCAGTATTACTCCTTCTCTATTCCGAAATCCATGCCTTGCCGTCCTGAAAGCGCACCTTGCCGTTTGCTACGGCGTTGATTGCCTTCGGGAGGATTTCCCACTCTGCCTCTACCATGACACGCTTCTGCAGTACCTCCGGCGTATCATCCGGTTTCACCTCGACTGCCTTCTGCATCAGAATCGGTCCGGTGTCGGTCCCCTCATCCACAAAATGCACGGTTGCCCCGGTGATTTTCACACCGCGTGCCAACACTGCCTCATGTACACGAAGCCCGTAATAACCGGTTCCGCAAAATGACGGAATGAGCGACGGATGAATATTTAACAGCCGGTTTTTGTATTCTGCAATCAGTGCCGGAGGCAGGATGACAAGGAAGCCTGCCAGTACCACCAGATCCGGATGATACTTGTTTACGCCGGCAAGCAGCGCCTCGTTAAACAGCTCTCTTGTTTCAAACTGCTTCGGGGATATACACTCTGCCGGAATACCGGCAGCCATTGCGCGCTCCAGGGCATAGACACCTGTGTTGTTGCTGATGACTGCTGCAATTTTCGTATTTGTTACCTCGCCTGCCGCAATCTTGTCTATAATTGCCTGCAGATTGGTTCCTCCGCCGGAAACTAAAACCACTATATTTAGCATACGGTCACACCCTTTTCGCCGTCCTTAATCTCTCCGACCAGGAACGCGGTTTCTCCTGCTGCGGCAAGAAGGCGGACTGCCTCATCCGCTTTATCGGCTTCTACTGCAATCATCATGCCGATACCCATGTTATAGGTATTGTACATCATCTGCTCTTCAATGCCGCCGTCCTTTGCTAACATCTTAAAAATTGCCGGAACCTCGTAGCTGTCCTTCTTCACATAAGCACGGACGCCGTCCTTTAACATTCTCGGAATATTTTCATAGAAGCCGCCGCCGGTGATGTGGCTGCATGCCTTTACGGTAACGCCGCCGTTCTTTAAAGCGGACAGTGCCTTTACATAAATCTTCGTCGGAGTTAAAAGTGCCTCGCCAAGCGTCTTTCCGAGAGACTCATGGTAAACCTCCAGCGCCTTGCGCTCCATCGGAAATACCTTCCTGACAAGGGAATAACCGTTGCTGTGAATACCGGAAGAAGCAATACCGATTAACGCATCCCCTGCTTTTAATCCGGCACCGGTAATCATGTCATCCTGGTCAACAATACCTACCGCAAAACCGGCAAGGTCATACTCATCCTCCGGATAAAAGCCCGGCATTTCCGCGGTTTCTCCGCCAATCAGTGCCGCATTCGACTGCTTGCAGCCTTCTGCCACGCCACTGACAATCGTTGCGATTTTTTCAGGAACATTCTTTCCGCATGCAATATAATCAAGGAAAAACAACGGCTCACCGCCGGCGCATGCAACATCATTGACACACATGGCAACACAGTCAATGCCAATCGTATCATGCTTGTCTAACAGGAATGCAAGCTTTAACTTAGTACCGACACCATCCGTACCGGACAGCAGCGTCGGCTTCTTCATTGTCATGAACGGTGCAAGCGAAAAAGCACCCGAAAATCCACCGAGTCCGTTTAAAACCTCGCTTCTCATTGTTCCCTGCACATGCTTCTTCATCAGTTCCACTGCCTTGTAGCCTGCTTCGATATCCACTCCGGCTTTCTTGTAATCCATACGTTTCCTCCTTTATGCCGTGCCTCCACGACCTGTATTGTGTTACTCTTATTCTAACATAAAATTGATGCATTTCCTACCGTAGCGCGTGTGATAAATATTAATTTCATTCATAAGCAACACTTATCAACTTATAAGGAAAGAAGAGCCTCAAAAAATTGAGGTTTCATATTTTTAAGATGCCAAAAGAAGAAAGCTGTAAAGCAGTTAGTTTGAATACGGAAGTAGTATTGCTTTTTCTTCTCACTTGCCGCTCATTCCCTTGTCTAAGGACTTCTCGCACCTAAAGTGCCGCGACGTTTGATTACACGCTGCATCGCAAACTCACATCCGGCGGCATTCTCCCCACAGTTATGACGAAGGGGCTTTAAGAGACGCCGGCACTTACGTGTTGTATTCCTGCTTTGCAGGAAACACGTTACGTGCCGCTGCGTCTCGCCAAGAGTGCAAACGTTCCCGAGCATAACTGCGGGGAGATGCCGCCCGGATGCTCAAACAGTGCTTTTGCAGCGTGCTTCGTCGCGTCACATTAGATGCGGAAGTGCTAAGACAAGGTCCACATGCGGCTGCGGAGAAGAAAAAGCAATGCTGCTTCCATATCTAAAGGAATTGCTTTACAGCTTTCTTCTTAGCATCTTAAAAATATGAAGCCTCAGGCTTTTCGGCTTCTTGACTTATCAAGGCCGGTGTTGTAAAATCGGCAAAAGAGAAAGGGAAGGAACAGAGGAGGATGTTATATGGAACTAAAGAGTATTTTATTTACTGCGGTGAATGCCGTTCTGCCGATTATTCTGCTGATTTTACTGGGCTATCTTCTGCGGAAAAAGCAGTTTCTGTCGGAAAGCTTTTTAAAAACCGGTAACAATCTGGTGTTTAAAATCTGCCTGCCCTGTATGCTTTTTATCAATGTATATGATATCGAAAGCTTTTCCTCTATCCGCTGGGATATTGTCATCTATTCCGTTGCCATGATTTTTCTCTTCTTTCTTCTGGGGCTTATCACCTCGTTCGCTGTGACTAAGGTACCGGAACGAAGAGGCGTTATTACCCAGTGCGCCTTCCGCAGCAATTTTGCCATCATCGGTCTCTCCCTTGTCGGCGCTTTAGGAAGCAGCGAAGCCACTGCCGTAGCCGCCGTCATTTCAGCCTTTACAATTCCGGTCTTTAATATTCTCGCCGTTATTTCCCTGTCCATCTTCGTTGGAGGAAATGACAAGACCGATATCAAAGGCATCGTAAAAAATATCATAAAAAATCCGCTGATACTCGGCGTGGTTCTGGGACTTGTCTGCCTGGGCATCCGCTCCCTGCAAACCGAACTGTTCGGAGAAGTCGTATTTTCCCTAAAGCATCAGTTTAAATTTCTGTATACTGCCATCAGTAACCTGAAAGCCATTGCTTCTCCTTTTGCCCTGATCGTTCTTGGCGGACTGTTCGAGTTTTCTGCCGTAAAGGGCCTGTGGAAAGAAATTATGGCAGGTACCGTGTGGCGCATTGTTCTGTCTCCGCTGCTCGGTATCGGCTGTGCGATATTGCTTAGCAGCTATACCGGTCTGCTCCGGTGCGGCGTAAACGAATATCCTGCACTCATCGCTCTGTTCGGTTCACCGGTTGCGGTATCCAGTGCAGTCATGGCAGGCTCCATGGGCAACGACGAACAGCTTGCCACCCAGCTTGTAGTGTGGACAAGCATCGGCTCTATTTTTACTATTTTCCTGCAGGTATGTATCCTCATGGCTGCGGGACTTCTGGTGGTGTGATGATGAAAGTACTGACTGTAACAACAAGAAGCGTGACCTTAGAACTTGATAACAACAGCGCTTATTTTGCGCCGGAACCTTATCCTGTCACCGTAAACGGTGTTCCGGAAAGAGAAGAATGCCGGAACGTGTTTTCCCTCTTTTCCCTCTGTCCGGGCACACGATATACCGTAACGGCAGGAGAAGAAACCGCAGTCTTTGAAACAAAAGAAGAAAGCTTTCTTTTGAATGTGCGGGATTTCCGGGCACTGGGCGACGGTGTACATGACGACACTCCTGCCTTTGCCGCTGCGATTGCCTGTCTGCCGGAAAACGGCACCCTGTATGTGCCGGAAGGTACCTACCTGCTAAAGCCTGTGTTCTTAAAAAGCAATATGACGCTCTATCTGGAAAAGGATGCCGTGCTCCTTGGAACCCCTGATCGGGAAGAATATCCTGTGTTGCCGGGCATTGTTACTTCCGGAGAGCGTGAGCTGAATTTCGGTACCTGGCAGGGAGAAGAAGCCACGTGCTTTGCCTCCCTTCTTACGGCAGTAAACTGCCGTAATGTATCCGTCATCGGTGAGGGAACTATCGACTGTAATGCAAAAGCCGGAGACTGGTATGAAAATCACAGGGTCATGCGCATCGCCTGGCGGCCAAGAGGCGTTTTTTTCAACCGCTGCGAACAGGTATTGATGCAGGGAATCAAAGTATGCAACACGCCGTCCTGGAATATTCATCCTTACTTCTGTCAGGGAGTACAGCTGTATGACCTGACACTGGAAAACGAGCCGAGTATGCCTACCACCGACGGCATCGACCCCGATACCTGCACGGATGTCCGGATTATAGGCGTGGATATTTCCGTGGGGGATGACTGCATTGCTATCAAGTCCGGTACCATTGAGCAGGCAAGAAAATACCGCAGGCCCTGTCAGGATATTACCATCCGCAACTGTCTGATGCGTCAGGGGCATGGCGGCGTGGTGCTTGGCAGCGAACTGTCCGGCGGCATCCGCCGGGTTTTTGTGAGCCGGTGTCTGTTCCGCGGGACCGACCGTGGGCTGCGCATCAAGACCCGCCGCGGCAGAGGCCGCTACGGTATCACCGGAGATATTTCCTTTACCGATATCGTCATGGAAGACGTAAAAGTTCCTTTTGTCGTAAATATGTACTATAACATGGGGGACAACAACGGTCACACAGAATATGTATGGACAACAAGGAAGCTTCCGGTAGACGAAAGAACGCCGTTTGTCGGCGCATTTCACTTTGAAAACATGGTCTGCACCGGTGTCTGCTACAGTGCCGGCGCTTTCTACGGTCTTCCGGAGGCTCCGATTGAAGAGATTTCTTTTCAAAATGTGAGTTTTTCCTACAATCCGGACTGCGAACCGGGTTATCCGGACATGAAGGAGAAAAACGAGAAGGTCAAAAATCAGGGACTTTATTTCCAGTTTGTAGAGCAGGTCAAAGTGAAGGATGTGACCATAACGGGCAGCATCGGAGCACCGTTCCTATATGAAAGCGTTAAAAACCATCCGTAACATGAAAAATGAAACGGCATAACCTACCTTACCGTAAGTTATGCCGGTATTTTTTATTCTGCCTCCTGCAAATATTCTAATTTGCTTACGCTCACCTCGTATGCCACGCGTTTTTCAAACTCATTTTCTCCGATCTTTTTCTGATACTCCCTGCTCTGGATTCTGCCCCAGACCTGAATATGTCCGCCGACAAAAAAGCCTTCCGCAAACCTTGCATTTCTGCCCCAACAGATACAAGGAATATAATCCGACTTTCCGTACGGACGGTTTACCGCAAGCAGTACATCCGCAATTTCTCTGCCAAGCGGTGTCTTTCTGTAAATCGGCGGCTTACATACATAGCCGTCCAGAAAAATGTAATTCGGGCGTACCCCTTCTTCCAGCGTCTCCACGATTTCAATTTCTCTCGCAAAGACCGAAAGCACCAGCCGGTTTCTTGTTTCCTCGTGCCTGTTGTAGGAACGGAACTGTCCGCTGATAACCGCATACATTCCGGTATAATCTCTCTTTACGTCAATCAGACGTTCCGAAACCATAATCGGAATCACATCGTTTGATTCGCTCAAACGTCCGACGGAAATTTCCATCATATAAAAGCCTTCTCCGAATACATCATGACTGAATGTCAGTTCTCCAAGAATTTCTCCTGCAATGTTTACCTGATTGTTATCAAATACCTTATCCGTCATTTCGTAAAACTCCCTTCGTTTTCTCTTGTTATTTAATAACATGCCGTCCGTTCACCGACGTTGCCTTACTAACATGTTATGCTGCAAGCGGAACCGTTTATTCCAATTTTCTCCTGCTGTCACCTATTTTACAATATTTGTTATCTTTTGAAAAGAGGGAACTTGCCTATTTTCTCCTGTTTTGTATGACAGAAATCGTCACATTTCCACAAAATTATTACTCGCATGCGAAAACTCCTTGAAAATCAAGCGAAATGTGATATTATGTATAAGTTGTAGAGAATTCATTTTCAGTTAGAAGAAAGGCTACAGGTACTCTGTATGAAAACAAAAAAAGAGAACATTCGTAATATTGCCATTATTGCCCACGTTGACCACGGAAAAACAACACTTGTAGACGAGCTGTTAAAGCAGAGCGGCGTCTTCCGTCAGAATCAGGAAGTTGCTGAACGTGTCATGGACTCCAATGACATTGAACGTGAGCGTGGCATCACGATTCTTTCTAAAAATACCGCTGTCACTTACAATGGTGTGAAAATCAATATCATCGATACCCCTGGACATGCCGATTTCGGCGGCGAGGTAGAACGTGTTTTAAAAATGGTAAACGGCGTTATCCTTGTGGTAGATGCATTTGAAGGTGCTATGCCGCAGACCAAGTTTGTCTTAAAGAAGGCTCTGGAATTAAACCTTCCGGTCATTGTCTGCATCAACAAAATCGACCGTCCGGAAGCACGTCCGAAGGAAGTCATCGACGAAGTTCTGGAGCTGTTCATTGAACTGGACGCTTCCGATGAACAGTTAGACTGTCCGTTTGTCTTCGCATCCGCGAAGGCCGGTGTTGCCATTCTGGAGTTAGGCGACACACCGCAGAACATGAAACCGTTGTTTGAAACCATTATAGACTATATTCCTGCTCCGGAAGGGGACGAGGAAGCCGGTACGCAGGTTCTGATCAGTACGATTGACTATAATGAATATGTCGGCAGAATCGGCGTCGGCAAAGTAGACAACGGAAAAATCCGTGTCAATCAGGAGGTTGTGCTTGTCAATGCCCATGAACCGGAAAAGCGCCGCAGGGTAAAGGTAAGTAAACTGTATGAATTCGAAGGTTTAAAGAAGGTGGAAGTAGAGGAAGCCGGTGTCGGCTCCATTGTTGCCATTTCCGGTATTTCCGATATCCACATCGGTGATACGCTCTGCTCCCCGGAAAATCCGGAACCGATTCCGTTCCAGAAAATTTCCGAACCGACGATTGCCATGCACTTTATCGTAAACGATTCCCCTCTGGCAGGCAAGGAAGGCAAGTTTGTTACCTCCAGACACTTAAGGGAGCGCCTCTTCCGTGAATTAAACACCGATGTCAGTCTCCGTGTCGAGGAAACCGATACAACCGAAAGCTTTAAGGTTTCCGGCCGCGGCGAGCTGCATCTGTCCGTCCTCATCGAAAACATGCGCCGTGAGGGCTACGAATTTGCAGTCAGTAAGGCAGAGGTGTTATACCATACCGATGAAAACGGGAAAAAGCTGGAGCCTATGGAGCGTGCCTATATTGATGTACCGGACGAATTTTCCGGTATCGTCATAGAAAAACTGAGCAACCGGAAAGGTGAACTGGTCAGCATGTCCAATGCCAGCAGCGGCTACACCCGTCTGGAGTTTTCCATTCCGGCGCGTGGCTTAATCGGCTACCGCGGAGAATTTTTAACCGATACCAAGGGAACCGGTATTTTAAACACGATTTTTGATGATTACGGTCCGTATAAGGGCGACATCCAGTATCGCAAACAGGGCAGTCTGATTGCCTTTGAAAGCGGTGAAGCCATTACCTACGGTCTGTACAATGCGCAGGAGCGCGGTACTCTGTTTATCGGACCGGGCGAAAAGGTTTATTCCGGTATGGTCATCGGCCAGAACGGAAAGCCGGAAGATGTCGAAGTGAATGTCTGCAAGAAAAAGCAGCTCACCAACACCCGTTCTTCCAGTGCTGACGAAGCACTCCGCTTAACACCGCCTCGTATTTTAAGTCTGGAGCAGGCATTGGAATTTATCGACACGGATGAACTGCTCGAGGTAACGCCAAAGAGTCTGCGAATCCGTAAAAAGATTCTGGATCCGCTCATGAGAAAGCGGTCGCACAGAACGAACTAAGAATGATATAAAATAAGAAGTGCGATATGAATAGAAATGGTCAGGCAGTTCGATATCCGTTGTTCGCTTGCATCTCCTGACAGCTGTTCGCCCATGACGGACAAAATAACGCTTATTTGTCCGTCATGATGCGTACAGCCGTCTCGATGATGCGTACAACCGGATACGAACTGCCTGACCATTTATCTATGTCGCTCAATTCTATTTTATATCGTTCATTTTATATCAAAAAAATACATCTTTTACTTCTCCTTCAGTCTCGCTGCAAAGTAATTCTTCAGGTCTTCCACGCTCTGCATTCCCGTTTTCTGCATCATGGTTTCATAATAACGGCGCAGTTCTTCTGCATTCAGATGCTCCGCGTCCTGTAAGAAGGCCTTATTTCTCCGAAGCTTAAGTTTATCCCGCTTTAAGACGGCACGTACCGCGTTCGGGCTGTAACCGTTTAAGATTTGATAAACGCCGTCCAGGAATTCCCTGTCCTCCGCCGTCAGCGCACCTTCTTCCGGCAGCTGCACCTTCAAACCATAGTTCATCAGCTGTTCATACAGCCTCGGATACGGCGTCTTCTGCTTTGTCTCAATCGACACTTCTTCCTCAAAAATCGGCAGTCCGCGGCAGACCAGAGAGTATACCTGTGCAAAGTACAGCACCGCCATCACGCGAAACGGTGAAATATCTCCTTCCGCAAGAGAAACGACATACTGCATTGCTTCCGTGGATTTATCGCAGAACATCCGGCGATATACTGCGCGCTTCGTCTTTTTATATGCCGTGTCGGTCAACGCGGACTTTCCTTTCTCCAGCAATTCCGCATACTGCCACGGGTTTTCATAAAGCTCCTCAATTTTAGCGGCAAATTCCTTATTCGGTTCCACACCGTCCAGATAACGCATTACGGTTGTTTCTCCCCACCCAAGCAGGCGGGACAATGGCTTTTTTCCTATCTCATACTGCTCCATGATGGAAAGAAGCTGCTCCTTCGTTGATTTCATACTACCCCTCATGCTTTTCATCGCACTTAAAATTTTCGGAACTCATTAATGTCATGCACGATAATCTTAAATCCGCGCATCAGACGTTCAAACGCTCCCGCCTGATACAGGCTTATAACAATCATGCCGACCGGAATCCCGACAATCATACCAAGTACACCGGAAAGCCGGTAACCGATAAACATAAAGACCAGAGCCGCAAGCGGATTAATACCGACGCTGTCACCTACCATCTTCGGCTGCAGAATCTGCTTAATCAGCTGGCAGAGCAGATACAGGACGCCGAGGAAAATTGCCTCGGTATAATTGCCTGCAATAATATCTATCACAATCCACGGCCAGAACACCGCTCCCGTACCAAACACCGGAAGAAAGTCTAAAAACGCAATCAAAAATGCAAGCAAAAGCGAATAGCCGATGTCCAAAATTTCAAAGCCGATGAACATGACCGCCATCAGAATCAGCATAATCTTAAACTGTGCCTTAAAATATCCGCCGACTGCTTTTTTGATATTGCTTACAATCATGCGGTAGTAATCCAGTATGGATTTCGGAAGTATCCGGACTAACATTTCCGCGATATTGTCTCGCTCCGCAATCAGGAAATAAGCCGCAAGCACTGTAATAATCGCAATCAGCAGTCCGTCCGCAACGCTCTTGACATAGCTTCCCGCAGCTGCAATCGACGGAAGCTCAATTCCCGTAAGAAAGCCCTCCAGTGCGGAACCGAGGTCCGACTGCAGTCCTAAGAAAGTGTCCTTGATACCACCCGGAAGCCGTTCAAACAAACCATTCAGACTCTCCGATACCATATCAAATGCCGCCATCATCTGATTGTATAATTCAAACCGGTCTTCGAATAAACTGACTACCTGCTTTACCACGAGCGCTCCCAGCAGATAGAGAATGCCGACAACCGCTCCGAGCACCAGTATAATAATAATCGCAGAGCTGTGCTTTCTCACGATTTTTATCTTTTTTTCCATAAAGCGGACTAACGGGTTCGCTATGGATGAAATAATAAAAGCAATGACAAACGGCAAAAAGAATTTTAACAGCTTAGGTCCAAGAAAAACCACAAACAGTATTCCGGCTAACGTTACCAGAAAGTTTACAACAATCTTTGCATAAGTGCTCCTGTCATGCATGATATCTCCTCCATTCTAACTTCGAAACCATCTTCTTGCCGCAAAGGTCAGGAAGAAAAACACAGCCGCAACCATAACTAACATCGGTCCTGCCGCCACATTCAGCCAGTAGGACAAAATCAATCCAAGTACACCCGAAAACATCGCAATCATCACGGAAAACAAATGGTATTCCCTGTTATTGGATGCCAGATTTCTTGCTGCCGCTGCCGGCAGAATCAGCAGCGCGTTGATAATCAGAATTCCGACCCACCGAATCGAGAGCATAACGATACAGGCAATCAGAACAACGAAAATGTTATCAAGCAATACGACCGGAATGCCCTTGCTTTTTGCAAGGCTCCGGTTGATTCCGATACTGTGCAGGCTGTTGTATGCCACAAACCAGAAGATAAGCGTAATCAAAAAAATGAGAAACAGACTGCCGATTTCTGCCGGCGTAATGCTTAAAATATCACCGACCAGCAGAGCGGAATACTTGGAAAAGCTGCCGTTTCTCGATAAAATTGCAAGTCCCGCCGCAACACTTAACGAGGAAAAAACCGAAATGACCGTATCCGAGGATACCATATTTTTGTGCCGGATATAATTTAACAGCAGTGCAAAAGCAACCGCAAATGCCATCATGGCCACATTTTGATTGGAAATGCCGAGCAGAATGCCGAGCGCCATCCCGGTAAACGCCGAATGTCCGAGGGCATCCGAGAAAAACGCCATCCGGTTATTCACAATCATGGTACCGAGAATTCCAAACAACGGAGTAATGATTAACACTGCAAGCAGTGCATATTTCATAAAGTCATACTTTAAAAATTCAAAAGGAAGTGCATCAAGTAGCCGAAGCAGTAAGTCCATAGCCGAACACCTCCCGAAATTCCTTACTCTCCATTACCTCTGCCGGAGTTCCTTCTTTTAATACGGTTTTGTCAAGCAGCACTACACTGTCGGCATAACGCGCCGTCAGGTCGAGGTCGTGCGATACCAGAATGATTGACATGTCATACTCCAGCTTCAGTTCATGAAGAATCTGATAAAACAGTTCTCTGCCGTTCCGGTCAATGCCGGAAACCGGCTCATCTAAAATCAGCAGATTCGGCACCGGCGTGCAGGCAATCGTCAATAACACACGCTGCAGCTCTCCGCCGGACAAATCGCCAAGCTGCTTGTCAATCAAAGCTGCCGCTTCAAACATGGACAGTCTTTCCTTAATCTGCTCATACAGCTTTCTGCTCTTTCTGAAAAATACCGGCACATGACTTGTATAGCCTGCAATCAGGTCATACACACTGACCGGCGCATTTCTTTCTATATTTAACTGCTGCGGAACATAACCTATCGTCAGCCTCCGCAGTGAATTGTCTTTTAAATCACGGAACTCTATGGTTCCCTCGTGCGGAATTTCCCCTAAAATGGATTTTATGAGCGTCGATTTTCCTGCACCGTTCTTCCCGATAATCACCGTCAGCTTACCGCAGTAAATATCAAGGTTAATATCGGAAAGCAGTGTCGACATACCTGCCCGCACCGTAATATGCTCCATCGACACCCGGTGAAAGCCGCACGGCTTTGTTTTCGGCAGACGTTTATATGCCGCCTTCCTTTCACGCCGCATCTGCACCTTCTGCTCGTCGACAAACGCTCCCTCTATGCGTATTCCCTGTTTCATGTTTCCACCTCTTATCTGACTGCCGGAAGGGCATTCCTTACCGCATCAAGATTTTTACGCATTCCGGACAAATAACTGTCCGCTGCTCCGTTTCCGGTCACAAGCGGGTCAAGATAAACGATGACCGCGTCCGTTTCTTCCGCAATTTTCCTTGCATGAGACGCATAGGCTTCTTCTATAAAAACAAATGCCGTACCGTGATACCGGATTTCCTCAATCACCTCTGCAATTTCTCCTGCGCTCGGCACCGTTTCCTCATCCAAGGCAAGCTCAGCTAACACTTCCATTCCAAGACTGTCCGCAAAGTAAGCAAATGCCTCATGAAACAGCACCACCGGAATTCCTGCGGCTTCATCCGAAAGCTTACTGATTTCTTCTGACAGTTCCTCCAGCTTTTTATCATACGCAAGATATGCCGCCGTATATGCCTCGGACTGCAAGGCATCCAGCTCTTTCAGTTCTTCACAAAGCACTGACGCCTGTACACGGTAGCGTTCCACGTCCATCCAGACATGCCCGTTTTCCTCATGCAGATGAACCGATGCTTCGGTATGCTCTTCCTCTTCGTGCTCCTGTTCCTCTTCCTCATGATTATGGCTGTGAGCGGTTCCTTCTAACAGTGTAATTCCCTGTGTAGCCGTAAGCACCGGAAGCTTTGGATAAGCCTTTAGCACCTGTTCGACAAACAGCTCCATATCAGCGCCATTAATAATCAGCGCAGACGCACCATGAAGCAGCTTCATATCCTTTGCAGTCAACTGGTAATCATGCAGACATCCCGTTTGATTCTCGGTCAGATTTTCCACCGTCGTGTTTTCTGCACCCAGTATCAGATTTTGTGTCAGTACATACATCGGATAAAAGGACGTCACAAGCCGTACCTGCTCTGTCTGTGCAGACAGCTCCGTTTTCCCGTTTTCTCCTGCAAAGTGACAGACACCGTAGCCTGCAAGGGAGAGCACCAGCATGATACCAAGCAAAAACAGCAGTTTTTTTCTAAACATACTTTCTAAGCTTCCTTTCCAAGACGCAGCGCCCCGATAAAGCCAAGTGCAAACGTCACTACCGCTGCCACTACCGCACCGGCAGAAATTTCTTCAATTCCGGCATTCATAAATACCGGGAACGGCGACGCCGCTACCAGTCCCAGAATCGCACAATACGTTTCCTTCTGATGATGCTTCATCAGATATTCAATCAGTTTTGCCACCCAGAAGATACCGAGCAGAACGCCGATTCCAAACGGAAGCAGGATTCCGACGCACTGAAGAAGCCCCGGAATATGAAAGGTAAGCAGTGCCTCCACGCAATCGTTGATTAAACCGATGACCGCATTGTAATAGCCAAGAATCATCATTACCATCGAACCACTGACTCCCGGAATGACCATCGTTGCAGAAGCAATCGCTCCGAGCAAAAAGGCAATGACAAGATTCACCGGAGAAAGCGTCAGCTCATGCTCCAGTCCTGCGCTCTTTCCGAGCAGCTGAAGACCGACGACCAGCGCAAAGAAGACGAAGAACAATACCACATGACGCAGCGTCAGCTTTCCTCCTTTGATTTTCTGAAGCAGCATCGGAATACCGCCGAAAATCAGACCGATAAATAACAGTGCCGTCGGCAGCGGGAAACGGTCAAACAGAAGTTCAATCGAAAATGCCGACAAAACAATGCCAAGCCCCATGCCGATGATATACGGAAACAGTGTAACGATACTCTTCTTCCACTGCTTCAAAAAGTTTGTAATACAGCCGATAATGGTATCGTAAATACCCATAGACACCATCATGGTGCCTCCGCTGACGCCCGGAATCACGTTTGCCATTCCAATCAGCGCCCCGCGAATGATGTTCCAAAGTAATTTCATAGTAAACCATACCTTCCTTCTAATTTTTCTGCCATCTCCCCGATGCTCCGCACGGAAGCACCAGACCGCTTCTCTTTACCGGCAGTCCGATTTCATCCGAGCACACCGTGCCACCGAATTTTTTCTGTAATTCCAGTCCGAGCAGATACGAAAGCACTGCCGGCTGTAACCCTGTCGTATAAGAGTTAATCAGGAAAAACAGCGGGTCCGGTTTCAGTACCTGTGTACAGAGCTTCACAAAGTCATGAATGCCCTCTTCGATTTTCCAAATTTCTCCCTTTGGACCCCTGCCGTAGGACGGCGGGTCCATAATGACCGCATCATACAGATTGCCGCGGCGTATTTCACGCTCCACAAACTTCACACAGTCATCCACAATATATCGGATCGGCGCTTCTGCAAGTCCGGAAGAAACGGCATTCTCCTTTGCCCACGTCACCATTCCTTTGGAAGCGTCCACATGCGTTACCGCAGCACCCGCTTTTGCCGCTGCCACAGTTGCGCCGCCTGTATAAGCAAACAAATTGAGCACCTTGATTTCACGGTCCGGCTGTTCCCTTTTTGCTGCCTTAATCTTCCCGCCAAACCAGTCCCAGTTGACCGCCTGCTCCGGAAACAGTCCCGTATGCTTAAAGCTGAACGGCTGCAAATGGAACGTCAGCTCTTTATAATGAATGTCCCACTGCTTCGGCAAATCAAAAAATTCCCAGTCACCGCCGCCCTTGCTGCTCCTGTGATAATGCGCATTGAGCTGCCTCCATTCTGCTATCTCTTTTTTTGTTTTCCAGATAACCTGCGGGTCCGGTCTGAGCAGTACATAACTACCCCAACGCTCCAGCTTTTCGCCGTCCGACGCATCCAATACCTCATATTCCTTCCAACCATCCGCTATCCACATAGTTCTTTCTCTCCTGCCTCTTTATTCAATTTGTTCACCGCCATACCTGCGCCAAGCAGCAAATAGAATACCGGTGAAACAACAATCAGCGAATCATTTGCCATACCTACCGCCATGAAGCCGACCGTTCCAAGGAAAATGGCAAAGCCCAGCCACTCCATACTGTGGTTGAACTTCCGTACAAAGTACAGCTTACAGCATTGTACCGCATAAATCACATAAAACACGAGAAAAGCCACCAGGGACGCCACACCGGTCTGCAGCGCCATCTGCAGGTAAAAGTTGTGCGGTCTTGTAAAAATAATATTCGTTGCATCAAGACGATAACGAGCTACATAGTCCGTCTGCGGAAATGTGATGGCAAAGGTATCCGGACCGCTGCCAATAAAAATATGGTCCTTTAACAGCGAAATCGTTCTTCCCCAGGAATAACCTCTGGAGCTTGCAAAGGCATCATAGCCTTCCATTACGTTTCCCGGCATCGTGCATTCGTCTACTTTTCCATGCTCCGTAATGAACTTATAATTTCCCGGCTCTATCTGATTGGTAAAATACCAGGTACGCCCCTCCAAAGGCAGCCCGAATGCATACAAATCCTCATAAATTGCTGTCTGAATGGAAATGGTGTCCCCGTTTGATAAGGTTACGTAGCCCATGGACTTGTCCTCAGAATAAGTGACCGGAAGCTTTTCGCCCCGTTCCGTCACAATATACGCAAAATCTCCTCCCGAAACCGGCATCATGACTGTAAACTCCGTATCCTTATAAAAAACCTTCACCCCGTTTCCCGTGGTGTCAAACCCCCTCAGGGCATATTCCGTTTTTTCAATATCAAACATCCGCTGAAGTCTTAATGTCAGCAAAGAATCCATGTAGGCATCCGTCAGGAAAAAGCCCAGTACAAGTGCCGTCAGCGCAGGCACAATCACGTACCAGTACCGGATGACATATTTTATGGAAAAGATAAGCAGTACAATCAACACTGCAATCACGGAAATCAGACCGGTACGTGACTGGGACGCAAATAACATCACCAACAATCCCAGAAACGCAGCAATGCAGCAAAGCTTCTTCCAGAGCTGCTTATAATTGATAGCACCAAACAACAGCAAAGGAAGATACAGCGGCACATAAGAGCCGACATAGTTCGGATTAAATAAAGTACCGTAGGCCTGTCCTGACGGGAAACTAAGGACAAACAGACCGTACTCCTCTAACACCTTGTCATCCGCAATCAGCCGCTGTACTCCTTCCATTGTCAAAGGGTCCTTCCCAAGTGCCTGAAGCACTCCAAGCAGAGCCATACATACCGCACCGACTACTGCTGCCCCTGTAAGCGCCCGGACATCCTCCTCCCTCTCCACTACAAGCCATGCATAAAATGCCGTAATGACATAGCCAAAGAGAACAGGAAACGGCTCATTCTGCTCCATTGCTCCGAAAAAGGAAAGTGCATAGTCAGCAGAAAATGCGGTGGAAAGCACAACAAAAAACAAATAGACAAACAGCGGAGTAAAGCAGAGCAGAAGCTTCCTCCACTGCTCCTTTTTCTTTTCCCTGAATGCAAAAAACACTCCTACAAACATCACGATAGACACAATAATAAAAGCAATCATTTTATAATGCAGGAAAAAATCATGATACGTGTCATTTTCTGAATTCCATCCATACTTTCCATACCCGGAATGGCCTTGATAATAATACGTAATCAAAGGAAGTACTGCCAGAATAAACTGCAGCGGAAGCAACTTAAGCTTTCTATATTGTTTCATAAATTTCCTTACCTTTCTGATGAATTAACTTTTCTTGTGTTTCACAGGCAATGATACGCCACTTTATTTCCCATTATAATGAAGGAAACGCAAAAAGTAAATATTGAATTAATCACTTGACACATTATGGTAAAAACTATATAGTAAAAGTACCGTGACTTTTTATCTAAATCATTCTATCATTTCCTTAGGGAGGAAGCTTTGGAAATCTGCTCCTCCTGCTTTTTGTTTACCCATTTTTTACTTATGTAAGGAGAAAACTTAAGGATTGGTGTCAAAATTGGTGTCAGAATCGGTGTCTGTTTTCTGCCCGTTTTTGCACAGAATCCTTCCTGCCTTCAGGCATGAAAAACAGCGAACCTTCAAATACTAGGTTTACAAAAAGAAGAACAAAAGAGTTACGGAGGTAAAAATGATGACAACCATGCTAACAGAAAATGCACCAAAGGAGCGCCGACTGCCAAAAGGCATATCAAAACGTGCAGACGGCAGATATCAAGGACGCTTTACGTTTCAGGGAGAGCGCTTTACGCTTTATGACAGGGATTTGAAGACTCTGCAGAAAAAGATGGCAGACGCCCGCTATGAAATGGAACACGGCATCTACATGGATGCAAAAAATATGACTCTGGATGTATTTTTCCAGACCTGGCTCAGTGAAATCAAAGAAAACACGGTCAAAGAGAATACGTTAAGCGTCTATCAGGAAATTTATAAGGTTCATATTGCGCCGCAGCTTGGGAAACTTCAGGTATCCGGCATTAACAAGCTGATGATTCAACGGCTGCTCAACACCATGTCGAAAAACGGGCTGAGCGCCAACACTCTTGCCAAAACAAAGGCAATTCTGTACAGCATCTTCAAAGAAGCCATGGAAAACCGCATGATTTCATACAATCCGTGCGAGAACATTACCATCAAACGGGATAAAGTAGAACGCCGCGTGCTAAGCTATGAGGAACAGAAAAAATTTTTAGCCGCCATCTCCGGAAGCCGTTACGAAATGCTTTGCATTCTGGGACTTTCCACAGGTCTTCGTATCGGAGAATTATCGGGGCTGCGCTGGAGTGATATAGACTTTGAGAACAAAACTCTGACCGTGGAACGCACTTACATTTATCTGCATGACGTCAAAAACCACCAGATGCGCGATGTCTTCCACTCCCCGAAAACAAAGACAAGCAACCGCACCGTTCGCCTGTTAGACTCCACATTGGAGTTGTTAAAGGCACATAAGGAAAAACAGGAACGCGAAAAAGCTGCACTCGGGGATGCCTGGCAGCCGATTAAAGACGGTGAAGACCTTGTATTTACCACAAAAAACGGGAAGCCGGTCCGCGGTCTAAACGTCACGGAAACTCTGAATCACTACGTGGAACAAATCAATCGCAAAGAAGAAGCCGCTGCGATAAAGGAAGGCAGAGAGCCTGTCATTTTTGAACGTATTACGCCGCATACACTGCGTCACACATTTGCAACCCGCGCATTTGAAAGCGGCATTCCTCCAAAGGTTGTCCAGCAGATTTTAGGTCACAGCAGTCTGGAAATGACCATGGACCTTTACACCCACGTGACCGAGGATGTTCAGGCAAAGGAAATTCAAAAACTCAGTTTGTTTTTCTAAGTTCCGCCTCTTCAAACAAAATTGGTGTCAAAGTGGTGTCAACCCACTATTTCAAGGCCTGCTCTTGATACAAGAAAACGTGCAGAAGTACTGTATTTTTATAAATTTCTATATTTTCACTCTTTGTTACTTAAGGAGGAAATATAATGAAGAGATTCTTAAAACGAACCGCTTTCATGATGGCTATGGCTATGGTAATTTCCGGTACTGCTCCTGCTGCTGGCTCTGCATATGCTGCCAAGAATTTTACCTATGCCTACCAGACCGGTGGTGCAGTCAGCACACTGAACATGACAGCAGGTGAATCCGTGGATTTGAGATTTATCGGAGTACCTGACTATGCGAACTACTCCCTGAAGTGGAAAAGCTCAAATCCGGCCGTAGCTACGGTAGATAAAATGGGTGTTGTTACTGCTGTAGCAAACGGTACTGCAGTAATTACATTAGAGGTTGGCGACGGAAGCGCCTATACCTCAACGGGTGTTGCCGTTCATGTCGGCAAGACTTCGGAAATGACCGTCGTACTCGGTACATCCAAGGACAACACCTTCAGTACCTACACAATGGAACTTGGCACAACGATTGACTTAAACTTCTATGGTGTAACCGACTGGTCCTCCAGCAGATACAATACTGCCTGGGTATCTTCGGACGCAGCGGTAGCTACCGTTGATAAGATGGGTGTTGTTACCCCTGTTACCGAAGGAAAGACAACCGTTACCATCGCAATCACAAACAAAGAGTCAGGCGTTGCCCTGAAGGTAATTCCTGTAGAAATTACCGTTACTGCTCCGAAGGAAGAGGTTCCGGAAGTGAATAACACCTTCAGTGCAGTACAGACAAGCGATTCCATCGTAACCCTGACCTTCGCCAACAAGGAACTTACAAAGTCTGAGTTAGAGAACGGTTTGTCCTTCTACTACTATGTAGGCGACATTAAAATCGCTTACCCGATTCAGGTAGAGTCCGTAAAGGACGGCGTTGCAGTACTCAGCTCCTATGTTACCTTTACCGACGGAACAAAGTACGGATTTGAATTTGCCGGTGAAACCGCAGAATTCACCGCTTCCATCGGCGAAGTTGCAAGCATCCAGTACAGCTGGCACTCCGAAGGTGATGAGTACAAGGCCTATGCAGGAACCGATACCACCATTACCTACAAGCTGTTAAACGCAAAGGGTGTTGATATTACAGCAACCGCAATGGCTCAGTCCGGCGCGTCCGTTTTATTCTCCCTTGTGAAAGAATCCGAAAACGGCGATTTCTGGCTCTCCGATTCAACAAACGGTAAGATTTACTTCAATACCGAGAATGTTGTAGCCCAGGTAGAAATTGAATACATCACCGGTAAGTACGATCCTGTAACCTACGAACCGGTTCCGGGTCCTAAGACAGTCGCTTCCTTAATCAGCAGCAAGGCGCCTTCCTACGGCATTGACGTAGCAGCAGGCGGCATCGGAACCATCGTAAAGAATGCATCTGCTTCCGGAAACTCCATTGACTGGAACAAGGCATCGGCAGTAATTGCACTTGGCGATGATATGAAGAATAATTACACCCTTGTCGTAAAGTTAAAGGATACCAGAGGCAATGACGTTTATACCGATTCCATGGATGCTTCCAAGGGAACTTTCAGCTTCTCCACAACCAATAACGCAATTCTCTATGTGGCAGACGACGGCACCCTGATGACCAACAGCACCGGTACGGTAAACGTTCTGGTATACTTTACACCTACAGGCTCTGAAACAGGCACCGTGGTTGCAGTAATTCCTGTAACAGTAAGACCGGAAAGAACCATCAACTCTATGACGATTGACAAAGCTTCCGATGTGATTTCCACAGAGTCCGGCAACGGCTTCAACGAAACAACCTTTACCATCACCTTAAAGGATCAGTTAGGCGATAAGATTGAAGGCGATATTGAAATCTCCAGCAACTTAAAGGCTCTTCCGAACGGCGCAACCGCAGCTCCTATCGTGGGCGCAGTCGAGGGTGAAGACGGTGTTTATACCGTAACAGTAACCGGCAGTGCAGAAAATCTTCCGACAGGTGCTACCGGCTATGCATACTCCTTTATCGCAAAGGCAGGTAACTTATCCAAGACCTTCAGCGTAACCGTAAAGAAGCCATCCTTTGACAAGGACGGTAACCTTGTTATCACCGGCTACAAGATTGAGTTCTCCGGTGACGATGACTTAAAGACCACCGATGATTCCAGTAAGACTGCAACTGCTACTCTTTACCTGTTAAGCAACGGTGTAAAGGCTGACATTGCAACCCTGCACAAAAAGCTTCCGTCTATCACAAGCATGACTGCAGGTAACTACTACTACACGGTATCCAAGGGCGGTAAGACTCTTGACCTTGCATCGGACAATACAACCTCGATTGAAATTCCGTTAACCGCAATTTCTGCCGTGGATGTAAACGGAATCAGCACCAATGTAGTTGACAAGACAAAGAATGGCGCAGGCACTTACAATGTAGTCATCTACAAGGCAATCGGCAACAGTACCACATCTGCTTCCGCATCCGCACTTTCTCAGGTAAGCAGTTCCACACTGACCGTAAAGGACAGCCAGGATACACTCTCCTACGCAGGTAAGAGCAGCAACACCTTCGCTTCCATGAACGGCGACATTGAAGAACTTGTGAAGTCCTGCTTCAAGTTTAAGCTTGGCAACACAGTATTAGACGATTCTTCCGATTACACAAACATCCGTATTTCCGTAACTGCAAATAAGCTGGAAGACGGCGGCGTCTTAAAGCCGGGCAGCGTATGCTATGTAAAATCGGTTGACTTCTATGTAGAAACCGCAGTAGGCTCCGGCACATACGTGAAGTACACTGCAACTGTAAACGATTACGTGGAAGTTAAGTAGTCAGATATTGCATCAAAGGAATATAGAAAAAAGATAAAAACACGGTAAAAGAGGGCGTCATGCATGAGCATGGCGCTCCTTTTTTATGTAAGTCGTCGCTCAAAAAAGAATCTGCATATTTATTATATATTACACTCCTCTTCTGCATAATCATTCACATCATAAAATCTTCCATAACTGCCAAAATTTTTTACTTAAGGAGGAAAGAATAATGAAGAGTTTCTTTAAGAAGCTTGCCTTCGTCATGGCTATGGCTATGGTAGTTTCCTTAGCAGCTCCGGCAGCAAAGCCTGCTTTCGCAGCTAC
>JBJENV010000005.1:0-34866 GCA_051880375.1 Lachnospiraceae bacterium
TTCCCAAAAGAAGCAGTTGAGGAATACATTGACGAAAGCAGTAAGCTTTTGATGAATTATATGGAAAAGCTATGGAAGCAGACAGGATTAGAGGCTATGCTGGAAAAGCTGGAAACCGTGGAGACGGATGAAACGACGGAAAGCCTTCCAACCTGGGAAAATTTCAAGGCAGAATATGAAGAAACGCTTGCTGAGTTAAAGAAGGAACTGACAGATGTTACGATTTCCGTTGCCGTAAAGGATAAGAGAGTTGTGCAACTGATTGGAGAAACCGGCGAAGGAACCGAAAATGGTTTTACGTTTGAACTGCTTTTTGGTCTGGAAGGCAGCTATATGGACAACATGACACTCACGCTGACAAAGCACGGAGATGCAGAGCAGGTGATTACTATGAAGCATACGACCGAACATGAGGCAGACTCACTTTCTTCTTATTGGGAAGTAGTATCTGAGGGTGAAAAAGTGACGTTTGGCGGAACGTATGATACGGTCAGCGGTGAATTCAGCATGATGCTTGAGGCTGATACGGTTGCCATGAAACTTGGCGGTACCGTAACTGAGTTGAAAAAGGGTGAGGCAATCGCTGCAGAAATCAGCAGTATTTCAATATCAGAAGAGGGGCTCGAGGAGATAGCAGATGTGGCATGCAGTTTTTCCTTTAAAGCACTGGGTGGCACAGTGGAACCGCTTTCAAACGAAGCAAAAGATATTTTTGAAATGGGAGAATCGGATTGGAATTCACTCATAATGGAAGTGTATGGAAATCTGTTTGGTGTACTGGGCGGTTTGAATGGATTATTTCAATAAAAAGTATTGCATTTTTCTTTTCTTGAGTATATAATGACGTTCGTTATAAAAATAACAATCAAAGACCGGCAGTAACGCCGGGCAAAAGAGGAGGAAAATGCAATGAAAAAAAGAGTATTGGCATGGGTGCTGGTACTTGCTCTGGCATTCGGACTTGTTGCCTGCGGCAAGAAGGACGACAATAGCGGAGTGAATGGCACGTACACAGGAACGGCAAAGGGCTTTGCCGGTGATATCACGGTCACCCTGACATTAAAGGATGGAAAGATTACCGCATGTACGGCAGAAGGACCTTCCGAAACTGAGGGAATCGGTTCTGTGGCAGTGGAGAAGCTTGCGAAAGAGATTGCTGAAACACAGTCCATCGCAGTGGATGTGATGTCCGGTGCCACGTATTCCAGCAACGGTGTGATTGCGGCAGCAAAGGCAGCGCTCACAGCTGCAGGTTTAAACCCGGCAGATTATGAGGTAAAAGGAAATACTACTGCCGGCGGCAATGTAGAAAAGACCGTGGATGTTGTTGTAGTCGGTGCAGGCGGTGCCGGAATGACAGCAGCGATTACAGCCGCAAAGGAAGGCAAGTCGGTTATTATTATTGAGTCTCAGGGCATGGTAGGAGGAAACTCCGTACGTGCAACCGGTGGTATGAATGCAGCTGATACCGAATATCAGGATTTGAATACCTTCGGTGAGAGTGCCGGTGTGGAAAAGACCTTAAAGGCTGCAGAAGCTTATCAGGATAACGCCGCAATTACGGCACTGGCAGCTACAGTTGCCAACCAGTGGGCAGAGTATCAGAAGAATCCGACCGGTTATTTTGACAGTGTAGAGTTATTCGAGCTGGATACCATGATTGGCGGTAAGGGTGTCAACAATATCGACCTTGTTAAGACACTGGCAGAAAATTCTGCAAGCGGTATCACATGGCTGTCCGGTATCGGTGCTGATTTAAACAATGTCGGCAGCTTCGGCGGTGCGAGCGTTAAGAGAATTCATCGTCCGGTGAATGCGGAAGGAAAGACTGTTTCGGTTGGTTCTTACCTGATTCCGATTTTAGAGAAGGCATGTGCGGATAACGGCGTGGAAGTATTGTTAAATACAAAGGCTACCACCATTCTTACCAATGCAGAAGGTGCAGCAGTCGGTGTTGTCGGAACGGCAGCAGACGGCAGCAAGGTACAGGTAAACGCTGGTGCAGTGGTTCTTGCAACCGGCGGTTTCGGTGCAAATTTTGATATGGTAGTTTCCTATAAGCCGGAGCTTGCAGGCTTCGTTACAACAAACGCACCTGGTATTCTTGGTGAAGGTATCAAGATGGCAATGGAAATCGGTGCCGCAACGGTAGACATGGAGCAGATTCAGATTCATCCGACCGTTGAGCAGGCAACCTCCGCTCTGATTACCGAAGGTTTACGTGGTGACGGTGCTATCTTAGTGAATGCAGAAGGTCTTCGTTTCTGTGATGAAGTAGGTACCCGTGATGCGGTATCCGCAGCAGAAATCGCACAGACCGGAAGCTATGCCTGGTTAGTTATCGACCAGAAGATGGTAGATGCTTCGAGCGTTATTGCAGGCTACATCAGCAAGGGTTATACCGTACAGGGCGATTCCTATGAAGCACTTGCTGCGGCAATGGGCGTAGATGCAGCAAATCTTGCAGCAACGATGCAGAAGTGGAATGCATGCGTGACAGCAGGTGTAGATGAAGAGTTCGGACGTACCAGCTTTGCAAAGGCGCTTGACACTGCTCCGTACTATGCAATTAAGATTGCGCCTGGTATTCATCATACCATGGGTGGTCTTCAGATTGATACGGAAACTCATGTACTTGATACAAAGGGCAATGTCATTCCTGGCCTGTTTGCCGCAGGTGAAATTACCGGCGGAGTTCACGGCGCAAACCGTCTTGGCGGTAATGCAGTTGCAGATTTTGTAGTATTTGGCCGTATTGCAGGTGAGAATGCCGCAAAGTATGTAAAATAGAAAAGTATAACGGTGTATAGATAAAAGAAAGGCAGTGAAGCGTGTGGTAACTACATGCTTCACTGCTTTTTTATGATGACACCTTTTTATGCCCGGATGTCAAACGTATAGCGGCTCATACCGGACGGAGAATGTTCTTCTAAAAATTGTTCCAAAAGAGACGCATCTTCTGTCTTATCCTCCCGAAGTGTTACCTCAGTATGCAGGGAATAGCCTTTGACCTCCAATGCCTCCTGTAAGGACGGAAGCTCCTGAACAATCAGCTGCTTTGCAGTCTCATCGGCAAGGGTAAAGCGGGCAGAAACACTGTTTCCGGTCAAGGTAAGAAAGATATCGGTTGTGCCGAGCGCTTCCAGCTCCAGATGAAGCAGTGCGCTTAAGGAACCGGAGCCGGATAAGGTGCGTTTCTTTTCATAAACGTAAAGCTCGCCGTGAGCAGGATGCTCTTTTAGCTGCAGGGGGAGCTGCACGTAAGGAAACACCTGATTAATCAGTTCCATAAACGAAAGATTGGAGCGAAGCTGTCTTGTGGATGTCTGGGCAGCTTCGCCTCCTGCGCTTTTTTTGAGCTTTTCGGCAAGTTCTTCTAAGGAGGTGAGCTGTTTGCTGATATGCTCGTAGTAATCGGCTACTCTGTCGGATTCTGCGATTTCCTCCGGAGAAAGCAGGAAAGAGTTCAAAAATTCCTGCTTTAGGTCGAAGAAAAGCTCCGGTAGCGGCCTGTGGTCTGTTTTGAGTACGGCCTGTGGTAAAGCAGTAGATGAGTCATTTTTAATATTATTATTCGACATATCATTTTGAAAAGTGACAACCCTCTCTGTTGAGTATGGCTCAGAGAGAATAGCGTCTTCCGACGTAGTTTCCGGCATATTTGCTGTTTCTGGCGAAGTTTGCCTGAAAAGAGAGTCTACTTCTGTACGATTTTCTGCGTCAGAAGGTATGGTTTGTCCGGCTTCTGTGCCGGAATGCAGAATTTCCTGCAGCTGACTGACAAACGCTTTCTGCTCGGTTGCATCAGGCAGTGAGGCAATCTGTTCCGTTATGGCAGCAAGCAGCGTGGTTCCCTGCGTCAGCAGACGGTGGGAGTCGGAACGGTATTCCGAAAAGCGCGCCACGGTTTCTTCGGAAACCGGAATCTGATGAAGTTCCATAAGTACAAGGTCTTTCACCGGGAACTCGGGGTGTTTTGCAGTAAGCATCAGGTAATGCCTGATGTTGTTTTCCGTTACCGGCTGCTGGTGCGCCAGAAGCTCGGTGACAATGGCGACGGTACGTTCACTTTTTTGAAGACCTGCTGCTTGAAGAACTTTTTCAATGACAGGATTTTCTTTTGCAGTCTCGGGAGCAAGCTTCAGCGTAATCAGACTGTCGTTTGTCTGCGAAACGTAAAAGTCCGCCTTTTGACCGATGTACAGAGCAATCGTACCTTCTAATCGTGCAGAGAGAGTAGCTCCGTTTTCCAGCTGAACGATGACCTGGTTCGGACGAAGGTCAATGACCTCGCCGCGTACCAGAGTGCCGGCTTCCGGTGTGACTGCGGCAGATGAAGCCGGCAATGCCTTTGCAAAAGAGAGTGCTCTTGAAGCGGAAGAAGCAGGGAGGGAAGTGCCGGATGCTGCGCCCGGAAGCTTTTCCTGTCCCTTTGTCTGCGGTTGCGCCGTTGTTGCTAAAATTTGTCCTAAGATGCTCATAAGTCCCTCACTTAAAAATTCATAGTACTTGTTATCTATATCGGTAAAAAATATCGTTTTCTATAGCAGAAAAGTATTGCATTATTGTATACAATATTGTATAATGGCACAAAACAATGGAGTTTTTGCAGTGGCAGTCTGCGCTTTTTTTGCAGAACAGCCGATGCAGAAACTCCTTTTTCGTTCTACAGACTCTGTTTAGAATCAGATAGCAGGAGAGGAGAGAAGACAATGAAAGCAGTGCAGGAAACCAGACAATCCGTAAACAGCCTGTACGCCCCGTCGTTTGAGCATGACAACTGCGGTATCGGTGCGGTGGTCAACATCAAAGGCAGTAAGACGCACGAAACGGTGGCGCAGGCACTTACCATTGTGGAAAACTTAGAGCACAGAGCCGGAAAGGATGCGGAAGGGAAAACCGGTGACGGTGTCGGTATTATGTTGCAGATTTCCCATGGCTTTTTCGCAAAGGAGGCAAAAAAGCTAGGTATTGAACTCGGAGGGGAGAGAGAATACGGCATCGGTATGTTTTTCTTCCCGCAGGACGAGTTTAAGAAAAACCAGGCGAAGAAGATGTTTGAGGTCATTGTGGAAAAGGAAGGAATGCAGTTCCTTGGATGGCGCGAGGTTCCGACGCATCCGGAAACGCTCGGACATAAGGCGTTAGAATGCATGCCTTGTATTCTGCAGGGTTTTGTAAAGCGTCCGCATAACGTAGCAGAAGGTCTGGAGTTTGACCGGAAGCTCTATATCGCACGGCGTATTTTTGAGCAGAGCAACGATAATACCTATGTGGTGTCGCTTTCCAGCCGCACGATTGTGTATAAAGGTATGTTTTTGGTTGGGCAGCTTCGTTCTTTCTTTTCGGATTTGCAGCAGGAGGAATACAAGTCGGCAATTGCGCTCGTGCATTCCCGTTTCAGTACGAACACAAACCCAAGCTGGATGAGAGCGCATCCGTACCGCTTTATTGTTCATAACGGAGAAATCAACACCATCCGCGGCAATGCCGATAAGATGCTGGCAAGAGAGGAAACCATGGAAAGTCCGTACTTAAAGGGACAGATGCAGAAGGTGCTTCCGGTTATCAACTCGGAGGGGTCGGATTCGGCGATGCTTGACAATACGCTGGAGTTCCTTGTGATGAGCGGCATGGAGCTGCCGCTTGCCGTGATGATTATGATTCCGGAGCCTTGGGCAAACGATGCGAGCATTGACCCGGCAAAGAAAGATTTTTATCAGTACTATGCGACGATGATGGAGCCATGGGACGGTCCGGCATCAATCCTTTTTACTGACGGCGATATCATGGGAGCGGTTTTGGACCGTAACGGTCTGCGTCCGTCACGTTACTATATTACGAGCGACGACATGCTGATTTTGTCCTCGGAGGTCGGGGTATTGGATATTCCGGTAGAGAAAATCGTAAAGAAAGACCGTCTGCGTCCGGGCAAGATGCTGCTGGTGGATACGAAACGCGGCTGCCTGATTGATGACGACGATTTGAAAAAGACGTATGCCACAAAGCGCCCGTACGGCGAGTGGCTGGATTCCAATCTGGTTCGCTTAAAGGAGCTTCCGATTCCGAATGAGCGTATCACGGAGTATACCGCAGAGGAGCGCGCAAGGCTGCAGAAGGCGTTCGGCTATACCTATGAAGATTACATGACGACGATTCTGCCGATGGCAAAAACAGGTGCGGAGCCGATTGCGGCGATGGGAACCGATGGCCCGCTGGCGGTGCTGTCCAAAACAAACCAGCCGCTGTTTGCTTACTTTAAGCAGCTGTTTGCACAGGTAACAAATCCTCCGATTGATGCCATACGTGAGGAAATCGTCACCTCAACGAG
This sequence comes from Lachnospiraceae bacterium, assembly GCA_051880375.1. GTDB lineage: Bacteria > Bacillota > Clostridia > Lachnospirales > Lachnospiraceae > SIG299. The sequence continues at coordinate 6,332 of JBJENV010000005.1, forward strand.
CGTCTATATCGGTGAGGACGGAAACCTTTTGGAGGAAAAACCGGAAAACTGCAAGGTACTCAAAATCAACAATCCGATTTTAACGAATACCGACCTGCTAAAAATCAAGTCGATGAAGGTGGACGGCTTTAAGGTAGAGGTCGTGCCGATTACCTATTATAAGAATACCTCCTTAGAAAAGGCAATTAACCGGATGTATCTGGATGCCGACCGCGCGTATATGGAGGGCGCCAATGTGCTGATTCTCTCCGACCGCGGCGTAGACGAAAATCATGTGGCAATTCCTTCCCTGCTTGCGGTTTCTGCCATGCAGCAGCATCTTGTTACGACAAAGAAGCGCACCAGGGTTGCCATGATTTTAGAGAGTGCGGAGCCGAGAGAGGTACATCACTTTGCGACGCTGCTCGGCTACGGAGCCTGTGCGGTCAATCCGTATCTTGCACAGGAATGCATTCACCAGATGATTGAGTCGAGAGTGCTAAATAAGGATTACTATGCGGCAGTGAACGACTATAACAATGCAGTATTGCACGGTATTGTCAAGATTGCATCCAAAATGGGCATTTCCACGATTCAGTCGTATCAGGGTTCCAAAATTTTTGAAGCCATCGGCATCAGCTCCGAGGTGATTGAAAAGTACTTTACGCATACCGTATCGAGAATCGGGGGCATTACGTTAAATGATATTGCAAAACAGGTGGACGATTTACATTCCAAGGCGTTCGACCCGCTTGGACTGACCGTGGACCTGACGTTAGAAAGCACGGGCTTCCACAAGGAGCGCAGCGGCAAGGAAGAACACTTATATAATCCGAAGACCATTCATCTGCTCCAGACTGCAACAAGGCTCGGAGACTATCAGATGTTTAAGGAATATACGGCAGCAATTACGGAGGAGGAGCAGGGCATCAATCTGCGCGGTATGCTCGAATTCCGCTATCCGAAGAAGGGAATTCCGCTCGAACAGGTTGAGAGTGTGGATTCTATTGTAAAACGCTTTAAAACCGGTGCAATGTCCTACGGCTCCATTTCACAGGAAGCGCACGAAACGATGGCGATTGCCATGAACCGCCTCGGCGGAAAGTCAAACAGCGGAGAAGGCGGCGAGAGCTTAGAACGTCTGACGGTCGGTCCGGACGGAGTGGACCGCTGCTCAGCAATCAAGCAGGTGGCTTCCGGACGCTTTGGCGTGACTTCACGCTATCTGGTAAGTGCAAAGGAAATCCAGATTAAAATGGCGCAGGGTGCAAAACCGGGCGAGGGAGGCCATCTGCCGGGCGGCAAGGTATATCCGTGGGTGGCCAAAACGAGACATTCGACACCGGGTGTCGGTCTGATTTCCCCGCCACCGCACCACGACATTTATTCCATTGAGGATTTGGCACAGCTGATTTATGACTTGAAAAATGCAAATAAGGATGCCCGGATTTCCGTAAAGCTTGTTTCCGAGGCGGGAGTAGGTACTGTGGCGGCAGGCGTTGCCAAAGCGGGTGCGGGAGTCATCCTGATTTCCGGTTATGACGGAGGTACGGGTGCAGCTCCGAGAACCTCGATTCACAATGCGGGACTTCCGTGGGAGCTTGGACTTGCGGAAACGCACCGGACGCTGATTCAGAACGGGCTTCGTTCCAGAGTACGCTTGGAAACCGACGGTAAACTGATGACCGGCAGAGATGTGCTGATTGCAGCACTGCTCGGCGCGGAGGAATTCGGTTTTGCAACGGCTCCGCTCGTTACGATGGGCTGTGTCATGATGAGAGTATGTAACCTTGATACGTGTCCGGTTGGCATTGCAACACAGAATCCGGAGCTTCGAAAAAGATTCCGGGGCAAGCCGGAATATGTGGAAAATTTCATGCGCTTTATTGCCGAAGAACTGCGGGAATATATGGCGGCACTTGGAGTAAAAACAGTAGACGAACTGGTCGGACGAACCGATTTCTTGATGGTAAGAGAACAGCCGGAGGGGGCTGCATCACGGCTTGATTTGACAAAGCTGTTAGACAATCCGTACAGTGCGGACAGAAAGCACAGCTGCTTTGATGCAAAGTGCCGGTACGACTTCAAACTGGAGAAAACAATGGATGAGAGGGTGCTGTTAAAGGAACTGAAGACAGCATTAGAGCATGGCACGCCAAAGACCATTTCGGTTTCTGTCAGCAACGTGGACCGTGCGTTTGGTACGATACTCGGCTCTGAGATTACAAAACGCTTTGACGATACTCTGGAAGAGGATACGTATGTCATTGAATGTCAAGGAGCAGGGGGACAAAGCTTCGGTGCGTTTATTCCGAAGGGGCTGACACTGAGACTTTCCGGTGACAGCAACGACTATTTCGGAAAAGGCTTATCCGGCGGTAAGCTGGTGGTTGTTCCGCCGGAGAACAGCACGTTCCGCGCCGAGGAAAACATCATCATCGGAAACGTGGCGCTTTACGGTGCAACCAGCGGCAAAGCTTTCATTAACGGCGTGGCAGGGGAGCGTTTCTGCGTGCGTAACTCCGGAGCTACGGCGGTTGTTGAAGGAGTCGGTGACCACGGCTGCGAATATATGACAGGAGGACGCGCCGTGATTTTGGGACCGACCGGAAAGAACTTTGCGGCAGGTATGAGCGGCGGTGTTGCCTATGTGCTGGATGAGGACAGCAGTCTGTACAAGAAGTTAAACAAAGAAATGGTTTCTTCGGAGGTGCTTTCCGACAAATATGATGTGATGGAGCTGAAGGAAATCATTACGGAGCATGTGAAGGCAACCGGTTCGAAAAAGGGACAGGAAATCCTTACGCACTTTGTGGATTACATTCCGAAGTTCAAAAAGATTATTGCTCATGACTATCGGAAGATGCTTCAGATGACCGCGCAGATGGAGGAACGTGGTCTTGGCACCGAGCAGGCACAGATTGAAGCATTCTATGCACTGAAGGAGGGAAAGTAATGGGAAAGCCAACCGGATTTATGGAATATGAACGATGCGGCAATCCTGCGGTGTCTCCAAAGGAACGTATCAAAAATTTCAAGGAATTTCATACCCCTCTTCCGGAGGAGGAGCGCAGAAAACAGGGCGCAAGATGCATGGAATGCGGCGTACCGTTCTGCCAGTACGGAAAGCCGATTCACGGCATGGCATCGGGCTGTCCGCTCAACAATCTGATTCCGGAGTGGAACGACCTGCTGTATGGAGGAAACTTAAAACAGGCGAAAAACCGTCTGTTAAAGACCAATAACTTTCCGGAATTTACAAGCCGCGTCTGTCCGGCATTATGCGAAGCGGCATGTACCTGCGGCTTAAACGGACAGCCGGTAACAACAAAGGAAAACGAGCTTGGAATTATCGAAGCCGCATACGAGCAGGGGGTTATGAAGGCAGCACCGCCGAAGGTACGCACAGGGAAGCGGGTAGCAGTCATCGGGTCCGGTCCGTCCGGGCTTGCGGTAGCAGACCAGTTAAACAGACGAGGACATTCGGTTACGGTATTTGAGAGAAGCGACCGGATTGGCGGCCTCTTAATGTATGGAATTCCGAATATGAAGTTAGAAAAACAGGTGATTGAGCGCCGTCTTACATTGATGAGAGAAGAAGGCGTGGAATTTCAGACCGGCACAGATGTCGGAAACGGCGTCAGTGCAAAGGACCTGTTAAAGCAGTATGACCGCGTTGTGCTTGCATGCGGTGCGTCTAATCCGAGAGACTTAAAGGTGCCGGGAAGAGAAGCAGCAGGCATTCATTTTGCAGTGGATTATCTGAAATCCGTAACAAAGAGCCTGCTGGATTCGGAGTTTAAAGACAGCGAAGGGAAGGCTTTCGCCGGAGGCACAGGTATTACGGCAAGAGGCAAAAACGTACTGATTATCGGCGGCGGCGATACCGGAAACGACTGTGTCGGTACGGCAATCCGTCAGGGCTGTAAGTCGGTGCTGCAGCTGGAAATGATGCCGCCGCTTCCGAAGACAAGAGCAGAAAACAATCCATGGCCGGAGTGGCCGAGAGTCTTAAAGACGGATTACGGTCAGGAGGAAGCCATTGCGGTATTCGGAAGAGACCCGAGAGAATATCAGACGACGGTCAAGGAATTTAAGAAAGATAAAAACGGAAATGTATGTCAGGCGGTTTTAGTCCGTCTCACGGCAAAGCGTGACGAAGCAAGCGGTCGGATGCAGATGGCGGAGCTTCCGGGAAGCGAATACACGGTGGACTGCGAGCTTGTGCTGATTGCGGCAGGCTTCCTTGGCGCACAGGAGTATGTGGCAAAGGCATTTGGTGTCGAACTGAATGAGCGTACAAATGTCAAAACGGCGCCGGAGGCGTATGAGACAAGCGTCCCGAATGTGTTTGTGTGCGGAGATATGCACCGCGGACAGTCACTTGTCGTCTGGGCAATCAGAGAAGGCAGAGAAGCGGCAAGAGCCGTGGATTTCAGCCTGATGGGCTATACGAATCTATAAAGAAGACGAAACGGCAGCGGGGCTTTCCTGCTGCTGTTTTTTTCTGTATTTTTCCTGTTACTTGTGATACAATGTTCTTAAGTATTACAAAGGGGGAAAGGAAAACAATGAAGAAAAAGAGACTGCAAAGTCTGGTATGCTTCGGAGTGGTTCTTGCAGTACTGCAGTTTTCAGCCTGCGACATCGGTAATAATGAAAACTGGGCAGAGAACATACTGGAGTCGCTTACCATGCTGGAGTCGCCGCTGGAAAGGGATGCCGAGGATATGGCGCGCGGGGAGAGCGTACTGCAAAGAGAAAACAAAAGTTCCCTGGAATGGCGGCTTCAAAAAATAGAATCGAAGCAAAGAATGACAGAAAATCTGGGAACTGCCTATGAAAAAATAATTCCGTTTACCTCAGACAGCATGACCTGTATTGCAAAGAAGGAGGGAAAATGGGGAATCGTTACGGTGACAGGGGAAGTTCTTGTGGACTTTATGTTTACACGCTTAAGTTACAGGGATGCCACCGGATGGATTGAGCTTGAGAAAAACGGATACTATTTTGTTTATGACGAGACAGGAAGACCGCATAAGCAGTATCGGAACAAGCTGAATTATCGAATGGAGAGCAAGGAGGGGTATCTGTACCGGAGCGCGGTTGTTTATGCAGGCGGTATGCGTATTAAGAGCATTGTGCCGGAGGTTGCCGACTCGGATTATTATGGGGTACAGTACTTTAATGCTACGACGGAAGAACTGCTGTATGAGGCAATCGGAACATATGATGATGTCGGAATGTTTACGCTTCCGGATAAAACCGGGAGGGCGGTTGCCATACAGAATCACGGGACGGAGAGTACAGTTTATTATATTACGGCGGATGGCTGCACGAGTCGGACAGTTGAGCCGGAGGAAGGCGTAAATTTAAGGTATTATGATTTTATCGGCGGATATGACTGGGCGGAGGATTGCTTTTCTGAAGGCTGGTTGCGTCTTGCCGTCTATGATTCGGTTCCGGGCTTCTTAATGGATGAAAAAATTTCTTATACAGCCTTTTTCAATGTTGATACATTTGAACTGGTCAGGTTCCCGAAACAATATCAGAAGGAGTTCTGGATGCAGCGTGACGGAAAAGGCACTGCAATGGCAATTATGGCATATAACGAGGATGCGAATGCATATCGTTATGCTGTTTGCATGGGTGACCGTGTGCTGACGGAGGAAAAGTATTATCGGGTAGCGTTTGAAGATAACTGTATGATTGCATACACCGATGACTGTGTGGAGATTCTGGATTACTATGGAAATATTCTGACACGGTATGCGGATGCAGGAGATTCCTTTGTAAACGGAAAGCTGCTGGTCTATGATGGAATAGGAGTATTTTTTCTTGACGAATCCTTAAAAAAGATTTCCGATTATATCGTGACAGGAGACATTGACGGCTGCTTTTCCAGAGGAATTGTAATTGACGGGGAATACTATCTTCTGAAGGAATTTGCGGAGTAAAGGAGAACTGATATCTATGGATGAGAATCAAAAGAAGGGCGGAAGGTTGGAGCTCATTGTCATCGGTATTCTGTTTGCAGCATTGCTTTTTTGTCTTGTTATGCTGACTGTACTGTTAATCAGGAAGGGAAAACTATCTCAGAGCGAACAACAGGAGATGGGGGCTTCCATCGAGGAAGCGAAAGGTTCAGTAACGGAAGGCATTCTTTCTGAAGAAGAGCAGAAGCTGCCGGAAGAGGAGGAAGGAAAGCTCCGCGAAAGAGGTGTATATTCCTATGAGACAAGAGACTGGGAAACCGGAGAAAAAATTAATGTGCGGAAAGTATCGTTCTGTATTACGGATAAGGTTTGTGAGAATGCTTATATAGCAGACGGACCGGATGGCAAGTGCGGACTGATCAATGCCGAGGGAAGGTGGCTGGTTCCGCCGGAGTATGAATATGTTTCTCATTATGAGGAGGCATGGATCTGCTTTGAAAAAGCGGATGGCTATGGCTATGTTTTTAATATGGAGGGAATACAGTTATACCAATATCTTTCGGATGGGGAAAACTATGTTACGGAAGACGGGACAGAGTACAACCGGACATCGTATTACCGGCATGGAATGAGGATTGACCTGGATCTTGGCATTGTAGACAATTTATACTATGGGGCGCATTACTATAATGCGGAAACAGGAGAATTGATATTTGAGCTGGCAGAACATTTTGACAGTGGCTGTGTAACTGCTTTCCCGGATGAAACGGGAACGGCCGTAGTGGTTACGGGAAAGGGCTATGAAACAACGGTGTATACGATTACGCTGGCTGGCTATCGGCAGGAAACATTTGAAGAGAATATTGCATTACGGCAATATTATTTCAGTAACCATATCAGCTGGAGAAGAAGTCTGTTAAGCGATGGATGGCTCAGAACTCAGATTATGGAGTATCGCGGAGAATTGTTCGACTATTCTACCGAATGGAAAGAAGTACTGTATAATATCAAAACAAAGGAAATTGTTCCGCTTCCGGAAAAATATCAGGGATATTCCCAATATTATTGGAAATTTCACGGACTGTATTACGGGATTACGCAGCTGACAGAGGAGGAGTACTATAATGGAACTTCCGGTAATGTGTATTATGCTCTCTGCTGCGGCAGTAAGGTTCTTACGGAGGAAATTTATCGATGGTTTGACTTTGGCGAGAAGTATATCATTGCAGGAAACGGAACGTTTTCTCACATTCTTGATTATGAAGGAAATGTGCTTGCAGAGTATGTAGATGTGGCGGAACCGTTTGACGGTGACAGAACACTGGTATATGATGGAGAGGGAATGTTCTTTCTTAATGAAAAGCTGGAGCAGTGTTCGGATTATATTATGACGGGAAAGAGACTATCCTATTGTGAACCGAGAATGGTAGTGACAAAGGATTCTTATTATTTCATTCAGTGGTTGCCGGAACAGAAGGAAAAATGAGCAGAGAATCAGGAGGAATACGAATATGTGGAATTTAAGTAAACTGTCAGACAAACAGGATACAATTACCTTGCGAAACGGTGTAAAGGTGCCGTGTATCGGCTTCGGCACATGGAAAATGCCGCCTGATGTGGCAAAAAATGCGGTAATTTCTGCCATTCACACAGGTTACCGTCATATTGACACAGCTACCGCGTATTGTAATGAAACGGGAGTCGGTGAAGGTGTGCGCATGTCAGGAGTGGCAAGGAGAGAGCTGTTTGTTACAACAAAGCTTCCGAATGCAGACCACGGATACCGGAAGACGATTGCTTCTTTGGAAGGCGCATTAAAAAATCTCGGCATGGACTATGTGGATTTGTATCTGATTCACTGGCCGGTTGTTGAGGAGCAGAAAGACCGCTATGAGGAAGATATTCTGGAAACTTGGCGTGCAATGCTTGCCCTGGAACAGGAAGGAAAGGTACGTGCCGCAGGCGTCAGCAATTTTATGGAGGAGCATCTTATGCTGATTCAGGAAAACGGGATGCAGCTTCCTTATGTAAATCAGACGCAGTTTCATCCCCAGTGTATCGAAACCGGGCTTCGTGCGTACTGCGAAAAGGAAGAGATTCTTGTGGAAGGCTGGAGCCCGTTGATTCAGGGACAGGCATTTGAACGGGAAATTTTAAAACGTATGGCAGAAAAGTATCAGAGAAGCATTGCACAGATCTGCATCCGTTTTGCCCTGCAGAGTCATGTGGTTCCGATTCCGAAATCGACAAATCCGGAACGTATGAAACATAATGCGGAGGTCTTTGATTTTGTAATTTCAGACGAGGATATGCAGGAAATCGAGACATTAACCGAGTTCGGAAGAATCGGCAATGCCCCGGATGTTCCGAGAAAAATACAGATAGTAGGTTTTTAAGCGGCAGTTTTACGGTGTCGGCCGGTAAATATCGGAGAACAGGGATAGGAGACAGGATAAGATGAGTGAACGAATGGAAAAGGAACGAAAAGAACAAAAGGAACAGACAAGAGCGGTATGTAAGCAGGTATTTTTGCGAAAACGTACACTGCTGCTTTTTCTCATTCCGCTTGGTATTCTGCTTTTGGAGCTGGCAAAGGGCAGCGCGGTGTTTACGGAAGAGGTATTTGCAAAGCGGATTTATAAGGTGTTTTCCGTTTGCGTTTCCTTTCTGACCGGCTTTCTTCCGTTTTCGCTTGCGGAAGCTATCGTGCTATTTGCACCGCTTTTGCTTCTTCTGCTTCTTATATTCTTTGTGAGGCGGGTCCTGAAGGCGAGGGGCGGAAACGGTACGGTATTTCACGTTTTTATGAGCGGAATTTTAAATATGGCATGTGCCGTTTCGGTCTTCTTTTTTATCTATGTGATTGGCTGCGGCATCAATTATTACCGATATCCGGTCAGCTATTATCTCGGACTTCAGGTGGAAAAGTCCAGTGAGGAGGAGCTTAGAGGGCTGCTTACGGAGCTTGCGCAGACGGCATCGGGGCTTCGTGCGGAGCTTTCCGAGGATGAAGACGGGGTTTATGTGCTTCCGATGAGCACAAAGGAACTTGGAAGACTGGCAGCAGAGGCGTACGAAACGTTTGCGGAGGAATATGACATTTTTTCCGGACACTATCCGGAGCCGAAGCGGGTGTTTCTGTCCAGAGCAATGTCCTATACTCAGATTACCGGAATCTATACGTGCTGGACGATGGAGGCAAACGTCAATGTCGATATTTCACCGTATTCGATTGCGTCTACCATGTGCCATGAGCTTTCGCATCTGCGCGGCTTTATGAGAGAGGATGAGGCAAATTATATTTCCTATCGTGTCTGCATGGCATCAGACTCGCCGGATGTGCAGTACAGCGGTGTGATGCACGCACTGATACATACCGGGAATGCGTTGTACGGGAAGAATCCGGAGGCATATTATGAAATTGTAAGTCAGTATTACAGCGCGGGTGTCCGGAGAGATCTGGTGGCAAACAGTGAGTACTGGGAGCAGTTTGAGCATACGAAGGTGGCTGAAACGAGTGAGAAAATCAATGATACTTATTTAAAGGCAAATAATCAGACGGATGGAACGCAGAGCTATGGCAGAGTGGTAGACCTGCTGCTTGCGGAATACCGTCAAAGAAAATAGGAAAAAGCCCTTTCCCTTTGCGGAAAATTATGATATGATGAACAAAGCGATTGAATTTTATGGAAAGGCATGGCGAAGAACATGGCAGAGGAAGTAAAAGAACTGAAGGATGAGACTGCTGTTGGGGAAAAGGCAGTTGCTTCAAAAAACTTTATTGAAATGATAATTGAAAAGGATTTGGCAGAGGGAACCTATACCAAGATTGCAACCAGATTTCCTCCGGAGCCGAACGGATATCTTCATATCGGACATGCAAAGTCCATATTACTGAATTACGGACTGGCAAAGAAGTATGGCGGAACCTTCAATCTCCGCTTTGACGATACCAATCCGACAAAAGAAAAAACGGAGTTTGTGGAATCCATCATTGCGGACGTAAAATGGGTCGGTGCCGATTTTGAAGACCGTCTGTTTTTTGCATCGGATTATTTTGATCAGATGTATGAGGCTGCGGTAAAGCTGATTAAAAAGGGCAAGGCATTTGTCTGTGACCTGACCGGCGAGGAAATCCGAGAGTACCGCGGAACCTTAACCGAGCCGGGAAAAAACAGCCCGTATCGTGACAGAAGTGTTGAGGAAAACCTTGCACTGTTTGAAGCAATGAAGAACGGTGAGTTTGCGGACGGAACCAAGGTGCTTCGTGCCAAGATTGATATGGCATCGCCGAACATCAACATGAGAGACCCGGTCATTTACCGTGTGGCAAGAATGACACACCACAATACCGGCGACAAGTGGTGCATTTATCCGATGTATGACTTTGCGCATCCGATTGAGGATGCCATTGAGGGCATTACACATTCCATCTGTACGCTGGAGTTTGAGGACCACAGGCCGCTCTATGACTGGGTCGTAAGAGAGTTAGAGTATCCGCATCCGCCAAAGCAGATTGAGTTTGCCAAGATGTATCTGACCAATGTGATTACCGGAAAGCGTTACATTAAACGTCTGGTGGAAAACGGAACCGTGGACGGCTGGGATGACCCGCGTCTTGTTTCGATTGCCGCACTCAGAAGAAGAGGCTTTACCCCGGAATCCCTGCAGATGTTTATGGAGCTTTGCGGTGTTTCAAAGGCAAACAGCTCGGTCGATTATGCGATGCTTGAGTACTGCATCCGTGAGGATTTGAAGTTAAAGAGAAACCGTGTCATGGCGGTGTTAAACCCGTTAAAGTTAGTGATTGACAATTATCCGGAGAATGAAATCGAGTATCTGGATGCACCGAACAACCTGGAAAACGAGGAGCTTGGAACAAGACAGCTTCCGTTTGGCAGAGAACTTTACATTGACCGCGAGGACTTTATGGTAGAACCGCCAAAGAAATATTTCCGCCTCTTCCCGGGTAATGAGGTGCGTCTGATGAACGCTTACTTTGTCACCTGCACCGGCTACGAAACCGATGAAAACGGTGAAGTTACGGTGGTTCACTGTACGTACGACCCTGAGACAAAGAGCGGTTCCGGCTTTGAGGGCAGAAAGGTAAAAGGAACCATTCACTGGGTGGCTGCAAAAACGGCAGTACCGTGCGAAGTGCGGTTATATGAAAATCTCGTGGATGAGGAAAAGGGCGTTTATAACGAGGACGGAAGCGTCAACTTAAATCCGAATTCCAGAACGATACTGACAGAGTGCTTTGTGGAGCCGAGTGTAAAGAATGCAAAGGCATATGACAGCTTCCAGTTCCTGCGCCATGGATATTTCTGTGTGGACTGTAAGGATTCGACACCGGAACATCTGGTATTTAACCGGATTGTCTCCATGAAGAGCTCGTATAAACCACAGTAGAATAACAAAACAGCAGGGAAAAGCAAAAGAAGAGCAAAAGAAGAGCAGACCGCGGAGGCGGCTGGCGGAGGTGTAACATGTCAAATTTATTTTCCGGATTGGAGTCGCTGGGGCTTGGAAACCTTTCCGAAATGAAGTTGTTTGAACAGAAGGAAAAGGAGAAGGAGAAAAGGGAGAACGGCAAAGGAGCAGAGGCGGTAGAAGTAAAGGAGTCTGACTTGATTTTTGAAAAGACCTTTACCTGTCCGGTCTGTGACAAGGAATTCAAGTCAAAACTTGTGCGTACCGGTAAGGTAAAGCTGGTCGGCTCGGATTCCGATTTGCGCCCGAAATATCAGAATGTGGATTCGCTGAAGTATGATGCGGTTGTCTGCCCGAACTGTGGGTATGCCGCACTCAGCCGGTTCTTCAACTTTATGACATCGGCACAGGCAAGACTGATTCGTGAGAATATTTCCGCAAACTTCAGGGGATTAAAGGAAGGCGCAGATATTCTGACGTATGACGAAGCAATTACGAGGCATAAGCTTGCTCTTGTGAATGCGGTAGTGAAGCGTGCAAAGGCAAGCGAAAAAGCGTATACCTGTTTAAAGTTAGCTTGGCTGCATCGAGGAAAGGCAGAGACGCTGCCGGAGGAAACCCCGGACAGGGAAGCACAGAAGAAAGAGCTTAAGGCACAGGAAAAGGAATTCCTTTTAAACGCTTATGACGGTTTCGTGGATGCGTTTTCCAAGGAGTCTTTCCCAATGTGCGGTATGGATGAAACAACGATTACCTATCTGACGGCAGACCTTGCAAGACAGGTCGGCAAGTATGACGAAGCACTTCGCATGATTGCGCGTGTCTTAACTTCCCGTGAGGTCAATGAGCGTATCAAGTCCAAAGCCCGTGAAATGAAGGATTTGATTCGGGAAGAGCAGAGCAAGGCTTTGGAATAGAGCAAGGCAGGATAAACAGGGTTGCTGCAGGAAGAAACATTCCGTTTTTCACTGCAGCAGCCCTTTTGTTTGCTTTACTGCTACTACTGTAAGGAGGAAACAGAATGAAGGAACAGCTGTATACCATTCCGGTTAACGAGGCATTTGACGTACGATGCGAGTGCCCGGTCTGTGCGATGAAGCACAAATTAAAGGAAAATGCGATTGAATTTACTTTAGGACCAAGTTATATGGAGGATGATATCCGTATGGTGACGGACAAGGTCGGCTTTTGCGCGGAACATGTAAAGGAACTGTACGGACGACAGAACCGGCTCGGGCTGGCACTGATGCTAAAGACGCATGCGGATAAAACAATTCAGGATGTGGAGAGGCTTTCTAAGGGGTATAAGCCGGCAAAACAGGGATTGTTTAAGAAAAAGGAGGAGGCGGCATCTCCGCTTATCAGCTATTTGAAGCAGCTTTCCGGGGAGTGTTTTGTCTGCAAGAAGATAGATGAGGTGTTTGAACGTTATATTGTAACCGTATTTTATCTGTATGAACGGGAGGAAGAATTCCGGAAGAAACTGAAGGACTGCAAGGGCTTTTGTAACGAGCATTACCGTCTGCTGCTTACGGAAGCACCGAACCGGCTTTCTGCGAATAGATTAGAAGAGTTTTCCATAGACTTAAACGAAGTTTACTTAGATGGTATGAGAAGAGTACGTGATGACCTGTCCTGGTTTATTGACAAATTTGATTACCGCTACACAAATGAGCCGTGGAAAAATTCAAAGGATGCCCTGCAGCGCATGATGACAAAGCAGAACAGTGTGTTTTATGAGGAGAATACGGAGCAGAAACCATAATGTAGTGTTATCAGCGACGGAAGAGGGAACGGACAATTTGATAAGAAAAATAGAATTCGAGAGATTTTAAGAGAATTTAAGAGCATTCAGGAGAATATGAATGAAGTGTTGAGAAATTGAGAAAAATGAAAAGTTGCACTTTGAGCGATACGTGGTAATATATGCTTATCGGTTTTAGCACTCGGATTAAATGAGTGCTAACAGTTCAGAACATAAGGCAACATAACACAGTAAGGAGGCTTTTATTATGAGATTAGTACCACTTGGTGATAAGGTTGTGTTAAAGCAACTGATGGCAGAGGAAACTACAAAATCGGGAATTGTTCTTCCGGGACAGGCAAAGGAGAAGCCACAGCAGGCTGAGGTGATTGCAGTCGGACCTGGCGGTGTGGTAGACGGCAAGGAAGTTCAGATGCAGGTAAAGGTCGGAGACAAGGTAATTTACTCCAAGTATGCAGGTACGGAAGTAAAGTTAAATGATGAGGAATTCATCGTTGTAAAGCAGAACGACATTGTAGCAATCGTAGAAGACTAATAGAGTGATTTAGGAGGATGATATCATGGCAAAGGAAATCAAGTATGGTGCAGAAGCCAGAACCGCTTTGGAGGCAGGCGTAAACAAGCTTGCAGATACAGTAAAGGTAACACTTGGACCGAAAGGAAGAAATGTAGTTCTTGACAAGTCCTTCGGCTCGCCGCTCATTACAAACGATGGTGTTACAATCGCAAAGGAAATTGAGCTGGAAGATGCATTTGAAAACATGGGTGCCCAGATTGTAAAGGAAGTTGCCACAAAGACGAACGATGTTGCGGGTGATGGTACCACAACAGCTACCGTTTTGGCTCAGGCAATGATTAACGAAGGTATGAAGAACCTGGCGGCAGGCGCAAACCCGATCATTTTAAGAAAGGGTATGAAGAAGGCAACGGACTGTGCAGTAGAGGCAATTTCCGCAATGAGCTCGGTAGTGACCGGAAAGTCCCAGATTGCAAGAGTTGCAGCAATTTCCGCAGGAGATGATGCAGTCGGCGAGATGGTTGCAGACGCTATGGAAAAGGTATCCAAGGACGGCGTTATTACAATTGAAGAGTCCAAGACGATGAAGACCGAGTTGGACCTTGTAGAAGGAATGCAGTTTGACCGCGGTTATGTTTCGGCTTACATGGCAACCGATATGGATAAGATGGAAGCAAACCTCGACAATCCATATATCTTAATTACCGATAAGAAGATTTCTAACATTCAGGAAATCCTTCCGATTCTCGAGCAGATTGTTCAGTCCGGTTCCAGACTGTTAATCATTGCAGAGGATATCGAGGGTGAGGCACTGACGACTCTTGTTATCAACAAGTTAAGAGGTACCTTTACTGTAGTAGGTGTTAAGGCACCGGGCTATGGTGACAGAAGAAAGGCAATGCTGCAGGATATCGCTATCTTAACCGGCGGTACCGTTATTTCCGACGAGCTTGGTCTTGACCTTAAGGAAGTTACCATGGATCAGCTTGGCCGTGCAAAGTCCGTAAAGGTACAGAAGGAAAACACAATTATTGTTGACGGCGAAGGCAACAAGGATGAAATCGCAGCAAGAGTAGCTCAGATCAGAACTCAGATTGAAGAGACAACGTCCGAATTCGATAAAGAAAAGCTTCAGGAAAGACTGGCTAAGTTAGCCGGCGGTGTTGCTGTCATCCGTGTCGGTGCAGCTACCGAAACCGAGATGAAGGAAAACAAGCTTCGTATGGAAGATGCTCTTGCAGCAACGAAGGCAGCAGTAGAAGAAGGCATTATCGCAGGCGGCGGTTCCGCATACATTCACGCTTCCAAGAAGGTAGCCGAGCTGGCAGCAGGATTAGACGGTGATGAAAAGACCGGTGCAAACATCATTTTAAAGGCACTGGAAGCTCCGCTTCGCTGCATCGCAGCCAATGCAGGTCTGGAAGGCTCCGTTATCGTAAATAAGGTTCGTGAGTCCAAGCCTGGCACAGGCTTCAATGCTCTGACCGAGGAGTACGTAGATATGGTAGAGGACGGCATCCTTGACCCGGCAAAGGTAACAAGAAGCGCTCTCCAGAACGCTACGAGCGTAGCATCTACCTTCTTAACAACCGAATCCGCAGTTGCAAACATCAAGGAGGATACTCCGGCAGTGCCGGCAGGTGCAGGTGCCGGCATGGGCATGATGTAATATAAAAAAATAAATAATTACAGTTCATAAAAAGTCGCGGAGGCATGCGCTTGTGCTCGCACAAGAGCGCATGCTACGCGGCTTTTTTGATAGGGAGCTGTAAAGCTCCCGCCTCACTTATGAGCAAAAGACAAGCTGCGAAGCAGCGTCGTACGCCGAAGGCGGACGTTTTTGCGAATGAAGTGAGGTATGAGCTGTAATAAAATTTCTATTTCTCAAACTTCCCGATTGCATATCGGGCAGTTTTCTTATATACTGGTAGATAGGACAAAAAGAAAGGAGAGCCTTCAAAATGGATGGACTGTATGCTGAGGCAAGAGCAAAAAAGAAAGTAACGGTAAAAGACAATTTGATAAAGTTCGGCATCATAGGCGGAATGATTGTCTGCTTTCTGTTCGGCTTTTTGCTGATGAACGTGTTTTTAATGTTAGCCGGTGTTGTTTTTGTAGGTCTTACTTATTATGTACTGCCGAGACTGAGTGTTGAGTATGAATATGTATTTTGCGACGGACAGTTGGATTTTGATAAAATCAGCGGAGGAATGAAGCGTAAGAACATGCTTCGCATTGACTTTGAGCAGCTGGTTGTTATCGCACCGAAAAATTCGCATGCTCTGGACGGTTATCGGCACAACGGTGTAACAGTGAAGGACTTTACAAGCCTTGAGGAAAATCATAAGGTGTACGGATTAGTTGTGACCGGAGGAGAAAAGCCGACGCTGATTTACTTTGAGCCGAATGAGAAAATGCTTGCGGCAATGAAGCAGAAGGCAGCAAGGAAAATTACGGAATGCTGATAGAGAAATGGAATTGTGATTTCACTTCTTGACATTTCTGTAAAAAGCAAGTATACTTGTAAAAATTATTTTTTGCTTTTCTAGCTTATCACTACTATCATTGACGAAAGAGAGGATTATGTAATGGGAACTATTATTGGTGAAGGCATTACCTTCGACGATGTGTTACTTGTCCCGGCGTATTCTGAAGTGATACCGAATCAGGTAGACTTAAAAACGCATCTGACGCAGAAAATCGAGTTGAATATTCCGTTGATGAGTGCGGGCATGGATACCGTCACGGAGCACCGTATGGCAATCGCAATGGCAAGACAGGGCGGTATTGGTGTAATTCACAAAAACATGTCGATTGAAGAGCAGGCAGAAGAGGTAGACAAGGTAAAGCGTTCTGAAAACGGCGTCATTACCGACCCGTTCTCCTTAAGCCCGAATCATACCTTAAAGGATGCGGATGAACTGATGGCAAAATTCCGTATTTCCGGCGTGCCGATTACAGAAGGCAAGAAGTTAGTCGGTATTATTACAAACCGTGACTTGAAATTTGAGACAGACTTCTCTAAACCAATCCGTGAAAGTATGACTTCCGAAAACCTGATTACGGCAAAGGAAGGCGTTACATTAGAAGAAGCAAAGAAGATTCTTGCGGCTGCAAGAAAGGAAAAACTTCCGATTGTTGATGATAATGGAAATTTAAAAGGTTTAATTACGATTAAGGATATTGAAAAACAGATTAAATATCCTCTGTCGGCAAAGGATGCACAGGGCAGACTGCTTTGTGCAGCAGGTGTCGGTGTTACCGCCAATATCTTAGACCGTGTGGATGCACTTGTGAAGGCAAAGGTTGATGCTATTGTGATTGATACCGCACACGGACACTCTGCAAATGTACTGAAGGTAGTCAAGATGGTTCGTGATGCTTATCCTGACCTTCAGATTATTGCAGGTAACGTAGCAACTGCGGAAGCAACCGAAGCCTTAATCAAGGCAGGTGTGGACAGTGTTAAGGTTGGTATCGGACCTGGTTCGATTTGTACCACACGTATTGTTGCGGGTATCGGCGTGCCGCAGATTACCGCGGTAATGGATGCTTACTCTGCAGCCAAGAAGTACGGTATTCCGATTATTGCAGACGGCGGTATCAAGTATTCCGGTGACCTGACAAAGGCAATTGCAGCCGGTGCGAATGTATGTATGATGGGTAGCATCTTCGCAGGCTGTGATGAAAGCCCGGGAATCTTTGAATTATATCAGGGCAGAAAGTATAAGGTATATCGTGGTATGGGTTCGATTGCGGCAATGGAAAACGGCAGCAAGGACCGCTACTTCCAGGCAGATGCAAAGAAGCTGGTACCGGAAGGCGTAGAAGGACGTGTGGCTTATAAGGGTCTTGTAGAAGATACCGTATTCCAGCTGCTTGGCGGCTTACGTGCAGGTATGGGCTATTGTGGTGCAAAGGATATCGAAACCTTAAAGGAGACCGGAAGATTTGTTAAGATTTCCGCAGCTTCCCTAAAGGAGAGTCATCCGCATGACATCCACATTACGAAGGAAGCGCCGAACTACAGCACGGAAGGCAATTAATCATGGAGTCGTATTGGCTGGGGCTTATGTAGTCTGAATCAGGAGGGTTTACAGATGCAGGAGAAGAGAAGAAGTAAACGCATACCGGCTAATTTGGAACTTAAAGTATCCAAACTGTTTCAGCAGGAAGGCGTAACAAATCTGGATACGGAGGTCCCGATTGTTGTAACGGATGTATCCAGACTGGGAATCGGGTTCGTGACAAAAGCAGATCTTCCGTTGCATTATTATTTTAATGCAAAGCTGGAATTGGGAGATCCGGATAATTCGTTGTATTGTGTTGTGCAGCTTGTGCGTAAAAGACTGCAGGAAGACGGATTGACGAACTACGGCTGCGAATTTGTAGGAATGGCTCCGGTGCTTGGTTTCATTTTTGAAGAGTATGAAGAAAGAATAGCGGCAGCAAAGGAAGCATAATGCTGTCCGGCAAAAAGAGACTGTGATACCAAAGTTTGTCATGGTCTCTTTTCGGTTTTGGCTTTTATGAGCAATTAAGATAAAAAAATGTCGCAGCATGCGGCAGGAGAAGGGAGAACAAAATGAAGGATTTCAGCAGTCTGACAGCATATGAGCTGTTAAAAACAGAAGCTCTGCCGGATGTACAGGGAGAGGGCTATTATTTCCGCCACAAAAAGTCGGGGGCTAAAATTGTATGGGTAGAAAACAGCGATGATAACAAGGTGTTTTCCATTGCCTTTCGTACGCCGCCGACCGATTCCACCGGTGTGGCTCATATCATCGAGCATACGGTACTTTGCGGTTCCGAGCATTTTCCGGTGAAGGACCCGTTTATTGAACTGGCAAAGGGTTCCTTAAACACATTTTTAAATGCGATGACGTATCCGGATAAAACGATGTATCCGGTTGCCAGCTGTAACATGCAGGACTTTAAAAACCTGATGCATGTTTATCTGGATGCGGTATTTTATCCGAATATCTATAAGAGAGAAGAAATCTTTAAGCAGGAAGGCTGGCATTATGAACTGGAGAGCGAGGATGCAGAGCTTACCTATAACGGTATCGTATACAGCGAAATGAAGGGCGCATTCTCCTCGCCGGAGCAGGTACTTTCCCGTGTCGGTATGCACGCACTGTACCCGGATACAGCTTACGGAGTGGAATCCGGCGGAGATCCGGACTTCATTCCGGATTTGACCTATGAGGATTATCTGGACTTTCACAGAAGATATTATCATCCGGTAAACAGCTATATTTATCTGTATGGTGATATGGATATTGAGGAGCGCTTAAACTGGATGGATGCAGAGTATCTGTCGAAATTTGATAAGATTACGCTGGACTCCTCCATTCAAATGCAGAAGGAATTTGGCGGCATTCGTGAAAAGTCCGAGTATTATTCCGTAGAGGAAGAAAAAGAAGACGGAGTCTTTTATGAGTATAGTGTATTGCTTGGAGACTGGGCTGATTTGACGGAAGCGACGGCATTCGAGATACTGGATCAGGTGCTGTTTTCCAATCCGGGTGCGCCTGTAAAGCAGGCACTTCTGGATGCGGGAATCGGAGAAGACTTTATGTCCGGCATGTTAAGCCTGCTTCAGCCAAACTTTTTTGTAGTGGCGAAAAATGCGAAGAAGGGACAGAAGGAGAAGTTTCTCCATGTACTTCGCAGCGCTTTGGAAAAGTGTGTAAAGGAAGGCTTAAAGAAGTCAACCGTACTTGCCGCTATCAATGCGCAGGAATTCCGTTACAGAGAGGCAGACTTCGGTCGTTTCCCGAAGGGACTGATGTACGGTATTAATCTGATGAACAGCTGGCTGTATGATGATAACGAGCCGTTTTTGTATATGCATGCTAACAAAGCATACGCAGAGTTAAAGGAAAAGGTAAACACAGATTACTTCGAACAGCTGATTCAGAAGTATCTCCTTGACAGCAGACACGGTGTTTTACTGGAGCTTCTGCCGAAAGCAGGTATGAATGCCGAAAAGACTGCGAAAATGAAGGAAAAGCTGGCTGCTTATAAGGCAGGACTCAGTAAGGAAGAGGTTACAAAGCTGGTTGAAGGTACCAAAGCGTTAAAAGCATATCAGGATGAGCCTTCGACGAAGGAGCAGCTTGCGACCATTCCGCTTCTTTCAATTTCCGATATTGAAAAGAAGGTAAGGGGCTTCAAAAATGAGCGTTTCCTGGAAGGAAAGGCAGAGGCGGTATGGCATGATATCTTCACAAACGGTATCAGCTACATCAGGCTGATATTTGATGCGAGAAAAGTATCGCTTGAGGATGTTCCTTATGTCGGGCTGCTTTCGGATGTACTGTCATTGGTAGATACAAAGAAACATGGCTATAAGGAACTGGCAGATGAATTAAATACTTATACCGGAGGCTTTTCCACGGAGCTTGCGGCTTATGCAAAGGTTTCGGATGCAGGGGCATTCGGTCCGAAGTTCGGCGTCTCCATTAAGTCGCTGACCGGAAACACAGAGAAAGCGGTAGCATTTTTGAAGGAAATTTTATGCGAATCCGACTTCTCGGACAGCAAGCGTCTGTATGAAATACTGCTGGAAGTTAAATCAAAGCTGGAAATGAATTTTATGCAGGCGGGTCATGTGGTTGCAATTTCCAGAGCTGCGTCCTACTATAGTGAAAATGCAGCATTTGAAGAAACAACGAAAGGCATTGCCTACTATGAATTTATCAAGGGACTTGTGGAAAATTACGAAGCAAAGAAGCAGGAAATCGCTGACAGCCTTCAGAGAGTCACAAAACAGCTTTTTACTAAGGAAAACCTGATTCTCAGTCTGACAGCCGGGGAAGACGGAAAGCAGGCATTTTTGACGGAAGCAGACAGTCTTCTTTCGGCACTGTATCCGAATGCAGAGGGTGAACTGCTTCATATGCCGTGCGTGAAGAAAAACGAAGGCTTTAAAACTCCGGGACAGGTACAGTATGTCATCCGCAGCGGCAGCTTTAAAAAACAGGGAATTCCGTATCATGGTTCCTTTGAGGTGCTGCAGACGATTCTCGGATATGGTTATCTGTGGAATGAAATCCGCGTGAAGGGCGGAGCTTACGGCGGCGGTATGGCAATGAGCGAGCTTGCTGGAAATGCATTTACCTATTCCTACCGTGACCCGAATCTTGCGGAAACAAACAAGGTTTATGAGGGGCTGCCGGAATATGTGGAGAATTTTGAAGCAGACGAACGAGAAATGACAAAGAACATCCTCGGAACGATGAGTAATGTGGATGCGCCTCTGACTCCTAGAGCAGAGGGAAGTCGTTCCTTCCTTGCATATCTGATTGGAAGAACAGAGGAGGATGCCCAGAGAATCCGTGATGAGATTCTTTCCACAACGGCAGAGGATATCCGTAAGACAAAGCCGGCACTTGAGGCAATGCTTTCGGCAGACTGCATCTGCACCATCGGTTCGGCAGCAAAGATAGAAGAATGCAAAGAACTGTTCAGTGAAGTAAAGACTCTGATGTAGGGAAATACGAAATATTGCAGGACAACACCACAGGGTAAGAAAGTACCGTGTGGTGTTGTTACGGAAAGGTTTGGTTTTATGGAGCAGCAGACAAAATCAGGCTTTGTTACGTTGATTGGCAGACCGAATGTCGGAAAGTCAACGTTAATGAATCATTTAATCGGGCAGAAGATTGCGATTACCTCGGATAAGCCGCAGACAACCAGAAACCGCATTCAGACCGTGTACACGGA
Organism: Lachnospiraceae bacterium; assembly: GCA_051880375.1. GTDB lineage: Bacteria > Bacillota > Clostridia > Lachnospirales > Lachnospiraceae > SIG299. Next base: position 27,693 of record JBJENV010000005.1, read on the forward strand.
TGAACGTGGACAGATTATTTTCCTTGATACGCCGGGCATTCATAAAGCAAAGAATAAGCTTGGCGAGTATATGGTAAAGGTCGCAAAGGAAACCCTTACCGAGGTGGATATTATTTTGTGGCTGGTGGAGCCGACGACATTTATCGGAGCCGGAGAGCGTCATATCATTGAACAGCTCGAAAAGGTGAAAACGCCGGTGATTCTGGTCATCAACAAAATTGATACGGTGGAAAAAGACGCCATTGCGGCAGCCATCGAAACGTATCAGAAGGAATACCCGTTTGCGGAAATCATTCCGGTTTCCGCAAAGAAAAAGCAGAACACGGACCGGCTGATGGAACTGTTGTTTCGTTATCTGCCGTACGGGCCGATGTATTATGACGAGGACATGGTAACCGACCAGCCGGAGCGCCAGATTGTGGCGGAACTGATTCGGGAAAAGGCGTTACGGCTTCTTGGCGCGGAGATTCCTCACGGCATTGCGGTAACGATTGAAAAGATGCGGGAACGTCCGGACGGAAACATGGTGGACATTGAAGCCACGATTATCTGTGAACGTGATTCCCACAAGGGTATTATCATCGGCAAACAGGGAGCAATGTTAAAAAAAATCGGTATGCAGGCCCGGATGGAAGTAGAAAAGCTGTTTGAATATAAGGTGAACCTGCAGCTATGGGTCAAGGTAAAAAAGGACTGGCGCGACTCGGATATACTGATGAAAAATTATGGATATAAAGAGGATGATTTCCAAGGCATTTAGCGGTTAATTCCTCCGTTTTCGGACACCCTAATGACAGAAAGCAAAGGCATCAGGATTTTGCAGGGGGTATAAAAATGGAGAAAGAAGACACAAAACGACAGGGCTATTGGGAACGTTTTTTACAGACCGGGAGCGTTGCGGATTACTTAAACTATACGGCAGGCTCTGAGAAAGAGTACGTGCCGGAGCGGGAACACGTTCATGACCGCATAGAAGAAAACAGGCGGGATACCTGGTAAGGCAGGAAGAGCTATGACAGGACAGATTAAGCTTACCGGCATGGTGTTGGCTGCCATGCCGGTCGGTGAATATGACCGGAGACTGACGATATTAACAAAAGAACGGGGAAAAATCTCCGCATTTGCAAAAGGCGCGCGCAAACCGACGAGCGCCCTTTTGGCGTGCAGCCAGCCGTTCTCCTTCGGTGAGTTTGTGCTGTATGAGGGAAAAAGCTCGTATAATGTCGTGTCCGGTGATATCAGCAATTACTTTGCGGAGCTTCGGGAGGATCTCACTGCCATTTACTACGGAATGTATTTCTGCGAATTTGCGACTTATATGACGAAGGAAAATCTGGAGGCGGGAGAACAGCTTAAGGTGCTTTATATGGCGCTTCGGGCGCTTACAAAGGAAGCGATTCCGAAACGTCTGGTGCGGTACATATTCGAGCTCAGATTTCTTGCGGCGGGCGGTGAGATGCCGCAGGTATTCGGATGTGTGCATTGCGGAAAGGAAGATATGCTCAAGCAGGAAAAAGCGTGGTTTCTTGCAGAGGAAGGCGGACTGTACTGTGATGAATGCAGAGAGAGACTGCTTAAGGAGCAAAGAACGGAACATACAGATTCTCTTCATGCGGAAAGCGGACAGGTACACGGCAGGTATCTGCCGGATGTTGTACCGGCAAAGGCCGCGGTTCTCGTCGGAACCTCCACGATTTACACGATGCAGTATATCGTATCTACACCGCTTGGTAAGCTGTTTACCTTTACGGTATCGGAAGAAGTGTTAAATGAGCTCGGAGATGTCATGAAACGGTTTTTAGAGAAGCAGGTCGGGCATACGATGAAGTCCGAACAGATGCTAGAAACGCTTCTTTAAAAGTCTGAAATCAAAGGCTGATTCGGAGGACATTTTCAGATGCAGGGGAGAACAAAATCCAAGGGGAATATGATACTGGCAGTTTTTGCAGCTCTCCTGATGCCGATAGGTGCGGCAATCCTCTGGATTGGAAACCTTCTGTTTGATTTTGCCCTGAACCCAAGAGCAGGCTTTTCCATGAAAGCATTGTTTCGTGCGGGAAATGTAGACGATAAAGGACCGCGGGTGAAGGACTACGAGGAGCCTTCGAAAGAAATTTTTGCGTGGTACCGGTATTGCGAGGAGGCAAGGAACTGGTATGAAAAACAGAAACAGACGGTTTCCATTCTCAGCGAGGACGGATTATCGCTAACCGGCTGGAAGTTTTCTAAAGAAGGGCATCGCTATGTGATTGTCTGCCATGGCTACGCGGGAGTGCCGGAGCAGATGGCGGAATATGCAAAAATGTTTTTTGACCTTGGCTTTTCGGTGCTGACCCCTGTGGCGCAGGGACATGAAGGCAGCGACGGCGCCTATTACGGTATGGGCTGGAAGGAAAGACGGCATATCGTCAACTGGGTGGAAAAGCTTGTGGCGGAAGATTCGGCTGCGGAAATCGTATTGTTCGGAGTTTCCATGGGAGGCGCTACGGTCATGATGACTGCGGGAGAAGAACTCCCGGACAACGTGAAGTGCATCATTGAGGACTGCGGATATTCCTCCGTCTGGGATGAATTTGCGCTCCAGTTATCCGGCGTTTTTGAACTTCCGACCTTTCCTCTGCTTCCGCTCGCGGATATGGTGTGCAGGGTTCGTGCCGGCTATGGCTTTAAGGAGGCTTCCGCGGTGGAGCAGTTAAAAAAGGCAAAAGTACCGATGCTGTTCATCCACGGAGAAAAGGATACCTTTGTTCCGTACTCCATGTTAGATCTCGTTTATGATGCCTGCGCAAGCAGAGAAAAGGAAAGGCTGACAGTGCCGGATGCAACACACGGAGTGGCGGCAGCTACAGACCCGAAGCTCTACTGGGATACCGTGGCGGAGTTTTTACGGAGGTATGTCGGGTAGGGAGAAGACGGATTTTTCGGTTGACTTTTTCTTTATTGTCCGCTATAATCCTAGGTATTGAACGGCTGTGATAAGGAACAGTACACACACAGGACAGTACAGAGAGAAGATGTCTGGTGAAAATCTTCCTGAAATGTGGTGGAAAGGCACCTTGGAGCTTTGACCCGAAGTGTGCAAAGGACGAAAAGAAAGTTGTCCCGCATTATGGTAGGAGTCGACGTATTCCTTCGTTACAGGAGCTTGAGAGCATAACAGATGGTGAAGTACGGTACCGTATGTTATGAAGCTAGGTGGAACCACGGACATTAGAATATGTTCGCCCTAAGCAGACAAGACACTTGTTCTGCTTAGGGCGTTTTTTGCGCTTTTACAGAATACAAGTGTTATAAGTTTTGTAGCCTTTTGAAAAATTTGTGCAACCGGAATTTTACGGACTGCGCCTTGCGAAGAATGCATAGATTTTCTTAGTGCTTTGTAAAAATGCAGCAATTTTCCGACACGACGTCGGAAAAAGGCTTGGTTGAGCCACGGATGGCGAATCCAAGCCGGTTGCGTGATTTTTTCGATTTCCTTTGCCAAAGCACTTAGAAAAGCATGCATTCGTAGCTCGAAGCAGGGAGTAGAATTCCGGTTACACAAATTGCGAAAGACACAAAACGTAGTCTTTTGAAAGAGAGAAGGAGGATTTCAAATGGAAAAGACAATGGACAAAATCATCGCACTCGCAAAATCCAGAGGCTTCGTATATCCGGGTTCGGAAATTTACGGCGGCCTTGCCAACACCTGGGATTACGGCAATCTCGGTGTCGAACTGAAAAACAACGTAAAGAAGGCATGGTGGGGTAAGTTCATCCAGCAGAACCCTTACAACGTAGGTGTGGACTGCGCCATCTTAATGAACCCGCAGACATGGGTAGCCAGCGGACACCTCGGCGGCTTTGCAGACCCTCTGATGGACTGTAAGGAATGTAAAGAGCGTTTCCGTGCCGACAAGCTGATTGAGGACTACGCATTTGAAAACAAGATTACCTTTGACAAGGCAGTGGATGCATGGTCCAACGAGGAAATGAAGGCATATATCGACGAAAAGAATATCTGCTGCCCGAACTGCGGCAAGCACAACTTCACCGATATCCGCCAGTTCAACCTGATGTTTAAGACCTTCCAGGGCGTAACCGAGGACGCAAAGAACATCGTTTATCTTCGTCCGGAAACCGCTCAGGGTATTTTCGTCAACTTCAAAAACGTTCAGAGAACATCCAGAAAGAAGATTCCGTTCGGTATCGGCCAGATTGGTAAGTCGTTCCGTAACGAAATCACACCGGGCAACTTTACGTTCCGTACCAGAGAGTTTGAGCAGATGGAGCTGGAGTTCTTCTGCGAGCCGGGCACCGACCTCGAATGGTTTGCTTACTGGAAGCAGTTCTGTATCAACTGGCTGCAGACGCTCGGCATCAAGCCGGAGGAAATGCGTGTGCGTGACCACGAGCCGGAGGAGCTTTGCTTTTATTCCAAGGCAACGACCGATATCGAGTTTTTGTTCCCGTTCGGCTGGGGCGAGCTTTGGGGCATTGCCGACAGAACCGACTACGACCTGACACAGCACCAGAATGTATCCGGTCAGGACTTAACGTACTTTGATGACGAAAAGAACGAGAGATATGTACCGTATGTCATCGAGCCGTCGCTTGGCGCAGACCGTGTGACGTTAGCATTCCTTTGCGCAGCTTACGATGAGGAAGAGATTGCAGAGGGCGATGTACGTACCGTCCTTCACTTCCATCCGGCAATCGCTCCGGTAAAAATCGGCGTGCTTCCGCTCTCCAAGAAGCTGTCCGAGGGTGCAGAAAAGATTTATACCGAACTCAGCAAGTATTATAACTGCGAATTCGACGACAGAGGAAACATCGGTAAGAGATACCGCAGACAGGATGAAATCGGTACTCCGTTCTGTGTAACCTACGATTTCGAGTCCGAAAACGATGGGGCAGTTACCGTTCGTGACCGTGACACGATGCAGCAGGAGCGTATTAAGATAGAAGATTTGAAAGCATATTTTGAGAAAAAGTTTGAGTTCTAAAAAAAATGCAAAAAATCTTGAAATGTAAACGCTTCCAATTGAAAAAAGTGATTTCTTTTCAAGGAAATATATGCTATAATCAAAAACGGGCTTTTGAGAGTCAACATAAAAATGCAGGAATTATCCTGTCAAAAGCGAAAAGTTTAGGAGGAAACAAACAATGGCAAAGAAATGGGTATACATGTTCAGCGAAGGCGACATGAGCATGCGTAATCTCCTTGGTGGTAAGGGTGCAAACCTTGCTGAAATGTCCAGCATCGGACTTCCGGTTCCACAGGGATTTACAATCACAACTGAGGCTTGTACTCAGTATTATGAAGATGGACGTAAGATCAACGACGAAATCATGGCTCAGGCTATGGAAGGCGTTAAGAAGATGGAAGAAATCAACGGCAAGAAGTTCGGTGATCTCAAGAATCCATTGTTAGTATCGGTACGTTCCGGTGCCAGAGCATCCATGCCTGGTATGATGGATACCATTCTTAACCTTGGTTTAAATGATGAAGTAGTAGCAGCAATGATTGCCGGAAACCCGGATCCTGCATTCGAGCGTTTCGTATATGACTCTTACAGACGTTTCATTCAGATGTTCTCTGACGTCGTAATGGAAGTTGGTAAGAAGTATTTCGAGCAGTTAATCGACAAGATGAAGGAAGACAGAGGCGTTAAGTACGATATCGAGCTTACCGCAGCTGACTTAAAGGAACTGGCTGAGCAGTTTAAGGCTGAGTACAAGAAGCAGTTAGGAAAGGATTTCCCATCCGATCCGGTAGAACAGTTAAAACTGGCTATCGAAGCTGTATTCCGTTCCTGGGACAACCCTCGTGCAAACGTATACCGTCGTGACAACGATATCCCATATTCCTGGGGTACTGCCGTTAACGTAATGCCGATGGTATTTGGTAACTTAAATGATGAATCCGGTACCGGTGTTGCATTTACCCGTGACCCGGCAACAGGTGAAAACAAGTTAATGGGCGAATTCCTTAAGAACGCTCAGGGTGAAGACGTAGTAGCAGGTGTTCGTACACCAATGCCGATCGCTCAGATGGAACAGGAGTTCCCGGAAGCATATGCTGAATTCGTAAAGGTTTGCGAAATTCTTGAGAATCACTATCATGATATGCAGGATATGGAGTTCACTGTGGAAAACAAGAAGCTCTATATGTTACAGTGCCGTAACGGTAAGAGAACTGCTCAGGCTGCATTAAAGATTGCTTGTGACCTTGTTGATGAAGGACATAAGACAGAGGCAGAAGCAGTAGCAATGATTGATCCTCGTAACTTAGATACCTTATTACATCCACAGTTCGATGCAAAGGCTCTGAAGGCTGCACAGGCAATCGGTAAGGGTCTTGGCGCATCTCCTGGTGCAGCTTGCGGTAAGGTTGTATTCACAGCAGAAGATGCTGTTGAATGGGCAGCAAGAGGCGAGAAGGTCGTTCTTGTTCGTCTTGAAACTTCTCCGGAAGACATTACCGGTATGAAGGCAGCTCAGGGTATCTTAACTGTTCGTGGTGGTATGACCTCTCACGCAGCAGTAGTTGCTCGTGGTATGGGTACCTGCTGTGTATCCGGCTGCGGCGACATCAATATGGATGAAGAAAACAAGAAGTTTACTTTAGCAGGTCAGACCTTCACCGAAGGTTCCGAAATCTCCATCGACGGTACAACAGGTAACATCTACGCAGGTCTTATCCCGACCGTAGATGCTCAGATTGCAGGTGAGTTCGGACGTGTTATGGCTTGGGCTGATAAGTTCAGAACTCTGAAGGTTCGTACCAATGCGGATACTCCGGCTGACGCAAAGAAGGCTCGTGAGCTTGGCGCAGAAGGTATCGGTCTTTGCCGTACCGAGCACATGTTCTTCGAGGAAGACAGAATTGCTGCTTTCCGTGAGATGATTTGTGCTGATACCGTAGAAGAAAGAGAAGCAGCTCTGGAGAAGATTCTTCCGTACCAGCAGGGCGACTTCGAGAAGTTATATGAAGCACTGGAGGGCAACCCGGTTACGATTCGTTTCTTAGACCCGCCTCTCCATGAGTTCGTTCCTACTGAGGAAGCTGACATTGAAAAGCTTGCAAAGGCTCAGGGTAAGTCTGTAGAAGACATCAAGAACATCATTGCATCCCTGCATGAGTTCAACCCGATGATGGGTCACAGAGGCTGCCGTCTTGCAGTTACCTATC
>JBJENV010000006.1:0-1859 GCA_051880375.1 Lachnospiraceae bacterium
CTATCATGTCCGCTCGGGTCCACATATTTCAGCGGATTATTTCCCACATACGCATACAGGTTATGTCCGTCGCCAAGGTAGGTATCCTTCTGTGTGAAACGCCCGATGTCCGTACTGTAGTAACGTGCCCTTAAATAGTACAGCTCTGCGGTTTCATCATACTGCTCACCGGAGTAGAGAAAGCGGTTTTGCGGGGCAGCTGCTTCTGCTGTTTTAAGCGCAATGGTGTTCCCTGTATCTTTCAGCCTTGCAGTCAGGTTACCAAAAGCATCATACACATAGGCATCCAGCAGAATGCCGGTGGTATCGGTCAGGGCAATGATATCACCGTGGAAATTCTTAAGGTAATAGTACAGGCTGTGTTCCTCACCGGAAACATTCTCTTCTGACGTTCCCGTTTCTGCTGCAAGCAACCCGTTTCCGTAGAAATAATGCTCCGTCCTTTCACCGTTCCGGTCATAGCCTGCCAGCATCAGTCCGCCGCAGGTCACATATTCTGTTGTCCTGCCGTTCTCGGTCAGCATGGAGCGGATACCGGAGGCATCATAGCTGTTTTCCTGCCAGCCTCCGTCCGAATTGGTAACATTGATAAGCCGGTTCAGTGCATCATACGCATACCGGATGGTTCCGTTTCCCTCTGTCTTTTCTGTCAGATTTCCTGCCATATCATAAGTATAGGCAGTTACTATCCCCCCTCTTTCTTCGGATAGCAGGCGGTTGCAGAGGTCATAGGTATAGGAGGTTATAACTGTAACCGCACTGCTTCCGGTTCCATCTGTCTCTGTTTTCTCCACACGGTTGCCCATGACATCATACGCATAGCCGGTGCTTCTTCCGGCACTCTTCTCTGCGGTCAGGCGATCTAGGGCATCGTAGGTATACGTGGTGGTTCCGGAAGAGCTGAGTGCGTCCGTCGAAGTTCCCTTTACCGTACGGTTTACCAGACTTCCGTTTTTATCATACCGGTTGTTTTCCTGATAAAGGATGCTTCCGTCCGCGGCTGTCACCTGAAGCTGTGTGACCTGTTTGTTCCGGTCATAGCTGTATGCCGAGACATTGCCTGCCCCGTCGGTCTGCGTCTTTACCATACCGTCCGCATAGTATTCGTATGCTGCCAGCAGACTTCCGTCCTCATAAAGTGCTGTGGCAACCGGTGTGCCGTCTGCCGAATAAGTCACCTGATATGAAGGAGAGCCTCCTTCCGTTACCTTCACAAGCCTTCCGGCTGCGTCATAGCTGTAACGTGTCACTGCTTCCGGTGCATAGACTCGTGCTAAGGCTTCTTTTAACTGTATCAGGTTTCCGTCCGCATCATAGGCGAATTCCACTGTGTGGCTTCCGTTTCTTGTAACAGTCGCAAGGTTTCCTCCTGCCGTATAAGTGTAGCAGTCGGTGGTTGTCCCACTGATAGCCGCACTTAAACTTCCATCCAGGGCATACAGGTAACGCAGTACCTCCGTCTCTCCGTCCGCTTTCGCGGCAGTCACCTTTGTCACGTTTCCGTCCGTGTTGTAGGTATACTCTGTTACCGTTCCGTCCGGAGATGTTACCCGGATGACATTTCCGTTCTTATCATAGGCATACTCTGTCACTGACCCAAGTGCATCGGTTGCTTTGACAGGCAGACCTCTATCATTATATGTATACGTGGTTACTGCACCCGAAGGGTCTGTGACAAAAGCAAGTGAACCGTCCGATGCGTATCCGTATGTTGTCACGTTTCCAAGGGCATCCGTGGAAGTAAGGATATCACCGCTTAAGTTTCTTGTGACCTCTGTCGTATTTCCTTCCGCATCCGTATAGGAAATGACCTCATCATATACATTGTAGCAGTACTTTTCCCCTGTCGCAAGGTTTTC
>JBJENV010000007.1:0-34643 GCA_051880375.1 Lachnospiraceae bacterium
TGTCCTATGTGCAGGCGCACCATGAAGAATTTATGGCAGTATATGAGAATGTGGTGTCCGAAGTGAGGACATATATTGAAGGTTCACCCGCATGATTACGTATAATACGGGTATGGAAATTTATGAGTCTACCATGAAACAACTCACTATGTATAGAGATATTGAAATTTCTGAAAAGCAGATTGAAGCAGGTCAGGTAAAAGATTCCAGAACAGCACTCAAAGAAATGAGGGCAAAGTATGGGATATAAATTGGTTATTTCAGAATATGCGGATGAATTGCTTAATAATCTGATATATTACTTGATTTATCGTTAAAAAAACGAGCAAGCCGCAAAACATCTGCTAGATGGTATTGATAGTATTTATGATAGGTTGGAAACAAATCCTTTTCAATTTCCACTTAGTAGAGATAACTATTTAGGATGATAAGCGGGAATCCTCGGTTATTCAATTGCCGAGATGAAAGCGTAAAGACATGAGCAAATGAGGTATAGAAAGGCAAAGAAAAAACGAACATATATTCGATTTTTCCTTGCCTTTTCTTTTGATATATGATATACTGTGTGTATGAAAGAGAATCTTATACATTCAAGGACTTGCGTATATAATATTAATTACCATGTGGTGTGGTCTGTGAAATACCGAAGGAGATCATATTCACTGCTTTGTGTCTGCGCCACCTAAGCTTTCGGTTACAGACATTGTTAAGTACCTTAAGGGAATTACCGGAAGGAAATTATTCGAAAAATATCCGGAAATCAGACAGAAGCTTTGGAAGGGCGAATTGTGGAATCACTCATATTATGTAGAGACAATAGGCTCAGTATCGGAAGAGAATATCAGACGGTACATGGAACACCAGAGTAAATCATACTAAGGAGGGGAGAAGAATGCTGCTATCACACGAAACAACCATTACATTAAGTAAGAATTATGCAAATATTGTGGGACATATGTGTTATGTAGCCTATAAACTCTGGAATGTCTGTAATTACGAGAGAAATAATTACAAGGAACTGGGAATGGATAAGTACCCTGACTGGTACTATCAGAAATCACACCATAAGGATACTATCTGGTTCAGGTCATTGCCATCTCAGACGGCACAGGAGGTTTGTAAACTTCTTGACAAATCGTGGAAGTCATTCTATGCACTTAAGAAGAGCGGAGGAATCGAGAATCCTAACCCGCCCGGATACAAGAAAGAAAATATGCCGATAACCTATATGCAGAACGCAATACAACACGAGAAAGCATCCGATAAGGTCAGACTGTCGTTGCCGAAGAGATTAAAGGAATATATGAAATCGCAGTATGATATATGTGATAATTACCTCTATTTGAAAAATCCTGTTTTTTCAAACACAGACAGCATAAAGCAGCTTCGTATATATCCGCCTTCTGCCAAAGGAGCCATCAGAATTATTATCATTTATGAGGTGGAAGATGTTTTGCTCAAAAAAGACAACGGACATTATCTTTCTATAGACCTTGGACTTCATAATCTGTTGACCTGTTACGACAATACGGGAAGAAGCTTTATTTTGGGAAGAAGATATCTGTCATTATGTCAGTACTATGACAAGGAAATCGCCAGAGTTCAGGCACAGTGGTCGGGCATACAGGCGGCCCGGGGAGTAAAGTATCCCAAGACCTCAAAGCACCTTCAGCACCTGTATCGTAAACGAAATAACTGTATAAAGGATTATCTCCATAGGCTGACAAGATATATTGCAGACTATTGTGCCGGCAATGAAATCAATACGGTAGTAATAGGTGATATGAAAGGGATAAGAACAGATAAAAACCTGGGAAGCCGAATAAACAGACAGTTACACAGTCTGCCTTTTGACAGGATATATATGCAGCTGGAATATAAGCTTAAGCTGAAAGGAATAAGACTAATAAGGCAGGAGGAAGCGTATTCCAGTCAGTGTCCGCCGACTTCGCCGGAAGTATCATCTGACTTTGCAAAAAAGAGCAACCGGAAACAGCGAGGATTGTACTGTGAAAAGGGTATGGTATATAATGCGGATGCAGTAGGTGCATATAATATTCTGAGGAAATATAATGCCGCTTACGGCACGAGAAATAAAATGCCCGTATCCGGGCTAAGTAATACAAAAGTAATAAAAGTAGCTGTGTAACCTAAGGGTAGCAGTAAGGGTGTTATGGACGCACCACTGAACCTACGAAGCTATGTTTCGTAATCAGATGCTCGGTAATTCAATTGCCGATGTAGTTCACCAAATAAGGGATATCATGAAGCAGTTGTTCCACAGATGGACTATGTTGTTATTTTTGGTGTGAGGGTAGAGGCGGTAAATGTAGTTGGTATTTTTCATCAATTGGGAAATTATCAAAGTAAGTTATAATGGGACAATGCAATATCGTTGAAAATATCAAGCTGCTTTTCATAAAATGAAGTTTGTAAAAGCCTTAGATGAGATGATAAAATAAAGTGCTCTATGTCAGTTTAACGGCTGATGTAGTGCACTTTTTGTGTAGAGTGGGACTTGTATATCAGGATTCCACGCTGCAATAGTATGGAAATCGTTGCGGAAACGGAATGAGGGTGGTAATATAATCCTAAAAAACGGCATTGATACAGGGGGTAACTATGAAAAAAAGAAGTTCTATTCTATTGTGCATAGTGTTGGCTATATTACTATTCATTAGTGTTGGGATAAATATCTATCAGGCTTTCTGGGGATTTGAGAGTTATTTGCAGGACACAGAGCAGATTTATATCATGGAAGCAGGAATTCTGCGCAATAATTTGGAATTTGAAAGTGGAGAAAACTACGAATTCTCTTATGATTTTGAAAACGAAGAATACCCTGTACTGATTGAAAAATATGATATTGATGAAATCGCCGGAGACGGCACGGAATTTGAAAAAGCCTTGCGGTTAATGAATGAATATGCTCCAAGGCTGTATCACCAAAGCGATTATGATAACAGTGTAGAGATGAATGCACTTTCCTTATTGGAATATAGTTTGGATAATAGAAAACAAGGAATAAATTGCAGAAATAAAGCGCAGATTCTTAACGAAATGTGTCTGGCTCTTGGCATTTATTCTCGAAAGGTCTGGATAATGCCCAATTCCGGGTATGATAATGATTGTCACGTTGTCAACGAAGTTTGGGATACGGAACTGAACAAATGGATTATGCTCGACATTACAAACAACGAATATTGGGTTGATGAAAACGGGATGCCTCTTTCCGTCCTTGAAATACGATATAAGGGAGCAATGCAGGAGTTCTGTACACCTGTTCATCAAGGTGATAATCTTCATGATTTGGAGAGACTGAAAGAAAAATATATCGCAGATTTCTTGTATATCATGAAAAATATGACTTATATGCAATACTGTGATAATTATACAGTCGGAGAAAGCGATACGATATACTTGCTGTTTCCGGAAAATCTGAATACAGATTATGAAACGATGATATCAAAAGAAGCTTGTGAAAAATCACCTGATAAATCGGGAGGAGAATACTAGAAATGGGTGAAATGAAAGAAAAGATGCATACGGGAGAGCTTTATCTTCCGGGGGATGAAGAAATTATGAAGGAGCAGGTCGTTTACCAGGATATGTTATGCGAATACAATATGACGAAACCTTCAGAACTGGAAAAAAGAACGAAAATGTTAAAGGAGATGCTTGGTGATTGCGGTGAGGGGGTATATATTGAAGCACCTTTTTACTCGAATTTTGGCGGACATCATTGTCATTTCGGAGATATGGTCTATGCAAATTATCATCTGACATGTGTGGATGATACCCATATCTATGTTGGTGACCATACCATGTTTGGACCGAATGTTACCATTGCGACCGCCGGACATCCCATCTTACCGGAGCTTCGGGAGCAGATGTATCAATACAATATGCCGGTTCACATTGGAAGAAACTGCTGGATTGGTGCAGGTGCCATGATTATGCCGGGGGTCACGATTGGAGATAACACTGTAATCGGTGCGGGAAGTGTGGTGACAAAGGATATCCCCGCAAATGTTGTTGCGGTTGGAAATCCCTGCAGAGTGATGCGTGAAATCAACGAGCATGACAAAGAGTATTATTACAAGGACAGAAAAATTACGATAAAGAAATAGAATCGTGGCATGGAATTATGGCTTGTAGAGAAAGTTTTATGAAAGAAAACAGTCAGATTGCAGAAAACGGAGGTGAAGAGCTTGCCAAGCCCGGAAAAGTTTAAGAAATCTTTAGAGAAGTTTGGAATAGACAAGAATTTCATATTGCAAATCGAGAAAGGTTATGAGGAAATTGATGATAAAGCACCTAAGAAAATAAAAGCAGCCTACTTTATGCGGGCAGTAGATATTATGTCGGAACAGGTGGAACCACAGAAATTACAGGATGTTTTTGAATGGAATGCCTGTTGCAAGGGTGGGGTAAGAGAAAAGGCATCAAAAGCCTTTGCAAAAGAAAATGTGCATCTTTCGATCGATGAAAAACTGGAGAAAATTAAAAATGTTCCTAATATGGGACAGCCTGTAAGGAATGAAGACGGGACAATAACGGTAAATGCCGTCAATTTTTCAGACGGAGAAAAATACTTATGTGCCTGTCCGAATTTCAACGGAATTCGATATGACGACAGTGTATCTAAAAATTACTGTTTTTGTTGTGCCGGACATTTTAAGTATCATTATGAAATCATGTTGGGAGTGAAATTGAAGACTCTTAAAATCATTTCTTCTCCGTTGGACAGTAACGGGAAAAATCCCTGTGTGATTCGATTTGAAATACTTAAAACTCATTGATCCTTCCGAGCGCGACTGTAACATTGATAATTATTGTTTGAGAAAGCCGCTTGACTCTCCCCTTAACTGTAATGATACTATGACAGTGCAAGGTACCTGCAAAGTGATTGGAAGGAGTGATAGGATGTATAAAATCGGTGAGCTTTCCAGGCTGAGTAATCTTCCTGTGAAGACGTTGAGATATTACGACAGCGAAGGGATTCTGCGTCCGGACTATATTGACGATTTTACCGGTTACCGGTATTACAGTGCTTCAAAATTGTCGGATTGTTATCGTATTATTGCACTGAAAGAGCTTGGCTTCAGCTTGAACGAAATAAAAGAGTACTTTTCAATGCCGAAAGAAAGGGTTTTGGAACTGATTGAGGCGAAGGAGCAGGAACTGTACAATTTAAAAAAGCTGGCGGAAGACCGCATCCATATTCTCCGTAACTTAAATTCAGCCTTAAAGGAGAATGAGTCGATGTTTGATATTGTAATAAGAAAAAGTGAGAAAATCCGCCTGGCATACTGCCGAGACATTATTTCGGACAAATCGGAAGCAGGCAGCCTCTTAAAAGAGATGCAAAGGAGTCTACCGGGGGAAATACTTGGGAGCAGAACGGTTGTGATTGATTATGAAACAGAATTTGTAACCGAAAACTTCGATACCGGATTTGGCGTGGAAATTACGGGAAAACTTCCGAAGTCCTGCGGACTTTCAGAAAAGACGCTTTGCTTTACAAGCGACACGGCAAATCTTGTATGTACGGAGGAAGAGAGTGAAGATGCTATGAGGGCACTTCACAAATACGTACTGGATCATAATTATCAGATTATCGGACCGACGTACAAAGTAATGTATCAGGATAATACGATAGAAATGAAACTGCCGGTGGTAAAGCTGGGTGAATTTGATGCAAACTATAGCGAAGACCTTGATTTGCCTTTTGTAAATGACGAGGAAGTGGTTGGACACTGGGAAATCTTCGACTATTTACCGTGCAGAGAGATGTTTCATCCCGGAAAGCCAAAGGCAGTAATATCTACAGAACATGTGAAAGAACTCTATTTCTTACCGGGTGGGGAAAGATATTGGTGCTTCGGTTGGACAAAAGGACTGCTTTTGTCAACCTGCGGATATCCGAAAAGAACGAGCAGAAATCGGTATACGATTGAGAACATCGGCGACGATACCTTTCTGTTTGTGGAGTTCAAAGGCAGCAGCTATTTTGAGGGCGGAAAACCGGAGCTGTGGGTTTTCCGGAAAACCGATTCAAACGCATACAGCAAGCGGGATATCATGATGGTCGATGAAATACCGGATGTTCCTGCGGATGACAAGCGTGTGCTCGGAACATGGAATGTGTGTGACTTAGTAAAAAGCTTAGATGATTTTGACCTGAATCATACCTGCACTTTAATTCCGTATGAAGGACTTTGCTGGAGAAGGGCGGAATTCCTTCCGGAAGGCACAATGCGGAACAGCTTTCTAAATTCTCAGAGCGGATGTATTTCTACGGATGATTCCGGCATCTGGCGCTGGGTAACGGAGTATGTTATCTGCAGTCCTAGGAAGACGGCAAGCCGGTATGTGATTCGCAAATACAATGAGGAGGAATACCTCTTTATTCAGTGGAAAAGCGGAGACTATTCCTTTGGCGGTGAGGAACCGTCATGGTATGTTTTTAAAAGATAGACAAGATTCTTTCGCAGCATGGAATAAGATTGATAAATTAGAATACCTAAATATGTATATACTGTTAATACATTTATGGAGGTAATATGCATGGAACAAGTTTCTATCAAGCCATGGGGCAATAGTCAAGGGATAAGAATTCCAAAGAGTATTCTTGAAAAGCTGAATATCGGAATTTCAGATGTACTGCAGATTGGAATTGAAAATGATGCTATCGTTTTAAAAAAGACCTTCAGGCATAAAACATTTGAGGAACGGGTGGCAGAGTATGATGGGGAAATCTCAATCTGCGATTTTGATTGGGGAGATCCTATTGGTAAGGATAAAACAACAGAGACTGCTATATGTGAGCAGGTAAAGCTTATCGATCCTTCTGTGCGCAGCTGTAACAGAGTAGACAGATTGCCATATGAAACTATCATGAATGTATCAGATGCTGTGCAGGGAATTTTTGAATATGATTAAAATTGATAATTTATAGGAATCATGGAAGGGCATCAGGCGCATAGTATCATCGAATGCAGCCGAAGCCCTTTCCATGTTTATAGAAATAATCAGATTGCGAATTAGTGTGTGGAACGTACGACAGTTCTCTTTAAAATCAGACTGAAACTTAGGCATACGGCAACTCCGGCTATACCGAGAATGCCAAACAGCATGGCTGCACCTGAGCCTTTACCGGTTCCGAAGAGCAATACCGGAAGACTGGCAGCAGTCTGTTCTGCCATAAAAGGTTCTAACACCGTATCCACCAGAATACCGCCAAGGAAGAAACCAACCGGTATCGTAAAAAACTGTAGCGTGTTGCGGCAGGCATATACTCTTCCCTGCATTTCCTGAGGTATCGTGCTTCGGAAAATGACATCCATGTTTGCATTCATGAAAGGAATGGATAACCAGCCAAGTACTGCGCCGATACACCAAATGACCGGAGAGCTGCCGAAGGCAAGCATGAAATTTTCCGTACTCATGGACAGCAGAAGAGCAAGGCAAATTGCTTTCACACGGTTTTTCGGCGCCGGCATCACCGTTACAAACAGGCTTCCTGCCAAAGTTGCAAGTCCGACACACGTATTGACGCTTCCCAGTACCAGTTCACCGCCGTTTTCCCTGGATAACAGCATGGCAGGAAGCGCGGCGTCATAAGCAGAAGCAACCAGGTTGATACATGCCAGAAACAGAATCAGGTTGAGAATGAGCAGATTCTGCTTCAGCCAGACAAGTCCCGCCTTGGCGGAGGAAAGCAGAGGCTCCTTTGATTGCTTGACGGATTGCTGTTCCGGAATGTGTATCCACAGACCTAAGGTACAAAAAGCGACAACAAAGGTAATTAAATCGACCAGAATGACTGCGTCTATGCCTGCAAACGAAAAAACAGCTGTTGCAGCTATCGGAGTTAAAATGGAATTCAGCGACTGCGAAAAGGAACGCAGACCGCTTGTCTTCTGGTAATACTCCTTTGGTACCAGCAGGGTAGCCGCCACCTCGCTTGCCGGCTGTTGGACGGTATTCATCAGACCGCTTAATGCATTCAGAACATATAAATGCCATTCGCAAAGCAGGTCTGCCTTTAGCAGCACAAAGACGGTAACCGTACTGATTGCTGCGATAAAATCACAAAACAGCATCGTGCGCTTCTTATTCCACCGGTCACTTAAGGCGCCTGCAAAGATACTCATGATGACGTAGGGCGCATAGGAACAGACGGATAAAAGTGCGGTTTTGAGTGCAGAGCCGCTGCGAAGGTATAGCCACAGCACCAGTGCATAACCGGTCATACCGCTGCCAAGTGCAGAAAAAGCCTGCGTACTCCAAAGCATCAGATAAGGTTTTAGTTGTTTATATTTATTTTTCATCATTGACTTTGCTCCTTTGATTGTTCTTGTTGATCAAAACGCAAAGCCGAGGACTATAAATTCCTCCATGCGGCGTCCTCAGGCCTTGCATGGAGCGTAAGCAATGCACAAATGCATTTGAGATACCTCGCAATAAATTTATGCCTTTTCTTATAGAAAGGTATTTTTATTATAACATATTGTTTCTTATTGTGCTATCATAATTGTTGTTTGAGAAAACCGCAGACTATTCCTTTGATGGTGAGGATCAGTCTTGGTATGTTTTTAAAAGGTAAAACGGCTACTTTTCTTTATTCTTTTGTGGCATACTACTTTTACAACAGGGTAAAGATAATACTTCCTCATCTGCATAAAATCTGCTATAATAGAACAAAAACCTGTTTGTAATGCACGAAACACATGGATATAAAACGATATGGAGGAGCCTATGGTAAGGATTTTGTCGGACAGTACCTGTGATTTGTCGCAGGAATTGATTAAAAAGTATCAGATTACGATTTTGCCTTTGCACATTCTGCTGGGCGATAAGGATGTAAGAGACGGCGTGGACATTGTGCCGGACGAAATTTATGAGTTGGCAGATGCCAATAACACAACGCCAAAGACGGCGGCACCGTCGCCGGAGGAAGCAGCAGAGGCAATAAAACCGTTACTGGAGGGCGGAAACGAAGTGATTTGCTTTTCTATTTCCGAGTCAATGTCCTCTTCCTTCAGCGTACTGAACATGGCAGGCAGCCTTTTGGACGCCGGAGACCGTGTATTTGCGTTTGACTCCGCAAATCTCTCGACCGGAATCGGATTGCTTGTGCTGGAAGCGGCGGGCATGGCGCAGGAAGGAAAATCCGCAAAGGAAATATTGGAGCGATTGACTAAGCTGCGGCCGCTCGTGCGCAGCAGCTTTGTGGTGGACACGCTGACATATCTGCATCGGGGCGGACGCTGCAGCGGGCTTGCGGCACTGGCAGGCGGAATGTTAAAGCTGCATCCGAAGATTGTCGTGACAGACGGTAAGATGGAACCGACAAAGAAGTACCGCGGCAAGCTCAACCATGTGGTGCTTGATTATGTAAAGGACATGGAAGAGGATTTAAAGAAGGCAAGGAAAGAGCGCGTGTTTATTACGCACTCCGGCTGCGACCAGAACATCATCGACAGCGTAAAGGAGTACCTGGAAAGCCTGAACCGCTTTGATGAAATTATCATTACCAGAGCAGGCGGCGTTATTTCCAGCCATTGCGGACCGGGAACGCTCGGCGTGTTGTTTATAGCATAAGAAAAGGAGAATAAATCCTCTGCGCTCACAACGCAGAGCGCATTTTCCTTCGGAAAACTAGGAGGATTGATATGTGGAATCCGGCATCTTTAATGAAGCTTGTGGGAGCTAAAAACAAGTTTACGGAAAATCATCCGAGATTTGTTGCATTTTTGAAGGCTGCTTTTTCGGGTGGGGTAGAAGAAGACACTATCATTGAAATTACGGTGACAAAGCCCGGACAGCCGCCGATGACTTCTAACCTTAAGGTACAGCCATCGGATCTGGAGTTACTTCAGGAGTTATCCGGTATGGCCAAATAAGAGACAGAAATAAAAGCAGAAGAGAAAGGATTATGTAGCATGGAACTGATTCACATGTTGGAAACCGTCATGGAATATCTGGTAGAAGTGGCGATTTTAATTTTTGAATTTATGGGCGTCGGCATTATTATTTTTTCCGGCTTGAAAGGCTTTTATCATTATGTACGACGTTCTCCTGAAATGAAAGTTTCTCTTGCACAGGGGCTTGCTATCGGTCTTGAATTTAAGCTTGGCAGTGAGATATTAAAAACCGTAATTGTGCGTGAGTGGACGGAAATTGTAACGGTTGCCGGAATTATCGCGCTCAGAGCGGCACTTACGTTCCTGATTCACTGGGAAATCAAGGAGGAGCATAAGGACAAGCTAGAGCATGAAAAAGAAGTTTATGAAGCCGAACTGCGAGAAAAGGAACTGCATGAACAGGGTGTAAGTAACAGGTAGCCGTAAAAGAGAAAAAAAGTTTCCTGATGGTTGACTTTGTATCGAATTGTATCGCAAAAATCCATCGCATACTTTGCTTTTTCATATTATAATGAAGGTGAAACATGCAGAAACTTATGCGGAAGTTTACGCTGAAGTAAAAGCAGAAACTGCATGGCAAGATATGTTGTGGGAGGAAGGATAATATGCTTACGATTCAGAATCTGACAAAGACCTACCGGGGAGGAAAGACAGCAGTTTCCGGCTTAAGCCTTGAAGTGGAAGCAGGAGATATTTACGCGTTTATCGGGCATAACGGTGCGGGAAAGACAACTACCATCAAGTGTATTGTCGGCATCCAGGACTTTGACGAGGGAGAAATTACAGTCGACGGGATTTCCGTCAAAAAGGACCCGCTTCGGTGTAAGTCCATAATGGCGTATGTGCCGGATAACCCGGATTTATATGAGTATTTAACCGGTATTCAGTATTTAAACTGGATTGCGGATATTTTTCGGATTTCAAAGGAGGATAGAGAGAAACGAATTGCAAAGGAGGCAGCAGACTTTGAACTGACAGAGTCGCTCGGTGATTTGATTTCTTCGTATTCCCATGGAATGAAACAGAAGCTGGCATTGATTGGGGCGTTAATTCATCAGCCGAAGCTTCTGATTCTGGACGAGCCGTTTGTGGGTCTGGACCCGAAGGCAGCGTTTTTACTGAAAGAAAAAATGCACCGGATGTGTGAAGAGGGAGCTGCCATCTTCTTTTCCACGCACGTGCTGGATGTTGCGGAAAAGCTCTGCAACAAGGTTGCAATTTTAAAGGCCGGCAGGCTGGTTGTTTCGGGCACGACCGAGGAACTGACAAAGAATCATTCCCTGGAAGCCGTATTTATGGAGGTGGAAGGCGATGCTCAGACAAATTAAGCTTTTGACCTCAGTACAGCTTTGCAACCTGTTCGGAATCAATGAAATTCGTCATACAAAGGACAAAAAGAAAAAACAGAATGCACTGCTTATGGCGGTGACATGGGGAATTCTGCTCCTCATCTTTTTCGGTTATCTGATTGCATTTTCTCTTGGATATGCGATGCTCGGAATGGCGGAACTGCTTCCGATGATGCTGTATACCGTGTCGAGTCTTATCATTCTGTTTTTTTCATTTTTTAAGGCAGGAAGCGTTATTTTTTCCCAGACGGCAGCAGAACCGTTGTTTGCGCTTCCGGTTTCGGAGTCAGCAATCGTAGCGAGCCGATTTCTTACGATGTATGTGACAGATGTGATATTCGGGATTGCGGTATTGCTTCCGGGAAGCATTGTTTACTGTATGTATGTGACACCCGGAGCTGCCTTCTTTGTTTCTACCGTGCTCGGGGTATTCCTGCTTCCGATATTGCCGTTAACAATCGCAACGATTCTCGGTGCGGGGATTACCGCACTGACAGCAAAACTGAAGCATAAATCCATCTGGTCTGCGTTCCTTTCCATTGCATTTATTGTGGTGGTTCTTGCGGGAAGCATGAGCATCCCGGAGGAAATGCCGGAGCTTAATGAGGAGGCAATGGCACAACTGGCAGACCTGGCTGCAGAGCAAATCGGAAGAACGTATCCGCCGGCAGCATGGTATGCCGAAGCTGTTTGCGGAGAGGTGGGCAGCCTTTTCCTGCTGTTTGCGGTTTCGGTGGTTCCGTTCGGAATTTTGCTGCTTGTTCTAAAAAAGTACTTTATGACAATCTGTATTGCCTTAAAGTCCGTTTCTGGACACACAAGGTATGCGGGCGGCGGTCTGAAGGTGCGTTCGCTGACCGGTGCGCTGACCGCGAGAGAACTGCGTCGTTATTTCGCTTCCAGCGTATATGTTACCAATACGATGGTCGGTTATGTGATGATGGTCATTGCCTCTGTGGCAGTCTGCATTGCAGGAGTAGAAAAGGTGGAGGCCATGTTTGGTGTTTCCGGTGTACTAAAGGAAGCGTATCCCCTGCTGTTAGGTGTTCTGGTATCCATGGTGCCGATTACGTCATGTTCCGTTTCCATGGAAGGAAAGCAGTGGTGGCTGTTGCAGTCGCTGCCTTTACGCAGAAAAGATATTTACCGCAGTAAGATTTTGGTGAATCTGCTGGTGGCAGCTCCGTTTCTGATTGTCACTCTGATTGTCAGCGCTGTGGCACTCAGACCGTCAGCGGCAGAAGCGGCATGGCTGATTGCATTTCCTGTCGTATGTCTGCTGCTTACCAGTGTGACAGGGCTTGCCATCAATCTGGCGATGCCGGTCATGAACTGGGAGAGTGAGGTGCGGGTGGTAAAACAGAGCGCTTCCACCTTCTGCGCGATGCTCAGTAGTCTGGCAGTTGTGATTTTGCCTGTAGCGGCACTCTTTTTGCTGCCACTGTACTGTAGAAGCTTTGCGCTGTGGCTGATTGCGGTTGCTTATTTGCTGCTTGCTTTCGGAGTATACATAAAAATCAGTAAGAAAGAAGGAGTCCTGTGAATTCGCTGAACATAGCGGAAAACTTAATACGTCTGCGCAGAGAAAAGGGAATCACGCAGGAGGAACTGGCAGGAAGGCTTGGTGTAACAAAAGCGTCGGTTTCTAAGTGGGAAACAAAGCAGAGCATGCCGGACATTGTTTTGCTTCCGCTGATTGCGTCTTTTTATGATGTGACGGTTGACGAATTGCTCGGATATGAACCGCAGCTTGACAAAAAACAGATTCAGAAGCTGTACTTAGAACTTGCGACGGAATTTGCCGAAAAACCGTTTGAACAGGTCATGCATCGGTGCAGGGAACTGGTAAGAAACTATTATTCCTGTTATCCTTTTCTGATACAGATGTGTGTGTTGTGGCTCAATCACTTTATGCTTGCAAAAGAAAAAGAACTTCAGCAGGAAATTTTAGAGGAAACGCTGCAAGTCTGCGAGCATATTCTGTCCGGCTGCAAGGATATCGGCATCTGTAAAGAGACGGTTTTTCTAAAGGCAACGATAGAACTTCAGCTTGGCAAGGCAGAAGAAACGATTGTGACATTAGAAGAGATGTTAAATCCGTATTATATGGACGGGCAGGGAGATGCCGTTTTGATACAGGCTTACCAGATGACTGGGAAGCATCGGCAGGCAGACAGCTATACGCAGATTAGCATGTTCCTGCATCTGCTTGTTCTGCTGGGGGATGCCACGCAGTTTTTACAGCTTCATGCAGGAGAGCCGGAGGTCTGCGATGAGACCATCCGAAGAATCGATTCGCTGATTGAGTGCTGGAGGTTTCAGGAGCTTCATCCGAATTCCGTCTCATTGTATCATTATTCGGCGGCGCTGGTCTACTGTACGCAGCAAAGAATCGAAGCAGCAATGGAGCATCTGAAACAGTTTGTGTTTCTGGTTCGCCGCATGGCAAGAAACGGTATGACGCTTCACGGAGATGACTATTTTTCTCTGATTTCCGAATGGTTTGAAAATCAGGACCTCGGAGGGCAGATGGTGCGTGACAAGAAGTTTATTCTGGAAAGCGCTTCGTCGGCACTGGAGCATCCGGCGTTTGCGGTGCTGAAAGAAGAGGAAGAATTTACCCGGTTAAAGCAGTTGTTGACAGAACAATAATAGAAGAGGCTGTAAAAACAGTCCAAATAAAGAAGCTCAGGTCACGACTTTATGATCTGAGCTTCTTTTGCGCTGCAATGCCTGTCATTCGCTATCAGGTTAGTCATATCAAAGAGGGTTAATTTACGCTTATTTTAAATACAACAGGGAAGGAACTGTCTATGTGTACGGTATGAATCTTCAGACCTTCTTTGTCACGTGTCCAGGTTGGAGCATTATCGTAACCAAGTACTTTTACATCGGTAATGATTCCGCTAAAATCCGGCTTATGCATGTTTTCTGTTTCTGAGAGCGACTTGATGCATATAGAATCCTTTCCTTTCATGTTAAGGCAGATGGCATAAATGCACCCGTGATTTACCGTAAAACGAATATCCTCTGAGGTGAATGCTTTGGCTTCCGAATCGGCAAATTGTCCTTCTTTTATCAGAGTAGGACCTTCTGCAGATTTGCGCCACAATCCGGCACCATAAATGGCTTCCCCGTTTGTTTTCAGCCACTCGCCGATTTTCAGAAGTATGTTTTTATCTTCTTCCGGAATGGTACCATCTGCTTTTGGACCGATATTAAGGAGAAGTCTGCCGTTTTTGCTGACAATATCAACTAAATCACAGACAATCTGTTCCGGAGTCTTATAGTCGTTATTTTCTGTATATCCCCAGGAGTTTTTTGCTACCGCGGTATCGGTCTGCCAGATGTATGGTTTTGCATCGGCAAATTGTCCACGCTCAATATCCGGGACGCCGGTACCGAATGCAAGAGCATCATGCTTGTAATTGATGACAACGCCTTCGCCCCATTCCTCAGCACGGTTATAATAATAGGCAGCGAATTTTCTTAAATATGGTTTGACACTGTTGTGATGAATCCACCAGTCGAAATACATGATTTTCGGTCTGTACTTATCCACGATTTCACAGCAGCGGCACAGCCAGTCCTGCAGATACTCTTCGGTCGGAGCCGGTTCCGAGAAAGAATCAAAATGATCTCTTTCCGGCATGGCAGGCCAGTAAAAATCTCCGCGTTTCAACGGTTCCCTGATATCGGAGTCAAAGTCTTTTCCGTGTCCCATAAAAAACCAGTGTTCCACGCGATGGCTGGAAGCACAGCTTATCAGTCCGTCTTTCTCAAATGCAGTAAAGAGTTCACCTAACACATCACGCTTAGGACCCATATTTGCCGCATTCCATTCGGACAGTTCACTCCGGTACATCTGAAAACCGTCATGATGTTCTGCAACCGGCATGACATACTGGGCACCGGCAGCCTGAAACAAATCCGCCCATTCCGTGGCGTCAAACTTTTGTGCCGTAAACATCGGGATAAAATCTTTATAGCCAAACTCTTTATGAGGACCATAGGTTTTGATATGGTGTTCATATTCTTTGTTTCCTTGTATGTACATATTTCTGGAATACCATTCACTGCCAAAGGCAGGAACCGAATACAGGCCCCAATGAATAAAGATACCGAATTTTGCGTTTGCATACCACTCCGGTACACGGTATTGCTGAAGCGACTCCCACGTATCTTTGTACTTACCGTTTTTGATTACTTCATCAATTTTCTTTAAATATTCCTTCATTAGCGTTTCCTCACTTCTCCTGTTTTAGACAGCCCCTGCTTTATTGAGCGCGTAAAATCAGATGCGTCTGTCATTACGGCTATTGTAACACAAACCTCTTATCAAAGCAAAGAAAACTATCGTTCATCAGTACAGCCATGGTATTTTTTTTATTGGGAGGAGACTACTCCTCCCAAAACAGTTCATCCAGTGTTTTATGCAATGCCTTACAGATGCCGATGCAGAGGTTGATGGTAGGGTTGTATTTCCCGGCTTCTATGAGACCGATGGTTTGCCTGGTGACGCCGACTGCCTCTGCAAGCTGTTCCTGTGACATGTCACATTCGATTCTTGCAATTTTCATCCGCTTATTCTTCAACAGAGTCGTCCTCCTTTTCTACCTGTTTGTTTGCCTGCTTTTCGCCCCGGTTAACTAAAAGACGGAAGGTAATATAGAACAGAACTCCCCATCCAAGTGCCATCCCGAAGACCCAGAGCAATCCGCTTGGCTGAAACTGCCCATCCCGGAACAGTTCAGGAAATCCCATAATGATTCCGTAAATGAGCGCTCCGAGTGCGGTACTTTTCGCAAGGGACTTTTTACCTTTTTGCTGACGTCCCATACCGCCCCAGAGCAGCAGACCGGATTTCACGGAGCAAACTGTTAAAATCAGCGACGGAATCATCCATACCGGCAGATACAGTGCGTAGATTAAGACGTTTTCTTTATCTGTAAGCATCAGAACCAGCTCACCGAAAATAAGAATCCAAAAGTCAATCATAAAAGCACTTGTGTAAATAGCACGGTTGATATCCTTTAGAGCATCATCTTTGTTCTTTACCAAAAGTGTTCCTTTTACGAGTTTTGCTATCACTACATACAGCATATTAAGAAGCAGACAGAATACTTCCAAGAACAATGTTTTTGCGGTGCATTCCAGAAACAGCAGCTTGCAGGTCACAAGCAGCAGAAGCAGTGCGGTTATCAGAAAGAACAGTTTGGAAGTTACTTTGTTGGTTTCCCGGGTAATACGTTCATCTTTGATTCTTTTCATCATGACATTCTCCTTTTCCTGACACTGAAAACAGATTCTTTTTATTTTGCCAGCATTATCTGACGACCGGCTTTCTGACGGTCATTCAGTATGCAGTGCCATATTGATGTGACAATTGTAACATAATAAGATACAAAATGCAATATATAAATTGCAAATAATAAAAAATAAATTGCAATATTTACTTATAGTCGGTACCTTGATATAATTGGTTAGCACAGAAATTTTGCAATAAAGGAATGAAAACGGAATGAAATATCTAAGAAACATAAAAAGAATGGCAGCGCTGGCAATTTTGGTATTCCTGCTTGCGGGATGCGGGAAGCAGGAAGTGAAAGAGGGTGGAGAGGTGACAGCGACTCCGATGCCTACTGTAACTGCGGCATCGACAGTAACACAGACTGCCATGCCAACGGAGACACCGACACCGGTCCCGACTGGTGAGCCGACCTCGACATCTGCTCCAACGCTGACACCAATACCGACCGTAGTGCCGACTCCAACCGTTACACCGACAGCGGCGTCAACATCTACACCGACACCGACGCCACTGCCGACTCCAACCGATGCACCGACAGCGACGCCAACATCAACGCCAACCCCAACACCTGTAGAAACGGCAGAAAGCCATATCATCGTGATTGATGCCGGACATCAGCGCAAAGGCAATTACGACAAGGAGCCGAACGGCCCCGGCTCGGATACGATGAAAGCGAAGGTTTCTTCCGGAACGCAGGGAGTATCGACCGGGCTTGCGGAGTATGAGCTGAATCTACAGGTTGCACTAAAGCTTCGGGATGAGCTTACGGCAAGGGGATATACGGTGATTATGGTGCGGGAAACGCATGATGTGGATATTTCCAATGTAGAACGTGCCGAGCTTGCCAATGAGGCAGGGGCGGAAGCGTTTCTGCGTATCCATGCAAACGGCTCGGATGATCAGAGTGCAAAGGGCGTTTTGACCATTTGTCAGACGGCAAAGAACCCATATAACAGCGAGTGGTATGAGGAGAGCAGACGGCTTTCGGAGCTTGTACTGAATGAAGTCGTGAATCAGACAGGAGCAAAGAAGCGTTCTGTCTGGGAAACGGATACGATGACCGGCATCAACTGGGCAATGGTTCCGTCTACGATACTGGAAATGGGATTTATGACAAATCCGGAGGAAGATAAGCTTCTGGCAACCGAAGAATATCAGGACAAGATTGTTCGTGGAGTTGCGGATGCGCTGGATTTGTTCTTTGCAAAAGAGTAGATATTTGAATATGTATAAGGCGCGAATACGGAGAAATGATTGCTCCGTATCCACGCCTTTTTAAAGTATGTGCATAGTTTTTGTAACAATTTTTTGAAGGTTCTTAATTTCTGGAACACTTCTCGGCGTCAATGGCAAGTACAAGCATCAACGCACAGAGGGCGTCGTCCGAATCCACGACATCAATGGAATAGGTATCGGTCCAGTTGAACAGCTCTTTGGTTACGGTGGCGACGGTGGAGCCGCAGGAGGTCTGAATCTGATAGTCCCACTCAAAGAAATCTCCCTCTATCTGCCAGCCGTTGAAATCAATCTGGAATTTCGGATGGAAAAACGTAAATTCCTTTTGAATCATGCCGACATAAGTGTCGTTTACATAAAGCTCAAACTTCGGCAGGAAAGTAAGTACCTGTTCCTGTACGGTTGCAATATGCTTCCCCGAAGCATCCAGAATGTGCAGACAGTGCCCCCAGCTTAACTGACCTTCTACGGTAAATACCGTATTGCCGTTTTCATCAAAAATATCATAGCTGTCAAACCAGGAAAAAAAGCGTTGTTTAAACAGAAGTTTCAAGTTTCTTTTCTCCTTGTGATGTTTTTCGTAGTTTAAGTATAGCATATTTCTTAGAAAACGTGCACTATCTTTTTATAATGACTGCATGTAGGCATCCATTGCTTCGGCAACCTGCTTGGAGTAATGAACGGCTTCTACTACAGTTTTTGCACCGTTTACCACATCACCGGAAGCGAAAATACCGGGACGGGAGGTTTCGCCATGCTCATTTGTGACAAGAAGACCGCGATTGTTTACGGTAAGGCCGCTTGTCGTGGAAACAATTTTGTCCTTCGGGCCCTGACTGATGGCAATGATGGTTGAGGTGGCAGGATAAAGCTTTGCGGAATCTAAAACAACCTGCATGGTGCCGTCCTTCGCCCAGGTGACATCGGAAAAAATCGGACCGTCCTCCGTCAGTTCGACAGGTGACTTCCCGTATTCAAACTGTACGCCGTCGATTTTGGCATATTCCAGTTCCTTGGAGCTGACACCGCGGATGGTATCACGGTGATAATATACCGTCACGTTGCGGACACCCTTGCGGAGTGCGGTTCTTGCAACGTCCATGGCAGAGTTGCCTGCGCCGATGATAGCAAGATTGTCACCAAGCTCGAAGGAATCCGGGTTGACCAGATAGTCAATCGCATAGTGAACATTGCCAAGCGTTTCCCCTTTGATGTGCAGGGCGTTCGGACGCCATACGCCGGTGCCGATGAATACCGAAAGATAGCCGTCACGGAATAAATCGTCAATGCCGATGGCACCGCCAATCGTGGTATTTGGGCGGAACCGGATGCCAAGCTCTAACATTCTTTTCTTATATTTATCCAGTATGTTTTTCGGCAGACGGAACGCAGGAATGCCGTAGCGCAGGACACCGCCGATTTCTTCTCTTGTTTCGAATACGGTAACATCATAGCCTTTTCTGGCGAGCAGAATTGAAATGGTAATACCGGCAGGGCCGGAACCGATGACCGCACAGCGCTTGTTTTTGCGCGGCTCCCTGGTCAGATTCATTTTATCAAAATAGGCATCGGAAATATAATTTTCAATACTGCTGATATGGACAGGCGTTCCTTTTTTGCCGAGAACGCAGTGCCCTTCGCATTGCTTTTCGTGGTCGCAGACCAGAGAACAGACAACGGAGAGCGGATTGTTTTCAAAAAGCATTTCCCCGGCTTTCGTGATATCGTTTTCCAGTAACGTGTGAATCATATCCGGAATCGGCGTATGAATCGGACAGCCGGTGCGACACTGCGGAACCTTACAATTTAAGCAGCGTCTTGCTTCGTTTACAACATGAAGTGCCATAGAATACCCCTTTCTGCGATGAAACGCGGTGATTTATTAATGTAAGCGCTTACATATATGCTTTTATTATAGCGTGGGAAAGAGGGGAAAGTCAAGAATCACTTTATGGCAGGTACAGCGGAGGAAATCTTGACAGTTCCTGTCGTTATGATGTACAATAAATTGTTTGTATACAACAAAAAACGCAGGTCGATAAGACGACGGAACGGAGGATAACATGAACATCTGGGTGGCGCTTATTCTTTTTGTAATAGGCATTGTTTTAGTGGTAAAGGGAGGAGACATCTTTGTGGATGCCGCAAGCTGGATTGCAAAGGCGGCAGGCATTCCTACCTTTATTGTCGGCGCAACGATTGTCAGCCTTGCAACAACAATGCCGGAACTGTTGGTTTCTTCTTTTGCAGCAGCAGAAGGAAAGATTGATATGGCTATTGGTAACGCAGTCGGATCAGTGATTGCAAATACCGGTCTGATTATGGCACTTTCCCTGATTTTCCTTTCGATTTCGATTGTGCGTAAGGAATACATCAAGCAGTGTATTATGCTGGTTGCCTGTGCAACGGTTCTCTGGGTTGGTTCTTTAAGCGGACATCTGGCAGCATGGGCAAGTATTGTATTGTTTTTTATCTTCCTTGGCTTTATGATTCTGAATGTTTACAATGCAAAACAGCAATCTGCGGCAGTAGAAAGAATCGAGGCAGGAAAAAAGGATTATGCAAAAAACATTGTACTCTTTTTGATAGGTGCGGCAGCTATCGTTGTCGGTTCACAGTTCCTGGTGGACGGCGGCAGCGCCATTGCGGAATTTTTACATGTACCGGAGAGAATTATTGCGGTTACGTTAGTGGCAGTCGGAACCTCCCTTCCGGAACTGGTAACAACGCTTACGGCAATCCGTAAAAAGGAGTCCAGCCTGTCCATCGGTAATATCATCGGTGCCAACATCATTGACCTTTCCATGATTCTTCCGATTTGCTCCATTGTGTCCGGACAGGGCCTGGCAGTAGAAGGAAAATGTCTTTCTGTGGACATGCCGGCATGCCTGATTATTATTGCAATAGCGCTTCTTCCGCTATTAATCAGACAGAAGAGCAGCAAGACTCACGGTATTGTTGTACTTGCATCTTATGCGGCATATCTCTTCCTGACATTAGCATAGAGCCTGTATCATATTCTTAACGTTGTTTTTGTTGCATTCTGACTCCAGAGTATGTATACTGATAAAAAAATTACAATTCTACCCATGCAGGGGAATACATCATGGCAAAAGCATACATCCTCTTAGTGAGGACAAATTCAATATTTTCGATTTTAATTCATAAGCTGACTAAAGCGCAGTATACACACGCTTCTTTAGGGCTGCAGGCAGATTTGAAAGAAATGTTCAGCTTTGCTCGGATTTATGGAGCAATTCCGCTTCCGGCAGGCTTTTCCTGCGAGGGTATTGACCACGGAATGTTAAAACGAAGTCCGAAGGCACCGTGTGCACTGTACGAAATCACGATTACGGATAGAACCTATGATAATCTTTTGCTGGAACTTGAGTGGATGCAGAAGAACAAAAGACAGTACCATTATTCGTTTTACGGAACAGCGCTTTGTTATTTAGGACGGGCAGGAAAAGACGGCAACGGCTTTTTCTGCTCCCATTTTGTAGCACACATTTTGCATAAGGCGGGAGCCATTCATCTGATGAAACCGGCATCTTTATATCATCCGAACGATTTTACCAGGCAGCCGGAGTTTACCTGTGTCTATCAGGGAACCTTGGGCGGGCTGAACCAATTATTGAAAGGCAGTACGAAAACTAATGCGGCGGATATTACACTTTAAAATGACAACGACAAGAATTCTGGCACTTGGCTTTCTAATCGGAATTCTGATTGGTTCGTTGCTTCTGACACTTCCTGTTTCTGCAAAAAGCGGAGAAGCAACGTCCTATATCGATGCTTTGTTTGTAGCAACGACCTCGATTTGTGTGACCGGACTGACGCCGGTTGTCACAGCGGAACACTGGAGTCATTTCGGACAGGCAGTTATCCTTGTTTTGATGCAGTTTGGCGGTCTTGGCGTGGTAACATTTACCACCACGGTACTGATTCTGCTTGGAAAGCGGATTACACTGACGGAACGTCTTTTGATTCAGGACTCTTACAATCTGGATTCCATTACTGGCGTGGTGCGTCTGACAAAAAGAATCATTAAGGGAACGCTTCTTGTGGAGGCGGCGGGAGCCGTGTTGTATGCGTTTGCGTTTGTTCCTCGCTACGGAATTGCTGAAGGTATCTGGAAGTCCGTGTTTCATGCGGTCTCCGCTTTCTGTAATGCCGGGCTGGATACGATCGGCGCATCCGGCTTTGTGGAATTTCAGACCAGCGTACTTATCAATGTCACAACGATGCTTTTAATTGTCCTCGGTGGTATCGGGTTCCCGGTCTGGTGGGATATGGTGCGTGTCGGCAGGGGGATACTTTCAAAGGATATTCACATGCGCGATGCTTTTCGGAAAACGATGCTGCATACCAAAATTGTACTGACGGTTACGGCAACGCTCATTTTCGGTGGGGCGATTCTGTTTTTCTTTTTTGAATTTCATAATCCTGCAACGATTGGAGAGCTTTCCTTCGGAAATAAGGTTATGGCGTCCCTGTTTGAATCGGTGACGTTACGAACCGCAGGGTTCCAGACGATTCCGCAGGAGGGAATGACCGAAGCAAGCAGTCTGATGGCACTGCTTTTGATGTTTATCGGGGGTTCCCCTTCCGGAACGGCAGGCGGTGTCAAGACCGTAACCATGACAATTTTGATTTTATCCATGCTTGCGGCTGTTAAGGGAAGCAATGAGGTGACGGCATTCCGTCGGAAAATATCCGACAACTTTGTCCGCAGAGCGGTAGCGGTGATTGTCATCAGTTTTGTCTTTTTAATGATTACGACGGCGCTGCTTTCCATTACGGAGAATGCGGAGTTTCTGGATATTCTGTTTGAGTCGGTTTCTGCACTGGCAACGGTGGGTCTGACGAGAGGGTTGACGCCGCTTGTTTCGACAGCAGGAAAGCTGGTGCTTATTTTTGCCATGTATGCGGGGCGTATCGGACCGATTACCATGGCGCTTGCATTTAATGCAAAGAAATACGAAGGCAAGAAAACATTGCCGGAGGGCAAGGTCATTATCGGATAAGGATGAAAGGAGCAGGGATAGTAAATGGCAAAAAAAGAATTCGTAGTATTCGGAATGGGACGATTCGGAATCAGTGTGGCAAAAACGTTATCGGAAAACGGCTGTCAGGTGCTTGCGGTTGATGAGGACCAGAGTAAAATTGAACTGATTGCAGATGATGTAACTTATGCAGTATGTACGGATGTAACGGATGTGGATGCGATTAACTCGCTCGGAATCAGTAACTTCGACGGTGCAGTCATTGCTATCGGCGGAAACTTAGAGGCAAGCGTCATGGTCACAATTCTAGCAAAAGAGCTTGGAATCCCATATATTCTTGCAAAGGCGCAGAACGAATTGCACGCCAAGATTTTAAAAAAGGTCGGAGCAGATATGGTTGTGTTCCCGGAGAAGGAAACGGGCATCCGCATTGCACATAATCTGATCGAGGGAAACCTGTTTGATGCCATTGAATTATCCACACAGCACAGTATGATGGACTTTGCCGTACCGGAGGACTGGGTCGGCAAGTCTTTACGCGAGCTGAACCTTCGTGTTACAAAGAAAATCAATGTCATTGGCATCAAACAGGACGGAAAGCTTGATATTACGCCGGATGCCGATGCACCGCTTAAGAAGGATGACGTATTGATTATCATCGGTAAGAACAATGCGCTATCGAAGCTGACCGGAGGAACATTCGCATGATTACAAGCACCTCCAACATACAGATAAAAAATATCGAGGCGCTGCTGAAAAAGAGTAAGGAGCGCCGGGAGCAGAAGGCATTTGTCATAGAAGGCAGAAAAATGTTTGAAGAGGTACTGCTAAGGAAGCAGCTTCTTATCAAAGCCTATTTTTCGGAAAGCTATGCGGCGGAAGTATATCCTGAGGGGATACCCGGGGAAATTCCGTATGAGCTTGTAGCGGACCATGTGTTTTTGTCAGTCTCGGAGACGGTAACGCCGCAGGGAGTTTTAGCGGTAGTAAAAATGCCGGAGTATACCTTGGAGCAGATGCTTACTTCTATGTCGTCTGAGCAGGGAGGGACGCTGTTACTTCTGGAGGATTTGCGTGATCCGGGAAATCTTGGGACGATGATTCGTACCGCAGAGGCTGCCGGAGTGGCAGGCATTCTTCTTACGAAGGAGTCGGTGGATGTTTATAACCCGAAGGTCATCCGTTCGACGATGGGTGCGGTGTTCCGGGTTCCGTTTCTTTATGTGGAGGATTTTTTTGCTCTTCTGGGAAATTTAAAGAAGCAAGGTGTGCATCTGCTGGCGGCACATCTGAAAGGGATGAAGTCGTTTACCGAAGCGGATTATAGTGGAAAGGTCGGTATATTAATTGGTAACGAAGCAAATGGTCTGTCGGAACGCGCTTCGGAACTCGCAGAAGAGAAAGTATTGATTCCGATGGCAGGAGAAGTGGAGTCCTTAAATGCGGCAGTTGCGGCGGCGCTTTTGATGTATGAGGCGTTCCGCAAAAAGTATGCATAAAATCATCAGACATAATTTTTAGAAATCGACAAAAAGGTGATGCACTGTATGTCGGTTTCTTTTTTTATGTGGAAGAAAAGGGGGCCCTACGGCAGAACGTGTGTCGCAATACGGCATAATAGCAAAAAACCGGGCGGACGAAACAAAAGAAGTGTTTCCCTGAATCGACAGACTTCTTAACGGAAAGCAGGTAGGATAGAAGCCAGAAAAACAGGGAGGAATAATATGGAAAATACTATTTTGTACACATTAATCGGAATCTGCATGTTCGGCTGTATCACAAGACTCTTGCTGGCAGGGTATTATAAAAGCCTGCTTCATGCACTGAAATCCATGAGGCGAAGTAAAAACAAGACGGCGGCGGCACTAAGGGAACAGTTCATCCTTCGGTATCAGGCGATGCTTGGAGTGGAAAATGTTGATTTTTTTGTCGGCAGATTTTTATCGGAGCGAAAGCTGTTTGGTATTTCGCTTACGACATGGAACGGATTACATACACAGTTTGTGAGTCTTTGCCTGTTAATCGGAGCCGTATCTGCATTTGCGCTTGTTGTACAGGATGCAGAGGTTACGGCAGTACTTCGTACTATGTTTCACGGAATCTGGACAAGCACGCTGCTCATCTTTGTGGACGGCTTCTGCATGATTGGGGGAAAAGCAGGTGCTCTGCGTGACGGTTTGTGTGACTATCTGGAAAATTACTTAAAGGTACGTCTGGAACATGAGTACAAAGTGTGGGGCAGGTGTGAACAGGAGGAAAAACCGTCTAAGGCAGTTCTGGAAGCCCAGCTTCAGATTATGGATGCAAAGGCATATCAGAAGCAGAAAAAGCAGGAAGTAAAGGAGCTTAGAAGCTCGGAGCAGAAAAACAGAAGACAGGCGGCATATGCAGCAAGAGTGGAAGAAAAGATGCGCAGGGAGCAGGAAAAGCTTCAGAAGCGGGAAGAAAAGCTGAGAAAAAAGCTTCGGGAGGAAGCACTGCCGGTATATCGGTCGGGAAAGAGTACAGAAGGGCAGAACCGGGTACGTAAAGAAGCTGAACTGTTAAAACGTGAGGTGGAAGAGCGCAGAAGAAGAGAAGCGGAGGCGGCTGCGGCAAGGGAACAAACCGAACAGGAAAAAAGTTCGGTTACCGGGCAGGAAAGCCATGCGGCTGCCGAGGAGCAGAAAAGCGAGCAGGATCAGGTGAACGAGCTTTTGAAGGAATTTTTAATACGTTGTTAGTTTGTTCTTGAATAGTTGAGCGTTCTTTGATAAAATGGCGGTAGTTAAAAATGGTAAAGAAGGAGACACAAGACAATGAACCATAAAAAAGTGACTTTTGACTATTCGACCGCTAAGAAATTTGTCAGTGAAGAAGAAGTAAAACGTTTGGAAAAAACGGTTCTTCTTGCAAAGGACGAGCTGGTAAACGGCACGGGAGCAGGAAATGATTTCCTCGGCTGGATTGACCTCCCGGTGAACTATGACAAGGAAGAGTTTGCACGCATCGAGGCAGCGGCAAAGCGTATCAGACAGGATTCGGAGGTTCTGCTGGTCATCGGTATCGGCGGTTCCTACCTCGGAGCAAGAGCAGCGATAGAGTTTTTACGTCACAGCTTTTATAACAGCGTTTCAAAGGAAATCCGTAAGACGCCGGAAATTTATTTCGTAGGCAACAACATCAGCAGTACCTATATCAGTCATCTGATAGAGGTCATCGGTGACAGAGATTTCTCGATTAATATTATCAGCAAGTCGGGTACAACAACGGAGCCGGCGATTGCGTTCCGGGTGTTTAAAAAGCTTTTAATCGAGAAGTACGGCAAGGAAGCAGCCGCAAAGAGAATTTATGCCACAACCGATAAGGCAAAGGGCGCCTTAAAGAACCTTGCAACCGCAGAGGGCTATGAAAGCTTTGTTGTTCCGGACAATGTCGGCGGAAGATTTTCGGTACTCACCGCAGTCGGTCTGCTTCCGATTGCAGTCAGCGGTGCAGATATTAAGGCACTGATGGACGGTGCGGCAGATATGAGAACAACCTGTCTTACAAAACCATATCAGGAGAATGATTCCCTGCTTTATGCGGCAGTCCGCAACCTGCTGTTAAGAAAGGGCAAGTCGATTGAAATTCTTGCAAACTATGAGCCGTCCCTTCACTATGTAAATGAGTGGTGGAAACAGCTCTACGGTGAGAGTGAGGGTAAGGATAAGCGCGGTATTTTCCCGGCAGCGGTAGACCTGACAACCGACCTGCACTCCATGGGACAGTTTATTCAGGACGGACAGAGAACAATGTTTGAAACCGTAATGGAACTGGATACGCCGACCAGAGAAATCGTTCTGGAAGAGGAAGAGGTGGACCTTGACGGACTGAATTATTTAGCAGGCAAGACCGTTGACTTTATCAACAAGAGTGCGATGAAGGGAACCATGCTTGCTCATACGGACGGTGATGTTCCAAACCTGAAGGTAGTGATTCCGGCACAGGATGAATTTTCTTTGGGTCAGTTATTCTATTTCTTTGAATTTGCCTGCGGTGTCAGCGGTTACATTTTAGGAGTCAATCCGTTTGACCAGCCGGGTGTGGAAAGCTACAAGAAGAACATGTTCGCACTGCTTGGAAAGCCGGGCTATGAGGAGCAGAGAGAGCAGCTGTTAAAGAGATTAAACTAAGTTCGGCTTATTTTTCTTATCACTACGAATGGGAGGTTCTTCAGGTACGAGCGTGCTATGCACACTTGCGCCGGGAACCTCCTGTTTTTTTCACAGTTTTTACTTTTCCTAAACACAAAATGCACACATTTCTCTGGTAAGATAAGGATAAGAAAACACGGAAAGGAAAATGGGGTATGGCAATTGAGGTTTTCAACCGCTACGAGCGGAAATTCCGCATCAACGATGAGACATATCGGAAATTAAGAGAATACTTGTCCGAATACATGGAAGCCGACGAACACAGCAGAGACGGTGAGTTTTATACAATCTGTAACATTTACTATGACACACCGGACAATAACCTAATTCGGACTTCTGTGGATGCGAAACAGGACGGCAGGGCGTACAAAGAAAAGCTTCGATTAAGAAGCTACGGAACCGTAGGCATGGATGATAAAGTATTCCTTGAAATCAAGAAAAAGTATCAGAAGCTGGTAAATAAGCGGAGAACGAAGATTTATCTGAGGGATGCCTACGAGTATCTGAGAACAGGGGAAAGACCGGAGCTTTTACCGTTTATGAACCGGCAGGTATTTTGTGAAATCGACTATATGGTACACAGAATGCAGCTGGAACCCAAAGTTTTTCTCTCTTACGATCGCTGTGCGATGTTCGGAAAGGAAGACCGGGATTTCCGTGTGACCTTTGACCGGAATATTACGACAAGAAGATATGACCTCGGACTCCATTACGGAGTATACGGCGACAAGCTTCTTCCGGAGGATGAATGGATTATGGAAATTAAAATCGACCGGGCAATGCCGCTCTTTATGACGGAACTGCTTTCGGAATTTCAGATTTATCCGGCATCCTTTTCCAAGTACGGGACAGAGTATCAGAACTATGTAGTATCAAGGCAGACAGTCCGGGCACGAGAAAGCACAGAAGTGCGTACCGCATCGGGAATTGTACTGCAGCAGTGTTAAAAGTAAAGTGGCAAAGACCACGAAAATGATGGAGGAAACTATGTTAGAACAGTTATTTGGACTTACAACAGACACAAGTATTACAACCAGGGAGACATTAATCTGCATGCTGTTTGCAGTTGTGCTCGGTCTTATCGTCAGCGGAGTATATCTGGCGGTAACAAAAAAGGAAGGACGCAGCACAGGCTTCTTTCTAAGTCTTGTCATGCTTCCGGCAATCGTAACGGTTGTCATTATTATGATCGGCAGCAATGTCGCAAGAGCATTTTCAATCGCGGGCGTATTCCAGTTAGTCAGATTCCGTAGTGCACCGGGAGAAAGCAAGGATATTTCTCTTGTGTTCATGGCAATGGCAGCGGGATTGTCAGCAGGACTCGGCTATTTGACGCTTTCTCTGGCAATCACGGTAGTACTGGCGGCTGTTATCATTCTTGTCTATCAGCTGGGTTCCAAGTTCTTACATACCGACTACAGACAGCTGCGGATTCTGATACCGGAGGATATGGATTATGTCGGAGTATTTGATGACCTGCTGGAGGAGTACACAACAAAAGCAGACCTGTGCAAAATCAAGACAACCGATATGGGAACCTTATATGAACTGACCTATCGCATTGTGTTTAAGGCTAAGGGTAAGGAAAAGGAATTCATGGATGCGATTCGCTGCCGTAACGGCAACCTGACGGTGATGATGAATGCAATGGAATCGAGGTCAAAGGAAGCACAGCTGTAGACAGCATGGTATGGCTGTGAAATTCGGATGATAAATTGTGCGGGATGCATTGCAATTTGTGCATCAGGGTTTACTTTTTAGCGTCGTTGTGTTATAAAAAAATAGAAAAAACACACGGACTGGGAGGAGCCTATGAAATTTACAAAGATGCACGGTTGCGGCAATGATTATGTTTATGTAAATTGCTTTAAGGAAACAGTAGAAAACCCGGCGGAGCTTTCTGTCAGGGTGAGTGACAGGCATTTTGGCGTCGGCTCGGACGGTCTGATTTTGATTGGACCGTCTGAGGCGGCGGATTTTTGTATGCGCATGTATAATGCGGACGGTTCGCAGGCACAGATGTGCGGAAACGGCATCCGCTGCGTGGCAAAGTATGTGTACGACTACGGACTGACGGATAAGACAGAGATAACGGTCGAAACGCTGGCGGGCATCAAGACACTGAAGCTTTTTGTGGAGCACGGAAAGGTTTCGGAGGTCACGGTTGATATGGGTGTGCCGGTCGTAAAGCCGGAGCTTGTCCCGGTATTTGCAGAGGGGGACGCCGTCATTGCAAAGCCGCTTACCATTCAGGGCAGGAAATACGAAATGACCTGTGTATCGATGGGAAATCCGCATGCGGTAACGTTTGTCCCGGATACGGAACAGATTGAGATTGAAAAAATCGGACCGGAGTTTGAACATCATGCATGGTTTCCGGAGCGCACGAACACGGAGTTTATTCAGGTGCTTGACGAACACACGATAAAAATGCGCGTGTGGGAGCGCGGAAGCGGGGAGACACTTGCCTGCGGTACAGGCGCATGTGCCAGCGTGTATGCCTGCATCTTAAACCACAAGACAGCCGATGAGGTAACGGTGCAGCTGCTTGGCGGCAATTTGAAGATTCGCTATGACAGGGAAAGCGGGCATCTGTTTATGACCGGTCCTGCAACGAGAGTGTTTGACGGAGAACTATAAGGAAAAAGGAGAGAAAAGCAAAAATGTTTAAGATTAACGAGAATTATTTAAAGCTTCCGGGAAGCTATTTGTTTTCTACGATTGCAAAAAAGGTAAATACCTACACAAAGGAGCATCCGGAGGCAAAGATTATCCGCCTCGGTATCGGTGACGTTACGCTGCCGTTAGCTCCTGCAGTCATTGAAGCAATGCACAAGGCAACCGATGAGATGGGAGTTAAGGAGACCTTCCACGGCTATGCGCCGGACCTTGGCTATGAGTTTTTACGAAGCGCGATTGCGGAGCACGACTATAAGAAGCGCGGTGTGACAATTGCACTGGATGAAATTTTTATCAGCGACGGTGCCAAAAGCGATTCCGGAAACATCGGTGATATTTTCTCGGTAGATAACAAGATTGCAGTCTGTGACCCGGTTTATCCGGTCTATGTGGACACAAACGTAATGGCAGGCAGAACCGGCAATTACAATGAAGCGACGCAGCGTTTTGCCAATGTGATTTATATGCCGTGTACGGCAGAGACAAATTTTGCGCCGGAGCTTCCGAAGGAAACACCGGACATCATTTATCTGTGTTTCCCGAACAACCCGACCGGAGCTACCATTTCAAAGAGTGAGCTTCAAAAGTGGGTGGATTATGCGAATGCAAACGGCGCGGTGATTATTTATGATGCCGCTTACGAAGCATATATTTCTGAGGAGGATGTGGCTCATACGATTTACGAATGCGACGGCGCAAAGACCTGTGCGATTGAGCTTCGCAGCTTTTCCAAGAACGCAGGCTTTACCGGAAACCGTCTCGGCTTTACCGTCATCCCGAAGGAATTAAAGTGCGGCGATGTGTCATTAAACAGCTTATGGGCAAGACGTCACGGCACAAAGTTCAACGGAGCACCATATGTCATCCAGAGAGCCGGCGAGGCAGTTTACACACCGGAAGGACAGAAGCAGACAAAGGAGCAGATTGCTTATTACATGAACAATGCGAAGGTCATCCGCGAAGGCCTTGCAGCAGCGGGCTATTCCGTATCCGGCGGCATCAATGCTCCGTATATCTGGTTAAAGACACCGGAGGGCATGACTTCGTGGGAGTTCTTTGATTACCTGTTAGATAAGGCACATGTAGTCGGCACACCGGGTTCGGGCTTCGGACCGAGCGGCGAGGGCTATTTCCGCCTGACCGCCTTCGGCACGTATGAGAATTCCGTAGAGGCAATGCAGAGAATTCAGAAGCTGTAGAGTCGCATTTTGCTCTTTACTACTGCATTATGCAGCAGCCGTCATTGCTGGGTACAATGGCGGCTATTTTCTTTTGTCCTTGAAAATCTTATAACAAAGACCAACAAGGGCAACAATGAAGATACAAAACTGAATCAGAATTATCGAAAGGAAAGTTTGAAATGGACAGAACAGAACGTGTGGAACTGACGGTATTGTGTCTACTATATCATGGAGATTCTCTTCTTTTACAGAACCGTGTGAAGGAGGACTGGAAGGGTTATGCACTTCCGGGCGGGCATGTGGAACCGGGAGAGTCGTTTGTTGATGCCGTAATCAGAGAGATGAAGGAGGAAACCGGTCTGAGCATCCGGCATCCGAAGCTGTGCGGGATCAAGCAGTTTCCGATAGAAAACGGACGTTATATCGTTCTGTTGTTTCAGACAGATGAATTTTCCGGAGAACTGGTATCTTCCGATGAGGGCAAGATGGAGTGGGTACACAGAGACCGGCTATCTTCGGTGAATCTGGTCAGTGATTTGCGGGAACTGCTTCGTGTGATGGAGGATGATAACCTGACGGAGTTTCAATATGTAATCGAAGAGGATGAGTGGAAAGTAGTGCTGAAGTAGGAAGGAGGAATCCCATGCCGGTTAGTATTACAAAGGATACCATATCGATGGACTGCGTCAATGCAATGGTGTATAAGGCGTTCGGCTGCATGCCGGAACGAATAACGGAGCTTACGGAAGGCTACTTTAATATCGCGTACCGGGTAAAGCTTCCAAATCGTTCCGTGATA
Source organism: Lachnospiraceae bacterium (assembly GCA_051880375.1). GTDB lineage: Bacteria > Bacillota > Clostridia > Lachnospirales > Lachnospiraceae > SIG299. The sequence continues at coordinate 31,669 of JBJENV010000007.1, forward strand.
TTAAAGGTTGCACCGCCGGATGAGGTCGAGGTGATGACCTATGAAAAGAACATCATGTTCAGCGAAGTGGATGCAATGCGCATGGCAAAGAAAAAGACTTCCGTTCCGGTGCCGGAGATTTTGTTTTATGACGACAGTCATACGGTTTGCGACAGAAGCTACTTCTTTATGGAGCAGCTACCCGGACAGAGCTTTTCTTCCTGCATGGAACAGCTGAAGGAGGAAGAGCGTGACAGGATTTTTTATAAAATCGGGCAGTACACAAAGGAGTTAAATCAGCTTACCGGTACAAAATTCGGCTACTATTGCCAGACGGGAAAGCAGGGCGAAAACTGGTATACGGTGTTTCGGAGCATGTTAGAAGATGCCTATTCGGATGCGGAACGAAAAGAGATTCCGGTTCCCGTGGAAAGGCAGGAGCTTTTTGCATTGTTTGAGCATGACAGGGCATTGTTTGAAGCGGTAACGGAACCAAGGTTCGTCCATTGGGACATCTGGGCAGGAAATGTGTTTGTACAGGACGGAAAAATTACGGGAATCATTGATTTTGAACGCTGTTTATGGGCGGACGAACTGATGGAGGTCGGCTTCCGCACGTATGATATGCGGAAGGCATTTTTGGACGGTTATGGCAGGGATGCTCTTACAAAAGAGCAGATGCGGCGGGCAAAATGGTATGACATTTACTTATTTTTAGTGATGCATCTGGAATGTGATTACCGTGGTTACGATAACCGGTGGGCATATGATTGGAGTACGGAAATGCTGCAAAAGTGGACAGAGGACTTACGGAGTGAGAATGCGGCAGGAAGATAGAGGGAGAACAAAGATGGCGTCATGGATGATACACTTAAGGATAGCAGACAGATTACTTGATTGTCTGGACAAGGTATCGGAACAGGAATTTGTTGTCGGAAATATTGCGCCGGACAGCGGTGTACCGAATGAGAACTGGTCGGCATTCACACCCAATACTGCTCTGTCGCATTTTAAGCGGGAAGGACAGAAACGGGATAAGGGAATCTGTCTGACGGACTATATCGACCGCTATTTTACAAAGGAAATGCAGAAAAGCTACGATAGCAGACAGTACTCGTTTTATCTCGGTTACCTTACACATCTGCTGACGGATATTTTGTGGGCAAACAATATTTTCAAACCGTGTACGGAAAAATACGCTGAGGAATATACCGCAGATAAAACAGCATTTGTATGGAAAATCAAGCGCGACTGGTACGATTTAGACTACTTATATCTGCAAAAACACCCGGATTTTCGGGCGTTTCGGATTTATCAGTCTGCGGTCGGTTTTAAAAATACCTACTTAGAGATGTTTGCGGGGGATGCGTTTGATAATCGGAGAGAGTATATTACCGGATTTTATCTGCAGGAGCGTAATGATTTGGAACATGAGTATACTTACCTGACCGAGGCGGAAGCCGAGCAGTTTGTGGAAGAAAGTGTTGCAGAGATTTTGAAAATGCTGAGGGAATATCAGGAATGAAGTAATTTGGAAGTGGCAGGGGCTTTGACTTTCTGCCACTTTTGTTGTTATATACTCTTTTACTGCCTCAAGCAAAATATACTTGATTATTTCTAAATGAAATCTTACAGGTGAAATGGCATTGAAATTGTCTATCGTATTCGGAACCTCGTTTTCCATGTGGCTGAATTTAATATGATATAAGCAAGAATTCTCCCTCCTCTGTAGGTGGTGAGATGAATTGCAAAAAATCATGATGAAACATAGGGGGGGGGGGAACACTTGTTCTAGGCGCAAATCTGTGGTACAATATAATCAGGTGAAAGTGAAAGGATACTGATTATATGAAAGAAATGGATCATAATGCTCATTCCGTATATCTCTTATACTATCATCTTGTTATGGTGGTGAAGTATCGAAGGAAGATTGGAGTCAGAGCTTTTGCCTTGTGACAGCAGGCGGTGCGCTGCTTGAAGTAATATGTCAGTATATCGAAAGTCAGGGGGAAAAGCATTGAACAAGGCATATAAGTTCAGAATTTATCCGAACAGGGAACAGGAAGTCCTATTAGCAAAAACATTCGGCTGTTGCAGATTTCTGTATAATACCATGCTGTCAGATAAGATTAGAGAATATCAGGCAACCGGAAGGATGTTAAAGAACACTCCGGCAATGTACAAGAAGGAATATCCGTTTCTGAAGGAAGTGGATTCCCTGGCGCTTGCAAATGTACAGCTTCATCTGGAAAAGGCATATAAGCTCTTTTTCAGAACCCCATCTATAGGTTTCCCGAAATTCAAGTCCAGGCATAAGAATCAGAACAGCTATACCACAAATGTGGTAAATGGAAATATCGTGCTTTGGGAAGGAAGATTGAAACTTCCAAAACTAGGGAAAATCCGAATCAGACAGCACAGGGAGATTCACGAGGGATACCGTCTGAAATCTGTCACTGTCAGAAGAGAACCGTCCGGAAAGTATTATGCGAGCCTTTTATATGAATACGACTGTGGTGAAAACCAAGCTGCAGATTGTAACTATAAGGCGGCAAGGATACTGGGGATTGATTATGCCATGCATGGGATGACGGTCTTTTCAGATGAACCGGATGCGGTCTATCCGGGGTATCTGAGACAGGCGGAAGAAAAACTGAAAAGGGAACAGAGAAGGCTTTCGCATTGTCAGAAAGGAAGCTGCAACTACAAGAAGCAGAAGCGAAAAGTAGCACTGTGCCACGAGAAAGTAAGGAATCAGCGGAACGATTATATCCATAAGCTGACCCGAAAGATTGCAGATACCTACGATGCGGTAGGCGTGGAAGATCTTGACATGAAAGCGATGAGCCGCTGCCTGAATTTCGGAAAGAGTGTCATGGATAACAGCTACGGGATGTTCCGCGATATTCTGACGTATAAGCTGGAGGAACAGGGAAAGAAACTGGTAAAAATCGACCGTTTCTTCCCGTCCAGTAAAAAATGCTGCAAATGCGGAA
>JBJENV010000008.1:0-8053 GCA_051880375.1 Lachnospiraceae bacterium
AGTACTTGCCAGAGTTTAGCTGGGCATGAACTACTCAGGATTCCGAGAGTTCATTACAGATACAATTTAAATGAAAAAAGGTTCATTTTCAAGAATAATAAGTTGAAGGAAAGTGGTTGCGAAAGTTTAAGCTTTAGCTGTTAGAAGAAGAGAAAGCAGAGAAAGAAAAAAACGAATATACGGAGTGGAGCAAAGACAGAGCAACAAACTAGAATCCATTCAGAGAGTATTTTTCTTGACAAGAGAAGAAAAAAAGAAGTATAATAATACAAAGTCCTATTATCAAATTATTGCAAGGAGGTTCGGATGAAACAGCAGCGGAATTCGAGACAGCGTCAGATGATTTTAGATGCTGTTATGGCAAGATGCGACCACCCGTCTGCCGACCAGATTTATCTGGATGTACGTGCAAAAGATGATAAAATCAGCCGCGGTACGGTATACCGCAATCTGGGGATTTTATCGGAGGACGGAGAGATTAGCAATGTTAAGGTATCTGCGGCGGACCGCTATGATTCCCGCACGGATCGTCATTACCATCTGTTTTGCACGGGCTGCGGAAGGGTATTTGATGTGCCGATGAGCTATCATCAGGAATATGATGAACTGATTGCGAAGGAAACGGGGTTTCAAATCAGCAGACATCGTATGGTGTTTGAAGGTGTGTGTCCGGAGTGCAGGGAAAAAGGGAAACAGGAACAGAAGGAAGTATAGAAATGTAGAGAATCAGGAAATAGAAAGCAAAAGGAGGTATTTTTGTGGCAATTTACAAATGTAAGATTTGCGGTGCCGTATATGATGAGGAAAAGGAAGGAAAGCCGGTTTCTGAGCTGGACGGCTGCCCGGTCTGTCATCTGCCGGTTTCCAATCTGGTGCCGGTATCGGAAGAGGGCGCTGCGGAAGCTGCACCGAAGACTTATTCGGGTAGTCTGGATTATGACAGCGCTACGGCAAGACAGGATGCGTCGGCACGCTATATGGCGGAAATCCATGAAATGGCGGTGACGGGAAAGTCTATCGGCGGAGCCATGAGTACAAAAATGCCGATGCCGGACTGGGATGATATTCTGCTGCTCGGCGCCCAGCTCAATCCGCCCCCGTTAAATGACGGAGAGTTTGTGGATACCGTTACGGTGATTGGTAAGCATGCCAAACGGCCTATGGTGTTAGACAGTCCGGTCTATATCTCACATATGTCCTTCGGTGCTTTGTCAAAGGAAGTAAAGGTTGCTCTGGCAAAGGGTTCGGCTATGGCAAGGACGGCGATGTGCAGCGGAGAGGGCGGTATTTTGCCGGAGGAAAAGCAGGCGGCGTACAAATACATATTTGAATATATTCCAAATAAGTATAGTGTAACCGATGAAAATCTGAAATCCTCCGATGCCATCGAAATCAAAATCGGACAGGGAACGAAGCCGGGAATGGGCGGACATCTGCCGGGAGAAAAGGTGACTGCGGAAATTGCGGCTATCCGGGGCAAAAAGCAGGGACAGGATATTCAAAGCCCGAGCAAATTCCCGGAGTTAAATTCCAAAGAGGATTTACGGGACATGGTAGATATGCTGCGCAGGCGTTCGGACGGACGTCCTATCGGTATTAAAATCGCGGCGGGGAACATTGAGCAGGATTTGGAATACTGCGTATTTGCCGCACCGGATTTTATTACGATAGACGGCAGAGGGGGCGCTACAGGCTCCAGTCCGTTGTTTTTAAGAGAGGCAACTACGGTTCCGACCATATATGCGCTGCATCGGGCGAGAAAGTATCTGGATTCCGTCGGTTCCGACATTTCTCTCGTGATAACGGGAGGACTTCGGGTATCCGCGGATTTTGCAAAGGCCCTGGCTATGGGAGCGGATGCCGTTGCCATTGCCAGCGCGGGACTGATTGCTGCTGCCTGCCAGCAGTATCGTATCTGCGGTACCGGCAACTGTCCGGTCGGCGTTGCCACACAGAACCCGGAGCTGCGGGAGAGACTGAAGGTAGATGCCGCAGCACAGAGAGTGGCAAACTTTTTGAATGTTTCTCTGGAGGAGTTAAAAACCTTTGCCAGAGTTACAGGCAAGCATTCGGTTCACGGCTTATCTTTGGACAATCTGGTTACAACAGACCGGGATATTGCCGAATATACCGGTATCCGGCATGTGGGTGAGCCGAATCCCTGCGTTCATAGCGTTTTTGAAAATTTAAAACATAAGGAGGAAACAACAATGAGTCAGTACAAATGTAAGGTATGCGGAGAAGTGTTTGAGGTAAAGGCGGGAGAAACGCCGGTATGTCCGCGTTGTAAGGCAGCAGGCGATAAGCTGGAGCCGGTTACCGCAGAAAGTAAAAACAAGTATGCGGGAACACAGACCGAGAAAAACCTTCAGGCTGCTTTTTCCGGTGAGTCGGGTGCCAGAAACAAATATACCTACTTTGCTTCTGTAGCAAAGAAGGAAGGCTTTGAGCAGATGGCTGCATTGTTCTTAAAGACAGCAGAAAACGAAAAGGAACATGCAAAGATGTGGTTTAAGGAGTTAAACGGTATCGGTAATACCGCTGCAAACCTTGCCGCTGCTGCCGATGGTGAAAACTACGAGTGGACAGATATGTACGAAGGCTTTGCAAAGACTGCCGAGGAAGAAGGATTCCCGGAGCTTGCTGCTAAATTCCGCATGGTTGGAGAAATCGAAAAGCACCATGAGGAGCGTTACCGTGCGCTGCTTCACAATCTGGAGACCGCTTCGGTATTCGAAAAGAGCGAGGTTAAGGTATGGGAATGCCGCAACTGCGGTCATATCGTCGTAGGAACGAAGGCTCCGGAGGTTTGTCCGGTATGCGCTCATCCGCAGAGTTATTTTGAACTCAGAGAAGAAAACTATTAATTCATAAGGCGTTGAAGAACACCGGAGAGACTGTCTGTGATATGCTCACTGCACAGCCTTTCCGGTGTTTTTTGCAGAGAATTCCATGTATGCAACCATTGTGTTTGACATACTTCTGATGATTACCGGAATTCTATTAGCGATAGTGCTGAATAAAAACTCTACTGAAACAAATCCTCTTTATTAAGTTCTTCCGGCTTCTTTTGGCTCTCCTTTATGAGAAAGACCTCATCTCCGTCAGAAAGAGCTTCATAGCCGGTCAGGATTACGGAATTCCAGAAGATAGAATTATCTGAAACGGCATAGTAATCCGAATTTTCCATGGCAGTATTCACAGTAATGGAAAGTGCTTCGGCATAATAGTAGGTGAAATCACCTTCCACTACACTCCGGAGGGTGAAAACCTTGCCGGAGTCTACCATGTCCTTTGGCAGGGCAGTATAGGAGCGGGTGACTTCCCGGCGCGTCCCGTCTTCTGCTGTGACGGTGCAGGTGAAGTTCTGCCTGCCCGGCTGTCCGGCGGTAACCTCAGGCAGTCGGGCATTGTGGATGTCCTTGGCTGTTATGGTAAGGAGCAGCATGACACCGTAAAAGAAGAAAGAAAGCAGGCACAGAGGAAGCCACGGCTTTTTGCCGTGGTCATTTTTTTGTTTCGTTATCATACAGTGTCAGCCCCCTTTCCAGTTCCCTGTGGAAGAACAGGTACAGCAGTAAAATCGGAATCATAAACAATACGGAAGCCGGGTACAGCACCTGGTCGCCGTATTTTGTGGTGTTGCTGAAAAAGACGGTAAGGGTTTTTAATTTTTCGTCCTGCAGAAGAAGCATTGGCTGTTCCAGCATGTTCCAGCATTCCGCAAAGACGAAGATGCCCACCGCATACAGACACACCTTTACCTGGGGTGCCACGGCGTGCAGCAAAATGCGGATGATGGAGCTTGTTTCCAGGCGCATGGCTTCAATCATGGAACCGTCGATGCTCTTCATGTACTGCCGCAGTACTACCACGCCGAAGGGCGAGAAAATCATCGGTAGAATAATACCTGCTCTTGTGTTTAAAATTCCCATGTCCCGAAGACCGATATAGTTTGGCAGAATCATTACCTGCAGCGGCATCATCATGAGGATGATGTAAAAGAAAAACAACAGCTCCTTGCCGCGGAAACGGGCAAACGTGAAGGCAAAGGCGGCCGGAAGAATGACCACCAGCTGCAATGCCGTAATGATGTAGGCATAGGTGACGGAGTTCCAGAACATGGTGTAAAATTGAAAGCAGCTAAAGAACAGCTCATCGTAGCCGGATAAGGACACCTCGCCGCCCGGGAAGAAGGAGAGCAGCAGAGTGGCAAGGGTCGGCAGAAAGAACACCGCCGCCAGTAAAAGCAGAAGAAAACGCAATACCGATTTCATCGCTGATACCTCCTTTCCCAAAGTAAAAAGAGAATGACAATGCCGGCTACCAAAAGGGAGGTCAGTACCGAAGAGGAAGCCAGAGCCTGATAGTCAAACTTTAAAAAGTTGTTGTTCATGTAATATTGCAGGGTGTAGCCGTAGTCCGGCGGATAGTTGCCGCCGTAGTACAGGTAGCTTTCACGGAAAATCTTAAAGGAATTGACAATGGTCATCAGGGTGGAGAAGGAGATGGTCGGTAAAATCAGAGGCAGTGTAATGCGCAGATGCAGGGCAAAGCCTCCGGCACCGTCCAGCCGTGCCGCCTCGTAAATGTCCTCTTCGATGGTGGTGAGGGCCGCTGTCAGCAGAATAATGCAGATGCCGATATTCTTCCAGATAAACAGAAGATACAGGGGAAGTTCATTTTCCACAGAACCAAACACCTGGCGGAATACCAGCACTACGCTGGCGGTTGGAATAAGCATAGGAAGAATAAACGCCACCCGGACCATATTCAGCCGCTTTAGTAAAAAGATGAGTCCTAAGGATACGAAAATGGCAAGAAGAAGGAGTACCGGCACGCAGATTACAATCAGTTGGATGCTGTTTTGAAAGGCCAGCCGGAAATACTCGTTTTGAATGGCGTCCCTATAATTTTTTAAGCCCACAAATTCCCGCTTAAACTGGTTGTTGATGAGGGAATAGTAAAGTACCCGGAGGTAGGGCAGTATGTAAAACAGGAGCAGACCCGACAGACTTGGCACCAGGCACAGAATGCATTTGGTACCAAAGGACAGGCGGTGTTTGCTTTGATGTTTTGAGAGCGTTGTATGTTTCATGAAATCAGACTCCTTGTCCAGAGGATATAGTATGATTTTAGCAGATGGGGAAAAAAGTGTAAAGGGGTCAAAGCTGTCCCGCAAAGACGAATTTTGACAAAGGAAGGGTTTACATAAATAAGGAAAGCCAGTATAATTATAATAAAACAGTAAAATGTTCACATACCGGGTCAGGGTAGTAGGAATGGAATGAGCTTCGCATACTACTTTGAAAGGAGAAAAGAATTGGACTCAGAAACATACTATGGAGAATTTTTAAAAACACAGAGGAATGAAAAAAAGATAGAACGAAGTGCTTTGGGAAAAGGTATCGTTACAGCAAATGATTTGGGACGGATAGAGCGGGGCGAGCGGTATCCTGAAAAACCGACAAGAGACCGGCTCTTAGCCAGACTGGGTGAGTCCGGTTATGATTATGAATGCTTTTTACAACCAAAGGAATATGAAGAATGGGAAGAACGACGGAATATTTTAGACTGTCTGGATGATTTAGAACTGGAAAAGGCGGAACAGCTGCTTTTGCAGTATGAACAGAAAATGTCCGAAAAGGAAAAGGTCGCCAGACAGTTTCTATATACAATGCAGGCACAATAGATGGAATTAAAAGGAATTTCTGCAAAAGAACGATGCCAGGTACTGGAGGAAGCAGTAAAGCTGACCGTTCCGGGTGTGGATAATAAGCCGATATCCCAGCCTGTGCTTTCCATTCAGGAATTAAATCTGATACTGGAGTATCAGGCTCATAAGCATCCGGAGAAGCTACAGGAGCTTTGCCTGCAGCTGTTATCCTATATGGAGGAAAAAGACTTCGACCTGGCAGGCAGGGTGATGTTCAGAGCAAAGGCTGCGCTGTTTTACTGTAATGCCATGCATTTGGAAGAAAAGCAGAAAGCAGAAACAAAGGTTACGCTTCCGGAACTGGAACAGGCCTTAACAATATGCACGGAGGGAATAGAAGCCCTGCGCGACTGTCAGAAGATTTATTTTGCATGGGAACTGCTTCAGAAAAAAGAACAGTATATTACTTTGATTTTAACATACAGTAACACTTTTTCTGCAGAGAAGGCAGAGGCATATCAAAAGGAACTGGAGCAGACGAAAGAATTTTTCCACCTGCTTGACGGTATGTATGAAGAATTTCAGGTACCAAAGAAAACCAACGGTTTTACCGTCTTTTACCGTGAACATGAAAATTACTGCATCAATGATGTGGACAGGGCGCGGCGGCGGATGCTTGGTATAAGCAGAGCAGAGCTGGAGAAAACTATACTTGGAAAAAGTACGTTAAAGCGAATAGAAAAAAAGGAAACAAACCCGCAAATGGGAAATGCAAGAAAATTATTTGACAGGCTGAATCTTTCTGCAGAAATGCACCGGGCGCAGATCATAACGGATAGCCGGAAGGCGATACAATTGGAAAATGATTTTAGAATGGTACTGACACAGAGAGAATTTGAAAATGCAAAAGACATACTAAACAAGCTAAAACTTTGGATTCCACAAGACAATCGGATTAATCAGCAGTATTTGTACTTTTTCGAGACGTTGATTGCTTATCAAAAAGGTGAGATGGAAAAAGAGGATTTTATACAGTGTGCAAAAGATGCCTTAGAGCTTACCATTCCACTTTCGGCTGCGATGAAAAAAATGAAAGAGGAAAGAACAAGAAACGGAAAAATTTGGCCGTCTGAAAAGTACTTAACCAATATGGAAGTTACGATATTAACTAATATTGCTATAGTAAAAGGCTCTAATGTGGAGAATGAGTATTGGGAAGTATTAAAGGAATACTTTGAATGGCTGGAGAAGAAATGTACCCTGGCACCAATTATGGGAATGTATGGATTTGTGATGACATCGGTAGCCAGCTGGATGGGAAATCTGGGGCAGTATGAGGAATCCAGTATGATTAATAGAAAAATATTACGAGAGTTGTTGCGTGCAAGAAGCTTCAGTTATACTTACAGAAACATGTATGGTTTGATGTGGAATGAGCAAAAACAAAAAGGTCTTCCAACAGATAAGGAAGACCCGGAGTGGAGAAAGAATTTATGGAGCTGTTATACCGTAAATGTATATTGCAAAAATAAATGGGCTGCATCAAAGGTACTAAAACGGTTGGGTATTACTGAACTTTCGTAAAATCTTCATCCTCATCTGCCAGTGGCTGAATGTCAGATTCTTCCGGTAGTGGCGCTGTTTCTGTTCCTTCTTCCTGACCTATAGTAACAGACGGTAACGGGAGCCGGGCTGAGGTTTCGCTGGTTGCCGCAAGGAGGAAAACGAAAGCTGTTGCTGTTACAAGGACTGATTTTTTAAAACATTTTAACATAGTGTGTGTTTCCTTTCTTTGGTGAAATAGTTTGTTATATGTATAGCGTAGCAGAGTTTGGGCATAACGTAAAGGGTTCAGAACTGTCCCATTCTGCATTTGGGACAGTTCTGAACCCTTTACAGGATGAACAGGCTGTGTTACGTTTAAGGTGTCTAATACGAGCGCGCACCGTACAAAGGACAAAAAAATAATTAACAGGGAGGAATATCCAATGCGTTTCATTAAAAAATTAGTAGCATTAACAGCAATAGCAGCATGTTGTATTACTATGGCAGGTCCGGTAATATCCAGTGCAGCAGTGGCAGTAAACCCGGGATGCCATGACGGAAAACATCTTATGGGACGGAAAGTATTTCAGGGCACTACCACTTCCGTTACCTATCATCAGGTTAACGAAGGTACTTGTCAAATAACTACAACATATAATGTTTATTTGATTACGTGTGAGTGTGGTGAGGTGAATGCCGGAACAGTAAAAGAAAAAGAGAGTGTAGAGCATTCGCTCTGTACGAATCCGTAACATTAATCTACTCAGATACAGACTTGCCAGGTCTGTATCTGAGTATGCTATTACAAAACAGGTTGGTGAAGCTATGAAATTAAAAAAATGGTTACTTCTT
>JBJENV010000009.1:0-33776 GCA_051880375.1 Lachnospiraceae bacterium
ACTCGATTGACCATAATCTGTTAAAGCTTGATATTCTCGGGCACGATGATCCGACGATGATTCGTCGTCTGGAGGATTTGACGGGACTGGACGCCAAAACAATTCCGATGGATGACCAGAAGGTGATTTCGCTTTTCCACAGTACCGAAGCGCTCGGTATTACGCCGGAAGACCTTGGAGGATGCGATTTGGGAAGTCTTGGGCTGCCGGAGCTTGGTACAAACTTTGTTATGCAGATGCTGCGTGAGACAAAGCCGAAAAGCTTTTCGGACATGATTCGAATTTCCGGTCTGTCGCACGGAACCGATGTATGGACAAACAATGCGCAGAAGTTAATCAATGAAGGCACCTGTACACTGGAAAATGCAATCTGTACCCGAGACGATATTATGACGTTCCTGATTTACCAGGGGGTGGAAAACGGTCTGGCATTCAAAATCATGGAGAGCGTGCGTAAAGGAAAGGGTCTGACGGAGGAAATGGAAGCAGCCATGAAGGAAAAGAATATTCCGGACTGGTACATCTGGTCGTGCAAGCAGATTAAGTACATGTTCCCGAAAGCCCATGCATGCGCATACGTTATGATGGCATTCCGCATTGCCTACTTTAAAGTGTATTATCCGCTTGCCTATTATGCAGCGTACTTTGGCATCCGTGCAACGGCTTTCAGCTACAGTCTGATGTGCCTGGGAAAGGATGTTCTGGAACGCCATATGAAGGATATCAAATCCAGAATGGAGAAAAAGGAAGCGTCCCCGAAGGATGAAGATACTTATGAAAACATGAGAATCGTGCAGGAGATGTATGCCCGTGGCTATGATTTTGTACCGATTGATATTTTCAAGGCAAAGGCACATGAATTTCAGATTATCGACGGCAAATTGATGCCGGCACTTGATACGATTGACGGTCTTGGAGAAAAGGCGGCGGATATGATTGTGGAAGCAGTCAAGGACGGTCCTTTCCTGTCAAGGGACGATTTTAAGACGCGCTGCAAGGTTAGCCAGACGATTACGGACTTAATGGGAGAGCTGGGATTGCTCGGTGATATACCGGCATCCAACCAGATGTCCTTGATGGATATGTTTGATATGTCATAGACAGAAGTGAAGAGAATACCATAAAATGTTTTAATTGTCTGATAGTTTGCGTAATTGTGGAAATTTAAAAAAATAAAAAAAACCTCTTGCATTTTTGCATCGGATAGTGTATATTATACCTTGCTTGAAGCGAAACGGAAAAACACTATCCGATGAACTTTGCATGGCTCGCTGGTCAAGCGGTTAAGACGTCGCCCTCTCACGGCGAAAACAGGGGTTCGATTCCCCTGCGAGCTGCTAGCTATTGAATTGAATAGCCCAACCCGAAAAGGTGTCCAAAATCATGAAAATATGGTTTTGGCATTTTTTTTATTGTTTACCTCGTTGGCAGGACAGTAAACAGGTTGGCGGGACTGTAAACGTTGACACAATTCGTCAGACATGCTACTATAAAATAGTGATATTTCGACATTTCAGTTGGGGAAAACTGCTGATTTTACGGGGGAAATTATGGCGAAAATACTGTATTTTGACTTATGTGCTATTGTAATCCTGATCATTCTTTTGGCATCCTTATTCTTTCGAAAAATGGTAAGCGGAAGAGGAAACAAATATCTGGCGTTACTTTTAGCAGACGTACTAATTACAGCAATTTTTGACTGCTGGGCGGAAGCTTATGGTACATGGATTCCTTTACGAAAATCGGATCTTTGGCTTCGGGAACTGCAGTATTATGTTTATTTTCTTGTTCGTAATATAACAACACCATTGTATCAGCTCTTTATTTGCGCAATTACCGATACGTGGCATATTCTGATGAAAAACAAATGGCTGCAATGCCTTTTCATTACACCGTATCTGGTGATTTGCGCCACTCTGTGTTCGAATCCTTTTTTTCATACGGTATTTTACTTTAATGAAGACCTTGTCTATACGAGAGGCCCACTGATTTATGTGTTGTACTCAGCTTCCTTCTTCTATCTTCTCTGTGGAGTCGTTTATTTGTTCAAGTACAGAAAAATGCTCGCAACAGATAAATTTATTGCTTTGCTGCTGATGTATCCGTTAAATGTTTTTGCAGTTCTGATTCAACTGTTCTGGCCGGAGTATCTGGTAGAAATGTTTATGACTTCACTTTCACTGCTTTTGGTTACGATTGTCGTACAGCGTCCGGAGGAAACCGTAAATCCGGTACTGGGAGTACGAAACTACACTGCTTTCAGCTCGGATATGAAGAAAGCGTGTTTTATTCATAAGCCCGTGCAAATTATTTTTATAAAGCTTGTAAACTATCGTGGACTTTCTGCACTATTAAAATATGATGTCTGTAATCTTCTGATGAAGAAAATTGCGACAGGACTGTCAGCTGCTTATAATGAAGAGCATTTTCCTATGGACTTATACTATCTGGAAGACGGATTGTTTGCTCTTGTTTCGGAAAAGGAACAGAATGAAAAGCTTAAGGAAGTGGCAGAATGTTTTTCCGCCATGCTGTCCGAAGGAATGCAGCTTCAGCAGCTGGAACTGGAGCTGGATGCCTGTATTTGTATTATTAGAAGCCCGAAGGATATCGATAATTATGAGGCATTGCTATCTTTTGCAAACTCATTTTATATGTTTCTTCCTGCGGGCGGTGCCGTCAATGATGTAGCAGAGGCAGAAGACAGGCGGCTGCTTCAGCTGCAAAATGAACTGGACAGTATTATCAGCAGAACGATTGCAGAAGGCGGATTACAAATGTATTATCAGCCGATTTACTCCGTTAAGAAGGAAAAATTTTTATCTGCGGAAGCGCTGATTCGTTTATATGATAAAAAATACGGCTTCATTTCGCCGGAGTTGTTTATTCCTGCGGCAGAAAAGAGCGGGGCAATTCACCAGATTGGAGATTTTATGATGGATGAAGTCTGCCGTTTCCTTGCGGATTGTGAAAAGAACGGACCAGAGTTAGACTATATGGAAATCAATCTGTCGGTAGTCCAATGTATGAGAAATAATCTGGTTGAAAAAGTAAAATTCTATTTGGATAAGTACAAGATAGCCCCGGAAAGGCTGAATATAGAGATGACGGAAACTGCTGCCAATACGGCGCAGGATATTGTAGAAGAAAACCTGCGGCAGCTTTCGAAGCTGGGAATTCATTTTTCACTGGATGATTACGGCACCGGATATTCCAATATCAGCAGAATCGTTACCTTCCCGTTTCATATTGCCAAGCTGGATAAGAGTATGGTAAGTGAAGAAAAGGACAGCAAAATGGATATTGCGCTGAGAAATACAATAAATATGTTAAAGGAACTGGGCATGGAAATTGTCGCAGAGGGAGTAGAAACCGAAGAGGTTCTTAAGAAGCTGACGAAATACGGATGCGACTATATTCAGGGCTATTACTTTTCCAAACCGCTGCCTAAGACAGAGTTTGTGCAGTTTATAAAAGAATCTGCAGCAAAATAGAAAGATGGTACGGAAAGAGGAGAAAAACGTATGGTTACAGTGTTTGTCTGTCTGGATGACAATAACGGCATGATGTTTGGCAAACGTCGTCAAAGCATGGATGCCAAAGTGCGGGAAGATATACTAAAAAGTGTTCCGAAAGAAAAACGTCTGATGGTAACTGCTTATACGGCAAAGCAGTTTGCATCAGAAACAGAACGCCTATGGATAACGGAAGCTCTGCCGTCGGCAGATGACGAAGATACTTACTTTTTTAGTGAGGCAACACCGTTAGCACCAATAGAAAAAGTGATTCATACATTGATTATATATCGCTGGAACAGAAGGTATCCGGCAGACGTGTATTTGGATTTGGACCTTTCGGAATGGGAAGAAAGGGAAAGTACGGAATTTGCAGGAAATTCTCATGAAAAGATTTCAAGGCTGACATATTACAGGAGGACAAATCAATGAAAAAGCATCCGGTAAGAGTAATTGTTGCAGTCTGTGCTGTAATTGCAGCCCTGCTTGGATATCCGGAGTTATTAGAATATCTGGAAGCAGGCAGTACTTCACAAACGTTAGTAACGGTAGACGGTTCGGAGCATTCGCTTGCTAAAATCCCGGAATACAGCAAAGAACCGTATGTTGTCATTAATGATAATATTCCATTTTTTACAGAAGAAGACTATACTACGGAATCGTTTGAGGAGTACAGTCCCCTGGATGAATTGGGAAGATGCAGCGTTGCGTATGCCAATATCGGGACAGACCTGATGCCGACGGAGGAACGAGGTGAGATTGGTTCCGTGAAGCCGTCCGGATGGCAGGTGACAAAGTACGATTGCGTCAACGGAAAGTACCTATACAACCGGTGCCATCTAATCGGCTGGCAGTTGACGGCGGAGAATGCAAACAGACAGAACCTGATTACCGGCACAAGATACTTTAATGTGGAAGGAATGCTGCCGTTTGAAAATATGGTGGCAGATTACATCAAAGAAACAAAAAATCATGTGCTGTACCGGGTTACGCCGGTATATGAAGGGAATAACCTGGTGGCGGCCGGCGTTTTTATGGAAGCCCGTTCCGTAGAGGATGACGGAGAAGGCATCTGTTTTCATGTGTTCTGCTATAATGTGCAGCCGGGCATTGTCATTGATTATGCAACCGGCGATAGTCATTTAGAGGAGCGATAAAATAATAATCTGTAAAAAGCTGCAAACAGAGTACAAAAATAAAATAAGGATGGAATAAACAATGAAAATGTACTTTTATTATGGAGTCATGGGCTCCAGCAAAACGGCAAATGCGCTGATGACACGCTTCAGCTGGGAGGACAAAGGAAAGAAAGTTGTGCTGCTGAAACCGAGTCTGGATACAAGAGATGGCGAGAAAATTGTAAAATCAAGAGCCGGGCTGCAGGCAACCGCTCTTTTGGTAGAGCCGGACAGTAAAATCCGTGATGTACTTCCGCAGTCTGCAGAAAGCTATGACAATATTATCGTAGATGAAGCGCAGTTTTTAACAAAGGCTCAGGTGGACGAGCTTCGCGACATCGTAGATAAAGGTACATTTGTCATGTGTTACGGGTTAAAGACCGACTTCCGTGGCGAATTGTTTGAAGGTTCCAAGCGGCTGATAGAGCTGGCAGACTCTTTGCGTGAGGTCGTTACGATGTGTCCGTGTGGAAAAAAGGCGATTATGAATGCCAGATATTCCGGCAACCGGATTTTGTATGAGGGAGAGCAAGTGGTCATGGGAGGCAATGAATCTTACATTGCATTGTGCCACCGATGCTATAAAAAGGGAGTCATCAGTCCGAAGCAGGCTGATACATTTACGGTGCCGAAGGACTGAATAAATACTGAGAAATATGTAAGATTTAGCCGAACGGCTAGTTTATTTTTCCTGGAAGTATTGTTATAATAGATAGCAATGGTGAGTGTTTATTGTATGGCTTCAAAAATTGGAGGAAGAGTAAGTGGCAGAGCAGATTTTAATAATTGACGATGACACAATGAATCTGAAGATGGCAGAACATATCCTAAAGGGAGTGTATGATGTCATTTGTGTGCAATCTGGGATAGAAGGCCTTGAAATTTTAAGAGTCAGAACAATCGACCTGGTATTATTAGATTTGGATATGCCTGTTATGAGTGGCCTGGAGGTACTGGAAGCAATTCGTAATGATAAAAATATGGCAAAGACTAAAGTAGTCATTCTGACTGCTTCCGGATTTAAATCAGATGTTACGGAAGCAATTCGTCTGGGGGCTTTGGACTTTATTAAAAAGCCGTTTTTTTCGACAGAGCTTTTACAACGTATTAAAAAAGCGTTACAGGTGGTAAAAAAGGATCAGATTCTGGTTGTTGATGATGACAGGATGAGTCTTATGACGGCAAAACGAATACTTGGCATCCGATATGATGTCGTGTGTGTTTCTTCAGGTCCCGAGGCACTGGAATATGTAAGAGATGAGGTCCCAAATCTGATTTTGCTTGACTTACATATGCCGCAGATGAGCGGACTCGCCGTGATGAAAAAGCTGCAGGAAATGCCGGAGGTTTGTGATGTTCCGGTCATCTTTATAACAGCAGACAGTGACAGGGAAACCGAGGCGGAACTACTTAAGGCAGGAGCCATGGATTACATCCAGAAACCTTTTTTAGCAGAAGTTGTAATACGAAGAATCAGCCGCATTTTGGAATTATATCATTTTCAAAAATCATTGCAGCGGGAAGTAGAAAAAAAGACGGAAGAACTGATAGAAAGCAACCGCAGAGTAAAAAATTTAACGACAGAAGTTATTCTTGCATTAGCACAGGCGATAGATGCGAAGGACAAATATACAAAGGGGCACTCGATTCGCGTAGCAAACTATTCCAGAGAACTGGCAAGACGTATGGGAAAGAAAGAGGAGGAACTGGACGACATTTATTATATTGCACTTCTTCATGATATTGGTAAAATCGGAATTCCAGACAGAATTATCAATAAATCTGGGCATTTGACAAAAGAGGAATATGATCTGGTAAAGGAGCATGCAGTAATTGGTGCTAATATTTTGGAGAGTATAACAGAAATCAAGGAGATTTCAAGCGGAGCCCGCTGGCATCATGAAAGGTATGACGGGAAGGGCTATCCGGACGGACTGGAAGGAAAAAACATACCGGAAGTAGCCCGTATTATAGGAGTAGCGGAAGCATATGATACAATGTCATCAAAAAGAATATATCGGGATGTGTTACCGCAGGAAATTATTCATAAGGAAATTTCAAAGGGAAGAGGAACACAATTCGACCCTGAGGTTGCAGGTCATATGCTGGCTATGATAGAAGAGGATATCGGATACCATATGAGAGGGGAGTAATATCTTCTTCTTTTTCGGTTGCTTTTTCATGAAAGGAATTGACAGAAACGCAAGAAAATCCTATAATCTATTTTAACTGTTTACACATGCAGGAAGATTGCTGCGTGTGAATCACGAGAGAATAATGCGGCAGAAGCGCATTACTATAGGAGGACAAGCAAGTGAAACCTTATGGTGTAAATGATTTAAGAAGAATGTACCTTGAATTTTTTGAGAGCAAGGAGCATTTACGTTTAAAGAGCTTTTCGTTGATTCCGCATAACGATAAGAGCCTTTTACTCATTAATTCCGGTATGGCGCCGATGAAGCCGTATTTTACCGGACAGGAAATTCCGCCGAGACGCAGAGTAACAACCTGTCAGAAGTGTATTCGTACCGGTGATATTGAGAATGTCGGTAAGACGGCAAGACATCTGACATTCTTTGAAATGCTCGGAAATTTTTCGTTCGGCGATTACTTTAAAAAAGAAGCTATTCACTGGTCATGGGAGTTTTTGACCGAAGTGGTAGGTCTTGAAAAGGACAGACTGTATCCGTCCATTTACTGTGAGGACGAAGAGGCATTTAAAATCTGGACCGAGCAGGAGCATGTAGCACCGGAGAAGATTACCAGATTCCACCGTGACGAAAACGGCGATTGCGATAACTTCTGGGAGCACGGTGCGGGTCCTTGCGGTCCATGCTCCGAAATTTACTACGACAGAGGTCCGAAATACGGCTGCGGTAAGCCGGATTGTAAGGTCGGCTGTGACTGCGACCGCTTCATTGAGGTGTGGAACAACGTATTTACCCAGTTTGAGAGTGACGGGAATCATCACTACACGGAGTTGACGCAGAAGAACATTGATACCGGTATGGGTCTGGAGCGTCTGGCTGTAGTCGTTCAGGATGTCACCTCGGTATTTGATATTGATACAATGAAAGCAATCCGTGACAAGGTTTGCGAAATGGCAGGCGTGACCTATCAGACCGACGACAAGAAGGATGTTTCGATACGTCTGATTACCGACCATATCCGTTCCGTGACCTTTATGACCTCCGACGGTATCATTCCGTCCAACGAAGGCAGAGGCTATGTACTCCGCAGACTGCTCCGCCGTGCTGCAAGACACGGAAGATTACTCGGTATCAACGGACTGTTTCTCGCAAAGCTCTGTGAAACCGTGATTGCAGAATGTAAGGACGGCTATCCGGAATTAGAGGAAAAGAGAGAATACATTTTAAAGGTTCTGACTCTGGAGGAAGAAAAGTTCAACAAGACCATTGATCAGGGACTTGCTATTCTTTCTGAAATGGAGGAAAGCTGCAAAGCAACCGGTTCCAATGTGCTTTCCGGTGAGGATGCCTTCAAGCTTTATGATACCTATGGCTTCCCGATTGACTTAACCGAGGAAATTCTTGCAGAAAAAGGTTTCACGGTTGATATGGACGGTTTTAAAAAGGCAATGCAGGTACAAAAGGATACTGCAAGAAACGCGAGAGCAACGACAAACTACATGGGTGCGGACGCAACCGTGTACGACGAAATTGATGCTGCTGTTACAACCGAATTTGTTGGTTATGAAAACAACAGCTATACTTCCGAAATCACGGTTCTGACGACAGAAACCGAACTGGTGAAGGATATTACGGAAGGACAGAACGCTACCATTATTGTAAAGCAGACTCCGTTCTACGCTACCATGGGTGGTCAGCAGGCAGACAAGGGTGTCATTACGAAAGAGGAATCCGTCTTTGTTGTAACCGATACAATTAAGTTAAAGGGTGGAAAGGTCGGACATGTCGGCTTCGTGCAGAGCGGTATGTTCTCTGTCGGTGACAGCGTACAGCTTTCCATTGATGAAAAGAACCGTGCAGCAACCGGAAAGAACCACAGTGCGACACATCTGTTGCAGGAAGCACTTCGCGTAGTACTCGGCAACCACGTAGAGCAGGCGGGTTCCTTAGTAACTGCAGACAGACTTCGTTTTGACTTTACGCACTTCTCGGCAATGACAAAGGAAGAGCTTGCAAAGGTAGAAGCGATTGTCAATGAGGAGATTGCAAAGAACCTTCCGGTAGAAACTAAAGTAATGAGTCTGGAGGATGCAAGAAAGACCGGAGCAAAAGCACTGTTCGGCGAAAAATACGGAGATACCGTAAGAGTAGTCGGCATGGGTGACTTCTCGAAGGAACTTTGCGGCGGTACGCATGTCACCAATACCGGCGTGATTTCCGTTTTCAAGATTTTATCCGAATCCGGTATCGCTGCCGGTGTCCGCAGAATCGAAGCTATTACCGGAGAGGAAGTATTTGCATACTATAAAAAACAGGAAGAGGAACTGCTTGCGGCTGCAAAAGCAGCAAAGACCGAACCGGCTTTACTCGTAAAGAAGATTGAAGCAATGCAGGAAGAGCTTCGTGCAGCTCATTCGGAGAACGAAAAATTAAAGGCAAAGCTTGCTAACAATTCCGTGGGCGATATGATGAGCCAGGTAAAGGAAAAAGGCGGTGTCAAGTTACTTGCAGCTCAGATTCCGGACACCGATATGAACTCCTTAAGAAACTTAGGCGACCAGATGAAAGAAAAGCTGGGTGACAGTGTCATTTTGCTTGCTTCGGCATTAGAAGGAAAGGTAAATCTGGTGGCTATGGCTACCGATGCCGCAATGGCAAAAGGTGCTCATGCAGGCAATTTAATTAAAGAGGTTGCAGTACTTGTCGGTGGTGGCGGCGGTGGCAGACCGAATATGGCGCAGGCAGGCGGCAAAAATCCGGCAGGCATTGCGGATGCGGTGAAGAAAGCTTATGAGGTTATGGAAACTCAGATAAAGTAGTTTGAATTTCTGATGACATAAGTTCTGCTATATTTTATAAAAAAGTAGTTGACGAATGAAAAAAATATGTTATAATCTTCATAGTGCTTTTAAAAATACCCAAACAGTTGTATAGGCACAATACACAACTGGAGGGAGGTTAGGTGAGACAATGTCAAATGTTATCGTAAAAGAAAACGAATCATTAGATAGCGCTCTCCGCAGATTCAAGAGAAACTGCGCGAAGGCAGGTATCCAGCAGGAGATTCGTAAGAGAGAGCATTACGAGAAGCCAAGCGTAAGACGTAAGAAGAAGTCTGAAGCAGCTCGTAAGCGTAAGTATAAATAATCTTGTGCGCGTAAAACCCTTAGTCAATCGGCTAAGGGTTTTTTTCATCATTGTCTGCGGGGCATTTTTACGTCACACTCTACATATACTAGGGAAGAGCGCAGACACAGGTAAGTGGGTTTTGTGAAACAGGGAAAGCCAGGGCATAAACGAAACAAAAAGGAATTAAAGCCGTTATACCGCTACCTGGATGCCACGGAGCGGAAACGGAAGGCAGAGTACCGGTCCTTTACGGAACAGTTAAGCGAAGGAACGCAGATGACCGGTGACATCATTGCAGGTCAGCCGTTACTGTCCATGACGGGAAACCACAGTATAACAATATCAAATTATCAGTCTATTTTAGAATATTCTACGGAACAAATCCGTATTTCCACAAAAAAGTGCCTTGTTATAATTATTGGAGAAAAACTGTGCATCCGTTACTTTATGAAGGATGAGATAAAAATTGTAGGGAATATTTTTTCGGTTTCATATCAAAAATAGGAGAAGTCACATGGTAGAGAAATTATTTTGGCTGATAAAGGGCTATGTGATTGTAGAGCTCTGCGGTCTGTACCCGGAGCGTTTTTTCAATTTGTGCAAAAGCAGGAATATTGCAATAACGGATATTTTTACGGTCGATACAAGCTGCTTTTGCAGAATTTCCTTAAAAGATTATAAAAACCTCCGTCCGGTGGCAAAAAAGGCACATTGTATTCCAAAAATCAGAAAGCGGGAAGGCATGCCTTTTTTAGTGAAAAGAGCTGCGGGAAGAAAAGGATTTCTGATAGGCTTTTGCCTGTCACTTATTCTGGCATGGCAGTGCTCACTCAGAGTATGGAATATTGAAGTGTATGGTGGATTTTTACATACAAAGGAGCAGATTTTAGATTATCTGGAGGAGGAGGGAATTTCTGCGGGTATCCGTTCGAACGATATTGACTGCTTCGAACTGGAAAAGCAGATGCGTCTTCATTATCCCGATATCGGTTGGGTTTCCGCGGAAATAAAGGGGACAAATCTGTACATTAATTTAAATGAATCCGTGATGCCAAAGGAAGCAGATGTACCGGAGGGCGAATATCATATTGTGGCAGCACAGGACGGTATAGTTGAGAAAATTTCGGTGAAAGCGGGTGTTCCGAAAGTTAAAAAAGGAGATACGGTACAGAAGGGAGATATTCTGATTTCCGGTGTTGTTCCGATTATCGGTGATAATGAGCTGCTGCTCAGGAAACAACCGCTGGCAGCACAGGGAGAAGTACTTCTTCGCAGCAGCTTTTCGTATTCAGCGGATGCCTCCATGTATTACACGAAAAAGACTGTGACCAAACAGAAAAGAGGCATTCAAATCATGGTTCTTGGCAAGAAATTATTTTCATATATCCCTAGATATTCTATAGGTAAATATGATATAATGACTGTTGATGTAAAACCTGTGATGTTTGAAGAATTTTCATTCCCGGTACGCATCAGGGAATACCGGCTTTTGGCATATGAGGAAACAAGGGAACGTTACACTGAGGAGGAAGCGGTTTCGCGTGCCGAAGAAAAACTTTCCGCCTTCCTCGCGGACTGGGAAAAGCAAAAGGTAGAAATTCTTTCTAAAGAGGTTTCCTTTGAGGTATTTCAGAATGTATGTCAGGCGAGAGGAACCATTACAGCACGGGGAAATTTTATTTCCTATCAGGAAATTTCGGAAGAAGAATGGAGGACGGAATATGAACATAGTGGAGACAATCCTTAACATACCGGCAGAGCATATCCGGAATATGTTCGGACAGTTTGACACTCATGCAAAGCAGATAGAAAAAACGTTAGAGGTTACACTGATTTCCAGAGAAAACGAGTTAAAAATATTAGGAGAAGCAGGAAAGGTACAAAAGGCAAAAACGATTTTGGAGGAGCTTTTAAAGCTTTCCATGAAGGGCAATACAATTACCGAGCAGAACGTAAACTATGCGCTTGCGCTTTCCATGGAAAATCAGGTCGAAGCAATGGGAGAAATCGATAAGGACCTGATCTGCCATACCATTCAGGGAAAGCCGATTAAGCCAAAAACGCTCGGACAGAAAAATTATGTGGATCTCATCCGCAAAAAGATGATTGTCTTCGGTATCGGACCGGCTGGAACCGGTAAAACGTACCTTGCCATGGCAATGGGCATTCAGGCGTTTAAAAATGACGAGGTCAGCCGTATTATCTTAACAAGACCCGCGATTGAAGCAGGAGAAAAGCTGGGCTTTCTTCCGGGCGATCTGCAAAGCAAGGTAGACCCGTACTTAAGACCGCTTTACGATGCGCTTTATCAGATTATGGGTCCTGAGGCGTTTCAGCGCAATATGGAAAAAGGCTTAATCGAAGTGGCTCCGCTTGCGTATATGCGCGGAAGAACGTTAGATAACGCATTTATTATTTTGGATGAGGCGCAGAATACAACACCGGCGCAGATGAAAATGTTTTTAACAAGAATCGGCTTCGGTTCGAAGGTTATCATAACCGGTGACTTAACACAGAAGGATTTGCCTTCGGGTGCCGTATCCGGACTGGATGTCGCGCTTCGTGTACTGAATCGTGTCGAAGAAATCGGATTTGCCTATCTGACCGGACAGGATGTTGTGCGTCATCCGCTTGTACAGAAAATTGTCAAGGCGTATGATGATTATGAAGAAAAGCAGGAACGCAGAAAACCTATGGAGGAACCGAAAGAAAAGCTTCCGCAGGTAACGATAAGAAAAGAACCTGCCGTCAGACAGGAGAATCCGGCAGCAAACCCGTCTATGAAGAAAAATGAGAAAAAGCCGAATCACAATTCCGGCAGATATTACAGTGTGTTAAGAAAAAAATAGAGAATCAAAGGATGAAAGGATATGAATGAAAACACGAAAGTACGCTGCCGCATGTTGGGACATGCTCTGCTTTTACTGGCAGCGACAGGCGGAATGCTGTACTTTGTCAATGAAATTTTACTGGATGAAAATAAATGGAATCGAAACTACCTGCTTGTCAGTGGATTTTTTCTGCTGAGCATTCTTGCTTACTGTATTCTGCAGCAAAGGCGTCTGTTTCAGACAACTGCCGGCAGTCTGTTTTCAGTGGCATGTTTTGTGATTTCGCTCCTCATTCTTCTCCTTACGGAGAGTTATGTAAATTTCCCGGTATGGGTTGCCGGAGGAATATTGGCTGCGGCGCTCATTGACCGTAACCTTGGAATGTTGTATCTTTACTTTTTTACATTTCAGGCAATCTATCTGCAGGGAGGTTCGGTGAAGGGACTTGTGCTGCATTTTCTGGCAGCTACGGCAGTCTGCATCGTGATTCCGAAGATGAAAAGCTGGTTATCCATGCTGTATGTCATGGTATTTGCCGGATCACTGATTGTGATATTGTCACTTGTGATGAACCGGCTGGAATTTCATCAGGATATGATACTGGATGCTCTCCCGATTCTTGGAATTTACATGACCTGTATTTTTGCAGCTAAGGTATTCGGAATGTGGAAGAATACCGGAAGTCATTCTGACGGATATGAATATCTGGAACAGCTTGCGGAGGATACGCAGGCAGCGGAGGATACCAAGGTGGCAGAGAATACACCGTCCATAGTCATTACACAGTTTGATAAAGTACTGACGGGACAAGCGAATACAACGGATTTTTCCGCTTACTGCAACGAATCAGCGGAGCTTCTTCTGCAGCTGAAGGAAAAGTCGAAGCATGCCTATGCACATTCCAAACTGCTCGCAAAACTGGCAGGAGAGGCAGCGGAGCGGATTCAAGCCAATGCATCGCTCGTCCGTGCTGCGGCATATTATCACGAAATCGGAAAGCTTCGCGAGGGCGATGTTGCTGAACAGACACTTCTTATCGGCAAAGAGCAGGGATTTCCGACAGAGATGCTTGATACTTTAGAGGTTTTTGTAAAGAAAGAAACAAATACGATTCACTCGAAGGAAGCCGTTATTTTATTTCTGACTGATAAAGTTATTTCCATGTATATGTTTCTTCGAAAGTCCGGAACGAAAACTCCGGCATCAAAAATTGTAGACAATACAATGACCATGCAGATGATGCGCGGAGAATGGAACGATTCGGGACTCAGTATTACAGAGTGTACGATACTTCGAAATTATTTTATTGAACAGCTGGAAATTCAGGATAAGAAACAAAAACAGTAAAAAGTTCTGGCTTTGAAAGGAGCTTAAGTGAGATGACAGTACAAATTGAAAAAGAAACCGATACTTCGTTTCCCTTCTCAGAGGAGGAATATATCAGAAAGGTAATTGAAGCGGCGGTAGATTACGTTGATTGCCCGTATGAAACGGAAGTTGATGTACTGATTACGGATAATGAAGGAATTCATGAGATGAATCTGGAACACCGGGGCATTGACCGGCCGACCGATGTATTGTCGTTTCCGATGGTGGAATATCATACTCCTGCGGATTTTGATACGCTAGAGGAAGAACAGCCGGAATGCTTTCATCCGGAAACAGGCGAATTACTGCTTGGTGACATTGTGCTTTCTTATGACAAAATCAAAGAACAGGCGGCAGAATACGGACATTCCGAGTTAAGAGAACTGTGCTTTTTAGTTGCCCACAGCATGCTTCATCTGTTTGGATACGACCATATGGAGGAAGAAGAACGAAAACAAATGGAAGCAATGCAGGAAGAAATCTTAGAAAAACTCGGTATTTCGAGATAACGGACGGAGAACGGTTATGGCTAACTCAAAGAAAAACAGTTTTTATATTCAGGGAACGATATTAGCGGCAGCCTCAATATTAACCAGACTGATTGGCATTGCTTTCCGCATTCCGTTGACGCGAATCATCGGAGATGAAGGAAACGGTGCGTATTCCAATGCCTATGAGGTTTACAATCTGGCGTTACTCCTTTCCACCTACAGCATTCCGATTGCGGTTTCCAAGCTTGTATCGGCAAGAGAGAGCAAAAAGGAGTATGTCAATTCCTATCGTGTCTTTTGTACCGCGATGGTTTTTTCTGTAGTTGTCGGTGCTGTTGCAGCCGCAGTAACCTATTTCGGTGCGGAATTTTTTGCCGTAAAAATGTTTAAATCCGCGGCAAGTGCCATTCCTTTAAAATACCTTGCGCCTACTATTTTTGTATTTGCGGTTATGGGAGTACTGAGGGGATACTTTCAAGGAAAGAATACCGTGCTTCCGACGTCTATTTCCCAGATTCTAGAGCAGGTTGTGCATGTGGCGGTAGGCTTAAGTGCAGCCGCACTCTTTATGAAAGCTCACAGTGATTCACAACAGGCGGCAGCCTACGGAGCAGCGGGCGGAACATTCGGCACGTTGTGCGGAGCGCTTGCGGCGCTTGCTTTCCTTGCGTTTGTCTATATCATCTACTATCCGGTACTAAAGAGAAGATTTCGTAAAGACTGCGGTGCGGCGCAGGAGAGCTATCAGGACCTGTTTAAGATACTCTTAATCACCGTGCTTCCGATTATTTTAAACCAGACCTTATATTCGCTCAGTGGGCCGCTTGACAGTTATTTGCTTAATACAGTGCTTGATGCAAAGGGCTTTAATGAGGAAACACGTCTGATTTTATGGGGACGTTATTCCGGCAAATACCGTCTGATGGCAAACGTGCCGTTAGCGATTGCTTCGGCTATCGGTGTGGCGGTGATTCCGAACATAGTGATTGCTTATACAAACAATGACAGAGAGACACTGTTTTCAAAGATTTCGCAGTCGGTCAAGTTTAACATGATGATTGTTATTCCTTGTGCCTTTGGGCTTGGTGTACTGGCAGGACCGATCATGGAGTTATTGTTCGGTGATACAACAGAAATGACAACAAATCTGATGCAGCTTGGCGCAATGGCGATTATTTTTTATGCATATTCCACGACGACAGGGAATGTTCTGCAGGGATTGAATCGTCTGCGTTACCCGGTCATGCATTCGGCAGTCGGTATTTTGATTTATGTACTTGTTGACTATCTTTTGCTTACCTTTACCGATATGGGAGTGTATGCCCTGATTGTCGGGCATACGATATTCCCGATGATAATCAGTGTATTGAACTGGTTTAGGATTGAACATGACACCGGTTACCGGCAGGAAATTAAGAAAACCTTCCTGCTGCCGATTGCAAGTTCTGCAGTTATGGCATTTGTGGCTTATTTCTCCTATCTGGGTGTCCGCTCTGTCATAAACAGCTGTTTTATCAGCCTGATGGCGGCAATCCTGTTTGCAGTTTTTGTTTATCTTGTTATGATGCTTCTTACCAGGGCAGTAGACCGTAAAGAGCTATTGGAACTTCCGATGGGCGCCAGACTGGTACGCCTCGTTGAAAAACTCGGTCTTCTGCGTGAATAAACCGGTACATTTCGTGAATACTTCCAAATGGGGCAGCATCTGCTGCCGGAAAGGAAGGGACATTCATGAAACGTATCCTGTATTTGTCGGCGGGATTTTTGGGACTTACGGTGCTGTTCGGTTGCTGCTATTATTTTAGCTTCCGAAACGCATTGCTGCATTATAACAGAGAAGCAATTGAGCAGAATACGGAGCTGCTCAGACAACTGTTGGAATATTCGGATAACAGCACAAAGCTGCTTTTGGAACTTGCGGCGGAAAGCAGGCAGGAGACGGAGCAGTCGGTGGAAACTTCCACTGCGGGAGAAGAAATTTTATCGCCGAATGCGGAATATATATTGGAAACCTATCAGGCAGCAACCGGCATTATGGTGAAGGAAAGCCTGCCGATTCCGGGATTTATGGTAGGACTCAGCAGGGAGGATTTACTGACTTACATCGGAGGCTATATGGAATATCTGCCGGTCAATGAATACCTTGCCGGGCTGACGGCATATGAGGTGCTGTCATTTTCCAGGGATGCCGTGACCATTCGAAAAACCTATGATGAAAATCTTGTAGATTTTCAGTTTTATCTGTGTGAGCAAAACGGCAGGGTGACGGTATATTACAGCGACCTGCGTACTGTATATGAGTATACGGAAATTGAATGTGAAGAACTGCCCGAGGAAGTGCAGAATGCTTTGAAGCATGGCTTTTATGTGAAAGATGCCAGAGAGCTGTACGGAATTCTTGAGGGCTATACAAGCTAAGAAAGGCAAGTATTGCGTATGAAACGGACAATTGCGGTAATCGGCGGCGGCGCATCCGGCATGATGGCTGCCGTTACTGCGGCAGAGCATGGTGCGGCAGTAACAATTTATGAATCAAAGGAACGGTTGGGGAAAAAGCTTCTGGCAACAGGAAACGGAAAGTGCAATTATACCAATCTGTATCAGACACCGGAATGTTACCGCGGAACACACCCGGAGTTTGCATTGGAGGCGTTGAATACATTTCCTGTGCAAAAGACGATAGAATTTTTTGAAATGCTCGGAATTGTGCCGAAAGTAAAAAACGGATATGTCTATCCGAATTCCGGACAGGCAGCTTCTGTGGCAGATGCCCTTGCGATGGAGGTCAGGGAGCGAAGCATTACCGTAATGCAGGAGAGTGTGAGAGAGATTCGAAGAACAGAAAATGGTTATCATGTGATAACAAAAGAAGGGGCAGCTTCTTATGAGCGCGTAATTTTGTGCTGCGGAAGTCCGGCAGGGCTTCCGGAAAAAGCGGATTTTTTCGGTTACTCACTGGCAGAAGCTTTGGGACTTCGTCTGACGCCGAGATTTCCGGCACTTGTGCAGCTTCGCTGTGCGGAAAAGTGGCTGAAAACAGTGTCCGGAGTACGCACGGAAGGAACCGTTATGCTGTTGGAAGACGGGAAGCCTTTAGCAAAGGAACAAGGGGAACTTTTATTTGCTGATTATGGAATATCCGGTATTCCGGTGTTTCAAATCAGTCGCTTCGCAGGAGAAGCGCTGCTTAAAAAGAAGCGTGTGACCTGTCTGATTGATTTCCTCCCGGAGTTTTCCGTTGAGGATGTAACGAAGCTTTTATGGAAGCGTGTGGAAGGAAGCAGAGGAAAAACGACGGAAGAAGCGTTAATCGGGCTGCTTAATCATAAGCTGAATTATGTTTTATTAAAGGAATGCGGACTTAGTCCGACAGCTCCGGCAAAAAAGGAACTAACCGATCGAAAAAAAACAGCAGTACTTGCCGCCGCATATAAGGGGCTTTCCTGTACTGTGACTGCGACCAATCCGATTTCTAATGCACAGGTATGCGCAGGAGGTATTTCCACGGAAGAGCTGGATGCTAAAACACTAAAGTCAAAAAGATTTCCGGGGCTTTACGCTGCGGGAGAACTGATTGATATTGACGGCACCTGTGGCGGCTATAATCTTCAGTGGGCGTGGAGCAGCGGCTATACGGCGGGGCTTCATGCGGCAACGGATGCATAAATTTTTCAGGACAGTGAGGGACGAAACGTGCTTAGAATACCACAGCTGAAGCTGCATATTTTACATACGGAACAGGAACTTAAGACGGCAATCAGGAAAGAACTCAGGCTGCCTGCAAATACTGAGTTTTCCTACCGGATACGAAAGCGTTCCATTGATGCCAGAAGAAAACAGGACATTCATTATGTCTATATGATTGACGTAGCACTTACGGAACAGGAGGAAAAGCGGATTCTTGCAAAGGCAAAAAACGGGATACTTTCTGCACCGAAGGAGGAGTACCGGTTTGTGCCGTGCGGTGAGAAGAAGCTTGCAAAGCGTCCGGTGATTATCGGAGCAGGACCGGCCGGTCTGTTCTGTGCTTACTTTCTTGCAAAGTACGGCTACCGTCCGCTTGTCATAGAACGTGGGGAAACGATAGAAAAACGTCAGAAGACAGTAGAGACATTCTGGAATACCGGCTGCTTAAATACGGAAAGCAACGTACAGTTCGGAGAGGGTGGTGCCGGAACATTTTCGGACGGCAAATTAAATACGATGGTTAAGGACCCGAACGGAAGAATCCGCAAAGTATTAGAGATATTTGCGGAGCACGGAGCACCGGAGGAGATTTTGTATCTCAATAAGCCGCATATCGGTACGGATGAGCTTCGGCATGTGATTACCAGTATGAGAAAGCAGATGGAAGAATGGGGGGCGGAATTCCGTTTTTCTACCAAGGTTACGGATCTATGTCTTGATAAGGAAGGCAGGCTTTCCGGTCTTTTACTGAACCACTCAGAAATCCTGGAATGTGAGCTTGCGGTTGCAGCCATCGGTCACAGTGCAAGGGATACCTTTGAAATGCTAAGCAAAAAGCCGCTTTTTATGGAAAGTAAGGCCTTTGCCATCGGTGTTCGCATGGAGCATCCGCAGGAACTGATCAACCGGGTACAGTACGGAGAAATGGCAGAAAAGCTTCCCGCAGCGGATTATAAGCTGACCTATCAGACAAGACAGGGACGCGGCGTGTATTCATTTTGTATGTGTCCGGGCGGCTTTGTCGTAAATGCATCTTCGGAGGAACACAGGCTTGTTGTGAACGGCATGAGTAACCACGACCGTGCAGAACGAAACGCCAACAGTGCGCTGATTGTGACGGTGACTCCCGAGGATTTTGCCAGAGAACAGTATACGGACGTACTTGCCGGAATGCGCTTTCAGAGAAAGTGGGAAGAACTTGCGTATCATCAGTGTGACGGTAAGGTCCCGGTACAGCTGTTTGGCGACTTGTTAAGCGGCAGAAAATCTGCTACAATAGGAGAAATCCTTCCGAATATCAAGGGAAGCTATGAAACGGCGGATTTGCGGCACTGTCTGCCGGATTATGTGATAGAAAGCTTAAAGGAGGGGATTCAGGCATTTGATGCGAAAATCCCCGGATATGCACGATACGACGCGGTATTATCTGGTGTGGAAACAAGAACGTCTTCTCCTGTCCGCATCAGACGAACCGAGGACTTTCAATCTTCCATAAAAGGTTTTTATCCGTGCGGAGAAGGCGCCGGCTATGCCGGAGGAATTACCTCCGCAGCAGTGGATGGTATGAAGGTATTTGAGGCAATCGCTTCGGTTTACCGGTCATAGAATTTAAAACGATGTGGAAACAGGCTGTTAAAATGCGGCGGAAATGCGAGGAGAACATGCGGGAAAGATTAAGAAACAAACGGAGAATCGTTATTAAAGTCGGTTCCTCTACGATTACTCATGAAGCAACCGGAAACATCAATTTTACAAAGCTGGAAAAGCTGGTACGGATATTGACGGATTTGCATAATCAGGGGAAAGAGGTTGTACTTGTGACATCCGGTGCGATTGCGGTCGGCAGAAAGGCAGTCGGTATGCAGGAACGTCCGAAAACTACGGCAGAAAAGCAGGCATGCGCAGCCATCGGTCAGGCAAGCCTGATGACCGTGTATCAGAAGCTGTTTTCGGAATATCATCAGCCGTGTGCACAAATTCTTCTTACAAAGTTCACCATGATACATGAGGAAACAAGAACCAATGCCTGCAATACCTTTGAAGAGTTGTTCCGTATGGGGGTGATTCCGATTGTCAACGAGAACGACACGGTTTCCACCGATGAATTAAAAGACCTGAAAATCGGAGACAATGATACCTTATCGGCGCTTGTAACCGCAATGATTCACGGTGATTTGTTACTTTTGCTGTCCGATATTGACGGATTGTACTCGGATGACCCGAAGCAGAATCCGAATGCGGTATTTTTTGACACTGTGGAACGAATGGAAGATTCCTTATTCGATATGGCAAAGGGAAGTTCCAGTACCGTCGGTACCGGCGGAATGCAGACCAAGCTGTCAGCAGCAAGAATTGCAACCGAATCAGGTGCCGATATGGTGATTACAAACGGTGATACGGTAGAAAACATCCGCAGAATTATGGATGGTGAGAAGATTGGAACCTTGTTTTTGCAGCATAAAACAGAGAACTTTGAGCTTATGAATTACATAAAAACAAATTAGGGAGGGATGGTATCTATGGAAAATCTGATTGAACTTGGCAAAAAGGCAAAAAAGGCAGCCGGTGTCCTTGCTACCCTGCAGACTGAACGAAAGAATGCAGCACTTCACGCCTGCGCAGATGCGCTGATTTCAAGTGTTGCTGATATCATTTCCGCAAATGAGAAGGATATGGAAGCGGCAAGACAGAGCGGCATGTCAGAAGCACTGTTGGACCGCCTTATGCTGGATGAAAAACGAATTCGTTCTATGGCAGACGGCTTACGGGAAATAGCGGCACTAAAGGATCCGGTCGGCGAAGTTATTTCCATGACAAATCGTCCGAACGGACTGATGATTGGCAAAAAAAGAGTTCCGCTCGGTGTAATCGGTATGATTTACGAATCCCGTCCTAATGTGACGGTGGATGCCTTCGGACTCTGCTTTAAGTCCGGAAATGCCGTAATTTTACGCGGCGGAAGTGAGGCATATCATTCCAACCTTGCCCTTGTGAATCTTCTTTGTGCCGCACTTTACGGAGCAGAGATTACAGAGGCTGTTGTTCAGATGATTCCGTCTACCGACCGTGAAAGTGTACAGGAATTTCTTCGCATGGATGAGTATGTTGATGTAATGATTCCGCGGGGCGGTGCAGGACTGATACGAAATGTGGTGGAAAACAGTACGATTCCGGTGATTCAGACAGGTGTCGGCAACTGCCATATTTTCGTAGACCGTACGGTAGATTACAATATGGCACTGGATATCATAGATAATGCCAAAACACAGCGGCTTGGTGTCTGCAATGCAGCAGAGTCTCTGGTTGTTCACAGTAAAATTGCAGAGGAATTTCTTCCGATGCTGTATGAGCGTCTGACGAAAAAAGGTATCGTAATTCGTGCCGATGAGCGGGCAAGAGAAATCTGTCCGCAGATGGAGGCGGCGACAGAGGAAGATTTTTATAAGGAATATCTGGACCGTTACATTTCATTAAAAATTGTTGACCATCTTGCGGAGGCCATCGCACATATCAATAAATACAACAGCGGACATTCGGAAGCGATTATTACAAAGAATTATTCGCATGCCATGCAGTTTTTAAATGAGGTGGATGCAGCAGCTGTTTATGTCAATGCTTCCACACGGTTTACCGACGGCAGGGAGTTCGGACTTGGAGCTGAAATCGGTATCAGCACGCAGAAGCTTCATGCCAGAGGTCCAATCGGACTGGAGGAACTGACTACGACAAAGTATATTATTTTCGGTAACGGACAGGTACGTTCGTAGTAAAATTACGGGAAAGAAAATCATGCAGCAGAAGACATATGCTCCGATTTCGAATCGTATAGACAGGAGAAAGACAGATGAATCAGGAAATCAATGAAGTGACGTTAGAGCAGATTCCGATGACGGAACCGGAGCGTCAGTACTATTTTATGGACCTGTTAAAGGACTGGGTGTCAGGGGAAGAGAAGCGAAAGGGCAGAAAGCTGACGTATCATGTCCAGACATTTGGTTGTCAGATGAATGCAAAGGACTCCGAAAAGCTGGCAGGCATTTTGGAAACCATCGGTTATGAAGAAATCGACAGTGAAACAGCCGATTTTGTCATTTACAATACGTGTACGGTCAGAGAAAACGCGAATACAAGGGTGTACGGGCGCATCGGGTATCTCGGCACGCAGAAGAAAAAAAATCCGGATATGAAGATTGCACTTTGCGGCTGTATGATGCAGGAACCGCAGGTCGTTGAAAAAATTAAGAAAAGCTACCGCTTTGTAGACATTATCTTCGGTACGCACAATATTTTTAAGCTTGCGGAGCTGATTTATGAAGACATAATTAAGAAAAAAATGGTAGTCGATATCTGGGACGGTACGACGCAGATTGTTGAGGATTTACCGAGCGAGCATAAGTATGGCTTTAAGGCAGGCGTCAACATTATGTACGGCTGTAACAATTTCTGCAGCTACTGTATCGTGCCGTATGTGCGCGGCAGAGAGCGCAGCAGAAAACCGGAGGATATCATTGCGGAAGTTAAAAAGCTGGTCAAAGAGGGAATTGTCGAAGTGATGCTGCTCGGTCAGAATGTCAATTCCTACGGGAAAACACTGGAACGGCCGGTATCGTTTGCGGAACTGCTTAACATGGTGGAGCAGGTGGAAGGTATCAAACGCATTCGTTTTATGACGCCTCATCCGAAGGATTTGTCGGACGAGCTGATTGAAACAATGAAAAATTCAAAGAAAATCTGTTCCCATGTACATCTGCCGATGCAGTCAGGCAGCACTCGTATCTTAAAGGAAATGAACCGGAAATACACAAAGGAGGATTACTTACGTCTCGTCGATAAAATCAGAAGCGCCATGCCGGAAGTATCGCTTACAACGGATATTATTGTCGGTTTTCCCGGAGAAACGGAGGAAGATTTTCAGGATACCATCGATGTTGTCAGAAAGGCAGGCTTTGATTCGGCTTATACATTTCTGTATTCCAAAAGAACCGGAACTCTGGCAGCAAAGATGGAGAATCAGGTGCCGGAGGATGTGGCAGGTGAGCGTTTTCAGAGACTTTTAGAGGAAATCAAAGTAACTTCGGAAGCGCGTGCGGCACGTTGTACCGGAAAGGTAATGGAGGTACTTGTAGAAGAAAAAAACACCCAGGCGGAAGGAATGCTGACCGGAAGACTCAGCAACAATCTGCTGGTGCATTTCTATGGAGACGATGCATTAATCGGGACATTAGTTCCGGTTTATCTGAAGGAATGCAAAGGTTTCTACTATATAGGGGAACTTTTCGAAAAGAAAACTCAATAATATGTGTCTGCTGTACTTGACATACCTCTAAAAAAAGTATAAAATTTATATGTTGTATTAACAACTGAATAAGGAGGTGTTCCTGTGGACAATCTGATCTGGATTGTCATAGCTATTATTTCCTTGATTGCAGTTGCTCTGGTTAGCTGGTTTGCTGCTATTGCCTATCGCAAAAAGGTTTACGAAGCAAAGGTAGGTACGGCAGAAGAAAAAGCTCGAGAAATTATAGATGATGCTTTAAAAACAGCAGAAACTAAGAAACGTGAGGCTTTACTCGAAGCAAAGGAAGAGTCCTTAAAGACGAAGAACGAGCTTGAGAGAGAGTCCAAAGAGCGCAGAGCAGAATTGCAACGGTACGAAAAACGTGTACTGGCAAAGGAAGAAGCGATTGACAAGAAAGCGGAAACATTGGAAAAACGGGAAACCAAGATGAATGCAAAGGAAGCTGAATTGGATCGTTTACGCGCAGAAGTAGAAGAATCCCATCAGCGTCAGGTGCAGGAGCTTGAGAAAATCTCGGGATTAACCTCCGAACAAGCAAAGGAATATCTTATTAAATCTGTCGAAGAAGAAGTCAAGCATGAAACGGCAGTGCTCATCAAAGAGCTCGAAAACAACGCAAAGGAAGAAGCAGAGAAAAAGGCAAAGGATTATGTCGTTACTGCTATTCAAAGATGCGCTGCCGACCATGTTGCGGAGTCTACAATTTCCGTCGTACAGCTTCCAAATGATGAAATGAAGGGCAGAATTATCGGTAGAGAGGGTAGAAATATCAGAACTTTGGAGACAATGACCGGTGTTGAACTGATTATTGACGACACTCCGGAGGCTGTCATCCTTTCCGGCTTTGACCCGATTCGTCGTGAGGTTGCTCGTATTGCTTTGGAGAAATTAATTGTGGATGGACGTATTCACCCGGCAAGAATTGAAGAAATGGTGGAAAAAGCTCAGAAGGAAGTTGACACGATGATTCGTGAGGAAGGTGAATCGGCAGCCTTAGAGGTTGGCGTTCACGGTATCCATCCGGAACTTATCAAACTTCTCGGAAGAATGAAATTCCGCACAAGCTATGGTCAGAATGCATTAAAGCATTCGATTGAGGTTGCTATCCTTTCCGGTTTATTAGCTGCTGAGATTGGAGTAGATGTCAGACTTGCAAAGCGGGCAGGCCTGCTGCATGACATCGGAAAATCTGTAGACCACGATATGGATGGAACGCATGTACAAATCGGTGCAGACCTTTGTCGTAAGTACAAAGAGTCTCCGATTGTCATCAATGCGGTGGAAGCTCATCATGGCGATGTGGAATATCAGTCATTGATTGCTTGTATTGTACAAGCTGCGGACACGATTTCTGCGGCACGTCCGGGAGCCAGAAGAGAAACACTCGAGGCTTATACAAACCGTCTCAAACAATTAGAAGATATTACCAACAGCTTTAAAGGAGTGGATAAGTCGTTTGCCATTCAGGCAGGCAGAGAAGTCCGCGT
Organism: Lachnospiraceae bacterium; assembly: GCA_051880375.1. Classification (GTDB taxonomy): domain Bacteria; phylum Bacillota; class Clostridia; order Lachnospirales; family Lachnospiraceae; genus SIG299. The sequence goes on from JBJENV010000009.1 coordinate 25,136, forward strand.
TATGGTGATACCGGAGCAGGTATCGGATGACGATATGGTATTACTTGCCCGCGACTTATCAAAGAAAATTGAAGCGGAGTTAGAATATCCGGGACAAATCAAAATCAATGTTATCCGCGAATCAAGAGCAATTGATTACGCAAAATAATCCATACGAAAACAAAGAGGATGTAGGGTCGTACATATATTTTTTTATGTATGACCTGCATCCTTTTTTTCTCTTTTAAAATTTGTGCTTGCATTATTTGCAGACTTATATTAGAATGTATTATAAAATGTATGTAGACATGTATACAATCTTGAAAATGACAGGAGAGAATGATTATGCCACTTACTTTATCAAAAAAAGCTCAGGCGGTGAAGCCGTCATCGACACTTGCAATTACAGCAAAAGCAAAGGAACTGATGGCAAAGGGGATTGACGTTGTCGGCTTTGGTGCCGGAGAACCGGACTTTAATACTCCGGAAAACATTTGTGAAGCAGCAATTGACGCAATCAGGGAAGGCTTTACAAAATATACTCCGGCTTCCGGTATGAACGAGTTAAAGCAGGCAGTTGCTGATAAGTTTGAGCGGTTCAACCATATTCACTATGAGCCGGATCAAATCGTAATCAGTAATGGCGGTAAGCATTCTCTTACCAATATTTTCGAAGCAATTTTAAATCCGGGTGATGAGGTCATCATCCCGGCTCCGTTCTGGTTAAGCTATCCGGAAATCGTTAAGTTATCGGATGGTATTCCTGTGATAATCCGTTGTCCGAAGGAGCAGAATTATAAAATCACTCCGGAACAGCTGAAAGCAGCCTGTACCGAAAAGACAAAGGCCGTCATTTTAAATTCCCCAAATAATCCAACCGGTATGATTTATACGAGAGAAGAACTTCTGGCACTGGCAGATGTTATTGTGGAGCAGGATATTTATGTGGTTGCCGACGAGATGTATGAGAATCTTATTTATGAGGGACAGGAAGCTGTCAGCATTGCGTCCTTAGGTGAGGAAATCTATCAGCGTACCATTACCTGCAGCGGCGTGGCCAAGAGCTATGCCATGACCGGCTGGAGAATCGGCTATACAGGTTCCTCAAAGGAGATTGCAAAGCTGATGGGCAGCATTCAGAGCCATCAGACCTCAAATCCGAATTCCATCGCACAAAAGGCGACGATAGAAGCATTAAACGGCCCGCAGGATACCGTAGAGGTAATGCGTAATGAGTTTGACCGTCGAAGAAAATATATGTATGAACGTATCCAGAGCATTCCGCTGATAAGCACCGTGGAGCCGCTCGGAGCATTTTATGTATTTGTGGATATGAGCGAACTGTTTGGAAAAAAGTATAAGGATGAAATGCTGTCCGATATCGGACAGATTGCAAAAATTCTCATAGAGGATTATAATGTGGCTGTCATTCCATGTGCTGATTTCGGCTTTGCCGACCACATTCGTCTGTCTTATGCAATTTCCATGGAGAGTATCAAGAAGGGGCTTGACCGGATGGAGACATTTGTGAACGACTTAAGGTAGTGATATCTGTATCATAGGGGGTATGGATGCCTCAATATTGGGAACAGGAGGTGTGTTATGCAGAAAACAATCGCTTTTATCGGTGCCGGAAATATGGGACTGCCGCTTTTAAAGGGAGCCGTTAAGGCATTTGGTGCAGAACAGATTGTATTTCGATGTGCTCATGACGAAAAGAATTTAAAGATTTCAAAGGAAACAGGTGCTTCCTATGCACCTTCCATTGGCGCGCTGACAACACAGGCGAGGATCATTGTGCTCGCCGTAAAGCCTCAGTACTTTGAAGAAGTGCTCCCTGAAATAAAGGCTCAGGCAGGTGAGGGACAGCTGCTTGTTTCACTTGCTCCCGGAATTTCGATTTCTTATTTGACAGAATACTTTGAAGGAAAGATAAAGGTAGTACGCGCCATGCCGAATACGCCGGCACTTGTCTTAGAAGGTATGACAGCACTTTGTTATTCAGATGAGACAGTTTATACGGAAGAAGAAAGGACTCTATTGGAACGACTTTTTACGGAAGTCGGAAAGGTTTCAGTATTGCCGGAACACCTTATGGACGCAGCTATGGTTGCAAGTGGATGTTCTCCGGCGTTTGTGTATCTGTTTTTGGAGGCGTTGGCGGACGGAGCAGTAAAATATGGGATTCCGCGCGCACAGGCGTACGAAATGGCTGCACAGACGATGATAGGTGCGGGAAAGATGCTGCTGGAAACAGGAGAGCATCCGGGAAAGTTAAAGGATGCTGTCTGTTCTCCGGGTGGTACAACCATTGCCGGAGTTGCGGCGCTGGAAGAGTACGGATTGCGCAATGCAGTGTTAAAAGCCTGTGATGCCTGCTATGAAAAAGCGGTACAGATGAAAAGATAAGGAAAGGGAAGAAAACTATGGCAGAGGAAAATCAGGTAAAACGGCTGGAACGTGAGTTAAAGTATAAGGGCAGGATTTTGGATTTTTATGAGGATACGATGCAGTTTCCGAACGGTTCTACCGCAAAGTGGGACTTTCTGCATCACAACGGGGCAGCTGCAGTGGTTCCGGTAGATACAGACGGAAATATCTATATGGTAAGCCAGTATCGTTCCGGTGTCGAAAGAATGTCATTGGAGATTCCGGCGGGTTGCTTAAACCCGGGTGAGGACCGTAAGACGGCAGCGGCAAGAGAGCTGGAAGAGGAAATCGGCTATCGCTGCGAAAACATCGAGCTTCTGCTTAAGTTTTATTCTGCCTTTGCCTATTGTGATGAGTACATAGAAATCTATGTTGCAACCGGGCTGGTTCCGGGAAAGCAGCATCTGGATGAAGATGAATTCCTTGCAGTACAAAAGTATCCGATAGAGACATTGGTAGAAAAAATTTTTTCCGGTGAAATCTCGGATTCCAAGACAATTGCAGCAATCTTAGCATACAAAGAAAAGTATGGTAACAGAAAATAGAGCCTGTTTTATCAGTACAAAAAAACACTGTATGGAAAATCGCGATACAATTTCCTTACAGTGTTTTTAAGTTATGCTACGTTTGGATACGGTTTTATATGTGGTCGGCTATGGTATAGAGCAGTTTTTCGGTGCTGTCCCAGCCAAGACATGGATCGGTAATGGATTTCCCGTAAACACCCTCCTCCAGCTTCTGGGTTCCTTCCACGAGATAGCTTTCCACCATGACGCCCTTGACAAGCTTATGAAGATCCGGATTCATTTTTCTGCTGTGCAGGACTTCATGTACAATTCTGGGCTGTTCTGAAAACTTCTTATTGGAGTTGGAGTGGTTTGCATCAATAATGACTGCCGGATTTTTTAGCATCGGACGCGCTTCGTACATTTCAAGCAGACGCATCAAATCCTCGTAATGATAGTTTGGAATGCACTGACCATGTTTATTGACTGCCCCGCGCAAAATAGTATGTGTCAGAGGATTTCCGGTAGTATCAACCTCCCACTGACGATAGAGGAAGGTATGAGGAATCTGTGCGGCAACGCAGGAATTCATCATCACAGAAAAATCACCGCTGGTCGGATTTTTCATACCTACCGGAACGTCCATACCGGAGACGGTCAGACGGTGCTGCTGATCTTCCACAGAACGAGCGCCGACAGCAACATAGGAAAGTAAGTCATCCACATACGGGAAGTTTTCGGGATAGAGCATTTCGTCGGCTGCACTTAAGCCGGTTTCCGCAATCGCACGAAGGTGCATTTTACGTACGGCATGCAGACCTTCCTGAAAGTCTGTCTTTTTATGAGGGTCCGGCTGATGTACAAGCCCCATGTAGCCTTCCCCCGTGGTACGGGGCTTATTGGTATATATACGGGGAATGATAAGCACTTTATCTTTAATCTTGTCCTGTACGGCAGCAAGACGGTTGATATATTCGCAGACGGCATCTTCATTATCCGCCGAGCAGGGACCGATAATCGCAATAAAGCGGGAATCCCTTCCCTCGAAAATGTCACGAATCTGGCGGTCACGCTCTGCCTTTACTGCTTTTAACGGCTCGGTCAGAGGATAACGCTCCTTTAATTCCTCCGGGGAAATCAGTGCCTTGACGTATTGAAAGCTCATAAGAAACACTCCTTTGTATCAATATAGTTTACTTTAATAATGCAATATGATAAAGAAATAAATTATCTATTGAGTTATCATAGCCCAATTTGCTTATAAAGTCAAGCGTTGAAGGAAGGTAATGTGCTTCCGCAGCCGTTAAGAAAAAAAATTATTAAAAAAATATTTTTTTGTTTCATTTATTGAAAAACTGTAGTAAAATAGTACTAAAGTACTAATATGTATAAAATAATGATTTTCCAATCTTATTCCTCTTGCAAATTATGTCGATTAGTATAATAATAGAAACGACTGTTAGTAGTTATGAAAAATACAGAGAAAAGGAGGTAGCTTAGAATGAATATGATTTCATTACGCAAAATTGTTTTATGTATTTGTACCGCAACGATTATCTGTTTTGTATTACAGAAAACAGAAGTACTTGCAAATGAATATCAGGGCATTCAGATTGACGGTGATTTTTCCGACTGGGATGCCGTACAAAAGACAGGCGTTTATGATGGTAAACTGAATGAAGTTGCCTTTGTTTTTGATGGGGATTATTTATATTTTTATATTGATGCACGGGAGAACTGGACTGCTTCCAACGTAGGAGCCCACAGCAACGGAAGATATTCCGTTACAACAGATTTGGGGAGAGTAATGCAGTTTCAGTTAAAGGATGCGAATAAGAAGCCGCAGATTCAGGGAGTAAACGATGCGGAAATAGCGCACAGTGATCTGACCTATGGATTTCAATCGTACCTTTACGAGTTTTCTATTCCAACGAGCGAGCTCCCGGAATACAGGGAATATCTTTCCTTTGGACCTTATCTTGGAGAACCGTATATTTCGGATATAGCTAATTTGCAGGGGGAACCTGCCGACCCGGATTCGTCAAGGGGCGATTTTACAGGAATTATTTACGACGGTTCTTTTGATGATTGGGCTTATTATCCGCATTCGGTGATACAGTATGCTACTTCCGGAACACACCATGATGAAGTAGATGGGCATGCTGCATTGTATTCTGACGGAGATGTATTATACGGACATGTATATACTTCTATGCCGACACATCTGCAAAGTGCCGGAGGTGATATGACATCCGCAATTACCATTGGAATTAATTCTCTTCCAAATGAGTTTTTTGAAGGCTATGACAGAGATGAATGGTTTGAAAGATGGCCATTAAACTGGATGGGACAGTGGCAATGGATGCACGACAGATTAGATCAATTTTTTTATGATAAAAGTAACTTCTGGCCGGAGTATGCATTTTATCCTCAGTTTATTGCAGTAGACAGCGAAGGAAATATTAATTATAATCCTAAGCTTTCCGGTTTATCAAATGGAACGTATGAGTTTTATCTGATTGATTCGCAAGGCTGGAAAAATGCAAATAATATCTGGCAGTGGGAAGATCCGAGTGCAGAATATATTTATGGAGGCAATGCTGTTTATGGCAGAGCAATGCTTGTAATCGGACCTTCGAAAAATGAAATGGAATTTGAAATTTACATTGATAAGCTTGCTGATAAGTTTCATATGGAACCGCAAGAGCTTCATGCATTCTGTGCCCGCTTCGGCAGAATAGGGCATCAATGGGTCAGCTGTGCAGGCACTTCCACAGGTCCAATTTTGGGAATTGTTCTGTGCATCCTTGCGGTTGCATTTGTACTTATCAGGCGCAGGTTAAAAGGAAAGGAGCAGCTACAGAGTATGTCTTTGACAACCTGTGAAGCTGCCCAACAGAAATGAGAATGTGAATATGAAAATAGGCGCATATCTGCTTATTATTGTCGTATGGCTTTATATCCTTTCTGTAATGAAGCGTTGCAAGCTGTATTACGGACATTTTGTTACAGGTAGCTTTGGACTATTTATTCTTTCCATGCTTTTGGTACGTCCGATTGCAATACAGCCTCTGGCACGTGTTGTGGCAGCAATTGCCGGTTTATTCGGTGATTTGACCGGTACGTTTACCGCTTTTTTTAAGTATGGAATTTTGTTTATTTCAACAGATACTTCATCCATCACGTTACAGATTGATTTTGAGTGCTCGGGAATCATAGAGATTTTGGCATTTCTTTCTCTTTTGGCATTTTTTACGGTTTATACGGTGAAGGAACGCGTTTTGGTCGGAATTTCCGGGTGTATCTGTATCATTTTATCGAATGTATTGCGCATTATAGTGATTTGCGAAATGATTCATTTTTTTGGTGTGAATGTTTATTTCATTGCACATGCGATTGTAGGACGGATAGTTTTTTACATGCTATCCGTGCTGCTATACTTTTATGTATTTACAAAGTCACAGATTATTCGTACAAAACTGGGAAAATTCTCTTATGGACATAATTAATCGACTGATAAACTCTATAGTGTTTTGGTCTGCATGGATGATTATTCCGTTTATTATGGAGGTTATTCCTGCAATTGGAAGCATTATTGTGCTTTTTAGGAGGAAGAAAAAGCCGGTTCAGGATGAAAAACCGATTCTCTATCCTGAAATTTCGGTGATTATACCGGTTTATAATTCGGAAGGAACCTTAGAGGCATGTATTCGTTCTATTTATGACAGTGATTATCCAAACGACAGAATCAGAGTATTTTTGGTCAATAATAAAAGTAAGGATAACAGTTTTCGGGTATTTTCCGAGTGTCAGGAAAAATATCCGGAATTGATTATGCAGTGGTTAAATGCTCAACAGGGAAAATCACGAGCGTTGAATCTGGCGCTTTATAACTCGGAAGGAAAATATATCATTCATATTGACAGTGACGGAATACTCGAAAAATCAGCTCTGAGACATATGGTGGAGCGGTTTGAGGCAGATTTGTCGGTGAATTGTATGACAGGTGCAATCTGTACAAATCCTGAAATGATAGAAACCTATCCCAAAGGTTTCCCAAAACTGCTTCGAAAACTTGAATTTGTAGAATATGCGCAGGCATTCTTGGCCGGAAGAAATTATGCGTCGGAAAAGAATGCCATTTATACGTTATCGGGGGCTTTTTCGGGATTTCGAAAATCTGCGATTTTGAAGTCATGGCTGTATAGTACGGATACTATATGTGAAGATACACAAATTACTTTTCAAATGAAGTATATTCAAAAGGAAAAAGTAAAGCTGTGCGAAAAGGCAATCTTTTTTGTAGACCCGATTGAAGATGTTGATAAATTGTATACGCAGCGACAGCGCTGGCAAAGAGGAAGCCTTGAAGTTACAAAAATGTTTATGAAATTCGGATTGAATCCGTTAAAGCTTGTAAAAGACACAAATGTCCGAACCATTATGTATGATCATACCTTTGCGTTTCCAAGACTGATCTGGTATCTTGCCTTGATTTGTCTGTTATTTATGGGCTTTTCCGGAAAAATCATCGGGTTATCGATGGCCGGTATTATGGTAATGTATATTATTTGCGGATATTTTTACTATTTTGCAATCATCGGTTTTTTATCGGAATTTAAAGAGCTTTGTAATTACTATAAAAAGCAATGGTGGGTTATTCCATTTTTACCGCTTTTTAACTTTGTTGTCTTTTTTATAAGAATGGCCGGTATTATTAACAGCATAGAAGCAGACAGCGCGTGGAAAACAAGAACACTGACGGAGGAACGGGAGGCTTTTAAAAATCAGGTAAAAGAAGACTTTCACGGACTGATTTCCGTGATAGAATGGATTAGAAAACTGGTAAATGACCCTCCTGAAAAAGTAAAGGATATTGCTAAAAAAAGTATTTTATGGTATGTCATGCTGAATATCCTGTATTTACTTTTTGATATACTGTTTATTGTGACGCATTGGGTAAATCAGGCCTTTGCAGTTGGTCTGAATGAAATTATTAACACATTACTTTCACCGCTGAAAGGGACAAATCCTGATGTTGTAATTTCAGCGGTGAAATATTGCGTACCGAGAATACTGCTTTTATATGTACCATTTGCAACTCTTTCTGTTTTCTGCCGCCAAAAGCAAAAGAAATTTATCAGAGAGCGGGAAGCAGTTTCTGACTCCAGACCGTTTATACTGACTGTTTTGCAGCAGATGACTGCCGTCATTAGTGTTTGTTCTATGCTGTTGTGTATTTTCTATATCAACGCGACCTTTGATGTTGTTTCCTATGTTAAGAATTCCATTGGAAAAACTGCTCTATATGAGCAATATTATGTTGCACCAAAGGATGTTGCTATTGTGAGTCATGGGCAGAAGAAAAACCTATTATATATTTATCTGGAAAGTATGGAGACGACATATGCTTCTTATGAAGACGGTGGACATCAGGAGGTAAATTATATTCCTTCTCTGAAGAGCTTAGCAGAGCAAAACATTTCCTTTTCCAATAGTGATAAATTGGGTGGGTTTCATTCGGGAACCGGTTCCGATGGAACAATGGCAGCTTTGTTTTCTACAACAACCGGAGTGCCATATCCGCGATTTGCAGGTATCAATACACAGGGAGGAAAGGATTTCTTTACGCCCGGAATAACTGCACTGGGGGATATATTAGAAGAGTTTGGTTACACGCAGGAGTTCTTATGTGGTTCGGATGCAGAATTTGGTGGAAGAATCAA
>JBJENV010000010.1:0-33117 GCA_051880375.1 Lachnospiraceae bacterium
CTTATACAGTTTAACACACTCAGTTCTCATTGTCAAGCACTTTTTTCAACTTTTTAAAAAAGTTTTAAGTGTTTCTTCAATTCGAAATTTTCTAAATTGTTTGAACTGTTTTAACTATTCACTCGTTTTTGACAGCTTCGTTATCTTACCACCTTATTCGTGGTTTGTCAACAACTTTTTTCGACTTTTTTAAAAGTTTTAAGCTGTTGAGCGGAGATGGAGGGATTTGAACCCTCGCGCCGGTTGCCCGACCTACACCCTTAGCAGGGGCGCCTCTTCAGCCTCTTGAGTACATCTCCAGTCTGAAAATTTGCTACCAAGGTATCTAATTTTCATTGCATAACTAACGTCTCTCCGTCAGTGCATTGACTAGTTTATCAAAGAAAAACGCTTCTGTCAACGCTTTTTTCGCTTTTTCTGCAAAAAAATTTTTTCTCTATTTATATAGTAGAAACTCAGAAAATCGGACACCATATCTAGTGCCCGATTGTTCTGTCCGGTTTATACAAATGCACTCTACCTTACATTCCCCCGCTAAAGCATTCCACGTTCACAATTTTGGATTTTCTCCGATGAAGTTCAAGTGCTTCGTGTGATATGTATATTATGGCTCCGTTATAATTTTCCAGTCTTTTCGTCAGAAATGCCTTGCCGCACTCATCTAAATGATTTAACGGTTCGTCCAGTGCAAGAAAAGCTGCATCTTTTAACAGTGCCCTTACCAGCAGTATTTTTTTTCTTTCTCCGTAAGAAAGGTTTGAACCTCCCGGTTCTATGATATAGGTAAGCGGTTTTTCAAAACCAATGGAAGCAAGCATTTCTTCTGCTTCTTCTATTCGGTTCTTATTCAGGAAAAGGTTCTCCTCCACAGTGCCTGAAAAGATTGCTCCGTTTTGCTGGCAAAACGACACATTTTTGTAAAGTATTTCAGGTTCCAGGCATCTTCCTGTTTCATCACATAGTTTTCCGCCGTCAGGCACCTGAATTCCGCCAAGTAGCTGCAGGATGGTACTTTTTCCGCTACCGTTCCTTCCGGAAAGCCAAACCACCTCTCCCTCCGATATCCTGATGCTGCATTTATCAATCGCCGGTTTTGCCTGTCCGGGATACGAAAAAGACACTTGCTTAAGTTCAAGGCAATACGGCTTTGTTTCCTCGCTTGCTTCCTCCGTTCTATCCTCAAGGCCATCATACATGATGAGCATCCGGTCAAGGTACTGCTTTTCATTGTGATATTCCATGATGAGCCGGTATATCACTTTACAGCACTTCGCAATCGCAGGCTGCATGAGGAATCCTCCAAGCAGCGAGCCTAGTGACATCATGTCTTTGGAAACTAAAACCGCACCGAATACTACGATTGCCATTTTTACTCCGTTTCCGCACAGAAAATCAAGCATGCTTTCCAGTGCATTCAGATGACACCATTTTTTTCCGGAAACGTTCCAGTATTCATTATGGCATGTTCGAATGTTTCCAATTAAAAGACCTCCGACCGGAAATCCCCATGCAAGATCCCGTGACTCAAATAATTCCTGCTCTGAATTTTTGCGAAGCTCCGTATATCGTGCAGTCTGTGCCCTTAATTCTGCACGGCGTCTGCCAAGGTATAACGAGCGCAGCAGCGGAGCAAAGGATATTACAAAAATCGCAATGAAATACAGCATATGGGTATCGCTTGTTATTAAAAGAGATACAACAACAAAACCATATCCCAGCAGGACAAACGGTCTTGTATGAAGAATCAGCTGATTGCACATCAATGCCGATGATTCATTGGTGAGTCGTTCTATCGCCGTCCCTTTTTCTAATGCCTGCAGCTTTGACATCGGCAGTCGCAGTATCTGATCCATCAGATGGTTTTCAAAATGAAAGCCGTCCTCCGTCAGTCTCAGATTCACAAGAAGGTCTACTAAAGGAGTCAACACAACCACAACGTTCCGGTTCGAAAAGAAGCTTTGAATATCATTTTTTCACCGTTCATACAAATTCTCTCCCTTATCATCTATGACGACAATGACCGGAAAATCTTTCACCTCCAGCTTATAGATTGCTTCGGCGCCCAAATCCTCATAGGCAACCACCTCTGCTTTTGTGATGCATTTTGACAGCAGAGCACCTGCGCCGCCGACCGCTGCAAAATAAACGGCATGGTTTTTCTTCATCGATTCTATGACTTCTTTGCTTCGTTTTCCTTTTCCGATCATGCCGGTCATTCCAAGGTCTAACAGCGTCGGCGTATACTTATCCATGCGGCTGCTTGTGGTAGGACCGGCAGAGCCGATGACCTGTCCTTCTCTTGCCGGTGTCGGACCGAGATAGTAAATCGTCTGGTTCCTGATAGGAAGCGGCAGTTCTCCTCCTGCCTCCAAAGCTTCTGTCATACGTTTGTGTGCGGCATCTCTTGCGGAATACAGTGTTCCGGTCAAAGTGACATAGTCTCCGGCACATAAGCTGTCTGCGATTTCTTTTGTTATCGGAAGTGTGATTTGTTTTTCCTGCATAGTTTCCTCCGTTCTGAAACAATACGTTCTTTTCCTCTGTTGTGGATAAATTTTTGCTGATTTTCCACCGTTTCTGTTGATTATTCACAGGTTATCCACGAAAACTGTGGATAACTTTCTGATATCTATGGATACTTTGGTTATGCCCTATAACACACGGCTGACATGGCGGTTCACATGACAGCAGATATTGACTGCTACCGGAAGTCCCGCAATATGAGTCGGATAAGTTTCGATATTGACTCCGAGTGCCGTTGTGTTTCCGCCGAGTCCTCCGGCTCCGATGCCAAGCTCATTGATCTTTTTTAAAAGCTCTTCTTCCATTGCCCTGATATGAGGAAGAGAAGAACCTTCATTTAAGCTTCTGGTCAGTGCCTTTTTTGCAAGATAGGCACATTTTTCAAAGGTGCCGCCGATACCGACGCCGACAACGATTGGCGGACAGGCATTCGGGCCGGCAAGCTTTACGGTTTCCAATACTGCCTGCTTTACGCCTTCCTCGCCGTCTGCAGGCTTCAGCATGCAGACGCGGCTCATGTTTTCGCTTCCGAAGCCCTTTGGCGCCACGGTGATTTTGACTTTATCGCCCGGCACAATACTTGTATGAAGAATCGCCGGTGTATTATCCTTTGTATTGACACGAAGCAGCGGGTCAGAGACGACCGATTTTCTAAGATATCCTTCCCGGTATCCCTGTCTGACGCCTTCGTTGACCGCATCCTCTAAAAAGTCTCCGGTAAAATGTACTTCCTGACCGATTTCTAAGAATACAACAGCCATACCGGTATCCTGACAAATCGGAATCTGTTCTGCTTCCGCAATTTCCATGTTCTTCTTTAACTGTCCCAGAATCTTTTTTCCGAGCGGCTCATCCTCCGCCTGCTCCGCAGACAAGATTTTTTCCCGCACGTCTCCGGAAAGCTTTAAATTCGCTTCGATGCACATTTCCTTAATATTTTCTGTCAGTTTTGCCGTATTGATTTCTCTCATTTTTCTCATCTCCTGCTTTTATCAAACCATAATCTTATCAATTCTTTATGTAATCTATCACCCGAAAAGCAAGAAAAGCAGAGCAGCCTGTACTACTGCCCTGCTTCTTTCATTTTACTATTCGAACTCCCTTACTTCTGCTTCGGCTGCCTCCACCTCTGCCTGAGTCGGCTCCTTCACCTTTGTAATGCTTGCCACACGGATACCCTTGTCTGCCGCAATGTCAATGAGCTTGACGCCGGATGTAATTCTTCCGACAATGCTGATATCCTGTACGGACATACGGATGACAATTCCCTCATTTGTGATAATCATGATTTCCTTGTCCAGATTGAGCGCTTTGGCACCGACAACATCACCGGTCTTGTCTAAAATTTTATAGCACTTGACACCCTTACCGCCTCGTCTCTGCAGCGGGAATTCTTCCATTTCGGTCAGCTTTCCGTAACCGTATTCGGAAGCGGTGAGAAGATATTCGCCCTGCGATACCATCTGCATGGCAACAACTTCGTCGCCATCAGAAAGCGTCATACCGATAACACCCATCGAAGAACGGCCGGTCGCACGAACATCTCCTTCGTTAAAGCGGATGCTCATACCCTGCTTTGTTACAAGGATAATATCCTCTTCATCGGTACTTGCCTTTACTTCAATCAGGTCATCCTCTTCACGCAAGGTAATTGCCTGAATGCCGGTCTTCCGGATGTTTGCAAATTCCTTGATTTTTGTCTTCTTCACAATACCGGTCTTCGTTGCCATGAACAGATAACGGTCGTCATCGAATTCCTTTAAGGTAATGACTGCCGTCACCTTTTCCTCCGGCAGAAGCTGAAGAAGATTCACGATTGCCGTACCTCTTGCGGTTCTTCCGGACTCCGGAATTTCGTATGTCTTTAAACGGTATGCACGTCCTTTGTTCGTAAAGAACATGATATAATGATGCGTCGTCGTCATAAAGAGTTCTTCAATATAGTCCTCTTCAATCGTCTGCATTCCCTTGATGCCCTTGCCGCCGCGATGCTGGTTCTTGAAATTATCAATCGTCATACGCTTGATATAACCGAGCTTTGTCATGGCAATCACGGTGGTTTCATCCGGAATCAGGTCTTCGTCCGTAAAATCATCGAGATGCACACCGATGGAGGTTCTTCTTTCATCGCCGTACTTATCGCGCACAAGGCTGATTTCCGTCTTGATGACACCGAGCAACAGCTTTTCGTCTGCAAGAATTGCCTTAAATTCGCTGATTTTCTTCATCAGTTCGTCATATTCCTGCTCTAACTTTTCCCGCTCCAAGCCGGTCAGCGCACGAAGACGCATATCCACGATAGCCTGTGCCTGTACGTCGTCGAGTCCGAAGCTTACCATCAGCTGTTCCTTTGCAATTGCTACCGTCTCGGAACCGCGGATGATGCGGATGACCTCGTCGATATGGTCTAAGGCAATGAGTAAGCCCTTCAAAATATGGGCACGTTCCTCCGCCTTGTTTAAATCGTATTTGGTACGTCTTGTGACAACATCCTCCTGATGACGCAGATAAACATGTAACATATCAAGCAGCGTCAGAACCTTCGGCTCATTGTCTACCAGTGCAAGCATAATCACACCGAACGTATCCTGAAGCTGAGTATGCTTGTACAGCTGATTTAAAATCACATTGGCATTCACGTCACGACGCAGCTCAATACAGATACGCATACCGCTGCGGTCAGATTCATCACGAAGCTCTGTAATGCCGTCAATCTTCTTTTCTTTGACAAGCTCTGCTATTTTTTCGATGAGACGGGCCTTATTTACCATGTAAGGAAGCTCCGTCACTACGATACGGTTCTTACCGTTTGCCATCGGCTCAATATCAGTCACCGCACGAACCTTGATTTTACCGCGTCCGGTACGATACGCTTCGTTGATGCCTCTTGTTCCTAAAATTGTGGCACCTGTCGGAAAATCCGGACCCTTGACAATCTGCATCACTTCATCAATGGTCGTTTCTTTATCTTCTACCTTGTTGTCGATAATCTTAATGACTGCATTGATGACCTCGGTCATGTTATGCGGCGGAATGTTGGTTGCCATACCAACCGCAATACCGGAAGTACCGTTGACTAAGAGGTTCGGATAACGTGCCGGCAGTACAAGCGGCTCTTTTTCCGTTTCATCAAAGTTCGGAATAAAGGTTACGGTGTCCTTATTGATGTCTGCAAGCATTTCCATCGAAATCTTGCTGAGTCTTGCTTCAGTGTATCGCATGGCAGCCGCACCGTCACCGTCGACGGAACCGAAGTTTCCGTGTCCGTCCACCAACGGATATCTCGTAGACCAGTCCTGTGCCATATTAACGAGTGCGCCGTAAATGGAGCTGTCACCGTGCGGATGATATTTACCCATCGTATCACCGACAATACGCGCACACTTACGATGCGGCTTGTCAGGACCGTTGTTTAACTCTATCATGGCATATAAAATTCGACGCTGTACCGGCTTTAAACCGTCTCTCGCATCCGGCAGGGCACGCGCTACGATAACCGACATCGCATAGTTGACGTACGATGTTTCCATCGTTTTCTTTAAGTCAACCTCCTGCACCTTATCAAAAATATGTTCATCCATTTTGGTTCTCCTTTATTTCAGAGTATGCTTATGCATTAAAGTCTAAGTTCTGAACGTATTTCGCGTTTGCTTCAATGAATTCTTTTCTCGGCTCTACATTATCGCCCATCAGCGTCGTAAATGTTACATCAAGCTCGGAAGAAGATTCTTCGTCCATGGCAACACGAAGAAGAATTCTCTTTGCCGGGTCCATTGTCGTATCCCAGAGCTGTTCGGCATCCATCTCACCAAGACCTTTATAACGCTGAATCTTGTTGTTCTGGTCACGTCCGATTTCCAACAGAATCTTGTTTAGTTCCTCATCACTGTAAGCATACCAGACGCTCTTGTTCTTCTCCACCTTATAAAGCGGCGGCTGTGCCAGATAGACATAGCCCTGACGGATTAACTCCGGCATGAAGCGGTACAAAAATGTCAGCATCAGTGTTGCAATATGCGCACCGTCGACATCGGCATCGGTCATGATAATAATTTTATGATAACGGAGCTTTGTAATATCAAAGTCCTCTCCGATACCCGTACCGAATGCCGTAATCATTGCCCTGATTTCGTTGTTTACCAAAATCTTGTCAAGTCTTGATTTTTCTACATTTAAAATTTTACCACGAAGCGGAAGAATTGCCTGCGTTGCACGGGAACGTGCCGTTTTTGCGGAGCCGCCCGCAGAATCTCCCTCTACGATATAAATTTCGCAGTTTCTCGGGTCCTTATCGGAACAGTCGGCTAATTTACCCGGCAGGCTCATACCGTCCAGTGCGGACTTTCTTCTCGTCAGATCCCTTGCCTTTCTTGCGGCATCTCTGGCACGCTGGGCAAGCACTGCCTTTTCGCAGATGCTTTTTGCAACCACCGGATTCTGCTCTAAGAAGTACAGAAGCTTCTTTCCTACAATTTCTTCGACAGCACCTCTTGCCTCACTGTTTCCAAGCTTCTGCTTGGTCTGTCCTTCAAACTGCGGGTCGCTGATTTTAATGCTGACAATGGCAGTCAGACCTTCTCTGATGTCCTCACCGGAAAGATTCTGCTCGTTGTCCTTTAAAAACTTCTTTTCTCTTGCGTAGTCGTTGAATACCTTAGTCAGCGCATTTTTAAAGCCGATCAGATGCGTACCGCCTTCCGGCGTTGTAATGTTGTTTACAAAACTGTAGCAGCCTTCGTTATAGCCGTCGTTGTGCTGCATTGCAACCTCAACATAGACATCATTTTTCGTGCCTTCACAATAAATGATATCCGGATATAACACCGTTTTGCTTTTATTCAAATACTCCACATATTCCTTGATACCGCCCTCATAATGGAACGTACGCTCTTTTTCCTGACCCTCTCTTTTGTCGCGGAAGATAATTTTGATTCCCTTAGTCAGAAATGCCATTTCCCTGAGTCTCTGCTTTAAAGTATCATAATCGAATACGGTTTCTTCAAAAATTTCCGCATCCGGTTTAAACGTAATCGTAGTACCATGACGGTCCGAATCTCCGATTTTCTTTAACGGCTCTATGGTCTTACCGCGTTCATAACGCTGGAAATACTTATGTCCGTCTACTTCAACGATAACCTCCAGCCACTCGGAAAGCGCATTTACAACCGATGCGCCTACACCGTGCAGACCGCCGGACACCTTATATCCGCCACCGCCGAACTTACCGCCGGCATGCAGAATGGTAAACACTACCTCTACCGTCGAAATGCCCTTCTTTTTATTGATTTCTACCGGAATACCGCGTCCGTTGTCAATGACCGTAACGGAATTGTCCGGATTAATGGTAACATCAATCGTATCACAATATCCGCCAAGTGCTTCATCAATTGCATTGTCTACGATTTCGTAAACAAGATGATGCAGTCCTCTTATGGAAGTACTTCCGATGTACATACCCGGTCTTTTTCTTACGGCTTCCAAACCCTCAAGAATTTGAATTTGTTCCGCTCCGTATTCGCTGCTCATTTTACATCCTCCGTTTCACTACTCTATCGTTCCGTTTACTACATGACAAATATGGTTAAAGCGCCCTCGGTCTCCGACAAACTCTTCTAATCCCGTACAGGTAATGATTGTCTGGATTCCTTCGATGCTGTCAAGAAGATGATGCTGCCGTTTTCTGTCTAACTCCGACAGCACATCATCCAATAAAAGCACCGGATTTTCTCCGATTTTTCTTTTTACCAGTTCAATTTCCGCCAATTTTAACGAAAGTGCCGCAGTTCTCTGTTGTCCCTGCGAGCCAAACGTTTTGACATTTTCGTTTCCGATGAAGAAACTGATGTCATCCCTGTGAGGTCCAAGACAGGTTGCCTTCTGGTAAATGTCTCTTTCTAACGAAAGCTTCAGCTTTTCCTCATATTGTTCTGCTGTAACACTCGGTTCATAGGAAACTGTCAGCCTTTCCTTTCCGCCGGACAGCTTTTCATGAATCTCCCCAACCAGACCGTTTAATTCTTCCAAAAAGGAAGCACGTCCCGTAATGATATGTCTTCCGTATTCCAGCAGTTGATTGTCCCATACTTCCAGTGTTTCCATTAATTTCTGGTTGTAACCGATTTGTTTTAGCAGATTGTTTCTCTGCATCAGTATTTTATTATAATTTGACAAATAAGTAAGATACCACTTGCTTAATTGACAAAGTTCCAAATCCATGAACCGGCGTCGTTCTCCCGGACCGTTCTTTATCATACTTAAATCTTCCGGTGAAAAGAATACAACATTCATCAGTCCGAACAGCTCCGAAGATTTACGAATCGGAATCCCGTCGATAGCTACACCCTTTGACTTGGTCTTTTTCAGGTGCATATCAATTTTATGAGGAAGGTCCGCCTTTTTTAACTGCATCCGCACATGGGCTTCCTCTTCTCCGAGCCGTATCATGTCCCTGTCCTTGCTTCCCTTGTGTGACTTTGTGGTACTGCAAAGGTAGATTGCCTCAAGGATATTGGTTTTTCCCTGCGCATTATCTCCGTAAAGAATAGTTACCTCCTCTGCCAAAGGAAGGGACAGTGTTTTATAATTTCTGAAATTGTGCAATTCAATCTGCTTTACTATCATTTTACGATTTTAATTTCTTTTCCTTCGTAGGACACCACATCTCCATCATAGAGCTTCTTCCCACGTTTTAATTCTATCTCTCCGTTTACCTTTACATGACCGTCACAAATTGCTATTTTTGCTTCTACACCGGACTCTACAAATCCGACCGCTTTTAATGCCTGTCCGAGTTTGATGTAATCCTCTCTTAATTTGATTTCTTCCATACCGTTATACTCCCTTATTTTACTGCATTAAAATTAACCGGAAGAATCAGATAAATATAAGTTTCTTCCTGATTCTTTATGAAACAAGGAGCTTTCGGATTTGTCATATAAATCGTAACCTCCTCGTCATCAATTACACGAAGTGCCTCCATTAAGAACTTCGGATTGAAGCCGATTAAGATATTTTTTCCTTCCTTTACGATGTCCATCTCTTCGTTCATGGAACCGAGTGTCGAATTGATTTTTAATTCCATTGTCGTATCATTGATTCCAAGAATAATCGGTTTTTTCTCGGATTCCTTGATTAACAGGGTAGCACGGTCGATACAGTCTAAAAATACTCTTCGATTAATCGTAAACTTCGTTTCGTAATCACCGGACAGCATCTGGTTAATCTTATAGTATTCGCCCTCAATTAAACGGGAGAGGACAATGGTATTGTCAAATTCAAACAAAACATGCTTGTCGGTAAAGAAAATCCGGATTTCATCTTCCACCTCACCGGACAAAATCTTGCTGATTTCATTTAATGTTTTACCCGGTACAATGACTTTGGTTGCCGGATATTCTTCTTTTAAGAAAATTTTACGAATGGAAATTCTGTGTCCGTCCAAAGACACTACTTTAAATTCGGTTCCGTTAATTTCAAACAATTCACCCGTCATAATCTTGTTGGTTTCATTATCCGAAATGGAAAATACGGTCTGTCTGATGATTTCCTTTAACGAAAACTGTGAAAGCACAAGAGCCTCTCTTTTTTCGATTTTAGGAAGCGACGGGAATTCTTCGCTGCTCTTTCCCGCAATCGTAAAGACGGATTTTTCACACTGAATCGTTGTCATATAGGAATTGTCTGTTTCAATAATTACGTCATTATCAGGAAGCTTTCTGATAATGTCTGAAAAAATCTTGGCATTGATAGCTACACTTCCGGTATCGGTAATCAGACCGTTGACGATGGTTTCGATTCCAAGTTCCATGTCGTTTGTAATGAATTTGATGGTACTGTCTGTGACCTGAATGATGATACATTCTAAAATCGGCATTGTCGATTTTGCAGGAACTGCTTTTAATGCAATGTTGACACCGTTTAAAATCTCTGATTTTTTACATGTGATTTTCATGATGTGTTTCTCCTTCCGGCTCTTATATAATTATATAAATTAATCATTAATTATCGTAGTATTATTAGGTGAATGTGAATATGTGAATAAGTGCCGAAAACACGGATGAAATAAGGTTTTTCTATCTTTGCTTCAGGTGGATGACACTTTAATTTTGTGTGGGCATGTTTTGAATAAACGGACAGGCTTTCTTTATAAAGTCTGACGGTTACAAAAGTTATTCACATGAATTCACAGGTTATCAACAAGACTCGTCCACAGAATGTGAGTAATATGATATGGCTTTCTTCTATATTAATAGAAGAATTATTGCTGTGGATTAATTTTTTTGATGAGGACATCAATTGTGTTCTGGAGAGAAACATCATTTTTTAAATCCTCTTCAATTTTATTGCAGCCATGAAGTACCGTGGAGTGATCCTTATTGCCGATAGCCTTTCCGATATCCGAAAGCGACATGCCGATGCATTTCCGGCAAAGGTACATGGCAATCTGTCTTGGATAGGCAATTTTGTTGCTTCTGTTTTTTGAATAAATTTCCTGTGACGTCAGGCCAAAGTGGTCTGCTACAATATCGACGATATACGGAAGCGTAATTGTCTTATGGCTGTCGACGCTGATGTAATCCTGAATGGCTTCCGTTACAAGGTCCATATTGATTTCCTTTTTCTTTAAGCGGGACAAAGCAACCAGCTTGTTTAAGCTTCCTTCCAGTTCACGGATATTGGACTTGATGTTGGCTGCGATAAACTCCAGAATTTCGTTATCAATGGAGAGTCCGTCGCTTTCTACCTTTTTATTTAAAATTGCCATTCGTGTTTCGTAAGGCGGGCTTTGAATATCGGTAATTAAGCCCCACTCGAAACGGGAACGGAGACGATCTTCCAAGGTCTGAATGTCCTTTGGAGGGCGGTCACTTGAAATAATAATCTGCTTTTTGGATTCGTGCAGGGTATTAAAGGTATGGAAGAATTCTTCCTGAGTACTCTCTTTACCGATGATGAACTGAATATCGTCAATGAGAAGTACGTCAATGTTACGGTATTTTTCACGAAATTCCAATGTAGTTTTATTACGAATGGACTGAATCAGTTCGTTTGTAAATTTTTCGCTTGTCACGTACATGACCTTTAATTCCGGGTTACGGTCCAGAATATAATGTGCAATGGAATGCATCAGGTGCGTTTTACCCAGACCGACGCCGCCGTAGATAAATAAAGGATTATAAATTTCTGCCGGAGATTCCGCAACGGCGAGTGCTGCGGCATGCGCAAAGCTGTTATTCGGGCCGATGACAAAGGTGTCAAAGGTATATTTCGGATTTAAGTTAACATAACTGTCGTTTTTAATTTTAGAGGAAGAAACTTCGGCTGCAGCATT
Source organism: Lachnospiraceae bacterium (assembly GCA_051880375.1). Classification (GTDB taxonomy): domain Bacteria; phylum Bacillota; class Clostridia; order Lachnospirales; family Lachnospiraceae; genus SIG299. The sequence continues at coordinate 11,855 of JBJENV010000010.1, forward strand.
GCTTTTTAAAATAAAATTCAGTTCAAAATCGTGATTGCATACCTCAGCAATGGCAGTCTTTAAAAAAAGTCCGTATTTATTTTTTATAAAATCAAGGCTGATGGCACCGATTTTGGAATCATCTACGGATAAGGTAATCGTATCACCGTTTACGGAATGAACAGATAAAGGAAGCAGCCAGGTACGATAAGCGACATCCGTGATGTCATATTCATGCTTCATATAGTCTAAAATAGTGTTCCATTTTTCTTTAATTTGCTTTTCCACGTAATTACCATACCTTTCTAAGTGCATACTTAATTTATTATAACAAAAAAAAGTTCAAAATGCAAATATTGTGACACATTATATAAGGAATTAAAGGATACAAAATGAAAAGAAATTTTTGATAAAGCAAAAAACTGCTTGACGCGTTAAAGGTTTTCTACTATAATAAGACTGCTGTTATTTTAGAATAGACGAAATCTGCATATACCTTTTTTATAAAGATATGTGTTTGTATAAGAGTTATGAAGGAGGTGTAACCGGCATGGCAAAGATGACATTTCAGCCAAAGAAGAGACAGAGATCCAAGGTTCATGGATTCCGTTCGAGAATGAGTACTGCTAACGGTAGAAAAGTATTAGCAAGAAGAAGAGCAAAGGGAAGACATCAATTATCCGCTTAGGTCGCAGTAACTGTGACCTTTCTTCTTTATGTAAGGTTACAGGATATATCAATTAGGGAGATACTTCATTGGTACAATCTATAAGAAAAAGCGATGACTTTAAAAATGTATACGAAAACGGTAAATCATATGCCAATAAGTATCTGGTTATGTATGTTGTAAAAAGCGGCAGAGAAGAAAACCGGCTTGGAATATCCGTAAGCAAGAAAGTCGGTAACAGTGTAGTAAGGCACAGAATCGCCAGATTATTAAGAGAAAGCTTCAGATTGAATAATGAGAGGTTCCATAGTGGTTGGGACATTGTAGTCATTGCCAGAATGACTGCCAAGGGTAAGAATTATCATGATATAGAGAGTGCATTTCTGCATTTAGTAAAGCTACACGGAATTTTAATATGAAAAAAGTGTTGATTGGGCTGATAAAAATATATCGGAAATATATATCTCCTTTAAAAGGCAGGCCTACCTGTATTTATGTGCCTACCTGTTCTCAGTATGCAATGGAAGCAATAGAAAAATATGGCGTAGTCAAAGGTTCCTATCTTGCCGTGAAAAGGATACTTCGTTGTCATCCTTTTCATAAGGGCGGATATGATCCTGTGCCTTAGCCATATTTTTATTTTTATTATCTGGTGTTACTTTGCTTCATCAAATGGAAAGGTATGCGTAGATATGACGCATAAATGGTAAAAAAGATTGGATTTCATTGTATTGACTCAAGAAAGCGGTATTTTAAAACCGTTTGTTTGGATTTTCGGGCAGGTATTTAATCTTTTATATGAATTACTGAGCCTTGTCGGAATTGAAAATGTTGCTGTTACGATTGTTTTATTTACGATTGTAACAAAGCTTTTAATGACTCCTTTGACTATCAAACAGCAGAAGTTTTCAAAGTTATCTTCCAAGATGACTCCGGAGTTAAACAAGATTGCGGAAAAGTATAAGAATAAAAAGGACGAGCAGTCCATGCGGATGCAGCAGTTAGAGCAGCAGGCGGTTTATGAAAAATACGGTACGAACCCTGCTTCCGGTTGTCTTCCGATGTTAATTACGCTTCCGATTATGTTTGCATTATACCGTGTTATTTATGCGATTCCAGCTTATGTAGATGATATTTATACACTGTATAATACGGTTGCAGAAAGCTTAAAGACAGTAGACTATTTTCCTTATATGACTGAGGTAGCCTCTTCGGTTGGTGTATCAACAAGTAAGTTTGCGGAGATTGGTGAAAATGTTCTTACAAACAATCACTTAATCGACATTATGACAAAGTTCGGTACGGAACAGTGGGAAGCACTTGCGGTGCAGTTTCCGAGTATTTCCGAAACAATCAACGTAACTTTTGAAAAGCTTAACCATATTCATTCGATTGGCGGCTTTAACATTTCTAATACACCGGCTCATTACGGTTTCAGCCTGGCAATTCTGATTCCGGTTCTTGCGGTTGCAACCCAGCTGCTTCAGTCGAAGCTTTCGATGGCAAGCACAAACAAAAATAAGAATGAAGAAAATCCGATGGCGCAGAGCATGAACAGCATGTTATACATTATGCCGTTTGTCTCCGGTTTTATGTGCTGGATGTTCCCAATCTGTATCGGTATTTACTGGGTAGCAAGTACAGTAGTTATGATTATATCACAGTTCTTCATCAATCGTCATATCGATCACATGGACTTGGATGATATGATTCAGAAGAATGTAGAAAAGCAGAATAAGAGAAAAGAAAAAATGGGTATTGAGCAGGGAACAAAAATGGCAGAGCTTGCAAAGACTCAGACAAAAAATATCAATGCTTCTGCAAGGGGAACAACAGCTACCTATGCTAACGCAGCAAACAAGGATTACAAGACTCCTGAAACAAAAACAAAATCTACAGGTGGCAACAGTATTTCGGATTATGCAAATATTTTAAAAAAGTAAGCGATAGGAGAGAAAAAAATGAGAGAGTGGATAGAAGTTACAGGAAAGACAGTAGACGATGCGGTTACGGAAGCATTAATCCGTTTAGAAACAACGAGCGATAATATTGAATATGAGGTTATTGAAAAAGAAAGCAGCGGTTTCCTCGGATTAAACAAAAAGCCTGCAAAAATCCGCGTTGCATTAAAGAAGACTACCAGTGATATTGCAGTAGAATTTTTGGAAAATGTATTTGAGCAGATGGGGATTCAGCCGGAAATTGAAGTTGAATTCAATGAAGAAGAAAAGGCAATGAATATCAATGTAGTTGGTGAAGATATGGGTGTTTTAATCGGAAAGCGCGGACAGACACTGGATTCTCTTCAGTATCTGGTAAGTCTTGTTGTAAACAAGGACAGTGAGGATTACATCAAAATAAAGTTAGATACCGAAAATTACAGAGAGAGAAGAAAGGAAACTCTCGAAAATCTGGCAAAGAACATTGCATTTAAGGTAAAGAAGACAAGAAGAAGCGTTTCATTAGAGCCGATGAATCCGTATGAGAGAAGAATCATTCATTCTGCATTACAGAATGATAAATTTGTAGAAACCCACAGCGAAGGCGAGGAGCCATACCGTAAGGTAGTAGTTACATTAAAGAAGGGTGTAAAGGACTACGGCAGCGGAAGATATTACAACAACAGAAACAGTAATTATCATAAGAACGGCGGCTATCACAAGTCGGGTTATCGTAAGCCATATCAGTACGGGAATACAGAAACCGTAGAGGAATCGGCAGAGAAGACAGAAGAATAAGATACTAAAGAAGGTGTCTCAGCTGATGGGACACCTTTTTCTGAATGTAAAGTATTGTGTTTTTAAGGCGACGAAGAAGAAAAAATGAAAGGGAAAGAAACGGCATGGAACAGGATACGATTGCAGCTGTTGCAACAGGGACAACAAATGCGGGAATCAGTATGATTCGTTTGAGCGGAACAGAAGCCTTCCGTATTGCTGATGAGATATTTGTATCAAAAACAGGAAGAAAAAAGCTGTCAGAGCAGAAATCTCATACCATACATTACGGAACCGTAAGACAGGACAGTACGGTGGTGGATGAAGTGCTCGTTTCTGTCATGAGGGCGCCGAACACATATACAAGAGAGGACGTTGTGGAAATCAACTGCCACGGTGGTATGATTGTAACGAAAAAGGTGTTGTCGCTTGTACTGGAACACGGTGCGAGGCTTGCAGAGCCGGGAGAATTTACAAAGCGCGCATTTTTAAACGGAAGAATAGATTTATCGCAGGCAGAGGCAGTCATTGACCTGATTCATGCGACAAACGAGCAGGCAGTAAAAAATTCGGTGCGTCAGCTTGGCGGAAGTCTGTACCGGAAAATTACCGGGCTTCGGGAATCTATTCTAAGGGATACCGCATTTATTGAAGCCGCATTGGATGACCCGGAGCATATCAGTCTGGACGGTTTTACAGAAACATTAAAGGAGCATACCGAATACAATAAGGCACAGATAAAAGAGTTATTAAGTCATGCAGCAGACGGAAGAATTATCAAGGAAGGTATTCGTACCGTAATTCTAGGAAAGCCGAATGCAGGAAAATCAACGTTATTAAATGCACTGGTCGGAGAGGAACGTGCGATTGTTACGGAAATTCCGGGAACGACAAGAGATACGTTGGAGGAGCTGATTCAGTTAAAGGGAATCGTGCTTCGGATTGTTGATACTGCGGGCATCCGCAATACGTCTGATACGGTAGAAAAAATCGGTGTGAAAAAGGCAATGGCTGCAGCAGAGGATGCGGATTTGCTGCTTTATGTTGCAGATGCAACAAGGCCACTCGATGAAAATGATGAAAATGTCATCGGAATGTTACAGGGAAAAAAAGCAGTGGTACTTTTAAATAAATCAGATCTTCAGATGGTAGTTTCACCGAAAGAGCTGGAAGAAAAAACGGGCAAGCAGGTGTTTGTCATTTCTGCAAAGGAAGAACAGGGAATTGAGCAACTTGCAGAAGCCGTGGAGCATATGTTTTATCAGGGACTGATTGATAAAAAGGAAGAGGTCTTTATTACGAATCTTCGTCATGAACAGGCATTAAGGGAAGCGAAGGAAAGTTTAGAACAGGTGCTTAACAGTCTTGCAAACGATATGCCGGAGGACTTTTATTCCATTGATTTGATGAATGCATACCGGGTACTTGGTGAAATTATCGGAGAAGCGGTCGACGAGGATTTGGTTAATACAATATTCAGGGAATTTTGTATGGGAAAATAGATAGGAGAGGAACGTCAGTGGAGGAACAGAAGAATTACTATTATGAAGCTTACGATGTCGTTGTCATCGGTGCGGGACATGCCGGCTGTGAAGCGGCATTGGCATGTGCAAGACTTTCCATGAATACGCTGATGTTTACGGTCAGCATGGACAGTGTTGCGATGATGCCGTGTAATCCGAACATCGGAGGAACATCAAAAGGACATCTGGTTCGTGAAATCGATGCACTCGGCGGAGAAATGGGAAAAAACATCGACCGGACATATATTCAGTCCAAGATGTTAAATGTGTCAAAGGGACCGGCGGTGCATTCACTTCGTGCACAGGCAGATAAACAGGATTACAGCCGTTCCATGCGGAAGGTTGTGGAACATCAGGATCATCTGACCGTGAAACAGGGAGAGGTTGTGGAAATCTTAACTGAAAACGGTGCAGTCTGCGGAGTAAAGACTTATTCCGGTGCGGTTTATCCGTGCAGGGCAGCAATTTTGTGTACGGGCACCTATTTAAAGGCAAGGTGTATTTACGGAGAAACGAGCAATTACACGGGACCGAACGGACTTCCGGCAGCCAATTATTTAACCGACTCCTTAAAAAAACTCGGCATTGAAATGTATCGGTTTAAGACCGGTACACCGGCAAGAATTGATAAACGTTCCATTGACTTTTCTAAAATGGAGGAGCAGTTCGGTGATGAGAAGGTACAGCCGTTTTCCTTTGAAACAGACCGTCACAGCATGACAAAGGAACAGGTATCGTGCTGGCTTACTTATACGAATGAAACGACACATGAAATCATCCGGGAGAATATTCATCGTTCTCCGCTGTTTTCCGGCAGCATCAAAGGCACCGGTCCGAGATACTGTCCGTCGATTGAAGACAAGGTTGTGAAATTTCCGGATAAAGACCGTCATCAGGTATTTATCGAGCCGGAGGGTAATTATACAAACGAAATGTATATTTCGGGTATGTCAAGTTCTCTTCCGGAGGATGTGCAGGTTGCAATGTACCGTTCGGTGCCGGGACTGGAGCATGCAAACATTGTGAGAAATGCTTATGCCATCGAATATGACTGCATCAATCCGATGCAGTTAAAGCCGAGTCTGGAGTTTAAGAGTATTTCCGGATTATTCAGTGCCGGTCAGATGAACGGAAGCTCCGGCTATGAAGAAGCCGCTGCGCAGGGAATCATGGCAGGCATTAATGCAGCAAGAAAACTTTCCGGCAAGGAACCGGTAGTTCTCGACCGCTCGCAGGCGTACATCGGAGTGTTAATTGATGACCTTGTAACAAAGGAAACCCATGAGCCGTATCGTATGATGACCTCGCGTGCGGAATACCGTTTGCTGCTCCGTCAGGATAATGCCGATTTGCGTCTGACCGAAATCGGTCATGATATCGGACTGATTTCTGACGAACGATATGAGTCTTTGAAAATCAAGAAGCGGCAGATTGCCGAAGAAATGAAGCGTTTAAAGCAGACGATGATGGGCGGAAATGCAAAGGTACAGGAATTTCTTATGAAGCATAACAGCACTCCGTTAAAAACCGCGCTTTCTCTTGCGGAGCTGTTAACAAGGCCGGAATTAAATTACGAACTGCTCGCAGAAATTGATACGGACAGACCTGGGCTTCCGGAGGAAGTGACCGAGCAGGTAGAAATTGAATTAAAGTATTCCGGATATATTGAGCGCCAACAGCGTCAGGTAGAGCAGTTTAAGAAAACGGAACACCGCAGAATACCGGAGAACATCGATTATGATGCAGTGCCGTCGCTTCGCATTGAAGCAAGACAGAAGTTAAAGCAGATTCGTCCGGAAAATATCGGGCAGGCATCCCGTATTTCCGGTGTCTCTCCGGCAGATATTTCAGTACTGCTTGTTTACTTAAAGCAGAATTAACAGAAGGAAGTTAAGGGGACTTGGGATGGAGCAGAGAAATCATTCAAAATTAACGGAAGGTTTAAAAGAATGGGGAATCGAACTGTCAAAGCAGCAGCTTTCGCAGCTCGATTGCTATTATGAGATGCTTGTCGAAAAAAACAAGGTGATGAACCTGACTGCCATTACGGAATACGAAGACGTTTTGATAAAGCATTTTTTAGACAGTCTTTCTCTTGTTCAGGCAATTTCGTTACAAAAGGAACTTCATGTATTGGATATGGGAACCGGAGCAGGTTTTCCGGGACTTCCGTTAAAAATAGCTTTTCCGCATTTGGAAATTACACTGATGGATTCTTTAAATAAGAGAATTGTCTTTTTACAGGAGGTCATTGCCAAACTTGGTCTGACCGGAATTCGTGCCATACATGCAAGAGCAGAGGAAGCAGCAGGAAAGACAGAATACAGGGAGCAGTATGATTTATGCGTTTCACGTGCAGTTGCAAGACTTTCTTCCTTGTCGGAGTTTTGTCTGCCGTTTGTAAAGCAGGGAGGATATTTTATCCCATACAAATCAGGCGATATTGCGGAGGAATGTAAGGAAGCCGGTTTTGCAATTCATGAACTGGGCGGTGAAATGAAAAACAAGCTTCTGTTTCATCTACCGAATTCGGACATTGAGAGAACACTTCTTGTCATAGAGAAGAGAAAACAGACGCCGAAAAAGTATCCGCGGGCAGGCGGTAAACCGCTCAAGCAGCCGTTGATAAAGTCGTAACAATTCAAATTTGTTGTTACTGTTGTCAGAAAGGACGAAGTAAATGTATATACAGGGAAGGTATTATCTTGGAGGACTTCATGATATCAGCGAATGCCTTGCAATCAGAAAAGAAGTGTTTGGTGATGAACAGAATTTTCAAGCGGCAGCAAAGGAAGATGAAGACGACAAAAGTGCTGTTTTCGTAGTTGCTTATGAAACGATAGGAGAAAACCTGGTTCCTGTCGGAACCGGAAGATTGACTTTTCTGGGGGATCGGTATAAAATCGGACGCATTGCGGTAAAGAAGGAATTCAGGGGAAAAAATTACGGAGATTTTATTGTCCGGATGCTGGTAGACAAAGCCTTTACTATGGGTGCAAAGGAAGTTTACGTGGGTGCTCAGAAACATGCAATTCCATTTTATGAGAAAATCGGTTTTATAGTGCAGAATGAATCCTATGAAGAAGACGGTATTTATCATCAAATGATGAAGCTGACGCCATGTACCTGCAAGAAAGAATGCGGACACTAATTTTTAACTTTAAAAAGTATTCATTTTGGTATATGATAGAAAGAGATACAAGTTATAAAAAGGCTTTCTCTGTACGGGAAAAAGGACTGATGATATACTGATATGGAAAATAATAAAAATCCATTAAAAAGTGAATATGATGAGATGCTTTCCTTTATTCAGGAACTTCAGAAGGAAGAAATGGAACGTTCCGAAAATATGTTTGCAATACTGAAGGAGCACGAACGTAAAATAAGGCAACGGGAATTAGTGTTAGAGGAACAGGGAAAACGTCGAAGTCCCAATATTGCGATGTTTTCTCCGCTTGATTCAGTGGATGCTTTTGATGAAGCTCCGCAATGGAAGGAAGAGCTTGTTGCCTGGCGTGAAGAGCTTCCGAAACTGAAGGAACAATATATTCAGATAAAGGAGAGGACAACAAAGCTGAATGAATTGAATCAACTTTTTTTGCAGTTTGATCCCGGTATCTCTGACAATGGGCAAAAAGAAGAAGTGATACACGACTATAGTACGAAACTGTTAGAAACGCAAGAGTTGGACAGAAATCGTATTGCAAGAGACTTACACGATTCAACGGTGCAAAGCTTGACCACGTTAGTGCATCAAACTGAATTTTGCAGTAAACTTTTGGATATTGATCCGGTACGTGTAAAACTGGAATTGCAGTCTATGATTGAAATGATAAGAAGTATTATTAATGATATGCGTGAGATTATTTACGACTTACGTCCAATGTCATTAAACAATATTGGTCTGGATGCAGCGATAGATTCTTATTGTACGAGAATCAAAAAGAATGAAGATTTGAATATATCTCTCAAAGTAGAAGGAGAAGAGAAAAAGCTTTCTTCTATTGTAAGAGTTACTTTATATCGTATTATGCAGGAGGCATGTAATAATATTATAAAGCATGCAGCTGCACATAGAGTCTTTGTATCTATTACATATGATGAGGAAAAGATAAAATTAGAAGTAGAAGATGACGGGGTTGGATTTGATATAGAAAAGATAGAGGAGAATACAGAGGAGGATGAACTTCACGGATTTGGGTTATCCATTATGCGTGAAAGGGCAAATTTATTGAATGGGACATTTTCTATTACATCACAACCAGGAAAAGGAACAAAAATTACAGTTATTGTTCCGGTTTAATTTCTGTTATAAGCAAGAGAGGAGCGGAAAGAAATGAACGGTGTGATAAATATCGTAATAGCAGATGACCATTGGATGGTAAGAGAAGGGTTAAAAAAACTATTAGAGTTGCGTGAAAAAGAGGATATAGCTGACATATATGTAGTCGGTGAAGCAAGCGATGGACAGGAATGTCTGGAACTTATCGATAAGCTGAAACCCGATGTTCTTCTTTTGGATATAAATATGCCAAAAATGAATGGATTGCATGTGTTGGAAAAATTACGTGACATGGAAAGCAGTCAAAAGGTTTTAATTTTAACAATACATAATGAAGCTGAATATTTGATGAAGGCAGTAGATATCGGAGTAAATGGATACGTCCTGAAAGATTCGGATTCTTCCGTTTTGAAAAAAGCAATTTTTACGATATATTCCGGAGAAGATTATATCGATAAAGCGATGCTTCCGGTCATGAATGAGACTGTGCGCAATACAACAAAAGTTTCGGATGAAAAATTGACAAAACGTGAGTTGGAAGTGCTAAAACTGCTTGCTGAAGGACTATATAATAAAGAAATTGCGTATAGATTGTCAATCAGTGAGAAGACAGTGAAAAATCATGTTTCAAATATATTTAAGAAAATCGGAGTCTCAGACCGGACACAAGCAGCTATCTATGCAATTCGAAATAATTTGCTGGAATATTAGAAGAATTTTTAAATGTTTCACGTGAAACAATTTCTGTATCATTTTGAATTTTGTTTCACGTGAAACATTTCATTAAAGAGATAAGAACGGAAAGGTATGGTTAATAATTATGGGAAGAACGATTGCAATAGCAAATCAAAAAGGCGGAGTCGGAAAAACGACAACAGCAATTAACCTTGCAGCTTCTCTTGCAGAAAAGGAAAATACCGTATTAGTAATTGATATTGACCCACAGGGAAATACAACTTCAGGACTTGGTATTAATAAGAAGAAGCTCAAGCAAACAGTTTATGATATGATGCTTGGTGAGTGTACTCTGGAAGAGTGCAAAACAAAGAGTGTCATGAAAAATTTATATGTTCTTCCTTCTGATGTAGATTTAGCAGGTGCGGAGATTGAGCTAATCGGCATTGATAACAGAGAATTTATTTTAAAAAAGCTGGTGGATCCGATTCGTGATGAATATGATTATATTATTATTGATTGCCCGCCTTCTTTAAATACCCTGACTGTAAATGCCATGACTACAGCAAATACGGTTTTAGTACCAATCCAGTGTGAATATTATGCATTGGAAGGGTTATCTCAGCTGATGCATACCATTGATCTCGTTCAAAAACGTTTGAACCCTGATTTAGAGATAGAAGGTGTCGTATTTACTATGTATGACGCCAGAACAAACCTATCACTTCAGGTTGTTGAAAATGTAAAGAAGAATCTTCACCAGAATATTTATAAAACCATTATTCCGAGAAATGTACGTCTGGCCGAAGCACCGAGCCATGGCCTACCAATCAATTTATATGATTCCAAATCGGCAGGTGCAGAAGGTTATCGTCAGTTGGCAGATGAAGTTATGGAACGCGGAATCAGAGACTGGTATTCAGATATCTAATAGCTCTCATTGAATGATATTAGTACTTTAAAATCAGAAAGAAAAATGATATGATATAGAAGTAACTTGCAGTGAAGAAAAAATGGAAGGAGCACAACAGATAGATGGCGACAAAGAAAAGAGGTCTTGGAACAGGCCTTGATAACCTGATTCCCGATTATTCCATAGAAAACAAAAAGACAAAAAATGAAGAAATTGAAAATGTTTCACGTGAAACATTAATACCAATCAATGAAATAGATCCAAACAGAGCACAGCCAAGAACACATTTTGATGAGGATGCACTTCAGGAGCTGGCTGATTCTATTCGACAGTATGGTATTATTGAACCGCTTGTAGTGCAAAAGAAAGGAAAACGCTTTGAGATTATAGCGGGTGAGCGCAGATGGCGTGCTGCAAGAATTGCCGGTTTAAAGGAAGTACCGGTAGTAATAAAGGAATACTCGGATCAGGAAATCTTTACGATTGCTTTGATTGAAAATATTCAGCGTGAAGATTTAAATCCGATTGAAGAAGCGATTGCTTACCAAAAGCTGATTCGTGAATTAAGCTTAAAGCAGGATGAGGTAGCAGAAAAAGTTGCAAAAAGTCGTACTGCAATTACAAATTCCATGCGTCTGTTAAAACTGGATGAAAGAGTACAGCAAATGCTAATTGATGAAATGATTTCGGAAGGTCATGGTCGTGCGCTGCTTCCAATTACTGATGCAGAAGAGCAATTTACCGTAGCAATGAAGGTATTTGATGAAAAGCTGAGCGTTCGTGAAACAGAGAAGCTGGTAAAGAAGCTAATGGAAGAAAAGCAGAAGAAGCCGGAAGAAAAATTACCGGAAGTAAAGGATGACAGTTTTATTTACCGTGGATTAGAAGAAAAGCTGAAGCAGTCACTAGGTGCGAAGGTAGAAATCAAAAAGAAGGCAAATAATTCGGGAAAAATTGAAATCGAATATTATTCGATGGAAGAGCTGGAACGAATTGTCGAGTTAATGGAATCAGTACGATAGAGAAAAGAGGATGTATATGAATATGAATCAGCAGCAGATTTTGCTTATTGCAGTGATTGTATTGGCAATCATTACGGTAGCACTGCTTACAACAACAGTGATTTTGCTTGTAAAGGTTGGAAATCTGACGAAAAAGTACAAAGCATTTATGAAGGGTGCTGAGGGCAGAGATTTGGAAAGTACGATACTGACCCGTTTTAAAGAAATTGATACTTTAAAGTCAGAGAGTAAATATATCAGTGAAAAGTTGAATATTGCCTGTGACACCTTACTGACTGCATATCAGAAAATCGGCATTGTAAAGTATGATGCATTCAAGGAGATGGGCGGAAAGCTAAGCTTTTCTCTTTGTATGTTAGATGATCAGGATAATGGTTTTGTTTTGACATCCATGCATACAAGAGAAGGCTGTTATACTTATATTAAGGAAATCATCAAAGGAGAGGCTTATGTGATTCTTGCATCGGAGGAACGCAGAGCTTTGGATGAAGCCAAAAACAAAAGGAATTTCATGGCAGAATAAATTTGTAACATATTTACATATTTATTTACAACATGCAACTACATGAATAAAGAAGAAGAGCGGCAAGTGATTTCACCTGTCGCTCTTCTCTGCTTTTTTTCTATCCTCTATTTTGTTTGGGTTAGAGAGGCTATTTTAATAAATCTGCCGGAACATTTCCCTTTCCATAGTAAGCAATCAGGTACAGTTCTCTTAATTCCTTTACAAGAGGAAGTCGTGGGTTTGCTGTCGTACACTGGTCACCGAAAGCAAGGTCTGCCAGAGTATCAACCTTTGCAACAAATTCCTTTTCGTCAAGACCATATTCCTTTAAGGTTGCAGGAATTCCAAGGTATTCGTTTAACTTCTCAACTTCTGTTGCAAGGATTTCTACGGCATCATCATTATCCTTCGGCTTGTAGCCTAACTTATTCATCAGTGCGAAAATCTTATCTCCTACGATGTAGCTTTCATACTTTGGCCAGGAAGTAAACTTGGTCGGGCAGGATACACCGTTATAACGGATGACATGCGGAAGCAGGATTGCATTTGCACAGCCGTGAGGAATGTGGTATTCACCGCCCAGCTTGTGCGCAAGGGAATGGTTGATTCCAAGGAATGCATTGGTAAATGCCATACCTGCTATAGTGGATGCGTTGTGCATCTTTTCTCTTGCTACCGGATCGGAAGCACCGCCGTCGTAGGAACGCTTTAAGTAGGTAAATACCATTTCAATAGCGTGAACGGCAAGAGCGTCGGTATAATCGGAGGCTAAGATGGAAATATAAGCTTCGATTGCATGAGTCAAAACATCCATACCGGTCCATGCGGTAGACTTCTTTGGAACCGACATAACGAAGTCAGGATCGATGATGGCTACATCAGGAGTCAGTTCATAGTCGGCAAGAGGATATTTTTTGTTTTCTGTTTTGTCGGAAATGACCGCAAAGGAGGTAACCTCGGAGCCGGTTCCGGAGGTAGTAGGAATGGCAACAAGCTGTGCTTTCTTACCGAGTACAGGGAACTTATATGCTCTCTTTCTGATATCGAGGAACTTTAAGGACATATTCTTAAAGTCTGCTTCCGGATTCTCATAGAATAACCACATACCCTTTGCCGCGTCGATTGCCGAACCGCCGCCGAGTGCAATAATGACGTCCGGCTTAAAGGCATTCATGGAAGCCACACCCTTCATAATGGTATCTAAGGATGGGTCCGGTTCTACCTGGTCAAAAATTTCGCAGTGAACGTATTCGGTTCTTCTTCTTAACTGATATAATACTTTATTTACGTAGCCAAGCTGTGTCATTGCCGGATCGGTTACAATAAAGGCTTTGGAGATATTCGGCATTTTCTGAAGGTAAGCAATCGAACCGGATTCAAAATAAATCTTGTTTGGAACTTTAAACCATTGCATATTTACTCTCCTCTTGGCAACTCGTTTCACGTTAATCAAATCAACGGCAGATACATTGTGGGTAGTGGAGTTTCCGCCGTAGGAGCCGCAGCCGAGTGTCAGGGACGGCATGTTGCTGTTGTATAAATCGCCGATAGCGCCGTGGGTAGACGGAGAGTTTACAATGATACGGCCGGTTTCCATTCTTGCGGAAAATGCATTGATTACATTCTCGTCGCTGGAGTGGATAACGGAGGAGTGACCCATACCGCCGATTTCCAGCATGGTTTCGCACTTCTTAAAGCCGTCTTCTACATCCTTTGCCTTTACTACGGCAAGTACCGGGGAAAGCTTTTCCTTGGAAAGCGGATAGTCATGGCCGACATCCGGAAGCTCTACGCAGAGTACCTTGGTTTCTTTTGGAATGGTAATACCTGCCATTGCGGCAATCGTTGCTGCGGACTGTCCAACGATAGCAGGGTTGACAGAGCCTTTTTCGAGATTCATGACAACCGGCTCTAACTTCTTCATCTCTTCCTTTGTTGCGAAATAGCAGCCGGCCTTTTTCATCAGCTCTACGGCTTCCTTATAAACAGGAGCTTCAATAATGGCTGCCTGCTCGGAAGCACAAATCATACCGTTATCAAAGGACTTGGAAAGTACCAGGTCATTGATGGCACGAGGGAGCACGGCTGTTTTTTCAATGAAGCAAGGAACGTTACCCGGACCTACGCCAAGTGCCGGCTTGCCGCAGGAATAAGCAGCTTTTACCATGCCCGGACCGCCGGTTGCAAGAATAATGGCAACGCCCGGATGGTTCATAAGAAGATTGGTTGCTTCAATGGAAGGATATTCAATCCACTGGATGCAGTTCTTCGGAGCACCGGCTTTTACTGCTGCTTCGTAGACAGTTTTGGCGGCTTCAACAGAGCACTTCTGTGCGTTCGGATGAAATCCGAAGATAATCGGGTTTCTTGTTTTAATGCAGGAAATGCTCTTAAACATTGTGGTAGAAGTCGGGTTTGTGACCGGAGTAACACCGGCAACAATACCGATTGGTTCTGCTACCAGCATGTAATCTTCTTCTTCATTATCCTCAATAATGCCGACGGTTTTCTGATACTTAATGGAATGCCAGACATATTCGGTGGCAAAAATATTTTTTGTAATCTTATCCTCGTAGATGCCTCTTCCGGTTTCTTCTACTGCCATTTTTGCGAGTACCTGCTGCTTTGCAAGACCTGCGAGTGCCATTTCATGTACGATGTTATCTACGGTTTCCTGATCTAATGCCATGAACTCATGTAATGCGATTTGAGCCTTTGCAACCAGCTCGTCAATGTGTTCCTGAGGGGTAGGAATTTTCGTTGCCATTGGTAACCTCCTGAATTTAAAATGTTAAAATATTAACAAGGTTCTTATGCTATTAATATATCAGTTTGTTATTTATTTGTCAAACTTATATTTTGACAAAATAGAAAAACAGAGGAGTTCTTTTTTATACATATTGCACAATAGTACTTTTGTCGCATTGAAAAAATGGAAAAAATGCGTCATTATCTACTATGAGGAAGTTTGATTTTTTATAAAGTGGGAAAAATGGACAGACACGGATGACTGTCGACAGAAAAAGGAGAGAAACGGATTTGAGAAGAATACAGATTGAACAGATCAAAGACGGGGAAGTTCTTGCAAAGGATATTTACAGCAGCAGTGGCGTTATTTTGATTTCTGCAGGTACCGTTTTAAAACGGGAATACAGTGAGAGATTAAAAGACCTTCACATTTCCGATTTGTTTGTAGAGGATGAAATATCGAAGGATATTCATGCAGAGGATATTACCGAAGAAAAAATCAGTCTGCAGTGCACAGAGGAATTAAAACATACGATAGAACGCTTTTCCTATGCATCGGATAATGAACTTCAGCAGCTGATTCACGTTGCACAAAATGTCATGCAGAGTGTTCTGGAAGAAAAAGAAGTAATCTATAATATTTCAAACGTAAGAGATTACAGCAGAAGCCTGTATGAACATTCTTTAAGCGTCGGTACCTTGTCTACTTTAATTGCGATTCATGCCGGATACAGTGAGGAAGCTGCCAGAGATATTACGCTGGGCGCACTGCTTCATGATATCGGCTTTATGAACGTAAAGGAAGAATATCAGACAATCATTCTGGACGAGGCAGAGGAAAGGGTGCAGAAGGAAGTGAAGCGTCATGTGCTTTACGGTTATTCTGCAGTGGAGCATCAGGACTGGTTAAGCAGTGTTTCCAAAGATATTATTTTATATCATCATGAGCGACTGGACGGGACAGGCTATCCGTTTCATATGACGGGAGAGCGTATCAGACAGGAAGTGAAGCTTGTGGCGCTTTGTGACGCTTTTGATAATATGGTGTATGGCAATCTGCAAAAACGTATGAAGGTATATGAGGCAATGGAGTATATTGTCGGCATGGGTGGTACAAAATTTGATATAGAGCTTTCGCGTCTTTTTGTGCAGTCTGTTGCGGCATATCCAATCGGAACCTTAGTATCTTTAAGTAATGGAGAGAGAGGAATTGTGATTCGTCAGAACAGGCAGACGCCGACACGTCCGGTTGTCAGTATTCTGGAAAAGAATGAAGCCGGGGAATGGGAGCGTACGATAGAACGGGATTTGACGGAGGAATTAACCTTATTTATCATTGAAACGATAGAGGAGTGAGAGGAGAAGCGGGATTATGAAAAAAAGAAGTACAGCTGCTATTGTTATTGCAGTTATTTTAAGTATTGTTTTTGTGCCGTTTTTGCTGGCGTTTGGCTTTTCGGGTGCCACTACCTTAGCGGTTTCCAATGTGGTTGCAGAGGAAAGAGAGGATGAGCTATTCTCTGCATTTGAGCAGGCGGGCGGTATTCGTTTTATTTACGATAAAGTGGAAAATATGTTAAGGAGTATGGAGCAGAGTATTTCCATGCCGGAGGATGCAGAACTTTTTCAGAATGTCATTCTGTATGAGGATGTCAGTTCGATTGCTCATGGTGTATACAGTGCATTCTTAAACGGTGAGGTATATAAGTTTGATTTATCTGTTCAAAAGGAACGTCTGAAAGCGAATGTCGAGGAATACTTTGATCATTATATAAAGGAACAGAATTTTGATGTGCCGGTGGATACGGAAGGAATGAAGGAAGAATACTTAAAGGAACCGTATGCGCAGATAGATCAGGAGATTGCAAAGGTGGAAACTCAGTTAAATGATGCACTTGATTCGGTTTATGAACTACAGAGGCTGCCGGAATTTTCTGCAGTCAAACGAAGATATGGGGAAGAAACTCTTCGTCTGTCATGGATTCGAGAAGGCTTAGGAACTGCTACGGTGACAATCATCGGCATTGCTGCTGCGGCAGCGCTTTTCCTGCTGGCAGCACATCTGTTCCGGCCGTCCGGCTTTTTTGTCACCGGCAGTTCGGTATTGCTTCTTGGCGGATGCTCCATGCTGGCCTCCAGATTGCTTGCCGGTCTTTCTGTTTCGAAACTGCTTTCGTCAATGGAAGTCCCGCATGAAAGCATTTATGCGGCAGCAAATCAGGTAGTCTGCTGGGCTGCGGACGGTTATCAGAGCTTCAGTATTTATAGTGCTGTTACAGGTGCGGCATTACTTCTGATCGGAGTAGTTTTACTTCTGGTGTTCAGAAAAAATGCGTCGGAAGCG
The DNA here is from genome assembly GCA_051880375.1 of Lachnospiraceae bacterium. GTDB lineage: Bacteria > Bacillota > Clostridia > Lachnospirales > Lachnospiraceae > SIG299. The sequence goes on from JBJENV010000010.1 coordinate 29,230, forward strand.
GATGTTTAGATAGAAAATAGCAGAAGAGGGAAGTATTTCGCTTGTCACCGGATATAAAGTATGGTATAAAATGTAGTGGAAAGTAAAAGAAGGTGAAGCGATGCATAGTTTTTTAAAGGCGGTCGGCTTTAGCGATTTAGAGGGCCGCACAGACGAAGAAAAGTTAATGAATCTTGTAATCGAGAATGCCACAGAGCGTCAGGTTGCAAAAATTACCGACAAACGTTCTGCTGTGGAGTTATATATGGAAGTGGCGGAAAATGTCGGGCTGGTTCTCTGCGGGGAATATGACGAACGCGGAAACTTTCATGCGGAGTATTATTTCCCTGTGTTAAAGGGACAGAACGTCAGCATGACGGAAGCAGTATATATCAATAAAAGGGTGGATACCAATGCATTTACCGGTATGTGTGACGATTACCGCATCGGAGTTTCGTTGATTTTCTATATACAGAACAAAATGGATTTACTCGGAAGAAATGTTTCGAGACGGGACAGAACCAGATATCCGATTACACTGACGGCACTTGCAGGGGAAGGAAAGATTCTTCTTCCGGTGCAGAAAACAAGGGTAGAGGTGGAAAAGGTCAAGGCGGATTTACAAACCCGTTCCTCTTTGATTGCAGAAGCAAAAAAGGGAAATCAGGAGGCGATGGAGAGCCTGACGATGGATGATATCGACCAGTATGCGTTAGTCAGCAGAAGAATCCGGAAAGAGGATATTTATTCGATTGTTGAGACTACGTTTATTCCGTATGGCTCGGAGTCTGATAACTATACAGTACTCGGATACATTACGGATGTCAGGGAATGTGTCAATACTTATACAAAGGAACGACTGTATATCTTGTCACTGCTTTGCAATGAACTGCCGTTTGAGGTCTGCATCAATCAGAACAGCCTGGTTGGCGAGCCGGTACCCGGCAGACGTTTTCGCGGCAATGTCTGGATGCAGGGAAAAATTGAGGTTATGTAACACCTACAGAGGTGATGACAGAAAGGAGTACAAAAAAATGGAAAAGCATGTATCTTACAAAACACAGGGCGTCTGCTCGAGGGGAATTGAATTTGACATTGTGGATGGCATTGTACATAATGTTGTATTTATCGGCGGCTGCAAGGGTAACACACAGGGTGTCGCAAGACTTGCCGAGGGCATGGAAGCAACGGAACTGGTAAAGCGCTTAAAGGGCGTGGAGTGCCGCGGCGACAATTCCTGCCCGAATCAGTTTGCCATTGCCATCGAGCAGAATCTGTAGCTTTTCATAACAAAAAATCCGGATAGTTAAATGAAGTACGCGCTGCGGAATTCTTCATAGAAGAGTTTTGCAGCGCCGTTTTTTTCTTCTTCCCGGTAATAAAAATATTCGGGAAAGCGGCATTCGGCGCTCGAAAGCCCGATGATAAACGTATTTCCGGGAACCAGGTTCTTAACATAACGGGGAATCAGGTGGCGGTGGACAAAGGAATCGGTATTATGGTATTCGCACGGAGTAGAAATACAATCGTACTGATACAGCACCTGCTCCGGGGTACCCTCGGAGAGAACCTCAAATGTCACGTCAATATCCGGGTAACGCTCCATAAAACAGCTGACGAAAATCTGGATGTGTGCCGCATAGGACAGTTCGAGAGCACAGGCAATTCTGAGCGTTCCGTTGACCGGAAGGTTATGGATGTGAATAAGGTTCGAGGCATTGTTGCAGCGGTCGATGAGCGAACCGGCTTCCCTGGCAAGCAGCTGACCGGCATCGGTCAGTGCAATGCCGTGTGTGGTGCGTGTAAGCAGGGCGGCAGGTTCATCATCGGAATCGGAGAAAGCGGCAGACCCTTTCCGATAGGAACGAGCAGCTGGTCGATTTTAAAACAGCAATCCGCTTCCTGCGCCATAATCAGTCAGTACTGGCAGGTGATTTAGAGCATGCAAATATGGCGTATGAGTGGCTGTTTGTCAATGATACCGTGGCACAGCCGTCTCCGGCGGGTCCGGGAGGTCCTTTGAGCGAATTTCAGAAGGCGCTCTCCAAACAGCTTGCTGAACGCTATATCACATATGTAAACAGTATGGGCTTACGGCACCCGGAAACCGGGGAAGAACTGACGCTTGGCGCGGATGGCAGAAGCGGTGGTATCTATGACATTTTGATGCAGTGTCTGAAAAAATCGGCGGCAACTTACTTAAAAAAGCTTTCCGCTCATGAGGTGCCGGTTCAGGCAACGTCGGAACAGTATCTTTCGGGCGATTACCGTTATCTTACCATGCCGCCTGTTGATCCGGCTATTTTTGCTCCGCTTGCAAAGGACCCTCATGCGGTCATCAAATTCCCGCCGCTTGTGGAAAAGAAGGGAGAAAAAAAGAGCGGCGGCTTTGTAAGCGCCGGTATCGGTGAAGCCGCCGCGCAGGAAAAGACAAATTACAGACTGCAGTCCTTTGCAGATTTATTATATGTTCTCTCTTAAGAAAGGCAGACCGGAAAATGTTTCGGTCTGCTTTTCTTTCTCTATGTCTATCTCATATTCTTCCTGTACGTCATGCTCCACATCGACGGAGTTCACCCGAAATGCCAGAAACGCAAAGAAAGTAAGCAGTATGAAAATAATCGGAATGATAATAATTGCAATCAGAATCTTGCCGAGTGCGCGGTCTTTTGGCTTTTTTGGCGGAGTAAAATCTGTGGAGTATTCCGGCAATGGAGTTGAACAGTGAGGGCAGACCTTCCAACCGGCTTCGATTGGGGAATTGCAGCCGGGACAGGAAGCCTTTAATTTTGCACCACAGCTTGGGCAGACGACATACTGTTCGGTTACCGCAGTATTGCAAATCGGACATTTTAAGTCAGAATAGCTGCCGCGAATCAGAAGATAAATGATAAGACCGATAAATGATGGCGCAAATAAGGCAATCAGCGTCCATAATACCGCATTCATGCCGCGGCTTTTGGCGTCACGATATACATAAACGCCAATCAGGATTGGAATACCGAGAAAAAGGATTAAAAAAACAGGTAAAACAATCAATGCTGAAACAGATATCATACTCGACATATAAAATTCCTCCTTTGATATGAAAAAATAAGTGCAATGACAGTGCCGCCGGTCACGGATATAATGATATAGGCGAGGCAGACAGCAGTAAGCGCAGCAGATACCGGATACAGGAAACCTGCAAGTATTAGAATGCAGATTTGGGACAGGATGGCGCCAAGGGCCAAAAGAGTGGTTTGCCGCTCTAATCTGCGTTTCTCTAATTTGCTTTGCAACATGGCTTCCGTGACTACCGGCGGATTAATTTGTTCAAATTGATAAATCTGGTTCATTACCAAGCACCTCCTTTAACAGTTTTCTTGCTTTATTTAAGCGGGATTTTACGGTTCCCGGCGGAATACCGAGCACAAGGGCTGTTTTTTCTATCTCCATGTCACGGAAATAAAACAGAATTACGGTAATGCGAAGCTTTTCAGGAAGTCCGTTAATTGCCCGGTGGAGAGAAGCATATTCTTCCTTTGTTGTCAGAAAGGAGCTTTCCGGAGCAGCAACACTCTCAAGCGCAGCATCCTTTTCCTCATTTGATGCGAATCTGTTAAAGAAAGGGCTTCTTGCGATGCGCCGCAGTGTATTACGATAGGTGTTGACACAGATGGCGGTAAGCCACGGTTCAAACTCCCTGCTTTTATCATACTTTTCTATGTTTTTTACTACCTTCAGCCATGTCTCCTGATACAGGTCATCCGCATCGAAAGGATTTATGCAAAGTGTGAGACAGAGTCCGTACAAACGCTTGCCGTATTCCAAGATATACTGATTGATCATCTTCTGCTCCTCCCTTCCTATACAATAATCTCTCGGAATCTCTAAGCCAGCAATTTCAAGGCTTTCAGATTCCTTTTT
>JBJENV010000011.1:0-1710 GCA_051880375.1 Lachnospiraceae bacterium
GCAGGTGCTTCCTCCTCTACCGGTTCCGGTGTAATCACCTCTTCTGCCGGTTCCGGAATTACTGTTTCTTCAAATGTTACCGGCTCAGCCTCCACAACTTCCTCCGCCACAACCTCCGGCTCTGCCACAGGCTCCGGCTGTACGATTTCTTCCACTACCGGAACTTCCTCTGCCGCAGGCTCTTCAACCACTCTGTTCTCCGGTACAGCTTCTTCCACAACCGGTTCTTCTATCGAAAGTTCCGCCTCTACGGCCGGTGCCGCCTGTACTGCCATAACGGCGCTTTCTGCAAGACTTTCCAGTCCCTCCTTTAAAGCATCCCTCAATGTACCGGCATTTTTCTCAATCACATCATTGATACTCTTCTTTAACTCGGAAATGGATTCCCTTTCGTTAATTGCTAACTGCCTTGCATTCTCTTTATTATATTTCACAAGCGTCTTTACCCCGACGGACTGCTCTGCTGCCAGTTTTTCCACTGCCTTTTCAAGTTCTGCCAAGGAAGTCTCCTGCGTTTCCAGGCTCCGCTTTACCATGGCAAACATGGCGCGCTGCGTTCGGTCACTGCTCTCCAGATATTTTATTATCTGTTCTCTGAATTCTGCTTCTTTGTTACTGGGAGTCTCCTCCTCCTCTTCGAGCGGCTTACTCCATTCTTCCACCTTTTTTTCCAGCAGTGCCGTCAAAAGAAAATACGCTGAAACAAGAAGAAGGATTCCTGCCAAAGCAACTGCAATATAAACCTTATGAAATTCCACTAATACAAACGCTGCGATAAAGCAGGCTGCCACAAATAAAATGCCTGCACCTATTTTTTTTCCTTCGTTCCCCTGTTTCATAGTCTGTCCCCGTTTCTGTTGGATTTTTCCTGCTATTTATGTATCAAGTACTTCTCTTATACTATACACCTTTGCCGGAAATCCCGCAAGGTCAATCTTGACTTTGCCTTTGTTATATCCTATAATAAAGAAGTTCCGCAATCCACCTGCGGAACTGTATATTGTTCTCATAGTTAAATGGATATAACAAGCGCCTCCTAAGCGCTAGTTGTGGGTTCGATTCCCGCTGGGAACATCCGCGAAAGCTACAAGCCATGCAAAAAAGAGATAATGCGACTCGTGTGAACTTGTTCACAAACGAGGCGTGTTATCTCTTTTTTATAGGGCGCCAGCCCGCGACGAAGAAGGCCGAAGGCCTTTGAGTTGGCATGGCTTGTAGCGTAGGCAGGAAGGCGCCAGCCCGCGACGAAGAAGGCCGAAGGCCTTTGAGTCGTGCATGGCTTGTAGCGTAGGCAGGAAGGCGCCAGCCCGCGACGAAGGAAGCTTTGCTTCCGAGTCGTGCATGGCTTGTAGCGTAGGCAGGAGGTATTATTTGATTTCGTCGCATGATAAATGACAAACTTCAATCAGGGAATCCGGAAATGCTTTTCAAAATTTGCTTGGAAAAACGGAAAGAAAAATGTATTGTGTCGCAACATAAGCTTTACAGAAGATACTGATTTACTGCGTTTACCACTTTTTCCAGTTCTGCACGGTTTGTGATGTAGTAAATTTTGGTATCTTCTTTTTCTAATTTTACCAGTCCGGCAGCAAGAAGAGCGGACATGTGATGCGAAATGGTTGCGGGAGTAAGATCAAGCTTTTTGGCAAGCTCCCCGCCATAGGCTCTTTTGTCTTTGATATAGGTTAAAATGTCAAACTTACTTTTATC
>JBJENV010000012.1:0-7434 GCA_051880375.1 Lachnospiraceae bacterium
ATCAGTTAGAGGGTGCGAAAGAGGGAGCTGCGAACCGGTTAATACTACAGGTATCGGAATGTTTCTTAGCATAAACGACAAAATAGAAGCCGTGTATGCCATCGTATCCGTTCCGTGGGTAATGATGATGCCATCGTAGTATTTATATTGGTCATATACACTGCGCGCAATCAATACCCATTCCTCCGGCTGGATATTGGAGCTGTCCAGATGAAGAATATCTCTTGTCGTAATCTCATAATTTTCCGCAACACCAACCATATACGGCAGAAAGTTTCCCGCGCACAGCGCAGGCTCTAATCCGTCCTTTCCTACCTCCGATGCAATGGTTCCCCCCGTTGCCAAAACAAGAATTTTCTTCTTCATGTTCTTCTCCTGCTCTCTTTTCGTACTGCATCAGCCGATGCAGTACTACTATACCGAAAAGTATGGAAAAAATCAAGAAGAACATTTTCTGCTTGCAACCTTCTTCCAAATCTCCTATACTGGTGTAAAATAAAATAAACTTGGAGGATGTAAATGAGACATTTTACCGTAGAAATTGAAAAAACAATGGTCGCTCCGGCTGCCTTGTTAAAAACAGAACAATTTGTTCCTGCCACTATGAGTGCTTATTTATTGGACAATTATGATACGTTCCGTCCGGAGCGTACCCGCCCGGCACTGATTATCTGTCCGGGAGGCGGTTACGCTTATACTTCCGTTCGTGAAGCAGAGCCGATTGCCATTAAATTCAACAGCCTTGGCTTTCAGACCTTTGTCCTGAATTATCATACCGCTCCGTACGAATACCCGACCGCCCTGTGCGAGCTTGCCTCGGCTGTACGTCTGGTACGCGAAAACGCAAAAGAATGGAACATTGACCCGGAACAGATTGCCGTTGCCGGATTTTCCGCAGGCGGTCACTTAGCCGCAAGTCTTTGCACCGGGTATCAAAAGGAATGGCTGCTTGGCGCACTGAACGCAAGTGCGGAAGACATCGCACCGAATGCCTGTGTTCTTTCCTATCCGGTCATTACCTCCGGTGAATTCGGGCATCAGGGTTCCTTTGAAAACCTGCTCGGCATCCACACCGATGAGGATAAGGCAAAAAAATACAAGCAGGATTTACTCGAGCTTGTATCTTTGGAAAAGCAGGTAACCGATGCCGTACCTCCGACCTTCCTCTGGCATACTTATGAGGACGGTGCCGTTCCGGTAGAAAACACCCTGCTGTATGCGGCTTCTCTCTGCAGCGCCGGTGTACTGACCGAGCTGCACATCTTCCCGTTCGGCGGGCACGGCTTATCGCTTGCTACCGAAGAAACAAGCGAGGCAGACGGTCATCAGATAAAAGAGGAATGTTCTGTCTGGCCGGAGCTTGCTGCCAGGTTTTTAAAACAGGTAATGTAATTTACCAGTACATCTCCCAGTCCTTTGAGAACCTCGTCAGCGCCTCCATATAAAAGTAGTCACCCCAGCTGACGCACTCATCCACGCCCTCCGGCGTACACGTATTGTACGGGCTTTTCTTGCTGTAGGTACCATGCAGGACAAGCCCGTTTGATGTTTCAGGGTTCTTTACTGCATAATCATCCACAAGGCTCTTTAGCATCTGTGCGGCAAGTCTGCGATACTGCTTTGCTTCCTCCTCCGGCAGATACTTTGACGCTTCTAAAAATCCGCAGGCAACAATCGAAGCACTGCTCGAATCCCTCGGCTCATCCCCCTCGGTAAATATCATATCCCAGTACGGCACCATGTCATCCGGCAGACGCTTCAGATAAAACGCCGCTGTCCTGCGAAAGGCATCCAGATACTCCGGATTTTGGGTATAGGTATAGGAAATCGCCGTCCCGTAAACACCCCACGCCTGGCCTCTTGCCCAGAAGCTGTCATCCCGATAGCCCTGACAGGTTGCGCCGTGGTCCGGCTCGCCTGTTTCCATATCCATAAAAAAGGTATGATAGGTACTGCCGTCCTCCCGAATCGAATACTTCAGGCATGTCGTAATGTGCTTATGCGCAATCTCCCGATACTTTGTATCACCGGTCACTTCACTTGCCCAGTAAAGCAGCGGCAGGTTTAACAGACAGTCAATGATGTAGCGGTAGTTGCCCGCTTCTCCCATGGAACCCCAAGCCTGAAGAAACTCTCCCTTTGGCTGAAACCTCGAAATCAGCTGGTCTGCCGCAAGAATCGCCGCCTGCTTTGCCTGCTCGTTTCCGGTCAGCTTATACGCCGCCACGCACGACGGAGTATACAAAAATCCCATGTCATGATGGTCTACCGCAATCTTATGCCGAATTCTGTTATCAAAGCTTTCTACCATGTGCGTCCCCGCCTCACGGAATGCCTCGTTTCCGGTATGTTCATACGAAAGCCATACCTCGCCCGGGAAAAATCCGCACGTCCACTGGTCATTATTACACCTTGGATATACATTATGAATACTGGAGTGATTCTGACAGCTGTCCGTAAAATCCGCAAGGTTTCGCTCCACCTGCGCTGCTGCCGCGTCCAGTGCTTTTTTTGCTTCTTCTTTTGTTAGTTCCGGTCTGTTTTCAAACATACAATCCTCCTTGCTTTATGACAATCAGAAAACGTAGTTTTCTGTTGTATCCGATTACAAAGTAAGTCCTGCCTCGATTTCTTCAAAATTTACGCACCGTTTTGTTCCGTCTTTTAAGAAGAGGGTCACCGTTCCATAGGCACCTGTCCTTAAGCTGTCCTCATACTGTATTTCTTCTATCGGAAACAGTTCCTCTTCTGTAAAGTCCTCATGGCTTTCCTTTGTGATGACCTGTGAAATCATCGTATAGAACTCACAGGCACCATACTGCTTCTTTCTCTCCGTCACAGCATACAGCACAATCGAATGCTCCGAATCCGGATTCGTACCGCTACTTCTCACAAGCTCTATTCTGTCCCAGCCGTCATACACCGTCATTGCCAGCTGCTTCCTTGCACCCGTGGCGTCCCTGCCCTTTAAAATCACTGCTTTTGCAGCTCCGCACGTCTTTTCGATGATTTCCGTTCCGTTGTCCGGAAAACCGTAGGCACCAAGCGTAAATCTCACCGGTCTGCGGAACAGACGATGCTTGTCTACCCGGAGGATACCGTACGGCACCGTAAAATCTGCCAGATTGATTGCCGGGATCCAGTGCGCCTCCTGTTTTAATGTATAGTCAAAGAACTGGCGGCGGTACAATACGCCATCCTTCTCTCCATACCAGAAGGTGGCATTGGCAAGGCTTTTCGTCCCATTCGTCAAATCCTTTAAGACATATTGCTGTGCTTCCACAGAGCCTGCTTCAAAGCCGTTTTCTTCCGATACCGGTGTGGATTCCCACGGATACTTTGTATGAAAACACAGCTTTGCATAATTCCACATACCGTGAATGTCCCCGGCATCCTTTAGCACCTTGCCGGTACGCAGAATGGTTGCTCTGCCCGCGTTATGATTGGAAAAGCAAAGTCCCGGGCCAGGTAAGGTCGTTACCTTAACTTCCCTCTCTAACAGGGTATCCCAGGTACCGTTGTTTTCCTTTGCCGTCCAGAACGGATGCTCCGGTGGCAGATGCAGACAAAGAAAAGCCTTTCCCATCCAGTAAGGGGATTCTGCACAGGAATAGCCCTGCACCAACGGCGAAAACTGGCCGTAAAAGCCTAACTGAGGAACACCGTCTTCTATCACTCCCTCTCTTCCGAGGAACTGCATGAGGGAACCGGAGCAGATTCGTCTTGCCAGTCCCGGGTCCATGGCAGGATTCTTTAAGAAAAAGTTTGCATCAAACGCACTGGTAGAGGCATTGCGGTAAATGTTGCTTCTGCCCCACATATTCGTATAGCCGTCCTTGTCAAAGAAATCTCCGTAGGTCTTCATCAGCCGGTTGGACTGTTCCTCAAAGCGTCTTGCCAACTCCGGTTCATTTTCATAGCCGTACCAGAGGTTCCAAAGAGGCGCATATACATTGAAGGCCCAGCAGGAATAGTAATCAAAGGAATGACCGTCCCGATACCAGCCGTCTCCCACGGAATATGCCAGAATTGCCTGTGCATGGTCTGCCATGATTTCCTTGTCAATCGGATAACCGGTCATATGCAGGAATGCCAAATCTAACATATTGAACAGGCGCCAGTTCTGCGGCACGGTATTCGCATGGGCATAGTTCGAGAGAAAGGTAGCTATCGTATCCTGCTCCTCCTTTGTATAAGTGTCCCAGAGTTCCTCTTTACAAAGCCACAGGCAGATGACCAATGCACAGGTTTCCACCGTCTGCTGAAATGTCCGAAACGGGTCTCCGCCTCCGGTAAGCTCCCACAGCTCGTCATAGGTCCCGACATAATTGGAATCTCCTTTCGTACAGGTACGCAGCACCTGATTCTTATAGTAATCTCTCAACCGGTATCCGCAGATCGTCACCTCCGGTTCATTGTGAATCACCGGTGCGGCAATAAAAAAGGTTCTGGTCAGCCCTTCAAACTTTTCTGCTTTTCTTTGTGCCTCTTGCGCCTGTTCGGAATGGTCAAGATGAGGATAGGTGACTTTCGTTTCCTTTCTTGGCATTATCACCGGGGCTTCAAAATCGGGAATATTCTGAAAAATACCGGTCAGCATATAATGTGCTGCTTCCATCCAGCTTTCTCTTGTCAGACCGGTATAGGGACTCAGATTAAAGTCCAATGTCGTTGGTTCAAATTTCATATGCGTTCACCGTAAACCGGGTAATCCCCCTGTTTTCCTTTCCCTGCTGTAATGGCATCTCCCACTGAATCAGGCGGACAAATTCCAATCCCCCGGAATGATTCCTGTGTTCCGTCTCCTGACACCGGATTTGCTTCACATCCTCCGGCAGCTGCACCACGCATTCCTGCTTTCTTCCGGTAATCCGGACACGATGCTCCTCTATCGTTACTTTTCCCTGCGTCACCAGCTGCTCCGTCAAGGTTCTTGTCTCCTTCGGAAGGTCATACGTATCCACAACGGTAAGCACCCCCGTCTTAAGAGAAAACCTTGTCTCCCTGAAAAAGCGGTTTGCACACCCCTCAGGATATGCTCCGGAAAATTCTACACGTGTCGTCCCTTTTCCGTCCGTTGAGAATTCCGATGCCCGGTATGCCGCTCCTGCCTGCTGCAGTTTTCCGTCAATCAACGGCACACTGTGTCCCAGCGAGGAATTGCAAAGAATGTCATAGCGCCCTTTTCCGAAATAGTCCTTCGTATATTCTCCGGCACCAAGGTCAGTTAACAAAAATTCATCTCCCACAAGGTAAAAAAAGCTGCCGACATCATTGTGGTTATGCGGCTCGTCGTTGCTGCCTCCCTTAATTGCCATGGCACATCCCGCACTGCTTTCGCAGATACTCCACTGGGCATCCGGCAGTACATCATGCCGGGAAGCTGCTCTCTCTGAATCCCTCTCCGGCATGTCCTTTGTCCACAGGTAATCCCGCATCAATGCCATAAAACGATAGCAGGAATCCGACTCAAAATCTGCTGCCAGTTCCTTATCCGGCAAAATAACTTCTTCATACTGCTTTGCTAAAAAGCAGGTCAGACCCATACGGAACTTTGCTGCCTGCTCCCCGTCGGAAAAACTGACCGTCCTGCCACTCTGAAAATACAGTTTCTGCTGGAAGCAGGCTATCTTTTTCAACTTTTCATTCTCAAATAAGTTGACAGCACCCTTACTATAGCGGAGCAGCTGTTCCGCAAAGCCTGTAAAATAAGTCATTCCATAGGTAAAGTAGGCAATTCCCTCCATGCAGGTTCCGTCTTCTTTAAAACCGTCCAGATAAAACTTAAGGGAATGACAGATTCGCTTTAAGCACTCCCGAAGCCTTTCCTCCTCTTTTCCTGCCATCAGATAAATACAGGCGCTTCCGATGCTTCCGGTGCAGACTGCATTCCAGTTGTGGTCTGCGCACTCCCAGCAGCCATAGTTTGGTTTCGATTGAAAAAAGGGCTTAAGCACTCTTTTCTCAATTTCTTCTCTCACCGTTTCACAAAGTGCCTCCGGTAATCTGCTGTCTGCCGGAAGCTCCTCATTTACCAGCGTAATAATTTCTGACAGCGCCTGGGCTGTTTCTGATGCAAACAAATCGACCGTATGCTTCCATTCCTTCTCTTCCTTGCGGTTTACATGTGCAGGCAGCGCCCAACACTCTTCCGCGCAGATTTCCGTCAGCACCTCCGAAAGCTTCTTTACATCCTCCTGTCGTTTTAGGAGATAAGCCGCCATACCGTACACTGCCAGAAACTTTCTGCGCCTGAAGTAGACAGCTTCGTAGTTCAGGCGGTTTCCTGTTGTCTCAAACTGGGCAAACAGTTCTTCCGTCAGCTTAGGAAGCGGTTCCTTCCTCATGTTGTCTGCCAGAGCCTTTACCTGATTTTTGTATTGTATTTGAAAGGAATTCTCCATCGTTCTTCTATTGCCTTCTTTTTCTTAAAAGATAAGGGAAGCATTCCTGCTCCCCTCTGATTCGTTTAAAACATAATCTCTGACTTTTTCTTTAACAGACGCGCACCGTGAAAAATCAAAAATGCACTGCCTATCGTTGTCAGCACACCGACAACCGCAAGTAAAATACCAAATACAACATTCGTAATGCCTGCCTGTTTCATTGCAATATATACCTTTTCCATACTACTCTCCATTTCTGAACAAATCTGTTAAGGGACTGCAGCCGGGCATTCCCACGCCGCACATTCCCTTTGTTCTAGCTTGTTTCCCTATTTTGCTCCATACTGAGCATAATAATCGTCAATGGCTGCCTTTATTGTATCATCAATCAGTATTTTCCCCTGACACGGCTTGTTATAAAGATGCTCCACAACCTCCGCCATGGATACGATAGCTGCTGTCGGGAAGCCGTACAGCTCTGAAATCTCCTTTAATGCACTCTGCTCGCCCTTACCGCGCTCCATACGGTTTAACGATACCATAAGTCCCTTAATTTCTACATTGCCCTGTGCTTTGATAATCGGGAAGGTTTCCTCAATTGACTTTCCTGAGGTGGTAACATCCTCAATGATGACAACGCGGTCACCGTCCTTCATTTTACTTCCAAGCAGGATGCCGACATCTCCGTGGTCCTTTACTTCCTTCCGGTTCGAGCAGTAACGGATTTCCTTTCCGTACAGTTCACTGTATGCAATCGTCGTTGCCACACTGAGCGGAATGCCCTTATATGCCGGTCCGAATAACACATCAAAATCGTCACCGAAGTTATCGTGAATTGCCTTTGCGTAATATTCGCCAAGTCTGCGCAGCTGGGAACCCGTAACGTACGCACCCGCATTCATAAAAAACGGAGACTTTCTGCCGCTCTTTAACGTAAATTCCCCGAATTTTAACACTTCACTTTCTACCATGAAATCAATAAATTCCTGCTTATAGCTTTCCATTGTCGTAAAATCTCCTTTATTCATCGGGATTTGCGCCCTTTTCT
>JBJENV010000013.1:0-1668 GCA_051880375.1 Lachnospiraceae bacterium
AAAAGGCAGCATCACGAATACCATGATGAGCGCCGCTGTGCTTGTTCCGAGCGGATTTTTGAGCATAAAGAAAAGCGGTACACCGATAAGTGCGCCGCTTCCGAAGCAGATAAGCTGCCGTTTTGTTAAGTTGAACAGAAATTTGGTTTTGACGTTGGTTAAGTCTTTGGGTACGGGAACGTATGCGATATTATCACCTCCGAAATACAAAAAGCACCTACCATTCCGATAGATGCTTTCATTTATTATTCTTTTAGCAGAAAATCCGTCAGCTTTCGGATTTTGATACCGTCTTCCGTCATTTCATTTTCACCGCTTCCTATGAGGACAATTTTTTCGAAGTTGTCCCGGATCATACGCAGCGGAGCCAGTTCCCGTTCTCTTGTCTCGGGAACAGCCATGTTTTCCGTAACCTGAATATACTGTTTCCTATCAGCCTTTGATGCAATGAAGTCAACTTCTTTATCTCCGACTTTTCCGACAGCTACATCGTAACCACGGCGAAGCAATTCAAAGTATACGACGTTTTCCAGACAGTGTCCGATATCACTGCCGCGAAACCCGAGCAGATAATTTCGCAGACCGATATCCACAATATAGAATTTACTCAATGTCCGCAGATATTCCTTGCCTTTGATGTCAAACCGTTTGATTTCGTAAAAGACATAGGATTCCAGAAGTGCTCCGATATACGCCTGAAGGGTCTGAACTGCCGGTTTTCCGCGCCGCTTGTCGTTGTCAAGCAGATTTTCGTTCACTAATGTATTTCCGATGGAATTTATGGAAGTGCTGTTTCCGATATTATCGGCAAGGAACATGATGATTTTCCGCAGCAGATCCGGATCGGTGATCTGACGCTGACCGCGCCGGCGTTCCCGTTCCAGTATGTCTCTGACAACCACCGTGGAATATACACCGTCCAGCAGAGTCATCATTTTGTCGGTATCCAGACCAACGTCGGCAATTCCCGGCATACCGCCGAATTTCATATAAGCTTCGAATAATTCATTGACATCGTATTGTTCACCGTCTGTGTCGTATACCCGTTTTCGCATACCGCCTGCAGGACTCGGTGTTTCCCGAATTGTATATCCGTGAAAGTCAAGAAATTCACTGAACGAAAGGGGGAGCATCTTGATTTCCACACTCCGTCCCGCAAGGTAAGTCGCATATTCGGAGGACAGCAGATACGCATTGGAGCCGGTCACATAGATGTCGCAGTCGAAATCAACACGGAAGGAATTAACGGCATCCTGCCAGTTTTCCATGCGCTGTATTTCATCAAAAAACAGATATGCACGTTTATCCTGCGGCAGACGTTCCTTTACCCACATGTAAAAGGTCTGTACGTCCATGTTTCGGAATTCCATGGATTCAAAATTGGCTTCGATAATCTGCCGGTCTTCCACACCATCATTTCTGAGATACTGTACCATCAGCTTCATCAGACTGGATTTTCCGCATCGGCGTATGCCGGTAATGATTTTCACCGGTTCGGTATCCCGGAAAGCAATCAACCGGTTCAGATAAAGATCACGATTATGCAGTGAGACTTCCCGTTTCAACATACTGTCACATCCTCTCTGCATATAGTATATCACTAAAAACAAAAATTATCAAGTATTTAGTATCAATGTTAAAAAACTTTACAAATTTTATGATTTGTGT
>JBJENV010000014.1:0-31126 GCA_051880375.1 Lachnospiraceae bacterium
ACTGCCTTGCATAGGAAGACAGCGACTCCATATAGCGGCGCTGTCCCTCCGCATAAATTGTATCAAACGCAAGTGAAGACTTGCCGGAGCCGGACAGCCCGGTTAAAACGACAAACTCCTCTCTTGGAATATCAATACTGATTCCCTTCAAATTGTGCTCTCTGGCACCTCTGATTTTGATGTAATTCTTTTTCTCTGACATCTCAGTTCTCCGTTTCTATGCGCTTTTCCTGCATTTGCAGGCAATCTGCACGCTGTTATTTCCCTTTGCACTTCGGTCGCTTCTGCCCCAAAGCCTACTCCAGATTGAGCAGTTCCTTTTTTAACTCCAGTATCCGGTCACGCAGCTCTGCCGCTTTCTCGAAATTTAACTCTGCCGCTACCGTATGCATGTCCTTGGTCATCTTCTTTACCAGAAGCTCCAGTTCCTTCTTTGACATGGACTCGGTATCCTTGTCAATCTTATAGTTCTGGTTTTCCGCCTTCTTGGAAATGCTGATTAAATCACGTACTGCCTTTTTAATAGTGGTCGGCGTAATGCCGTGTTCCTCATTATATTTATTCTGGATTTCACGACGGCGCTTCGTTTCCGAAATTGCTTTTTCCATCGATTCCGTCATGTTGTCCGCGTACATAATCACGTGTCCGTTTTCGTTACGTGCTGCTCGCCCGATGGTCTGAATCAGCGATGTTTCGGAACGCAGGAAGCCTTCCTTGTCCGCATCCAAAATCGCCACCAGACTGACCTCCGGAATATCCAGACCCTCTCGCAGCAGATTGATGCCGACCAGTACATCGAACACGTCCATACGCATATCTCGGATAATTTCGGAACGTTCCAGCGTATCAATATCCGAGTGCAGGTATTTCACACGGATTCCTGCCTCGCGCATATAATCGGTTAAATCCTCCGCCATCCGTTTTGTCAACGTCGTAACCAGAACCTTGTTTTTGTTTGCCACCTCTTTATTGACCTCGGAAATGAGGTCGTCAATCTGCCCCTCGACCGGACGCACGCTGATATCCGGGTCCAGCAGTCCCGTCGGCCGGATAATCTGCTCGGTACGCATCAGCTCATGCTGCTCCTCGTAGACCGAAGGCGTTGCAGAAACAAACATCATCTGGCTGATATGGCTTTCAAACTCCGAAAAACTGAGCGGACGGTTATCCTTGGCGGACGGCAGACGGAAGCCGTAGTCTACGAGTGTAGTCTTTCTGGCCTGGTCTCCTGCATACATGCCGCGAATCTGCGGGATCGTAATGTGCGACTCGTCCACAATAATCAAAAAGTCATCCGGAAAATAATCAAGTAGGGTATTCGGCGGGTCACCCGGCTTTAAGCCCGACAGATGCATCGAATAATTTTCAATGCCGGAACAGAAGCCCGTTTCCCGAAGCATTTCCATATCAAAGTTGGTACGTTCGGAAATGCGCTGTGCCTCCAGCAGCTTGTCCTCGCTCTTAAAGTACCTGACGCGTTCATGCATCTCTTCCTCGATATTCTGCAATGCAATTTTCATGCGCTCGGGCGCAACGACATAATGCGATGCCGGGAAAATCACAACGTGTTCCAGCGTACACTTGACTTCGCCGGTCAGCACATCAATTTCAGAAATACGGTCCACCTCATCTCCGAAAAACTCAACACGAATTGCCACATCGGCGCTGTTGACCGGGAAAATTTCGACCACGTCGCCGCGGACGCGGAACGTACCGCGTTTGAAATCCATATCGTTTCTTGTGTACTGGATATCCACAAGTCTGCGAAGGACCTCATCGCGCTCCTTCTGCATGCCCGGACGCAGCGACACGGTCATACTCTGGTAGTCAATCGGGCTGCCCAGTCCGTAAATACAGGAAACGCTTGCCACGATAACCACATCCCTGCGCTCTGTAAGAGCCGCCGTTGCAGAGTGGCGGAGCTTATCGATTTCGTCGTTGATGGCGGAATCCTTTTCTATATAAGTATCCGTAGACGGTACATACGCCTCCGGCTGATAATAATCATAATATGACACAAAATACTCGACCGCATTCTCAGGGAAAAATTCCTTGAATTCACCGTAAAGCTGTGCCGCAAGTGTTTTGTTATGCGCGATGACAAGCGTCGGCTTGTTGAGTGCCGCAATGACATTTGCCATGGTAAATGTTTTTCCCGAACCGGTAACACCAAGCAGCGTCTCAAACTGGTTTCCTTCCCTGAAGCCGTCCACCAGAGCCCTGATAGCCTCCGGCTGGTCACCGGTCGGACTGTATTCCGAATGCAAGATGAATTTGTCCATGTGTCCTCCTTGTTTTGACAATCAGAACTACCGTCGTTTCTTTTTCTGCCGTCTATGATTATAGCAGAATCCATTTAAAATGTACAGAAAAACTTGAACATTTGTTCTGATTTTCTTTCCGGGCTGTTCGTGTATGTCGTATGCGCAAAAAAACGGAAACTGAACTATAGTTTTTCATTTAAGTCACATGAAACAAAAAAGGCGGCTCCTTTGCGGAACCGCCTTTTTTGTTTCATGTTTTACAGTTTGTTGTTTAGCCCTCAATGGCGATGCACTTGTTGTTCTCCAGCTTCTTTGCATCTTCCTTCGGGAGCTGAAGTCTTAAGATACCGTCCTCGAACTTTGCATGGATATCTTCCTGCTTTACGCCCTCGCCCACATAGAAGCTTCTGGAACAATGTCCGGTGTAACGCTCCCTGCGGATATATTTTCCTTCTTTGTTCTTCTCATCCTTGTCCAGTCCCTTTGCAGCGGCAATCATCAGATAACCGTTTTCCAAAGATACCTGGATTTCATCCTTCTTAAAGCCCGGCAGGTCAACATCAACCTCGTAACCGTTTTCCGTTTCACGTACATCGGTCTTCATCAGATGGTCTGCATTCTTACCATACAGAGGATTGTGTTTTCCAAAGAAATTCTTTTCAAACTCTTTGTCAAAAGGAAAATCCATAAAATCATCAAACAAACTGTCTCCAACAAACAAACTAGGCATCATCATAAGTCATTCCTCCAATCATTTTTTAATCAGTTGCCTTTCTCATTGAAAACTACTTGATACGAATCTTTTCAGGTTCTCTCTTTTGTTTGACTACGTTATACCACTTATTGTTAGCACTGTCAATAGGCGAGTGCTAATAAAATTGTGAATCTTTTGTGAACGCTTTTTCCAAACCTTGTTTGATTTTTTATTCCAAAAGCACAGAAAAAAGGACCGCATTTCTGCATGTCCTTTCTTCTGTGTTTTTGGGGATTTATCAAAAAGTAACTTGCTGTCTGCTGTTATAATAACTGCTTCTGTCTTCTCCCAAGGTCTTATAATATGCGGTTTTATTTTCGTACATCAGTTTTTCCGACTCAGTCAGAAGCTCATCACCGCCGATGCGAAACAACACCGTAAAAACCAATACAAATATTGTTTATTACTGATATACCACACGAAAGGACACAAAAGGGACACAAAAACCGCTCTTTAATTAAAAAAATCAGCCTCTTGTGGCTGATTTTTTTGAACCATCCTATGATTCATTGACTTACTCTATTTCTGCTTTTGCTTCTGCGCTCTCTAGGGCACCATGCGTTGTCTCTGCCCAGGAATAGGATTTCATATATTCTCCGAAGTACTGCTCTCCGGCTTGTTCCCGTTTTGCCAGCCAGTCATAATAATCACAATGTATCTTATCCGGCAATATTCCAAGCAGAGCACGTTCTTTTACCAGTACATCTCCGCAACCGTGCTGCTCCAAAACCTCCAGCAGATCCGCGCGTATGTTTTTCAGATAAGAAATCCGTTTTGTATCGTTGTTGCATTCCTCCCATAAAGCGGAAATCAATTCACCGTTGCTGCACATGGCTCCCTTCCGGTCTATTAAATAGGCAAGCAGTTCCTTTGTCTTACTGTAGCGGAATTTTAACGGTTTTCCCTCCACAAACACCTCAAAATTTCCAAAGGCCTTCACAATCAGCCGTTTTTCATCAGGTATCTTAAAACAAGCTGCTTTGCCAAGCTCCTTTTGCACCTCTGATTTTGTGTAGGGTTTTAAAATATAACCGATGGCATCCACTCCGAATGCCTCCAATGCAAATTCACTGTATGCCGTAACAAAGATGATACGAATCGTTGCATTAAACTCCTTTATCCTCTTTGCCAGCTCCAGACCATGCATCTCCGGCATCTCCATATCTAAAAATGCCGTATCCACGGGATGCTCTTTTACCCAGTTCAGAGCCTCTTTTCCGCTTTGAAACAGCTGCAGACTGTCGATATCCGAAAGCTCTGCCACCGTCAGGCGGAAATTATCCAACGCCGGTTTTTCATCATCCACATAAATTACATGCATTGCGCTTCTGCCCTTTTCTTTTTTCTATACTCTTACTTCTGTCCGTAATATGCATTTGCACCGTGCTTTCTGAAAAAATGCTTATCCTGCATCTCCTTTGGTGCCTCCTTGATATCGGCACGAAGCTGTTCGGCGCGTGCCGCCATTTTTGCTACTTCTTCCAGAACAACTGCATTATGAACGGCTTCTTTTGCGTCCTTACCCCAGGTGAACGGTCCGTGGTTTGCACAAAGAACTCCCGGTGTATACATTGGATTTCTGTCCGCGAAAGCTTCGATAATCACCGTGCCGGTGTGCTTTTCATAGCCGGAATCAATTTCTTCTTTTGTTAAGTTTCTGGCACACGGAATGTTTCCGTAAAAATAATCGGCATGCGTCGTTCCATAGCACGGAATCTCTCTGGCCGCCTGTGCCCATGAGGTTGCCCATGGAGAATGCGTATGTACCACACCTCCCACCTCCGGAAAAGCAAGGTAAAGCTCGAGGTGAGTTGCGGTATCCGAGGACGGACGATATTTTCCCTCGACTACGTTCCCCTTTAAATCTACAACTACCATATCCTCCGGTGTCAGGGCATCGTAATCCACACCGCTCGGCTTAATGACAAACAGCCCTGCTGCTCTGTCAATACCGCTGACATTCCCCCATGTATAGGTAACAAGTCCACGCTTCGGAAGCTCCATGTTTGCTTCATATACTTCCTTCTTTAACTGCTCTAACATCTTTCTTCCGTCCTTCCGTTATCTGAATAATTCTACTGCCTTTGCCTCAATGTCAAGTCCCTTGCGGTAGTTCTCCATGAATGCTTCAAAGCTCTTTTTGTCCTCTTCCTTCGGTTCCAGTGTAACTCCCTTTGCCGAAGCAAACACACGGTTCTTTAAATAAGCTTCCAGTGTTTCGTTTTCCTTCTTTAACATCAGATAAGATGCAAGCAGAGCAATTCCCCATGCGCCGCCCTCGCCTGCGGTTTCCATGACGGTAACCGGTGCATCCATTGCTGCTGCCATGATGCTCTGTCCGACGCCTTCTGTCTTAAACAAGCCGCCGTGGCCGAGTACGGTATCCAGTCCGACATTTTCTTCCTTCTGCAAAATATCCATGCCGATTTTTAAAGCCCCAAGTGCGGTGTAAAGATGCGTGCGCATGAAATTTGCAAGAGTAAACCGGCTGTCCGGCATACGGACAAACAGCGGACGTCCTTCTTCAAAGTGCGTAATATGTTCACCCGAGAAATAATTGTAGGATAACAGACCGCCGCAGTCGGTATCCCCTTCGAGTGCCTTCCTGTACAAAGTCTCATACAGGCGGTTCTTATCCACCGGCATTCCCATTGCCTCCGAATACTCTGCAAACAGGTTCACCCATGCATTTAAATCGGACGTACAGTTATTGCAGTGTACCATTGCGACAAGGTTACCGCTCGGCGTCGTTACCATATCGATTTCTTTATGTAAGCGTTCCAAATCCTTTTCCAGAACAACCATTGCAAATACACTGGTTCCTGCGGATACGTTACAGGTTCTCTTTGCCACGCTGTTCGTTGCCACCATTCCGGTACCTGCATCACCCTCCGGCGGACAAAGCGGGATTCCCGCCTTTAAGTTTCCGGTCACATCAAGCAGCTTTGCTCCTGCTTCGGTCAGATGACCTGCCGCCTCACCAGCCAACAGAACCTTCGGCAGAATGTTGCGTAATCTCCATGCGTAGCCATCTGCTGCCACAAGCTCGTCAAACTTTTCCACCATGCTCTGGTTATAATCGTGCTTTTCGATGTCAATCGGGAACATGCCCGCACAATCACCGATACCGAGTACACGTTCACCGGTTAACATCCAATGCACATACCCCTCGAGTGTAGTCAGATAATTGATTTCGGAAACATGCGGCTCTTTCTTTAACATTGCCTGGTACAGGTGTGCAATGCTCCAGCGCTGCGGAATGTTATACTGAAACAGCTCCGTCAGCTTTTCGGAAGCTTCTCCGGTAATTGTATTTCTCCAGGTGCGGAACGGAACCAGAAGCTTTCCGTCCTTATCAAATGCCATGTAACCATGCATCATTGCACTGAAGCCGATGGCTCCGAATGTCTCAATTTTTTCTCCGTACTTTTCTGTCACATCCTGCGCCATCTTTTGATAACAGTCCTGAATACCGCCCCAGATGTCCTCCAGACTGTAAGTCCAGATATTGTCTACCAGACGGTTTTCCCATTCATGGCTTCCCGATGCCAGCGGTGCAAAGTCCTCTCCAATCAGGACTGCCTTGATTCTTGTCGAACCAAGCTCAATGCCAAGATAGGTTTTTCCCTGACGAATCGCTTCCTTTATTGCCCCAAATTCCATCTCTTCATCCTCCTGCTTTCCTCTACTGATGATTGCTCATATCACTTACAAAATGAGAAATTGCTTCACTCTCTTCCTTAGCAAGCAGCTTGTTCTGGTCAATCAGCAGAATCAGTCTGCCGTCCTTGCTTGCTACCTGATCCACATAAGCAGTCTGCTCGGTTCTTGCAATATCCGGGAAAGCAGAAAGCATTTCCGGCTCACAGTCAATGATTTCTTTTACGGCGTCTACCTTAAATGCAATAGAAACACCGTTGCTGTTTGTTACGATTGTCTTTGTCTGTTCGTCTGCCGGCACTTCCTCAAGACCGAACTTTGTTCTTAAGCTGTAAACCGGCAAAACCTCACCTCTCAGATTCATAATACCGAGAATATGAGCTGCCGCATTTGGTACGGATACCACATTACTCAGTGCCTCAATGGCATTGACATAAGTAACGTTCATTCCATACTCGCCATCCCCTACACGAAAAATAATCTGCTGTGTTGCTGCCATAAAACTACTCCTCCTTCTTTCCGGTTGCCATCCATTTCAGATAAGCATTGATAAACGGCTGTAAACCACCGTCGAGTACTGCATCGGCATTGCCGACTTCAGCTCCCGTTCTGTGGTCCTTTACCATGGTGTACGGTTGTAATACATACGAGCGAATCTGGTTTCCGAAATTGATATCCCGGACCTCACCGCGGATATCCGACTCCTTCGCCTCGTTCTCCTGCTGCTTTAACAAATACAGCTTTGCCTTTAACATCTGCATTGCCTTGTCCTTGTTCTGGAACTGGGAGCGCTCGTTCTGGCACTGTACAACGATACCGGTCGGCAGATGTGTAATACGGATGGCAGATGATGTCTTGTTGACATGTTGCCCGCCTGCGCCGCTGGAGCGATACGTATCAATGCGCAAATCCTCTTCGTTGATTTCAATATCCAGATCCTCTTCAATGTCCGGCATAACATCACAGGAAACAAACGATGTCTGCCGCTTTCCTGCCGCATTGAACGGAGAAATGCGCACCAGACGGTGTACACCGCGCTCCGACTTTAAATAGCCATAAGCATTCTCTCCCTTGATTTCCAGCGTTACCGACTTATATCCCGCCTCATCACCGTCCAGAAAGTCAATCATCTCTGTTGTAAAGCCGTTTTTTTCCGCATAACGCTGATACATACGGCAAAGCATGGCTGCCCAGTCGCAGCTCTCCGTGCCGCCGGCACCCGCATGAAGCGTCAGAATTGCATTATCCTTATCGTACTCTCCCGAAAGCAGTGTCGCCAGACGCAGACGTTCAAAGTGCTCCACAAACAAATCCAGCGCTTCCTTCACATCCGGAAGTATGCTGGCGTCCTCGGATTCATACCCCATTTCCAGCAGGACCTCGACATCATCAAACTCCTGTTCCAAATCCGCATATTCCTGAATGGTATTCTTTAACGTGTTTAACTCTTTAACATAAGCCTGCGACTTTTCCGCCGAATTCCAAAAATCCGGCTCCTGCATAATTGCCTCGATTTCCTCTACCTTTTCCCTCTTACCTGTGAGGTCAAAGTGAATCCCTCACTTCGACTAAAGGCTCACGGTATGTGTTTAACGTATACTTAAACTGGTCCAACTCAACCAAACCTGTCACCCTCTTTCTATATCTGTTTCAACTATATTTTACCATATTCGGTGCCTCATGCGAAGCAGCAAAATATCATAAATATTCTGCTGCGGCACGATACTGCTATTATTTTCGCCGGGCAGGGCTTTACACCTATCTTCCGCAGCAGAACTTATACTTCTTACCGCTTCCGCATGGGCAAGGATCATTCGGCATAATCTTCTTTGCCGTGCGCTTTACCGTCGTCTTCACCGAATCGTCACGGTTCGTACCGGTTACCTTGGCAACCTCCTCACGTTCTACCTTCTGCTCAATGCGGACATGCATCAGTGCCTTTACCGTATCCTCACTGATAGCTGCCTCCATGTCGTTGAACATATCATAGCCCATATATTTATACTCTGTCAGCGGATTCTTCTGTCCGTAAGCCTGAAGACCGATACCCTGACGCAGCTGATCCATATCGTCAATGTGATCCATCCACTTGTGGTCGATGACACGAAGCAGAATGACGCGCTCTACCTCACGCAGCTGCTCCTTCTCCGGGAACTCCGCTTCCTTTGCTTCGTAGATGCGTACTGCCTCCTCTTTTAAGCTCTGCATAAGTTCCTTCTTCGTCTGATGCTTGATATCCTCTGCACTCAGAGTAATCGGCTGCATCGGGACAATCGGAAGCAGAAGATTGTTTAACTCAACCAGATCCCAGTCCTCCGGAAGCTGGTCGTCGCTGATACAGGTATCCACACAGCCCTCGACAACCTCCATAATCATTTTCAGGATGGAAGCGCGCATGTTTTCGCCGTTTAATACCTTGCGGCGCTCAGAGTAAATCACTTCACGCTGCTCATTGTTGACCTGGTCATATTCCAGAAGATTCTTACGAATACCAAAGTTGTTATCCTCTATCTTCTTCTGCGCCTTTTCAATCGCACTGCTTAACATCTTATGCTGAAGCTCCTCGCCCTCCGGCATACCGAGTGCCGAGAACATCGTCATCAGACGCTCGGAACCGAACAGACGCATCAAATCGTCCTCCAGCGAAATATAGAACTTTGATTCACCCGGGTCGCCCTGACGTCCGGCACGTCCGCGGAGCTGGTTGTCGATACGCCTCGACTCGTGGCGCTCCGTACCGATAATCTTTAATCCGCCCAGCTCGACAACACCTTCGCCCAGCTTAATATCCGTACCACGGCCCGCCATGTTCGTTGCAATCGTAACCGCACCCTTCTGTCCTGCGTCTGCTACGATTTCCGCCTCAAGTTCATGGAACTTTGCGTTTAACACCTTGTGAGGAATGCCTTTGCGGCGCAGCATGTCACTTAATTCCTCGGAAGCCTCAATCGTAATGGTACCGACTAACACAGGCTGTCCTTTTTCATGCGCTTCGGCAACCGCATTCACAATCGCATTCAGCTTTTCCTTTTTGGTACGGTAAACAGCATCATTTAAATCACGACGGCGTACCGGCAGGTTCGTCGGTACTTCAACAACGTCCATCCCGTAAATCTCACGGAACTCGCGTTCCTCCGTCAGTGCCGTACCGGTCATACCGCACTTCTTGGTATACTTGTTGAAAAAGTTCTGGAACGTAATCGTTGCCAGCGTCTTGCTTTCTCTCTTTACCTTTACGTGCTCCTTTGCCTCAATTGCCTGATGAAGACCGTCAGAATAACGTCTGCCCGGCATAATACGTCCGGTAAAGTCATCGACAATCAGAACTTCATCATTCTGTACGACATAGTCCTTGTCGCGGAACATCAGATTATGCGCACGGAGCGCAAGGATAATGTTATGCTGGATTTCCAGGTTTTCCGGATCTGCCAGGTTTTCAATCTTAAAGAACTGCTCTACCTTTCTGACACCCTCTTCGGTCAGGTTGACGTTCTTGTCCTTTTCGTTTACGACAAAATCCCCGGATTCCGTTGTTTCCTCCTTCATGATAGCCGCCATTTTGGTCAGCTCCGTCTCTTCGCCGCGATGCAGCTGCCTTGCCAAAATATCACATGCTTCATAAAGTCTTGTCGACTTTCCGCTCTGCCCGGAAATAATCAGCGGCGTACGCGCTTCATCGATCAAAATAGAGTCTACTTCATCAATGATTGCATAATGTAAGCCGCGCATAACGAGCTGTTCTTTATAAATTACCATGTTATCACGCAGATAATCGAAACCAAGCTCATTGTTGGTTGCATACGTAATATCACATGCATATGCCTGTCTGCGCTCGTCATTTGTCATACTGTTCAAAATACAGCCGACGCTTAAGCCAAGGAACCGGTGAACCTGTCCCATCCACTCGGCATCTCGTTTTGCCAGATAATCGTTAACCGTAACAACATGAACGCCTTCTCCCGTCAATGCATTTAAGTATGCCGGAAGAGTTGCAACAAGCGTTTTACCTTCACCTGTTCTCATCTCGGTAATACGTCCCTGATGAAGAATAATACCGCCAATCACCTGCACGCGATAGTGCTTAATGCCAAGTGTTCTCGCTGCTGCCTCACGTACAACGGCATAAGCCTCTACCATAAGATCATCCAGTGTTTCACCCGCTTTGTAGCGTTCCTTAAATTCCTGTGTCTTTGCCCGCAGCTGTTCATCGGATAGTGCAGCCATGTCTGCGTCCAGCGCCATTATTTTATCCGCAATCGGTGCAATTCGCTTTAATTCTCTTTCACTGTGTGTACCAAATACCTTTGAAACAATACTCATGTCCTGTAACTATGCTCCTCTCAGATTTTTGGAGATTAAACCTACCTATTATTGTAACATTATACAAAAAGGTTATCAACTGAATTTTTTATGAACAAGCTGTGAACAGATAAGTTTTCCATAGTCTGCGCAATAAAACGGCCGCCAAGGTGCTATTTCCAACCCGGCGGCCCAAAGTTTTAACCAAACCTGTCTTTTTTACCGGCTCAATATTCCGGTTCAATCAGTCCGTATGTGTCTCCCTTTCTCTTATAAACCACATTCACCTCATCCGTTTCAGCATTACGGAATACAAAGAAATTATGTCCTAAAAGTTCCATTTGGATACATGCTTCTTCCACATCCATCGGCTTTACTGCAAAACGCTTTGTGCGGACGATTTTGATTTCCTCATCCTCTGCGGTTTCCTCTGCCGCAAAAGCCCTGGAGAAGCTTTCTGCCGACTGCTTCTGGTCTACAATCTTGTTCTTATATCTTCTGAGCTGCCGCTCGATAATTTCCTCGACCATATCGATGGAAGCATACATATCACTGCTTACCTGCTCGGCACGTACAATCGTCCCCTTCATAGGAATCGTAATCTCGATTTTCTGATTGTCCTTTTCTACACTAAAAGTAACATGAACTTCCGTATCCGGTGTAAAGTAACGCTCCAGCTTGCCGATTTTTTCTTCCACGGCTGCTTTTAAACCTTCCGTAACCTCAATATTTTTTCCATACATCATGTAACGCATATGAATCAGCTCCTTACCTGCTTACTGAACAACATTTCCTGTTGTTCGATGTTATTGTACCATAAATTAAAACTTCTTTCAAGTTATTTTTTTGTTATCAGAAAGTTTATTTTAATTTTATCTATTTTTCAAAAAATACCAGTGTCAAGTTTGACTATTACAGTGTCAGCTCTTTTTCTCAGATTTATCACAAATTACAAAACAAATTTTCGAGCTTGACACATTTTTTACACATACCACAGGAATAGTACTGTTTTGTGGATAATGTGGATAACTCAGTGTATAACTACCATTTCAGCCTCTTTTTCCTTCTTTTCAATGTGGATAACTTAATTTCCTATTTTTGTATCCCTTCTTCTAAGCCCCTTTATTTGTAAAATTCGGCTGTGTTTTTGTGCAAGCTGCACAATTTCTTTCCTGTCAATACTAAAAATTCTATTGCAAAATTTCTTACTTTTCAAAATTCGTGTCGAATGAGAACAACAAATACTTTTACTTGATTTCATGTGGAAAATCTCCTATCATAAGAATAAGAATATTTCTGTTTGGAGGTTTACTATATGATATTAGGTGCATTGGAAGCCGGCGGTACGAAAATGGTCTGTGCCATCGGCAACGAACAGGGAAACATATTGAACCGCATTTCGATTCCGACCGAAGCTCCGGAACAAACCATGCCAAAACTGACGGACTACTTTAAAAGCTTTCCGTTAGAAGCTCTTGGCATTGGCACCTTCGGTCCGGCGGACTTAAATCCAACCTCAAATACTTACGGTTTTATAACGACGACTCCAAAACTTGCCTGGAGAAATTACGACATTCTCGGGACACTTCGGCGTGAACTGAACGTTCCTGCCGGTTTTGACACCGATGTCAACGCCGCTGCACTCGGTGAAGCCACGTTTGGCTGTATGCAGGACATCAATACCGGTATTTACATTACCATCGGCACCGGCATCGGCGTCGGCGCATTTGTGGAGCGCAGGCTGCTGCACGGTATGCTGCACCCGGAGGCAGGGCATATCCTGTTAGAGCGTAATGCAAATGACACCTACAAAGGCGGCTGCCCATACCACACCAGCTGTTTTGAAGGTCTTGCCGCAGGTCCCGCCATCGAAGGCCGTTACGGAAAAAAAGCAATTGAATTAAAGGAGGTACCGGAGGTTTGGGAACTGGAAGCAGAGTACATTGCGAAAGCACTCGTCAACTACATTCTGCTGCTTTCCCCGGAACGCATTGTACTCGGCGGCGGCGTCATGCATCAGGAACAGCTGTTTCCGCTGATTCGTAAAAAGACCTTAGAACTCCTGAACGGCTACATTGATACAAAACAGATTCACGAACCGGATACCTATATCGTTCCGCCAAGCCTGAACGATAATCAGGGAGTATTAGGCTGCATTAAGCTCGCTCTGGACGCCCTGACTGAATCCAGATAAACCTGACCGAATCCGGATGTTCCTACTGACATCCAAATAGAAATGGCATAATAGAGCGAAAACCGTAAGCAGCCGCGTATCTGATTGTCCGCATCTCCGAGACATCTGTGAGCATCAGGACGGGCAAAATCATTTTTTGATTTTGTCCGGTCTGTGCGCACTGATGTCAGGAGGTGCAAGCGAACAACTGATACGCGGCTGCTTACGGTTCTAGAATATATTTTTATTTGATTACTCTTCTTGCCGTATACGGCGTACGCATATTATATGCAGAAATAACGATTCCTTTTTTTGCATTTGCGGCATGAACGATTTTGCCGTTTCCTATGTACAGCGCAACGTGGTCCACCACGCCCTTACTATCCACGTAAAATATCAGGTCACCCGGCAACAGATTTTCGAGTGTCGGCTTAATGGTACAATAGCCTGCGCTCTTTGCCTGGTCTCTGGATACTCTCGGAATAGTATAGCCAAACTGCTTATAAATCGATTGTACAAAACCGGAGCAATCCGCTCCTTGTGTTAAGCTTGTGCCTCCCCACACATACGGGTTGCCTACAAACTTTACCGCATAATCGGCAACTTCCTGACGCTTCTTTGCTACAGCCGTAGCAAGTGCCTGTTGTGCCTCCTGCTCTTTCTTTGCCGCAGCAGCCTCCTCGGCTGCCTTTTTGGCAGCTGCTTCCGCCGCCTTTCTTGCAGCCTCTTCCTCAGCAAGCTTTTTTAACCGTTCCTGCTCCGCTTTCTTTGCCGCCTCTTCGGCAGCAATGCGTGCCTGTTCCTCTTCGATAGTAACTGCATACTTAAATTCATAGCTCAAATCCACATACTGTTTGGCAACAAAACCTGTCTTATCTCTTCCGGTCGTATCGTCCTGACCGAGAATAATCTCTACCCATTCCTCATATTCGTTTGCCACGTAGTAGGATTCACCGCGCGGAATTTTTTCATAGATGGAAAAGTCGGTTCCCTGTCCGGAGCGTACATTCAGCATACTGCAGTTTACCGTAGCAAGCTTTTCGCAGTACTGCTCGATTTTTTCCTCCGCGTCCCAGCCGATAAGCAGGTACTCCGCCTTGATATAGCCTTCCGTTACATTGCCGGACTGGATTTTTACCCAGTCGCCTTCGTATTCCAGAATATTGGCAACACAGCCGTTATAGAGTTTACCAATAATCTTATAGTCCGTAGAAGGACCGGAGCGGATGTTGACGTAATTTCTTACGTTTGCAATACCGAGGTTTTCATACGGAGACGGAACTCTATGTACCGCTTTCATCTTAACACCGCCGATGTAAAGCTCCTCCTGCTTTGCCTGATAGATACTGTTATAATAATCATCCATCAGTCGTGTGATACCACCGATTCCCGTATCCATAGTCTTCGTCTGATTGTCAGCAAATGCCGTAGTTTCCGGTGCAGAAAGCAAAAGCAGCGCACCTGCTAAAATTGCGGTTATATTGCGATAGTTCATATATCTTTCTTCAACCCTTCCGATAATTGTTACAAAATTGTTACGTTCTATGGTGCATTATAACAAGTCTGCCATGCCAAGTCAAGTCTGGAAAAGCTACCAATTTCTACATCTCACGTTGAAATCCCCTTCTTTCGCGGATTGTCCCTACGAAGTCAGGAACCGTTCTACGCTTGTAATCGCATTTGCTCCGTCCGCTGCTGCCGTAACTACCTGCCGCAGCTGCTTGGTACGGATATCACCCGCCGCAAAAATGGCAGAATCCGAGGTCTTTCCTGTTTCATCTGCAATAATATAGCCGGATGCATCCGTGTCTACCACTCCCGCAAACGCTTCGGTTTCCGGCAGCATCCCGACGGCAATAAAGATACCATCCACCGGTACCTCACGTAACTCTTCCGTTTTTACGTTTTTCACTGCTGCCGCTTCTACCTTTCCGTTTCCTTTGATTTCTTCGACTACGCAGTCATACAAAATTTCTATGTTCTCTGCCGCAGTAAGCTTCGATACAAGCGTCTTTGCGGCACGAAACGAATCCCTGCGGTGAATCACATACACCTTTTTGCAGGCACGTGCCAAGAACAGCGCATCCTCTACCGCAACATCTCCGCCGCCGACCACAGCCACTTCTTTGTTCTTAAAAAAGGCACCGTCACAGGTGGCACAGTAGGAAACACCCATGCCGGTAAGTTCCTTCTCCCCCGGGACTCCCAGTGTTCTGTGTTTTGCTCCGCCCGCTAATATAACGGTTTTTGTTTCATAGCTTGTCCCATCCTCACAAACCAGCCGCTTTCCACCCGGAAACTCCTCCACACGCACCACACATCCCGTCTCAAAGCAAACACCGAGTGCGTCTGCATGCTCCCTGAACTTCATTGCAAGGTCAAAGCCGCCCAGATGAAACATACCCGGGTAATTATCTACTTCATAGGTATTAATAATCTGCCCACCGGAAATCATTTCTCTTTCCAGTACAAGAAAGTTAAGTTCGGCCCTGGCCGCATAAATCGCGGCAGCAAGTCCTGCAGGGCCGGCTCCTACGATAATCAGATCATACATTCCTTTTCCATTCCTTTCTACTTTCCTATCTTTTTATCCTGTTCCATAATGTGGTGTACCAGCCAGTCAGTCAAAAATTCCAACATTTCCGCAATCACCGCATCCTGATTCTCAGAGCCGTCAATATCGTATAAATTCCATTTTTCCAAATGGTTGATAAATTCCTGATGCTGTACTTTCTGTGAGAAAATACGCTTATACCCGATTGACTCCATATATGCTTCTTCATCCGAAAAATGCTGCTTTGTATAATCTCTCAATTTTTGAAGGATATCCGCAATATTGTCATATTTATCCGACATGAACTCTTCCTGCAGCAGTTCATATACCTGATTCGCATACTCAAACAACTGTCTGTGTTCTTCATCAATCAAATCAATTCCTGTCATATATTCCGGTTTCAATTCATACATATAGTATTCCTCCGTTTTCATAAAGTATGATTAAACACTATCCATAGTATAGCATTTCTTTTCCTTTCTGTCTACCAATCTGCGCTTGCAAAGGAAGCTCTTTCCTGCTATAATAGATTCAGAAAAACAGGTAAGGAGGCGGTTTTATGGATATTCCGGGATTATCTGTGGCTATGTCACAGGTGAATCTTGTCAACGACTGCAATGTGGCTGTGCTTGCCAAGACCATGGAAACGGCAGAAGAATCCGGTGAGCTCATGATACAGATGATGGAGCAGTCCGTAAACCCTCATCTCGGAGCCAACATTGACATTCGTGTATAATTATCCGGCTTTCACACATCACATAGCTCAAAAAAACCTCGGTCCAACTGCAGACCGAGGTTTTTTATGCCGAAATCTTTACCGGTAGGCGAATGCCCACTCATCTTATGCCGCCTGAGGGAAACTCAGCAACAGCTCATAGAAAAACATCAGCACCACTCCGATTGCTATCGCTACTGCAAGAGGAATTGTAAGCAGAGAGCGGCTCTCTTTATCCGATTTTCCGAAAAATCCACAGATTTTTTCCCAGTTGCCGTTTCTTTTTGCAATATAGCGGAACAGTAAAAACGCCAATACAGACCAAAACGCTGCCGACGGCGCATATGTGAGAACAGTCTCTAAAAGTCCCATGGATGCACCGGATGTCTCCATCAGGTACTCTATCCATTCGGAAGTTGTCATGTTCACATCTCCAAGCATTCCTCCTATCACGGCAAGTTCCGTCTCTGCACCTTCACTCTCCGCAAAATGGTATGACATTTTCAAAACATTATGCAGCGCAGGATACAGATAGACCATCAAAACCGAACCCGCATTGATAAAAAAATGCACCACCATCGTTGAAAGAATAGAGCCTGTCGCCTCAATCAGAAGTGCAAAAACACACCCCATGACAAAGGCATAGCAGAACTGATTAAAGTTTCCGTGCATCAGAGCAAACAAAAATCCGCTGAGCAAAACTGCCTTCCACGGGTCCACCTTGCGGTATTCCTGATAAAATACGCCCCTGTACACGGTTTCCTCCACAATCGCCGGAATGATTGCAGCAACCAGGATGCCAATGTACCACGGAGCCTGTTCCGTTAAAGAGAATACCGTCGTCGTCGTTGTGTTTTGAAAGAATACCATGGATACGGCATTGACAAAGCTGAGTAACGGTGTCATCAGATAATAAAGTAACACACACAGCAAAATATCACTGATTCTTAATTTTCTAAGCTGAACTGCCTCATGATACGGTTTTCCGGACTTAAACAGGAAATAAGCCGCCGGCAACAACACGAGAAGCTGCGAAAGCAGCAGATTTCCTACGATATTTCCTTCCATAAAACCAAGCGGCAGAAAGCCGACTGCATTAAAAATAATCATTGTAACAAGAAACACGATGTTGACAGCTGCAACTCTGTCCACATTCTTATCCCACTTTTCCATACTCTTCCATCCTTTTGTATAAAATAACTACCGGCGATGGGGAAGAGACGGAAAAACCATCTGTCCGGCATCGCTTACTATCATTATATAAAACCCACGCCGAATAATCCAGTAAATTTTTTATAATCAACCTACACCTTTGCGCTAAAATGTGGTATCATCTTCTTAAGAAAGGATGTGACATCATGTATTCATTTACTTCCCATATACGTTTCAGCGAAGTGGACATGCACCGGAACCTCTCACTCAGTTCCATAGTAAATTATTTTCAGGATTGCAGTACCTTTCAGTCGGAGTCCATCGGAAAGGGCTTTGATTATCTTGCGGAACGCAACCGCGTCTGGCTGATGAGCGCATGGCAGATTGTGATTCATCGTCTTCCAAAATTCGGTGAACATATCCGAATCGGCACCTGGCCATATGCTTTTAAGTCCATGTACGGCTACCGTAATTTTATCATACAGGATGCCGAAACCGAAGAAACACTCGTTGCGGCAAATTCCATCTGGGTCTATGCCGATACGATAAGCGGCAGACCGGTAAAGGTACTTCCGGAAAATATCGAAGGCTATGGTAACGAACCGCCGTATCCGATGAATTATGCTGACCGTAAGATTACCGTACCGGCAGAATCCGAGATTCTTCCTTCCTTTCCGGTCACCCAGTCGCAGATGGATTATAACCAGCATGTAAACAACGGTCAGTATATCCGAATGGCAGAAGCCTATCTTCCTGAAGATTTTGTTGTCGGTGAATTTCGTGCCGATTACCGTAAGTCTGCCGTTGCAGACAATATCATCTATCCGCATCGCTCTCTGACCGAGGATACCTGTACGATTGTTCTTGCCGACGAAACCGGTAAGCCATATACTACAGTTCAGTTTCTCCAAAAATAATAACGTTAGCGCGGCACTGCCGCCGGAAAGGAAATCCACATGATTTTATTAGGAAAAATGCAGACACTCCGTGCCGTAAAAAAAGCGGAGCAGGGTGTCTACTTAGCTTCGGAGGATGCCACGAGCAGTACGGCTTCTGTCGACCGGCAGATGGTAATTGATATTGCCCGCATTCTGCTGCCGAAGCGTCAGGCCGAGGGCATCGAAACAGGTAACATGGTCGAGGTCTTCGTTTATAAGGATTCCGAGGACCGCCCGATTGCCACAACAACCCGTCCAAAACTTCTGATGGGTGAAATAGCAAAGCTTACTGTAAAAGAAGTTACAAACATCGGCGCATTTCTTGACTGGGGACTTGCCAAAGACTTATTTCTGCCGTTTAAAGAACAGACCTGCAGGGTAAAGAAGGGTGACTCCGTCCTTGTTACGCTCTATATTGACAAAAGTAGCCGTTTATGCGCAACCATGAAGCTGTATCCGTATCTTCCGTCCGACTCGCCGTATCAGCGCGAAGACCAGGTATCCGGTACGGTATATGAAATGATTGACGCTTTCGGTGCTTATGTTGCCGTAGACGACCGCTTTTCGGCACTGATACCGAAACATCAGCTGTTCAGCACGTTAACCGTCGGTGAAACCGTTTCTGCGCGTGTCACTAAGGTACAGCCGGACGGCAGATTAGAGCTCAGCATCCGCGAAAAATCATACTTACAGATAGATACCGACAGCGATTCCATCTATTCGATGCTCTGTCAGGCAGGCGGATTCTTACCATATCACGATAAAACCTCGCCGGAGCTTATTCAGGCAAAGTTCGGATTGAGCAAGAATGCCTTTAAGAGGGCTATCGGACATCTGCAGAAGGTCGGCAAAATCGTTATTGAAGATGACGGTATTTCCAAAACCGGCGATTAGCACAACCACGCGAAGTAAAAAACTGCCGTATCAGCCGGCGGATAGATTCCGTCTGCCGATACGGCAGTTTCAATTTTACTCTACTGCTCCAGAAAACGCATCTTATTTTCTGTCTTCTTCTTTTCAAACTTTGGCTCCGGAGCCTTCTGATACATATTTCCGAAATCCTTCATCATAGAATCCTTGCAGGATTTACAGAACCGTCCGGTCAGAATTTTTGCTCCGCATCTTTCACATTCCAGCGCAATATCAGAAGATTCGCTGAAGGAAAGCCGCTCCTCCTTTAACCACTTACGGATTTGCGCTACACTGACCCCCATTTCCTTGGAAACCTCCTGAATTCCTGCTCCCGGATGGTCATAAATATACTTTTTTACGTCATCGAACTTTGCTTCCATCCCCTTTGCACATTCTGCACAAATCGGAGGTCCTCCAAGATAATTGAACAGCTTCCCACAAGATTTACAGTTTCTAACATCCATACAAATTCTCCTTTCACTGCTCCATAAGGATCAGTATTTTCTAACATATTATGATTTATTGCCCACCTTCACTCAAGCAGGCGCATAAAAAACCGATTTGTTTGACTCCCTGTTCCTTTAAAACAGTCGCACATGCCGCTATTGTGCTGCCCGTAGTAAATACATCATCAATTAAAAGCACTGTATGCGGCACCCGTTCCCGATAAGCCTTCTCAAAGCAGAATGCGTGTGCCAGATTTCGTTTTCGTTCTGCTCCGGACAACGATTTCTGGTCTACGGTCCTCTTGACCTTTTTTAGCAACGGCACTACCGGAACCTTCCTTCCCGGAAACTCTTCTGATACCGCTGTTGCCAAAAGCTCTGCCTGATTAAAGCCACGCTGTCTTTTCTTAAAGGGATACATAGGAACCGGTACAAGACACTCCGGATTCAGATGTGACAAATAAACCGCATGACGTTCTGCCATCTGACGTCCGAAAAATGTAACCACTTCTTTCGTCCCTTCGTTTTTCAGCTTCCGGAGTGCCGGAATAACTTCACCGCGATAGAAAAACACACAACGTCCCGAATCCCATGGCACAGACCTTTTTCCTCTCTGCCTATCCTTCTCACAGGCTTCGCAGTATTCCGCAGTATCCTCATAAAGAGGTCTCCCGCAGCGGTTGCAAAGCGGCTCCGTAAGAAACGGAAGCTGCTCCATGCATTCCTTATGTATCAATGTCTCCCGCGGAAGTACCACGCCGGAACATACCGGACATTTCACAGGAAATAGCCAATCTATCATGTTATCCTTTCTATCTCTCCCACAGGAAAAGTAACTGCCCGCTTAAAACAGCGCCTTTGGATATTTCCCCTTTTCATATAACTCGCGGAAGGAACGGACTACCGTATCCTTATCCTCTTTATAGGTAACGCCAAACCAGCGGTCAGAACTTGTTAACACCTCAACTGCCGCCTTCTTTTCTCTTAACAGCCCGCCTACCACTTCCGGCAGCAGAAACTCTGCTTTTGTCTCATTGCCCTCTATGCCATGCAGAAAATCAACAAAACGCGCCTCTAATAAATCCAGGAAATCCGGAGTAAAGCCCCACATGTTCATTGAAACCGGAGTCTGAAGCGGTAATTCCACCTTCTCGCCCGCACCGTTCTTTCCGACAGCAATAGTTCCCTGCTTCTCGATGCCAAAGGTTTCCTCAATATGTGAAAGCATATGGTGTTCATCTACCCGACAGACGCCTCTTGTCACCTGTCCGTTCTCGCTGAGCGTATTTTCAAGTACAAAGCCAACCATTGCAAACGACATACAGGAAGGATTCGGCTGTACCTTTGCAAGAAAGTCATGAATCTTTACAAAGGCTTCTCTGCCGTAATAATCGTCGGCATTGATTACTGCAAACGGTTCCTTCACCGTACCCAGACAGCTTAAAATGGCATGTCCAGTTCCCCACGGCTTGGTACGTCCTTCCGGCACCGAAAAACCCTCCGGCAGATTATGAAGCTCCTGAAATACATACTCCACCTCCAGCTTTTCCGCAACCGCAGGCTTAATAATCTTCTTAAACTCTGCCTCTAACTCTTTTCTTGTAATAAAAACTACCTTGTCAAAGCCTGCAAGAATGGCATCATAAATGGAATATTCCATAATGATTTCTCCACTGACGCCAACATGCTCCAGCTGTTTGATTCCTCCTCCATAGCGGCTTCCCATACCTGCCGCCATAATGACTAATGTTGTCTTATTCATCCCGTTCCCCCAATCTTTCTATCTGCTCGTACCTGAACTCATTTCAGCTAAGCTTATTTTATCACATTTCTACATTTCCCGCAATGCCCGCTTCAGTCCGGAATACCGTTTTTGTTCCATAATATTTTCAATCATACGCCGCACTGTGTCCGGACTTCCGATAATCGTTACACACTTTTTTGCCCTTGTCACTGCGGTATACAGCACGTTTCGGTTAAACAGCAATTTGGGTCCGGTTAACAGCGGAATCACGACTGCCGGATACTCGCTTCCCTGAGACTTATGAATGGTAATTGCATACGCAAGCACGAGCTCATCGAGCTGGGCAAACGGATACTCGACCATGCGCCCCTCTTCGAATTCGACCGTCAGCTGCTCTGCAAACAGATTGATTTCGCGGACAATACCGCAGTCACCGTTAAACACACCCATACCGCGCTCTACCGGAATACCGTATTTACTGCGCACTTCCCATTCAAGCTGATAATTGTTCTTTATCTGCATCACCTTATCGCCCTCGCGGAGCTTTCTGCCTCCTGCAAGCTCTTTTTCCGCTTTGGAAGCTTCCGGCGGGTTTAACGCCTCCTGCAATGCAAGATTTAAGTTTTCTGCACCAAGCTCCCCTGACTTCATCGGTGTTAACACCTGTACCTCATAAGGCGATGCCTTTACATAATCCGCAATCTTTTTCTGCACCAGATAAACAATGGACGGTACAATAACCGCCGTGTCATCGCGGTTTAAAAAGAAAAAGTCGCTGTTCTTATTATCGAGCGGAATCTGTTCCCCTGCATTGATTTTATGCGCGTTCACGATAATGGCACTTTCGGATGCCTGTCGGAAAATCTTTGTCAGCCGCACCACCGGAAAACGTTCCGAATCGATCATATCCTTCAGCACATTTCCCGCACCGACACTCGGAAGCTGATTGACGTCACCGACAAATATGACTCTTGTTCCAACCGGAATTGCCTTTAAAAGCGCATGCATCAGTGCAATGTCCACCATGGACATTTCATCGATAATAATTACGTCCGCTTCCAACGGATTGGATTCGTTCCTTGCAAAATCAAGTGCTCCTGCCTTTTCCTCCGGGTCTCTTGTCAGTTCCAGCATACGGTGAATGGTTCTTGCCTCCATTCCGGTTGTTTCCGACATTCGTTTTGCTGCTCGGCCTGTCGGTGCCGCAAGCAGCACATCCATGCCCTCCGCCTCAAAGAAACGAATCATCGTGTTAATGGTTGTCGTCTTTCCCGTACCCGGCCCACCGGTCAAAAGAAATACGCCGTTCTGTACCGCGCCGAATACCGCCTGCTTCTGCAGCTCGTCAAGCTCTATCCTGGATTCCTTCGTCAACTGGTGCAGACGTTCTTCAATCAGGCGCATCGGTACGTCATAGGTGCAGTTTAAGTCACAAAGCATCCGTGCCACATCCAGCTCCATATAGTAATAAGCTGCCGGATAGACCAGCCTTATTTCTTCTTCTGTTTTTAATACAATGCTCCGCTCCAGTGCAAGCTGCGTCAGCTGCCGCTCCATCTGCTCCTCAGACACCCGGATTATGTCTGCTGTCTGCGCGTACAGCTCCTTCTCCGGCAGATAAACATGTCCATTCCCGACAGCCTGTGTAAGCACATAATAAAGTGCCGCCTTCACGCGGTAATCATCATCCTCCGCAAAGCCTGCCTGCATTGCAATTCCGTCCGCAATTTTAAAGCCGACTCCCTGAATATCTTCTGCCAGACGATACGGGTTTTCCCGCATAATCTGATACATACGCTCCCCGTAAAACTCATGAATTTTAACCGCCAGCTGATTGGAGATACCGAACTTCTGTAAGAAAATCATCGCATGGCGCAATTCACGTTTTTCTTCAAACTGCCGGTAAATTTCTCCGGCAATACGCTTGCTGATTCCCTTAATCTCTGCCAGCCGCTCCGGTTCCTCTTCTATAATACGAAATGTATCCTCTTTAAATTTCTTTACAATTCGTGCAGCAAGTGCCGCTCCGACCCCCTTAATGGCTCCGGAAGCGAGATAACGTTCCATCGCCTGCCCATCCTGCGGCTCCACAACCTGATACGAGGACACCTTAATCTGCTCTCCATAGCGGGGATTGTAAACCATATCACCTTCCACATGCAGAAATTCCCCCTCTTCCACATGGGAAAAAGTTCCGACTAAACAGATTTCATCCTCTTCTGCCGAAAGCGACAGCACCGTAAAGCCGTTTTCACTGTTTCGATATACTATTTTTTCAACGTAGCCCTCTGCCGTTACCGCCAAAGCCTTTCCTCCCGCCTGTGTTTCTGATACGCTGCCTTCTTCCCCTGTCAAGTTCCAAAAGCTGCCGTAATATGAAGTATGTCAGGCACGAAAGATAGGTTTCCCTCCGGCCTGACATAAGCAATTTTTACTTTCTATGAGTTCCGTTTCATGGAATCGTACAACATCTGTGCAATTC
The DNA here is from genome assembly GCA_051880375.1 of Lachnospiraceae bacterium. Lineage (GTDB taxonomy): Bacteria > Bacillota > Clostridia > Lachnospirales > Lachnospiraceae > SIG299. The sequence goes on from JBJENV010000014.1 coordinate 24,094, forward strand.
CCAAATCAGAATTTTCGGTTATAATTTTTGCATATTCCTGGGTCATAGTATCCCCAAAAAACTTCATGTAGTCTCCTTCTTCCTCTTCATTATCAAGCATCGCATTCTTGGTAGATTTAATCACCTGCTCCACCAGATAAGATTCAAAAGATTTACATGCCTCCATCAGTTCCTCATCTGTTGCATTGCCCTCTGCAATGCTGTCTAAGGAGGAGGACAGCTTCTCTGCTCTTGCCGATGCTTTGGAAGACTGCGCCTGCTGTAAAAACAGAGAGTCACTACCTATAGAAATTGCCATATGTACTCCTTTCCGGCATTACCTAGCTGCGAAGATTATTGGCCTGCTGCAGCATCTGGTCTGACGCGGTAATCACCTTGGAATTCATTTCATAAGCACGCTGAGCTACAATGAGATTTACCATTTCATCTACCGCTTCCACATTGGAACCTTCCAGATACTTCGAAAGTACCTTTGAACTTTTGATTGCGGCATCTGTTGCCTCCGGCCTTGCTTCACCGGATGCATCCGTTGCTGCTGCCAGACTGCCCGAAAGCTTCAAAAGACCTGCCGGGTTATTAAACTGTACCAGTCCAAACTGCTTTTCCAGACTTGTAATCGTATCATCCAGATTACGATACCAAAAACGTCCATCCTCGTCTATCGTAATTCTCGAACTGTCAATCGAATCGTCAAACACAATCGTCTGTCCGTCCGTACCCACAACCGGATAACCGTCCGAGTTGCACAGAGTAAGCCCTTCTACACCCATAGAAAGATTGAAGGCACCGTTTCTTGTATATGCTATGGAACCATCCTCCAACTGTACCTGAAAAAAGCCTTCACCTTCAATGGCAAAATCCAGGTTATTCCCTGTGGGCTGTAAATTCCCCTGCGTATATCTTGATGTAATGGATGCGGTTCTGACGCCTGCACCTACCTGCCCGATGACCGGCTTCGGGTCACCGTTTGCATCCGTTGTTTTTGTCTGAAGTTTGGAATAAAGGAGCGTTTTAAACTCCACTGTCTCTTTTTTATAGCCTGTCGTATTGACATTGGACAGGTTATTGGAAATCGCATCAATTGCATCCTGCTGTGCAATCATACCCGATGCGCCGGTCCATAAAGAACGTACCATACGCTATTACCTCCTCGAACGTAACTACTTTCGTACTACCTGATTTCAGCATTGCTGAAATTTATACACGTCCTACCGAGTTCACGGCCTGATCCAATGTCGAATCCATGGTCTGTACCACCTTCTGGTTTGCCTCATATGCTCTTGTAATGGCAATCATCTGTGTCATTTCCTGTACGACGTTTACGTTGGACTGCTCGAGAACTCCCTGTCTGAGTGCTCCTGTTGCTTCGGTCTGTGTGGCTCCGTCCACCGGTTCATACATCGTGTCCGCATACTTTTTCAGATAATTATAGTCTTCAAAGTCTACGATAACTACTTTATCAATTGCTTCCCCGTTTGCATAAACAGTTCCGTCCGTGTCAAAAACGATAGTAGCATCCGTCGGTACCTGTAAATCGCCCGACTCGCCCTGCAGATGATTCCCGTCTGCATCGGTCACGTAACCCTCTTTGGTTATCGTAAAGTTGCCGGCTCTCGTATAACGAATGTGGTCCCTTCCGGCCGAATCAGTAACCTTCATCTGAAAGAAGCCGTCTCCGTCAATCGCCAGATCATAAGTATTTCCCGTAACTCTCATGGAGCCCTGCTTATGGTTGGTATACACCTCGCCGACCTTGACTCCAAGCGACATGGAACCTATCTTTTCGTCTGTCCTTGCAGAGTAATCACGTACTTTAATCGTAAGCAAATCATCAAAGGACTGGCTTGTTACACCCTCCTGCTTATAGCCGGTGGTTGCTGCATTTGCAATGTTGTTTGCAATCACGTCCAGTCGCTTCTGCTCATTGTAAAGTCCGGTCCATGCCGTATAAAGTCCTCGTACCATGTAATCCTCCCGTTACGAAATCTTTCCGCTTAAAAATTCCACATATTTTCCGGTTCCGATGGCTACCGCCGTCATCGGATCTTCTGCCGTCATCGTTGTAATACCGGTTTTTTCTTCAATCAGTTCTTCCAGTCCGTATAACAGACAGCCGCCGCCGGTCAGAACAATGCCTCTGTCGGCAATATCCGCTGCAAGTTCCGGCGGAGTCTTCTCCAATACGCTGTGTACCGCTTCGACAATCTGGGAAGTAGTTTCACGAAGCGCTTCCTCGGTTTCTTCCGAGGTTACGGAAATCGTCTTAGGAAGACCTGTGACAAGGTTACGTCCCTTTACATCAAGGGAAACCGACTCCGGTCTGCGGTAAGCAGAACCGATTTTAATCTTGATATCCTCTGCGGTACGCTCACCAATCAGAAGATTGTGCTTCTTTCTCATATAACGAACAATTGCTTCGTCAAAATCGTCACCCGCAATTTTAATTGAGGTGCTGACAACCGTGCCGCCAAGAGAAATCACAGCGATGTCCGTTGTACCGCCGCCGATATCTACAATCATGTTACCGCAGGCTCTGGAGATGTCGATTCCTGCACCGATAGCAGCTGCAATCGGCTCCTCAATAATTGCAACCTCTCTTGCACCTGCCTGATAGGTTGCATCCTCTACTGCTTTCTTTTCCACCTCGGTAACACCGCTCGGTACACAGACACTGATTCTTGGCTTTCTGAAGCGCTGTTTGCCGACTGCCTTCTGAATAAAGTACTTTAACATTTTTTCTGTCACGGTATAATCTGAAATAACACCTTGTCTGAGCGGACGTACCGCAACAATATTTCCCGGTGTTCTTCCGAGCATCAGTCTTGCTTCCTCTCCGATCGCCTTAATCTTATTCGTATCACGGTCAAAAGCCACAACCGAAGGCTCCTTTAATACAACGCCTTTACCTCTTATATAAACAAGTACACTCGCCGTTCCCAAATCAATTCCAATATCACTACCTAACATCTGCGTATCTCCTTTCAGATTGACTCTGTTCTAAGCGTTCCTAAACGCCAGAAAATGCCCGTTTCCATTATGAATGGCATACATATTCTTATTATATACGCATTCTTCTAATATTTCAAAGGAAATTTTGACGCTATTCTCTATATCGACATATTTTCCTGCTTTTTTTATGCTCTTTTGCTCTTTTTTTATCCGTTCTGGCGCAAACCGGGACTAATTTACTATAGAAAGTATGGACCGACAAAGAATGCACTATACCAAAACGGTCCCATTTTGCACAGCAGAATTGACAAAACTTTTTCTTCACGGTATCATTGTGGCAAAGGTTTCACTTTCACATTATTTAGCCTTTTACAAAACAGCACTTAAGGAGGATGACTATGCCAGCCAATACGGACATAAAAAAAATGGAACTTCTTTTTCATCGCGTTGCCGCCTATCGCGGCCTTATCCTGTCCGGCTATGTACTTTCCTGTCTGCTTGCCCTGTCCTTTCTTGTCCTCGTTTTTACCGAGTATAAGACTCCTGCTCCGCTTTACCTGCTGTTTCTTTACTCAGTACTGCCTTACCTCCTTCGCACTCTGTTGACGCAGTCTTCTAACGGCACTCATCAAAAAAAAGAGGAAACTGTCTGCGACATCTTTCCCCTTTTCTGTCAGAAATATCACTATTCCGCTCTGCGCCATACAGCTGCAGGCATCAGCTATCTGATTGCATTTTTTCTGCTCTGCGCCTGGAGCTTTTCTTATGTATTACATCCCGGCAAACCTGTTCTTGTAAGCCGTATTCCCATCTGCATTGCGGCAGTCAGCCTTCTGGTACGGCTTTCCTGCACCGTCTGCTACCGGATTTACTTTCGGCGAAACCCTCTGCGTGCCATGCATTAGCTTACTAGGCCATATACTGTTCAAACAGCTCCATCGGCATCGGCTTTGCATAATAATAGCCCTGAATCATATCGCAGCTGGAGTCCTTGAGAAATTCCTTTTGCTGCTCGGTTTCCACACCCTCCGCAAGTACTGAAATTTCCAGGTCCTTTGCCATGGAAATCACATGAGAGATGATACTTTTTTCGCGTTTTGTCTGTTCCCCTTCACAATCATTTAAAAAGCCCTTGTCCAGCTTTAATACATCTACCGGCATTTCTCTTAACAGATTCAATGAAGAATAGCCGGAGCCGAAGTCATCCATTGCAAGTCCAAAACCGGCTTCTTTAATTTCATGCATAACGTTTAACAACGTTTCCATTTCTTCATATACTGCCGTTTCCGTCAGTTCGATTTCGATATAGTTCGGGGAAATCTGATAGCTCTCCACCGTTTTTACCAGATGCTTCACAAACTCGGGATCATCCAAATGCAATCTGGAAAAGTTCGTAGAAATCGTAACCGGTTTTTTTCCGTCATTCATCCACTGCCGCAGTTTCCGGCAAACCTCTTCCAGCACATAAAAATCGATTTCACGAATAAATCCGTTTTCCTCACACATCGGAATAAACTGCCCCGGCGGAATAATTCCCTTCTTTGGATGCATCCAGCGAACCAGTGCTTCCGCACCAATCATTTTTTCTGAAACAATATCATACTTTGGTTGAAGGTATACAATAAATTCTCTTTCATCCAGTGCCCTGCGCAAATCGTTTTCCAACTCTCTCGTCAGAAGTTCCTTGGCATAGTCCTCTTCATTATAAAACGCAATCTGCGTTGTGAAGCTCTTTTTGATTCCCTTTCTTGCTACATTGGCGCGGGAACGAATTTTGTTGACATCCCGTTCTTCCTGTATCAGATAAACTCCGCAGCTGAACACCGCCTTATAGCTGTTCCCTTCCCGGTCAATCGGGAATCTGGATGCCTTATCTAACATCTGATACAAGCGTTCTTCCAGCTTGTCCTCATTTTCATAACGAAGAAGCATACAGAAATGATCTCCGGATGTCCTGCTTAAAAGTTCGTTTTTCTTTAATGCCTGTTTCAGAGAAGCAGCAATATATTTCAGTGCCACGTTTCCGTATTCATAGCCATAGGTTTCATTGACATATTTAAAATTGGAAACATCGCAGGTTGCATACGCAAATTTTCCCTTAGATTCTGCCAGTATCTCTGCAACCTCTTCCTTATGGCGCGGCTTCGTCGAAAGTCCGGTCAGACTGTCCACGTTCGTTGTACGCCATACCTCACGTGCTACCCGCTTTTTCTCCCTGATAAAATAGAGAAGGAAAAAGATAATTGCAACAAGCAGCGTTCCCAGTACGGCAAGCAGTGCAATCTCCATTACCCGCTGCTGCCCGTATACTACCTCAGACGGAACAAGGGAAATCACTGCAAACTGTTCATAATGATTCATCAGAACTCCCAGCACACTCATTTTCTGTCCTGATATATCCGTATAGGTAACGACTTTACGTTCCCCGTTTTTAATAACCTGATACAGCGCTTTGAAGCGCTCCATGTTATGACCTTCTACCATAATGCTGCCATCATCTGCATAGCTGATAATCTGGCGAGCCGGCACTAAAATTTCTCCGTCAGAGTCTGCAATAAAACTATATCCTTCGTTGCCGTAAACGCTCTCTGAGACCATATCAATGAAAGAATCGAGTTCGTAGTGTGCAAATACCATACCAATTGTCTGATTATTCTGCCCATTATTGAAAGGTACACAAATTGCAAGTCCGTCACCCTTCAGAAGTTCGTGATTCTGCATGCGGCCGATGTAAATATCGCCTGTAGAAACGTGATTCCACGCTTCATTATCACCGATTGTGTACTGCTCACCTGTTGATAAACAACATGTTCCGTCTGCAAGATATACCCCACAGGTAACCGCGCCCAGACTCTTTCTTGTCGATTCCAAAAGTTGAAGTTCTCCGGTCGAAAATTTTCCACGGCTCAACGTAAATATTTCGGCAGCCGTCTCCAGTGACTTTACATTATGGTCAAACTGTGTTGCGAAATTCCTTCCGTTCTGCCGCGCTGCCGCCTCCAGAGTGTCCTCACATTCCTGCGTAATCTTTGCCCGCATATGCGCCGCATAGGCGCAACCGCCAATCAACACAGCCAAAAAGCCGAGTATTGTGAGTAATATAGTTCGTTTTAACAATTTTTCGTTTTTCATATCTCCTCCAATCATACGGAATATATATTACCACAATTTTCATGCGTGTACAATAGGTCTTTCGGCTGGTTTGTATTTTTTTTACATCTCCTTTTGCGTCCTTATTTGCAGATGCGCGTGCAGTAAGACGCGACTAAGCGAATTCGAAATTTGCTTCGCAAATTCCTCATGCGCGTTGCAGTCGCCTTCGCTTAAAGCTTTACTGTCAACCTCGAATCCGTTCGTAGCAAAGACACTCACTACTTCTCTGCTTACGGACACGTCGCGAAAGCAACGAGCACACTCGAAAACGCTTCGCGTTTCCTCGTGCGCGTGCAGTCGCCTTCGCTTAAAGCTTTACTGTCAACCTCGAATCCGTTCGTGGCAAAGACACTCACTACTTCTCTGCTTACGGACACGTCGCGAAAGCAACGAGCACACTCGAAAACGCTTCGCGTTTCCTCGTGCGCGTGCAGTCGCACAATGCATAAAAAAGTCCCATCAGGAGCAAGCTCCCATGGGACTTTTATTATGCATTATGCTCGTTGCTTTCGCGACTATTCAATAATCTTAGCTACCTTACCGGAACCTACGGTACGACCACCCTCACGGATAGCGAAGCCAAGACCCTGCTCCATAGCAATCGGATGAATGAGTTCAACAGTCATCTCGATGTTATCGCCCGGCATACACATCTCTACGCCTTCTGGTAAGTTACAAACGCCGGTAACGTCTGTTGTTCTGAAGTAGAACTGTGGTCTGTAGTTATTGAAGAATGGAGTATGACGACCACCTTCATCCTTTGTCAGAACGTAAACCTGAGCTGTGAACTTCTTGTGGCAGGTAATGCTGCCCGGCTTACAAAGAACCTGTCCTCTTTCGATTTCAGTTCTCTGAACACCACGAAGAAGAGCACCGATGTTATCACCAGCCTGAGCCTCATCAAGAAGCTTACGGAACATTTCGATACCTG
>JBJENV010000015.1:0-1609 GCA_051880375.1 Lachnospiraceae bacterium
GAGCAAAAGGATAAAAATGAAGTTTATTACATATGGATTTGCCGAACAAAGAGCGAGAAAGGCGCGAAATACTGCTCCACCAAGTCCATTCCCGAAAAGGTGCTGAAAGCCGTATGTGCTGATGTGTTGGGACTTTCCGAATTTGATGAAACGGTCTTTAACGAAAAGGTTAGTCGAATAACGGTTATCGGTGATGATGTTTTTGAATTTACCTTTACGGACGGTACAATCTTGAGAAAACAGTGGAAATCTACAGCGAAAACGGAGTGGTGGACAGCCGAGCGCCGTAAGGAATGGAGCGAAAGACATAAAATCAAATCCACCAATCCCAACCGCTCTCGTTACAATTCCTTTACTGGGTTTATCAAGTGTGGAAAGTGTGGTGAGAATTACCGTAGTCAAGGCATTACCTATGCCGATGGCACAAAGAACAGGTATTGGAGATGCTGTAAGTCATGTGGCAATACAGGAATCAAAGATACCACTATGGAAGCTCTTGTATGTGATGTCTTAGGGCTTTCAGAGTATTCTGAAGAAACAATGGATACAACCATTGAGAAAGCGGTTGTGAAAGACGGCACTGTCACATTCTGTTTTTACGATGGTCATACAGAGTGCCTTAGTTACAAGGAGAAGAAAAAAGGCGCTCCTCATACGGAAGAATACAAGCAACACATGAGCCGGCTTACCAAAAGCCGCTGGACACCGGAAGCAAGACAAGAAATGAGCCAAAGAGTAAAAAAGCTTAGGAAGGAGCGTGGAGCCGAATGGCGAAAAGAAAAGTAACCACGATTCCTGCCACCATCAATAAATTCACCGCCAAGCCGATGGATAGCAAGAAAAAGCGTAGGGTCGCAGGATATGCCCGTGTCAGCACTGATCACGAAGATCAACAGACGAGCTATGAGGCACAGGTGGATTATTACACTACTTATATTCAAGGCAGAGATGATTGGGAGTTCGCAGGGCTATATTCGGACGAGGGCATCAGCGCTACCAACACCAAGCACAGAAACGGTTTCAATCAGATGATTGCCGATGCCTTGGCAGGAAAGATTGATCTCATAATTACCAAGTCGGTCAGCCGATTTGCTCGAAATACCGTTGATTCCCTATCTACCATCAGAAAACTGAAGGAACACAACATAGAGTGCTATTTTGAAAAAGAGAACATATGGACCTTTGACAGCAAAGGCGAATTGCTTCTTACCATTATGAGTTCCCTTGCACAGGAAGAAAGCCGCTCCATATCCGAGAATGTTACCTGGGGACAGCGTAAGCGAATGGCAGACGGCAAGGTAAGCTTTGCCTACAGCCGCTTCCTTGGGTTGGATAAGGATAAAGAAACCGGTAAAATTGTGGTGGTTCCTGAACAGGCAGAAACGGTGCGGTTGATTTTCAGGCTGTTCCTTGAAGGAATGACACCACATTCCATTGCTGCGGAATTGACAGAACGTGGTATAAAAACACCTTCCGGTAAGGACGTGTGGAATCAGCAGACCGTACGCAGAATGCTTTCCAACGAGAAATATAAGGGTGATGCCCTTTTGCAGAAAGAGTTCACGGTGGATTTCCTGCAGAAAAAGATGAAAAAGAACGAGGGTGAAGT
>JBJENV010000016.1:0-86392 GCA_051880375.1 Lachnospiraceae bacterium
ATACCGTAGTGGTAAAAGAAGAAGGCTACATCGGAACCATAAAGCTGTCAATCAGCTATTCGGCTGACGGCAAGACAGTTCTTGGATATCAGGTACTGGAGTCAGAGGAAACCCCTGGCATCGGTTCCAAGGTGGATGAAGAAGCATATAAGACACTTCTTGCAGGTACTACGCTTCCGATATATGCAAACGGTATGGACATCAGCGCAATTCTTGCTACAGCAGAAAATAACAATGGTAATAGTGATAATAATGATGTTGTTGCTGTACCAACAGAATTAAAGGATGGCGTGTATAAGGCAATCGGCGAGCCGGCAAGCAACGGCTATGTTCCTTACGTTACGATGACGGTAGAGGGCGGCAAGATTACCGCAGTGACCTGGGATGAGGAAAAGAACGGTGAATGGAAGTCTGAGCTGTCCACCACAGGTAAGTATGTGATGAAGCCGGTATGGAATACACAGGCAGAGAGTATGTGTGCTTATGTTGTTGAGCATCAGGGCACCGCAGGTCTTAACTTAACTGAGGCAGGCAAGACGGATGTGGTATCCGGTGTCAGCATCAGTGTAGCGAACTTTACCGGTCTGATCGAGCAGGCCATTGCAGAAGCGAACGGTAAGGACGGTACCTATAAGGTAGAGGCAACGCCTGATGAAAAGGGTAATTATGCATTTGTCAGCATTACCATCGAGGGTGGCAAGATTGTTGCCGCAACCTGGGATGAAATGTACAACGGTGAATTAAAATCTGTACTTTCTACTACCGGAAAATATGTGATGAAGCCGGTATGGGATACACAGGCAAAGTCGATGTGTCAGTATGTCGTAGATAATCAGGGCACGGCGGGTCTTAACTTAAGCGAGGCAGGCAAGACGGATGTGGTATCCGGTGTCAGCATTTCTGTAAACGGCTTTACCGGTCTGGTAGAAGAATGTATCGCAAAGGCATCCGGTCTTTACAAGGATGGCGTTTACACGGCGGAAGCAACTCCGGATGAAAAAGGAAACTATGCATTTGTAAGTGTCACGATTGAAAACGGTAAGATTGTTGCCGTAACCTGGGATGAAGCTTATAACGGCAGCTTAAAGTCCGTACTTTCCACGACCGGTCAGTATGTGATGAAGCCGGTATGGGATACACAGGCAAAGAAAATGTGTCAGTATGTGGTTGACAATCAGGGCACCGCAGGCCTTAACTTAAGCGAGGCAGGCAAGACGGATGTGGTATCCGGCGTCAGCATCAATGTATCCGGTTTTACCGGTCTGATTGAGCAGGCTATTGCAGAAGCAAACGGCAAGGACGGCACATATAAGGCAGAAGCAGTTCCGGATGAAAAGGGCAACTATGCCTTTGTCAGCATCACGGTAGAAGGCGGCAAGATTGTGGCTGCAACCTGGGATGAGATGTATAATGGTGAATTAAAATCTGTACTTTCTACTACCGGCAAATATGTGATGAAACCGGTATGGCAGACACAGTCCGAAAGAATGTGTCAGTATGTGGTGGATAACCAGACAACAGCAGGTCTTAATTTAAACGAAGCAGGCAAGACGGATGTGGTATCCGGTGTCAGCATCAATGTATCCGGCTTTACTTCTCTTGTGGATGAGTGCCTTAGAAAGGCAAAAGGCGGCTATACCGATGGTGTATATGAAGTAGTCGGTGAGCCGGCAAGTAACGGTTATGTAGCACATGTTATCGTAACTATCGAAGGCGGAAAGATTGCTTCCGTTGTATGGGATGAGGAAAAGGACGGCGAATGGAAATCCGTGCTTTCGACTACCGGTAAGTATGTGATGAAGCCGGTATGGAATACACAGGCAGAGAGTATGTGTGCTTATGTTGTTGAGCATCAGGGCACTGCAGGCCTGAACTTAAACGAGGCAGGCAAGACAGATGTGGTATCCGGTGTCAGCATCAGTGTAGCGAACTTTACCACATTGATTGAGCAGGCAATTGCTGATGCAAACGGTAAAGACGGCACATTTAAGGCAGAAGCGGCTCCGGACGAAAAGGGCAACTATGCTTTTGTCAGCATCACGGTAGAGGGCGGCAAGATTGTGGCTGCAACCTGGGATGAAGTATACAATGGTAGCTTAAAATCCGAGCTTTCGACCACCGGTAAGTATGTGATGAAACCGGTATGGGATACACAGGCAAAGGCTATGGCTGCTTATGTAGTAGAAAATCAGACAACAGCAGGTCTTAACTTAAATGAATCCGGCAAGACGGATGTGGTTTCGGGTGTAAGTATCTCCGTGAACGGCTTCGTTGACCTTGTAAATAAGGCTCTGACACAGGCATCTGCAACAGGCGAAATCGTTGAGCCTGAGCAACCGCAGGGCGAGACATCGCAGGGTGAAACAGCACAGGTAGAAGCAACCTTGGTTGATGTCGTATCCGGTGCAACCTACTCCTCCAGAGCAGTCATCCGTGCCATTAACGAGGGCTATGTATTCTTAAGAGACAATATCGTAAAGTAGCTTTACGGTAAAGAATAAAAAGGGCTTGAGCAATCGGAGCAATCCGGGAGCTTGAGCTCTTTTTTTCTTTTAAATTGAAGAAATGGCGCTTTTACACTTGACAATCAAAAAGGCAAGGGGTACAATAAGGAAAATCAAGTCATTGCTATAACGAATTAAAGTGAAAAAGGCATTGAATGTCAGACAGGGAGGAAGGAAATGCGGAAAATGGTACTCTCCATTTTAGTGGAAAATACATTTGGTGTATTGAGCCGTGTGGCAGGGTTGTTCAGCCGCCGGGGGTACAATATCGACAGTCTGACCGTAGGTGCGACCGAAAATACGGAGTTTTCCCGTATGACTGTGGTTGCGAGCGGTGATGAACAGATTCTCGATCAGATTAAAAAGCAGCTTGCAAAGTTAGAAGATGTCAAGGAAATTAAGGTGTTAAAGCCGGGCGAATCGGTTTGCAGAGAACTTGTTCTTGTAAAGGTGGCGGTTACTCCGGCAGAGCGTCAGTCGGTCATTGCGATTGCAGATATTTTCAGGGCAAAGATTGTCGATGTCGCCACGGATTCCCTGATGATAGAGCTTACCGGAAATGAAGCAAAGATTGCTGCGTTTATTAAGCTGTTAGAGGGATATACCATTAAGGAAATAGCACGTACCGGAATCACCGGGCTTTCCCGCGGAGATGCGGACGGAAATGCGGCAGGTTCGGAGGACATCGGGGAATATATCGATGACTGAGGTACATAAAAGAGAAGAGTAAGAAACTCTAAAAGTTTTTCATTATAATACAGATATAACAGAGAACAAGGAGGATGTTATTATGGCAAAAATTTATTATCAGCAGGACTGCAATCTTTCTCTGCTGGACGGGAAGACGGTTGCTGTTATCGGCTACGGAAGCCAGGGACACGCACATGCGTTAAATATGAAGGATTCCGGTGTACATGTTATTATCGGTCTTTACAATGGCAGCAAGTCCTGGGCAAAGGCGGAAAAGCAGGGATTTGAAGTATATACGGCAGCAGAGGCAGCCAAGAAAGCTGACATCATCATGATTCTGATTAACGATGAGTTACAGGCTGATATGTACAAGAAAGACATCGAACCGAATCTGGAACCGGGCAATATGTTAATGTTTGCACATGGTTTCAATATTCACTTCGGATGCATTAAGCCTCCGGCTGATGTAGATGTTACCATGATTGCTCCAAAGGGACCGGGACATACCGTACGTTCCGAGTATCAGGCAGGCAAGGGGGTTCCTTGTCTGGTTGCCGTAGAGCAGGATGCTACAGGCAAGGCGTTGGATTTGGCTCTGGCATATGCATTAGCTATCGGCGGAGCAAGAGCAGGTGTCCTTGAGACGACCTTCCGTACAGAAACGGAAACAGATCTGTTCGGTGAGCAGGCTGTTCTTTGCGGCGGTGTCTGTGCTTTAATGCAGGCAGGCTTTGAAACTCTGGTGGAAGCCGGTTATGACCCGAGAAATGCTTACTTTGAGTGTATTCATGAGATGAAGTTAATCGTTGACTTAATCTATCAGTCCGGTTTTGCAGGAATGAGATACTCTATTTCCAACACAGCAGAATATGGCGATTATGTCACCGGACCAAAGATTATTACAGAAGAGACAAAGAAGACCATGAAGAAGATTCTCTCCGACATTCAGGACGGAACTTTTGCAAAGGAATTCTTACTCGATATGTCTCCGGCAGGTCGTCAGGTGCACTTCAAGGCAATGAGAAAGCGTGCAGCGGAGCATCCGTCCGAGAAGGTTGGTGAAGAGGTTCGTCAGCTTTACAGTTGGAACAATGAAGAGGATAAGTTCATCAACAATTAAAAACTGTATATCAGATAAGAAATTGCCCGGAAGCGATAAACTTTCGGGCATTTTTTTGCGTTCAACTGCAAAAAATGTCGAAAATGTAACGGTTTTGTAACGGTAGGGGTGGTAAACTGTTTAATAAGTATATCCTAAGCGTATTAAGAAGAATAACTGGTTACACTATATTGTTCCTTCTGTTAATCCGGACATTGCACAAGGAGGAGTTTGCATGAGAGTAATTTGTGTGGATGACGAGCTGCCGATATTGGAAAACTTTCGAATAACGACAAAGGATTTTCAGGAAATTGAAGATCTTCAGCTGTTTCAGGATGGGAAGTCTGCACTGGAATGGGCAGAAAAGCATCCGGTGGACACGGCTTTCTTAGATATGGAAATGGCAGGAATGAATGGCCTTGAGCTGGCAAAGCGCTTAAAACAACTGGATCAGAATATCCGAATTATCTTTGTTACTGCTTATACTCAGTATGCATTGGACGCTTTTGGTGTGAATGCATTGGGCTATGTATTAAAACCATATACAAAAGAAGAAATCCGGGCAGAACTGGATAAGGCTCTTTTGATGCGCTCCAAACCGAAAAAACGCGTAGTAATCAAAACAATACCGAGCTTTTCCTTCTCTGTGGAGGGCATAAAACTGAACCTTGGCGGCTCAAAACCGGAAGAACTACTGGCACTTATTGTGGATAGCGCCGATGCGGGTATTACGGCAGGAGAGGTGATTTCCTATCTCTGGCCGGGAAGATTGCATGATGAAGCCACACAGAACCTTTACCGGGTAACGGTGCATCGCCTGATGGATGTCTTAAAAGAAGCGGGAGTGGAACATATCATAGTGACGAACGGGAAAAAAAGATATATCCGGCAGGATCAGGTGGAATGCGATTTATTCCGTATTCTGAACGGAGATAAGGAAAGCCTTGTGCAGTATGGCGGAGATTACATGAAGGAGTATTCCTGGGCGGAAGCCAGAAATGCGCAGTTGAACAGTATGAAAGAACAAATGTAGACAGGAGTAACTTGTTTATCACGAATGACAAATAGTGTTCATGAACGCAGTTCATGAACTGATAAAGAAAGAAGCGGATGGAAAAGCATATGAATCATACACTTTCCGTTATAATTCCTGTATTTCAGGCCAAACTTTACATTGATCGCTGTGTAAGCAGCATACTTGCTTCCACCTACCACGATTTTGAAATCCTGTTGATTGACGATGGATCCACAGACGGCAGTGCAGCCATGTGCGATAACTGGGCTGCGAAGGATTCCCGCATTACGGTAATCCATAAGCAAAACGGCGGAGTTTCCTCCGCCAGAAACGAAGGTATTCGCCGTGCCAGAGGCAAATACATTACTTTTGTGGATGCCGATGACTACATATCCGAGAAAACTTTTGAAACCGCACTTTCCTATTTTCAGGAGGATGTATGCAGTGTTGCATATAAGGTTGTCATCTGTGATGCCCTTGGGAACCCTTTTCATAAGGCATCCACTGCCGGTGATACTTTGTCTTTTGATACCACCCTGAAAGCTCTGGAGTACTATTGGTACTCAGGAAAAAACACGGCAGTATGGTGTCGTATGTTCCTGCGTGATGTGCTGATCCAGAATTGCATCTTTTTTGACTCTGCAACAGGCATCAACGAGGAAGGATTATTCATCACCAATTACCTTTCAAAATGCAACGGTAAAGTAGTTCAACTGAATAACCGCTTTTACTATTATGTGACACACGAAGAAAGCGCCACTCATCATATTACAGAGGCTCAGGTTACAAAGGTCATTGAAAATTATCATACCCTTATTCCGTTTTGCGATTCCCTGAGTCACACCTGCGGCATAAATATCAGAAACAGATACACCGAAGTGCTGATTAAGCTGTTGAAATCCCAGTGCCGCGAGTCTTATCACAACGTGGAAACCGAGTCTATCATACGTCGAGAAATATTTGCGACACTAAAACAATACCTCTGTGCGGCAGAGGTTGCCTTACATAGAAAAATATATTTGCTTTCCGTACTACTGTTCCCTAATCTCACTTACAGTTTAGCGGGAAGGGTCAAAAGGCATTTACTTCTGCAAGGAAGGAGCTGGTAACCTGTATGACTAAACCATATCAAAATAAAGAGAATTGCTATGGATGCGGAGCCTGTGTAAGCCTGTGCTCACATAATGCACTGTCGATGCAAAAAGATGAAGACGGTTTTACCTATCCTGTTGTCGATTCAGATAAATGTATTCAGTGCGGTACCTGTCAGAAGGTGTGCCCGGCACGAAATACGGTGCAGTCGTCATTCCCCGAAGAGGTATATGCTGCTTCATATAAAGATGCTCAGAGTTTATGGCAGTCTTCTTCCGGCGGTATTTTTCCGGCGATAGCCAAATATGTGTTGTCCCAAGGCGGCATTGTCTTCGGAGCAACAATGGAAGAAGATTTTACAGTAAAAACCGTTTCCGTTCACAACCTGCAGGAACTGTCTTTATTGCAAGGCTCCAAATATATTCAATGTAACACAGGCAATATGTTCAGCGAAATAAGAGAATTGCTGGCAGCCGGGAAAACCGTCCTTTTCTGCGGTACCCCATGTCAGGTTGCCGGTTTAAAAAAAGCCACTGCCGGTTTGGATATGAATTTGATTTTAATTGACTTGGTATGCCATGGCGTCCCTTCCCAGCAGATGTTCAAGGATTATATATCGCACTTGGAAGGTAAGAAAAGCATAACCGTAAAAAGCTATCGTTTTCGTGACAAGAAGTATGGGCAGGACATGTATTACAGCTATACTTATGCAATAAACGGACAGGAACACACCAAATGTCAGCGTGCTGCTCAATCCTCTTTTTACAGATTATATTTGGAAGACGAAATATTCCGTGAAAGTTGCTATCATTGTAAATTTGCTGATTCTGAAAGAGTAGGGGATTTGACTCTTAGTGATTATTGGGGCATTGAACAAGAACATCCCAATTTTGTTAGGGAACTGAAAAGTCTGAATTTGTGCGGTACCTCGGGTGTATTGGTTAACACGAGAAAAGGGAAAGATATTTTTGAAAAAATATCCGCCGAACTTGTTAAGTGTCCGTCTGACTTTCAGAAACTTTCCATACACAACCATTGTTTGATTTCCCCATCCGTGCCGGGCTCTGACAGAGACAAGATTTTTCAACTTTATCGGGAAGGCGGATACAGGGCAGTGGATGACTATTACTTTTCCAAATACGTTTTTAAGATACTTAGAGGCAGTATCGGCAGTGTCATTCCATTACCTCTTCGTAAGCGAATTAACGGCCTGATTAGAAAGGGAAAGAAATGAAAACCATGACCGTCACCTATCATGCAGCCAATAACTGCGGCAGTTTTCTGCAGGCTTTTGCACTGCAGCAGACGCTCATCGGCAGATTTGGTGTTGAAAACACAATTGTTGATTTCCGGAGCAAAGAGCTGATTCAGAATTATAAACTTTTTCGCCCCTTAACGTCCCTTAAAAACGCGTTTAAGAATCTATATAGCCTTATTCACTACCGGGACCTGAAGCTAAGGGCGGTTCGTTATGAAGACGCACGTATGCGATACCTGTATCTGACCGATACCATATACGATATTCGGGAACTGGCTTTGCTCGAAAAGTCTGCCAAACTGTTTATTGTCGGCAGTGACCAAATCTGGAACACAACGGCTCCGGATTTCTCGGAAGCCTTTTTCCTTCCGGGTTTTGCAAATAAGTGTGCTTACGGTGTCAGTCTGGGGCCTGATTGTGCGAAAGCGCCGCTTTCCGCCTACGCAAAATCTATACGAGAGTTTCGGGAAATATCCTTACGGGAGATACAAGGGAGTGCTGAAGTGTCAAAATATTATCAGAAGCCTGTGTCTGTTGTGCTGGATCCTACCCTTTTGCTTTCCAGGGATCAGTACAACATATTCGTATCCGACAAATCGGGAAAACCTGACAGTACAAGGAATTCGAATGACGAATTGTTATCGGATGAAGAATTATATGAAGGGGAGTATATCTTTTATTATTCCATGAAATATACTACATCCGGTTTGCGTCAGGCTGTTGCACTTTCTAGAGAAACAGGACTTCCTGTGATAACTGTTTTTACAAATTATCATACCAGCTGTGTTCCTCACGGGATAAAGATAAAATATGACGCGGGTCCGAAGGAATTTCTTCATTTGCTTTCCCGTGCAAAAATTGTGGTTACCGATTCTTATCACGGTATTATTTTTTCTATCATATACCATAAGCCGTTAGTATATGCGCGGAATGAGCAGGAACGGGATGATCGGATAGAGAACCTATTCAAGTGCCTGCATATACCTATGGGAACAGTTTCTGTAGAAGCTGTCCTGAACGGCAGGCAGATTGATTGGACATTGGCGGAAAGTCATATGGAACTGTTAAGGTCTCATTCACTTGACTTTATAAAACAGATTCTTGATACGACTTAAAACGCTGGTCAGGAGGTCACAAATGGCAATTACCACGTTTAGTGTTATTCTTCCGTGTTTTAATATAGTAAAGTATTTTGGAAGGTGCCTTGACAGCATTTTTTCAAACGACATGACGGGAAATGAAATTATCATAGTTAATGATGGTTCCACGGATTCACTGCTTTCCTTTTGCAATGACTACTTTTCCTTCCGAATAGGCTCTGATTACTTTGAGGGAAGTTACAGAGGATGTCGAGTTCTCATCATAACACAGGAAAATCAGGGCCCTTCTTGCAGCCGTAATCGTGGTATGGGACTGGCAACCTGTGACTACTGCCTATTTGTTGACCCGGATGATACGGTCAGCCACACATGGATATCGGAAATTCGCTCGACTCTTAAGGAGCAGACTCCTGATATGCTTCTTTTTGGCTACACAATCATCACAGAAAACGAGGACGGTACCTCAGATACACAGACAGTTCTCCCTCTGAAGCGTTATTGTACCTGTACCAGGGAAGACACCGTCAAAGAACTGTTGCCCAAATACATCGGACGCTCTGTCGGAAATGTGCAGAATTGGGCGAGGTCCGGTACTTTTTCACCGCCCATGGAACATCATGCAGTGTGGCGTATTGCATATCGACGTGACTTCCTGGCAGAGAATAAGATAGTTTTTCCGCCTCAGATTGTCCTGAATGAAGACGGTATTTTTAATGCTGACTGTATCGCTCATGCGGTACATGTCTCCACCCTCATGAAACCGCTGTATCATTATTATCAGCGCCCTCACGGAGCTTTTTACGGCAAAGCACGAACAGGGAAGGCTATGGTGACAAATAAAACAGCCTTGCTTCATGAACGAATCAGAATTATTGACAGCCTGAGTCATCAATATACCGAGGTCAATTATGACATGATTGCGGGTGCCACTATTCTCTCTATTTATGAGATGCTTTTGTACGCTCCCAAAGAATATCGCCGTATCAGAGAAGAATATATCATGAACCCGGCAGTACGGAAAATGATTCACAACATGCCCTATGTCGGAAAGCCGGCATTTGACATTCCACTGGCTTTTTTAAAGAAGAAATGTTACTGCCTGCTTCATCTTTTGTTTATGACAGCAGGAATCGTAAAAAATAGAATTGGCAAAAAGTATATGTAAATATTCTGATGCCAGAGAAAGGAATCCATGAAAGCAGCAATTATTACGTTCCATGCGCCTCAGAATTGTGGTGCATTTCTCCAGGCTTATGCGCTACAAACCTATCTGTGTGACAGCATGGCAATACCCGCTGATATTTTGAATTACCAGACAGAAAAGCAAAAGCAGCTTTCTGCTGATTTCTTACCGATGAACTCGGCTTCCAATCTGGTTAAAAATCTCAATGCTGCTTTTCACGCTGCAAAGTTAAAAGAACGTGAAGCAGAGTATAAGTCAATGCAGGAAAAATATCTGCATCTGACCGAACCGTTGCTTTCTTTTCAAAGCTTTAAAGAAATGTATGATAAGTACGATTTATTCATCAGCGGAAGTGATCAGATTTGGAACGGGACTTTAAACGGCTTCTCTGCCGGAGGACAGGAACCTTACTTCTTGAAAGACTGCCACAAACGAAAAATCGCATATGCTGTCAGTTTGGGCCCGAAGGATACTCCTGCACTTCGCTCTGCATTGGAGCAGAATATAAAAAGCATGAAAGAGTATGCTGCCATTTCTGTGCGGGAGTCGCTGGCTAAGGATATCCTAAAGGACTATACGGACCAGCAGATACAAACCGTCCTTGATCCGGTTTTTCTCTTAGGGAAGGAAGCGTATAAACCGCTTTTTAATCATTGGCTGACACCGAAAGAAAAGTACATTCTGCTTTATTCGGTCAACTATCCAGTTGGGATTTTAAAGGCAGCCGCCAAACTGGCGTCAAAAACAAAGCTGCCGGTTCTGGTTCCTTATGCAGGCCGCAGAGCCATACTCTGTCACAGATACAAATTTAAGGTCTTATACAATGCCGGGCCGGGGTGCTTTCTCGATTTGCTTTACAACGCAGAATACGTATTCACGGATTCCTTCCATGGAACCGCATTTGCCATTTTGTTTGAAAAGAAATTCTTATGTTACAGGCAATCACAAGATGGCAATTTGGATAAAGATGACCGCATTCAGACATTGCTTGATATTGCTCATCTGTCCCATCACTATCTGGATAAGTGGGATGAGCTTCCTTGTGAGCCGGATTCACTTTCCGGGGAGGAAGTAAACAAAGAAATAGCTGCAGCTAAAAAATGGCTGCAACATGCAGTCTCTATTAATCCATCCGCAGAATTTACTACCGGGTAATCGAGGCATCTTTTCGTGGTATTGTGCATCGATAAAAAGGATGAAAAAGATTGAAAAGTGTTGAAAAGAGTTGAAAAGAGTTGAATAAAGTTGAAAAAACAGAGACTTTATAGTATAATTAGTATGAAAATAGAACTTTTGAAGGATTATTGCCTGACAAATTCTATAGACAGAAAGTGCATTGATATAATGCAGAAAGTGACGAATGAAAGGGAGTGGTATCGTTGATAGGAGTACTGACCTTACACAATGCCACAAATTATGGAGCCGTTCTTCAAACCTATGCATTACAGCATAAGCTGGATGAATTGGGAATTGAAAATGAGGTCATTTGGTATGAGTGTCCTAAAATAACGGAGCAGCATCGGATTAGAAAAAAATGGTGGAATCCGTTGGGGTATGAAATCAAGAAGCGGACTCAGAAGAAATTCCAGAGTTTCTTTTCAAACAATATACGCCATAGTGACCGCATACAGGGATTGCAGCCGTTTACAGGATACGATGCATATCTGGTCGGAAGTGATCAGGTATGGAATATGCACTTGACAGGCAACGATGTTACCTTCTTCTTTGAAAAAATGCCTCCCGGCGTGCCGAAATATTCCTATGCCGCAAGTATGGGCAATTATCGATTTACAGACGATGAACTGCAAAAAAGGTGCTTTTCCTGTTTGGAAGAGTTTGCAGGAATTTCCGTCAGAGAACAATCATTGGCGGAATATTTAAACGATGAGATGGTACATAAGGCGGAAAGAAACATAGAGGTACATCCGGATCCGGTACTTCTCTTAGAAAGAGAAGAATGGGAAAAGAAGGCTAAGCATACGCAAAAAGGAAACTATGTTTTGCTCTACATGATAAAACGTGATTATAAACTGATACAAAGGGCACAAAGCATTTCGAAGAAAATGGGAATTCCGGTAATCTGGATTTCTGACAGCTTAAGGCATTATCGATACATAAAAAACAGAAGATGCTGCAGCCCGGAGGAATTCCTTGGACTGTTTGCGGACAGTACATATATCGTGACAAATTCGTTTCACGGAACTGCATTTTCCCTGTTATTTCAAAAGCCCTTTGTTACAGTTGCTTTTCAAGAGGGAAAGAGAGTGGAAAGAATTGCTGATTTATTGGATACTGTAGACCTTATGTCACGTTATGACGATGACAAAACTGAGGAGATGACAGATGATGTGTACTGGAATGAAGTGGGGAAGAAACTTTCCTTAATGAAAGAAAAAGCAGCAAGATATTTAAAAAAGATGGAGCAATTCAATGCATTATGTTGAATGAAAGTAATTTGCTGCATTTTATAAAACATAAATATAATGTTCTTTGCCGGAACTTATAAACCATACACAGAAAAATAGGAGTATTGCTATGAAGAAAATTAGAAAAGGATTCATTTTGTTTCTCGTTTTTACTCTGCTGCTCAGTGTGATTCCTACGGATTACACGGTCAGAGCGGAAGAAGACGCCGGCACATCCGCGGAACCGACGCCGGAACCGACAGCAGAACCGACGGCGGAACCAACGCCGGAACCGACGGCAGAACCAACGCCGGAACCGACGGCAGAACCGACGCCGGAACCGACGGCAGAACCAACGCCGGAACCAACGCCGGAACCAACGCCATGTGTCTTAATTACGACGAATAAAAACATTATTACCATTGATAAAAATGGTGCAGATGTGAGTGCGGTACACGTGATGTATTCGGAAACTGCAGTGAATGTTACTTCGTGGTATTCATATTATGTCGCAGGTAAACAGAATACGGATGTAAACGGTACAAAAGGATATGTGACAAAAGCATTAAAGACAGAAGTATCTACCTATATCTGCAACCAGGCCGGATTTTATTATTTCTGGGTAAATGGTGCGCCAATTGAAATCGAGATTGATCAGGCCAGTATGCCGAATGAACCTACCTTTGTAAAAGGGGAGGGAGAGCAGGCTCATATTATAACCATTTCGAAGAATGATACAGATATGACCGGCTTTACGGTGATGTATTCGGAAAATGTACTACCGAGGGAAACCTGGGTTACTTACTATACCGTTGGTAAGCTGCGCCAGGATGTAAACGGTAGTGCCGGATATAAAGGTGTGAAGCTTGCGTTGGATGCAGACACCTACACGTATGTATGCAAACGTGCCGGATATTATAATTTTTGTGCAATGAATAAATTCTATACTGTATATGTTTCAGAGGCGGATATTCCGGAGAACGTCGAACCGGATGTCACTCCGACACCGGTGCCTGTTGTGGAAGTTAGTTTTACACAGTCCGGCAACACGATTTCCATTGATAAAAACGGCGCCGATGTTACGGGCGTTAATGTCATGTTTTCTTTAACGGCTCCGGAGAAAAATACATGGTTGAGCTATTGCACGACCGGAAAACTGAATCCGGAGATTAATGGAACTAGCGGATACAGGGGAGTAAAGTTTGATGCAGAGGGGAAGATTACCTATGTCTGCAAGTACGCAGGTACTTATTATTTCTGGTCGCAGGGTAAGCGATATGATTTCACGGTAACGGAGAGCCAGATACCTGAGGATGAAAAAGAGACGATACCGACACCTGTACCGGATGCGCAGCTTTCTAAAGAGGGTAATGTGATTACGATAGACAAAAACGGCTCCGGAATTACAAAGGTATTTTATATGTTTTCTAAGGAGCAGCCGGCATCAGCTACATGGACCGGATTTGTGAATGCCGGTAAGCTGTTGACGGTTGTGAATGGCAGCACAGGATATCAGTCCTTGACAACGGAACAAGAGCAAACTGAGTTCAACTGTCGGTATGTCGGCTGGTATAGCTTTTGCTTGCAGGATAAAATATATTCCTTTGAAGTTACCGATGCTGATTTTACCGGTGATGATACCCCTGAAACTGTTCCGGAACAGCCGGAAGAGGTAGTTGTGGAGCCTGTGATAAGCGGTGAAAACAACCACATCACCATCAGTAAAAACGGTTTGTCTTTTGGCGATATTAAAGTGATGTATGCAGTAGATCCGGTGGAAAGGGAGACCTGGGTGACTTTTTATACGACAGGTAAGTTACTTCAGGATATCAATACAGAAAAAGGATATAAAGTTGTTACGGTTCCAGAGGACAGCATCACGTTAAGCTTCTTTAGGGCAGGTCATTATTATTTCTGGATCAATAATAAGGAATATCATGTAGAGCTTACAGCAGATGTTATTCCGGAGTATCCGTACGGAGAAGTACGTGTGAAGAACAACACGTTTACAATCAGCGAAAATGAAGCAGCGATTACTTCTTTGACGTATACCTATACCGAGGAAATACCGGTGTATTCCAGCGGAAGCTTTACAAGAGAAGAACTTATTGAACTGGGAAAAAATTATGCCGAAACAAACTCGGTGAACGGTTTTGTGACGGTTGCTGCTCCGTATGACGGGGCAGTGATTACAGCCAGAAAAGCCGGTTTCTATACTTTTGTGTTTAATGACGCTTCCGGGGAACATGCGGTTACACTTGAAGTGGCTGTCGAGAGTATGCCGAGCGTTAATGAAGCCGGTGCCACGCTTGTGGGAAATGTAATTACAATTAATGACAATGGCTCCAATCTGACTAACGTGTCATACATATACTCATCAGAGTACTATTTCTATACGACTCCTTCTGCTTTTATTGCAAAAGGTAAAGAAGATATCATGAACAATACAAGGTATGGATATCGGGCATTGAAAGCAAAGACGGTGGAAGTGCCGGAAGAAGCAATGGACCCGGAAGCCGCCACTGCAGCTACATTTGATGGGGTATCCATTACCGTTGAAACGGCCGGATATTATGTGATTCAGTTTACCGATGATTCCGGTAAGCATGGACAGACATTTTATGTAAATCAGGATGCAATTGACGCCAGTAAGCCTGTTGTTACAGTGAATGATAATATCATTACGGTTTCTACGGAGGCACTGGACGGCTGGACCTTAAAGTCTGTCTTATACATGTGCTCTCCTGAAGAGTATACTTTTGCTTCATGGCCGGGAATGGTTGCACAGGGAAAAGAAAATCCTGAATTCAACAGCACCAAAGGTTATCTGGCCTTGAATGCGACAGGTGGTGTTGCCAAAATCACGTGTAAGGCACCGGGATTTTATACTCTTTTGATGTCCTATTATTCGGATGCGGACTCCACCGAAGTAGTGCAGTTTGCCAAGACAGTGGAAGTAAATCAGTATCTGACGGAAATCAGGCTGTCGCTTGACGGTGTAAGCTGTGATGCCGGTGCATTGGTAACGGATAAGGAGGCTACTGATGAATACAGAGCATCCAATACACTTTATCTGAAAGACGAAGAGGGCAATTACACGGCTCTGGATAAGGTCAGAACCGGATATTACAATCAGGTAATGGATGCAAAGAAAACCTATCAGATATGCTTTGGCACTGAGACAGAAAAGACAGAACTCGGGGCAGAAATATCGGATATGACCCCATTTGCAAAGCTGAATTATTATTCCACCAAGCTTACCCTGACGGACCTGGATGCGGAATGTAACCCTTATGCACTTGCGGGAGAAACCTACAGAGTTGCACTGAGTACCGGAGACAGGGCGGGAAAGCAGATTCCGCTTCGTGTAACAGTACGACAGGAAGGCGCTGAAATTAATTATAACTATAATTATGACACCGGTGTGATTACGATACCGAACGTGGCAGGCCGTATTACCATTAAAGCAATGGCAAACCGGCGCTATAACCATATCAATATTGAACTGAATGCCATGGGCGGTAATATTTACGACGCCACATGGGGAAATCCGGTAAACTATGTGTATACGGCATCGGATATCTCCGGCGAGATGGTACTGCTTCCTACACCGATGTCACCGGCAAACAGCGAGACGGTTAATTTTGCCGGCTGGTACAAGGATATCAATTATACACAAAAGGTGACAAGCATTAATACCGACGACTATACAGAAGGGCAGACACTAAAACTCTACGCAAAGTGGGTATTGTCTGCAACTTCGTATAAGACCAGTGGTATGTATTATGCATACAAAGGAAACATATTTGATATCCGTGGTGTAAATTCAAGCGGTAATTATATCAAGACAACGTATGGAGATAACGGTTATTCCAACTACTATTATTATAATAGTGGTGCGGCATATCCATATGCCAGAAACGGCAGATACGACTATGGCGGCACAAGTTTAAGCTTTGTGAATACGGTAAATGCAAGTATTTTCAAACAGTTAACAGCCAATCTGTATTATGCACAGGTCATGGCTACACAGGGAAGTTATGTTACGGTAAATTATATTTTTGTTAATACCGGAAGCAACCCTATTTATAACCTTACGTTCGGAGCCTGCGCCGATGTACAGATCGCATCAAACGACAGTGCTGCTATCAACGCAGGTAAGGATGCAAACGGTGAATATCTGGTCATGGAGGATGGAGCAAATTATGCGTTCCGTCTTTATACGCTGGATGCAAATCAGTATTGGATTGGTGGTTACAGCGCCAGTTACTGCTACAATGGCAAGGGATATGCATATAATGTATTTAATAATTCAAGAACAAACAGTAACCACTATGATAAGAAGTTTGTACTGGGAAAAGATTCGGCATTGGCATTTTCCTTTATTGACCAGACAGTTCCGGCAGGCGGAGCAATTGTGAAATCAGTGAAGCTTGGCGTAGGTTCCATGGCTGAAATGGGTAAGAATTCGGGAGCCAATGTCACACTGATTGGTTGCGGCGGCACCTGGAACGGAAGTGCTCTCAAGGTGTTGACAAGCTCGAGCAGTACCGTATCGCTTGCCGGCAATGTACCGGTAAGAGAGGGCTATTCTTTCCTGGAATGGAACACAAGTTCTGACGGAAGAGGTACCTCTTATGCGGCGGGTGCAACCGTAGGCAGTGCGACGCTCTATGCAATCTGGGAGAAAATAGTGCCACCTTCCTATACGGTGTATAATAAATCTGTCGTAAAGAACAACAGTAATATAGCGTTGTCGAAGGCGAAGGCGGATATTACCCTGTTCTATAATTCGGGACAGAATGCGATTGACCAGGCAGACTTTGAAGTGGAAGCAGCAAGCGCGGATAATGACTTTAACGCAGTGTTAAAGCTGAACTCGGAAGAAGCGGGTTACTGTCTGCCGGATAATATTTCTATCACGGTAGGAGATAAAACACTGGTAGAGGGAACAGACTATAGCTATAGTCATGCGGAAAACAGTGATACTGCTGAGCTTACCATCAAGGCAGCCAAGATTACCGGTGATATAACGATTACTGCCATCGGTATTCAAACTCCGGTAAAGGTTCCGGTAGTTACCGTGGAGACATTTAAGGAGCTTACTCTCAAGGAAGCTGTTGATGTTGCACTTACACTTGATAACGTAGATGCAGCAAATCAGAAGTATTACTACCGCTGGTACAAGGCACCTGCAAATGTAAATGCGGATGGAACACTAATTTCACAGACAACAGATACGCTGCATCTTACCAGCGCTACCACGGCAAATGCAGGCACCTACTATTTTTACTGTGTGGTAACTACTACCCGTAGCGATAACAAGCAGAGTGCGAAGGTTGTATCGGATGTCATAACAGTGGTAGTAAACAAGAAAGCAATCGAGTCCAGCAGTATTGTTACGGAAAAGGATGAAGACGATAATCCTATCGGATATCATGTATCCAACAATCCTGGAAACGGTGCGGTTACGTATACCTATTACATTGATGAGGAATGTACGATAAAAACCTCTGCAGAACATGGTGCCGGTATTACAGGCGGAAAACCGACGGTAAACGGTGAATATTTTATCAAAGCGAATATTGCGGAAACCTCAAATTATCTGAGCTACGATACAGCACCGGTGCAGTACTATGTGGCAGGACTGCCTGTGGTTCAGCAGGATGGCAGAAATATTACGATACTGAATAATGACAGTGCTTTGTCAAGCTATAAATATATTTATACACCTGACTATTATGAGTACACTACATGGGCCAAGTTTGTTGCTAAGGGTAAGGAAAATACTGCAGTAAACGGTAGCCTTGGTTACAGGGGTAAGTCAGGAGAGGTGGACGGAACAGCTTCGAGCCTGGATAACACAAAATTCGCTATTACAAAGGCAGGTTATTATACCTTCTTGTTGAGCTACGCAGGCGGAAAGACATATACAACCTGTCTGCTGGTATCCGAGCCGGATTTGTTGGCCGGTGTTCCTTATGTGACACAGGAGTATGTAAATGATAACTATGCGATTTTAGTGAATAACAATGAGTCGGATCTTGGAAGCCTAAAGAGTGCAAGATATATTTACACCGGAGCCGAAGAGTATACGACAGATAAGTGGGCTGAGTTTGTTGCCAAGGGTAAGGAAAATACGGCAGCCAATACTTCTACCGGATACCGTTTGGTAAAGCCGACAAGAACTGTGGAAACAGGGGAAAATTCAGAGAGCGTTCTTACTTTGGATGGAGAAAATATTCTGCTTCCAAGAGAGGGTTATTATCTCTTCTGGCTTTCCTATACGGAAGCAGACGGTACGGCAAAGGTAAAACAGATGACAGTTCATGCGGGGCAGGATATTACCGGTCTTGACAATGTGGGAATGAACATTACCTACTTTGATACGACTCCAACCGGTTACATCCAGAGAATTGACTATCAGTATTTTGGAGAGACCGAACCGGAAATTGTTTCAACGGGAACACAGGAATTTACCAGTGATAAGAAGGTGAACGCAGGAACGATTACACGAAATGAGACACCGTTAGAGTTTTCCTTCCAGGTCGACCGCTATGGATGGTATTTAGTCCGTGTCATGGACAGTGGTGTTGTCGGAACGAAATATTATAAGATTCAGATTGAAAAGGAGTTCACAGACGATTACAAGATTGTATTGAGCATTGACGGCGGACTGATTACAGCAAGTGACAGTGAGGATGCGACAAACCAGATTACCAAGATTAAGTTTGAGAGCGACGAGACTTATACGAAGGGAAACACTATCACTGCGGATTCTACCGGAGTGTATACAGTACTTGTGGTTGACAGCAAAGGATATACGTATACCTTAACGGCAAATATTCTGACTCTGGAGAGAAGCACGGAAGTTTCGACAGCCTCCCTCGAGAAACAGATAGCTGCCGCAAAGAATATCATCGACGGATGCCAGCTTGTGGAATCGACGGATGGTATTACCAGAGCAGGAACTTATGCGCCGGAGAGTGCCGCCGCTGTTCTCCGCACTGCTATTGCAGCTGCAGAGCAGGTGGCAGAAGCAAAGGAATCGCAGGATAAAGTAAATACGGAATATAAGACACTTACAGCTGCGATTACAGCGTTTAAGAGCACAATTGTGGTAGTAGAGGCCAAGTTTGTGACTGTAAATGAAAATACTATTACAATTTCGCCTTCCGCATCCGGTTATGAACTGAGTTCGGTTGTTTACAATATCAACAATAAAACGGAAAAGACGCTTGTTCCACTGGCATTCGCAAGCTGGGCCGGCGTTTCTACCAGACCGTACTTTATCAACCAGACATTTGATGAGCAGGGAAAAATAGCATTTACGGATGTTTCGAATGGTGTCTATACATTTTTGATTACGCAGATAGAGTCTTCCACAGCAAAGAAACAATATGTGGAGTATGGCGTAGTGCATAGCGGAACCACGGAAAAAGCCGTTGCTACCTCTGAACTGTCCCGTTATCTGGAAGTGGCAACAGCTACTCTTGCCAGAGGAAAACGAGGGGCTGATGCAGCACAGGCAGGAGAAAGTTATGTGCCAGAAGCTTACTACGACAAGTTGAGCGATGCGATTGCTTCTGCTACAGATATGAAGACGGAGCTGGAGAATGCTTCCAACATACTTGATGTGTATGATGACATTATTCCTGAAATAGTGAATCTCCATGCAGCGATTATTTCGTTTGAAAACAAATTAGTGACAAAGCCTTTGGAAGATGCAACGGAACTCGTAATAAACACAGAGGATTACGAAAATGTTGTGATTTCAAAGAGTGATCTTGTGAAAGCTTATGTAGCTTAC
Organism: Lachnospiraceae bacterium; assembly: GCA_051880375.1. GTDB lineage: Bacteria > Bacillota > Clostridia > Lachnospirales > Lachnospiraceae > SIG299. The sequence goes on from JBJENV010000016.1 coordinate 20,157, forward strand.
GGAAATTATTCCACATGGTCGAAGTTTGCAAACTCCGGTTATGTCACATTGCAGGCGGAAAATGGAAACGCTGTTTACACGGGTGCTCAATATAATGGTATTTATACAGCACTTTGCGCGTACGAAGACGGAACGAAGGTTTTTGAAACCTTTGAAATCAATGCAATCCCTTATCCGTTCTCAGTAACTGAGGCAAATGGGGAGATTACACTTGATCTTGAGTCTACAGAAGCGATAAAGATAGGTTACCAGTATGGAGATATGTCGGGACTTGACGAAACGGAATTCTTACCGATTGAGCTGGTGAACGGAACATCTGTTTATACCGTTCCTGCACTTGGTAACGGAATTCATACGGTTATCGTAAAGACGGCAGATCATCAATACTATCAGAAGATTGATGTGACCAGCTGTACGGGACCGGTAATTGTTCAGTATAATGGTAAGCTTGGTATTTTCACACATGGATTTGAGTATAGCTATGTTGCATATAAGAGCTATAGCGATGAAGCCGGTTATAGCGATTGGAGCCAGATGTATGCCGGAGCACAGTATTGTGGACAGAATCAGTGGTACGATCCGACAGCATTTACTGAAGATAATTATACATTCTACTTCAGCACAGATGATCCGGAAACTTCTGTTTTCAAAAACTATACTATTGTGAGGTAATCGGAAAGACAGCTTCATAGTATTTATTTACTACTCTTCCTATATCATGTAGGAAGAGTAGTATTATAAGAAAGTGAACGAATTGAATAAGAAATGCATTGGGAGGGAGAGTAAAACGTGTTAACGATAAAGGATATCCTGCTGGTACTAAAGGCGAAGATAAAATGGATATTAATTTCTGCAATTATTTTCATGATTGCCGCGGGAGGCTATACTTATCTCTGGATTCAGCCGATATATTCGTCAACAGCGTCTCTTTATGTGGTAAACACACAGCGGGTCAGTACCGACATAACGACAGGAGAACTGACTGCTTCCCAGAAGCTTGTGAAAACATATATAGTGGTACTCAGAAGTAATACAACGATGCAGCAGGTATCGGAGAAGCTGGAGGACTTGGGATACAGTCTTTCTCCGGCGCAAATACGAAGGATGATTACCACCGGTTCCATCAATGATACGGAAGCTTTTTCCATCACGGCGAGCAGTGCGGATCCGGAGCTTGCAAGGGCAGTTGTCATGATTATTTTGGAGGTCCTTCCAAATGAGATTATTCGTGTCGTCGATGCGGGAGCTGTCAGAATTATTGATGAAGCGACATATCCTACAGAGGCATATTTCCCGTTTACGAAGAATGTAGTAACCGGAGCCGCGATAGGAGTGGTATTGGCGATTGCAATTATTTTGCTTCATGCTGTTTTTGATACCAAAGTGCATGGAGAAGAAAAACTGAAAGAAATGTTTACGATTCCGATTATTGGACGGGTGCCATCCTACGAAGAATATCTGAGCGATAAGAAGAATAACCGGAATGAGAAAAGAAAATGAAAGATACTGACGGAGGCAAGAAGTGAAAAGGGCTCAAAACAAGAGGAACAGAGGCTATTTGAATGAATTTTTGCTACATAGTGAGATGCCAAATGACATTCTGGAAGCATATAAGGAAATTAGAACAAATCTTCTGTATATGCCCTTTGAGACGAAGTGCCGCAAAATTGTGGTTACCAGTTCCATTGCCAGAGAGGGAAAAACCATTACGGCAATCAATATTTCCATATCATTGGCACAGCTCGGATTAAAGGTTTTACTCATAGATGCAGATATGCGGGCATCTGTCGTAAAAAGATACCTTGATATAACCGATAAAGGTGGCTTGAGTGAATACCTTGCAGGAATAGGAAAAGCAAGACTGCTGAAAAATGTAAACAAGTTAGGCACAGTAGACCTGCTGTTGGCGGGAGAGCAGCCGCCAAATCCCAGCGAGTTATTAATGAATGCCAGAATGAATGAGCTGCTGGAGCTTTTATCAGAGGAATATGATTATATTATTATGGATACGCCTCCGGTCAATGTTGTTACGGATGCGACAACATTGGTTCAGGTTTCGGATGGATACTTAATTGTGGTGAGAGATGATTATTCTGACATCAATGATGTTCAAAAGACAGTGGAGAAGCTTTCCAAGCTTGGTGCAAATGTCTGCGGTATTATATTGAATGATGTAGAGAAACGTGTAAATGGAAGTAAGTACTATAGGTATAAAGGGTATTATAACGATAGCTATTATTGATATTACTGTTTATTAGAACCAGATGACAAAAGACCTTTGGAGGAACCTCAATGAACGAAACGATAGACAAGTACAGCGTACTGATGTCCTTGTATTGGAGAGAAAGACCGGAATATTTAAGAGAAAGTCTTGACAGTATAATTGCGCAAACGATTATGCCGGATGAGATAGTCATTGTAAAAGACGGTCCTTTGGGAGATACGTTAGAAAACGTACTCTCGGAATATGTACAAAAATATCCGGATTTGTTTCATTTTGTGGACCGGCCAAACAATGGCGGATTTGGTCTGGCTCTCCATGACGGGGTTCTGGCGTGCAGAAATGAATGGATTGCCCGAATGGACACAGATGATATTGCTGACAAACACAGAGTCGAAGTACAGTTGGGGGTGATTCGGGAACATCCCGAACTCGACATGGTAGGTTCCGTATATTATGAGTTTTTGGGAGATTTCTCCCACCTTATTTTGAGAGAATCTCCTGAATCCAATGATATGCTGATAAAGTTTATGCACAGAAGAAATCCTTTTGGGCACGACAGTTTGATGCTTAGAAAGAGTAAAGTCTTAGAAGCCGGAAACTATGAATCTGAAACCAGATTTGAGGACTACGGTTTATGGATCAGAATGGCTTTAAAAAATGCAAAAATGTATAATATACAAAAGCCTCTGCTATATGTCAGGGGAACCAAAGACTATTATTCACGTCGAGGCGGCTTTCAGTATATGCGCCAAAATATCAGCTTTTTTCGTAAGTATCAAAAAAAAGGTTTTTTTACCCGAAAGGATTGTATAATTTCCCTTGCCCTTAGATGTTTGGTATGTCTTATGCCAAACTCAATTCGTACATGGGTTTATGAATATTTTCTGCGTTCCAGGGTGACGGGGGTAGACGGATGAACAAGAGCAGGAAGAGAGTGAGGTTTCTTTTGATTATTGAATTAGCTCTCTTTTTTTCATTTTTTTCAGTTCCGGCAACGGCGATTGCAGATACTGCCTTTTGGGCTGGCAGCGAAGATACGGATGACGGTCATCTGATTGTTTCCATGGTTTATGATGACAGTGGCAGCATGGAGGGGAAAAAAGGAACCTACTGTAACTATACGTTCCAGCTGTTTCTTTCTTTATTTGGTGAAAACGATGAATTGTTTATTACCTATATGAGTAAGCCGAATGTATCATCCAACTACAGTATCCATAATAACAGGCAGGTTAGAGTAGATAATCTTCGTGTTCATGAAAACAAGATATTTACGCCTATCTCTGCAGTTAAAACAGCATATGAGCGTCTTCTAAATGAGGATGGAGGCGTAAACGATACCTATTGGCTCATTGTTTTAACAGATGGGCTTTTTTATGATGACCAAAAGAAAGTGGTATCACAAGACCAACTGGACAGATACATTGAGAGTTATGCAAATGCCACGATGCAAAACGGCAACAAAGTAAATATTCTGTATGTCGGAATCGGTGACGAAGTCATGTTTCCCAATGTGGAAAAGGAAAATGTCAACATATTGCATACGAAGGAACCGGAGGACATCCTGAATGTACTGGATTATTGCGGAGAAGTATTTTCGGAATGTATTAAGGTAGACAATGTAGACTTTATTCGGTATTCGATCAAAAAGAATGAGCTTCATATTGAAAGTGAATTGCCGCTTCAAAAGGTAATTCTCATCCAGCATAACACCGGAGAGAAAGAAATTACTGTGACAGGAAAAGACCTGCAAGGCACAAGTCTCTCCCAGATAGAGGAGGTAGATATTTATCATTCCTACATTGATTATGATACAGGACTTAAGGAGTCTCTGAAGGGGAAAGTAACCTACTGGGAAAAGGAAGACGATTATATTCTGGGAGGAATTGATTTTACATTTGGTGCGGGGATAGAACAAGATGATTTGATGATTTATGTACAGCCGGCAATAGAACTGAATATAGAATATTATAATGCGAAAAATGAACTGGTAGAATTGAATGATTGCTCTTTGGAGGATGTATTAAAAGCGAAGTTGGTAGTGAACAGACTCGACACAGGCGAGAAGGTGGCTCCCTCTCTGGTTGCGAAAGAATACGAAGGAAGTATTCTCGTCACGGACAGTCGGAAAAAGATGCGTCTTGCAGAAGGAAACGGATCGGTCTTAATTGACATTTCCATGGTAAATGAAGGAATGATTATTACCGGAAATTTATCTTTTTCAGAAGCCTATACGTATCGCAAAACAGAGCCGGTAGCACTTTATAAAAGCGAGATAGATTCTGCAAAAGAGTTCCTTTTTGAACGAACAGGAATGGTCGGAAACAAAGAAGGAATGACTCTTGCCATAACCAGAAATGAGATTCCGTTTAGCAGAAAAGATATGTCGACAATGACGCTGCGTTTTAACATGGACTCGCTTCCTCCATTGTTTCATATTACATATGAAATGAAAAATGACGGTACGATAGAAATCATACCTGATTTTGGATATGACAACTTATTTGGAAAATTGTTTGTAAATTGGTTATGTGTATGGCTGATTCCGACAGGAAATATGGAACTTACGATTCATACAAATGACATATTGGGAAATATACAGTTGACGGATGTAGTTACCATCGAAATGCAGCAAGGCAGCATCCTGTTAGAAGCATGGTATTTCTTATATCCATTTTTGGTCATTGGGCTGATTGTCGGCTTTATTGTTAAAAATAGATTTAAAGAAAAACAAACAATTTATTATATCAAATTGATGAAAAAAGGGGAAACACTGGTTCCGGAGTGGAACAGATGGGCTCATGTTCCTCTTTTGACAGTAAAGATTCACGGAAGACGAATTAAGTGGAATTCATGCACCCTGTTACCTTATTTTTCAAATCAAAAAAAATGTGGTGAGTTGACCGTATATGCCGCAATGCCTTTTTATAAGAAGGGGAATGCTGTGCTTTTATCGGGAAAGGATTGGAAATACAGAAAACTTAAGGATTTAAAGACTTCAAAGGTCAATGAAATTATGATTGCTTCCAAAGAGGTTATGTTTGATACGGAAGAGGACGAGATCTGTAACACCGTTTATCTGGAAGCAGGAGAATATATCTATGTTGAGAACAAAGAGCATCGATATTTATACCATTTAGGAAGGGAAAGGTAGTTGAATGGAAGTATATCTGAGCGCACTCTTGTTATCCATGTGTATGGCTTATCTGTATCAGACGACAGAGGACAGTTTGAAATATATTACACAGAATCAGAATCCGTATATGAAACAGAGAAAGGCAGACAGATCCTTATGCTACCTTTGTGCAGCACTTTCCGCGGTGCCGTTTATCATAATTACAGGTTTGCGATATCGTGTCGGAATGGATTACTTGTATTATGCTGCCAGCTTTATCCGGGTAAACGATGGAAAGAGCAGCTATTTTTCTAATCCGTTATACAATCTGATTGAGAAGATAGCTTCCTTTTTGTCGGATGATTACATGGCATTGTTTTTTGTGACGGGAGTTGTACTGATTACATGCTATTGGATTGTGATATACCAAAGATCATGTTATCCGGTTTACAGTATATTTTTGTTTTGGGGAACGAATACTTTTTATGTTTCTTTAAACGGTGTACGTCAGGGGATTGCTATGGGTTTTTTGTTCCTTGCGATACATTATGCATTGAAGAAAGAATTGAAACCATATCTGCTGTTCTTCCTGTGTGCCGTGCTGACGCACAAGGGAATTGCTTTCTTTTTGCCGATATACTGGCTGTTTCAGATAGAACTTAAGCCTCAAAGGGCATGGACTCTGTTGGGTATAACACTTGTGGTCGGGCTCGTCGGAAGCAGAGCGCTGTACTATATCATTCGCTTGCTGGGGTACGGATACTACATCTCCGGGATGTTTGACACGGGAGAATTTGAGTGGATTATTACATTCATCAATATTGTGATTCTTTGCGTTTTTTGTTTTTATGAGCGGACTGCATCTGAAAGTGAGTACAAGGAAGAATTTCAGGCATACTTCTGGCTTCAATTAATGGCGACAGCGTCCGTTATGCTGTCGGTGGCAATTCCGCTTGCAAAGCGCATCTGCTGGACCTTTAGTATCGGACAAATTTTATCGCTTCCGCTTTTGACAAAGTTTGAGGACAGCAAAATCGGTAAACTGATATTAAATGTTGGAATTATCGTTGGTTTCGCACTGTCTATTTACTTTGGAATTGTGGTAAACGGTGCACATAGAGTGCTACCGTATCGTTGGTGGTTTGAGCGTTTTTGAAGAACAAAGGAAGGAAGAATGCACGTATGATTAAGATACTTCATATCTGTGCTGCAATGAATGACGGCGGCGTGGAACGGATGATTATGAATTACTTTTCTGTCATTGACAGGAAACAAATTCAGTTTGATTTTGTTGTGCACAGTGAGAAAACAGGACTGTTAGAGGCAAAGGCGGAGGCACTTGGGGCAAAAATATATCATGTGCCCGCTAAAAGCAGACATCCTTTTCGATATTTTAAGATGATGAAACAGATTTTAATCGAAGGCACTTACGACATTGTACATTGCCATCAGGGCTATAAAAGTGTTTATCCATTGACTATTGCAAAATGGTGTCGTGTTCCGGCCCGCATTGCTCATGCGCATATTGACATAACCAATAGGACTCTGTTTCAGCGTATGATCAATTCGCTGGAAGCTTATCTGACGGAGCATTGTGCTACCATGCTCATGGCCTGTTCTGCAGATGCCGGAAAGAAAATGTGGAATAAGAGAAAGTTTACATTGATATCCGATGCAATAGATATGGACAGATTCCGCTTTTCTCAGGATGACAGAAAGAGAATCAGAAAGGAATTGGATGTAGATAGCAAGTTTGTAGTTGAATGCGTCGGAAGGATGGTAGAGCAAAAAAATCACGAAAGATTATTGCAGATTTTTCAAAAGCTGCAAAAAGCTTTTCCGGATACGGCATTGATACTGGTTGGTTCCGGCCCGTTAGAAGAAAAACTGAAGCAATCAGCGGCGAAAAAAAATCTAAGTAACGTCTTTTTCATCGGAAGCTGCGAACATGTAGAAGCTTATTTGAGTGCCTGTGATGTGTTTGTTTTACCCACTTTGTATGAGGGCTTTGGTATGGCAGTTTTGGAAGCTCAGGTGAATGGTCTTGAGACTATTACGTCTGATGTAGTACCGGGGGAGGTATTCGTTTCCGATAAGATACATGTATTGTCCTTGACAGCAGGAGATGACGATTGGGTAAATGCGATTGTTTCGACCATGGGAAGACCGAGGGAAGAAATTTCCTTTCTTCAGACAATGGATTGGTACAATATCCGGGTACAGGCGGCTGTTTTAGTCAGTGCTTATCAAGAGGCTTTGGCAGAAGGGAGTTTGTAATGGCACTGAGTAGGACAGAAAACACACTTCGTAATACTGCCGCAGCAATGTTGATGCAGCTGGTTTCTATGCTTGCCAGATTTGTCACGCAAACAGTTTTTATTTATACGCTGGGGAAACAGTATACCGGAGTTTCCGGAGTGTTTTCCGATTTGCTGCATATGCTCTCAGCTACGGAACTGGGGATTGGAACAGCTGTTTTGTTTTCTTTATATCAGCCGGTAAGGCAACAGAACAGGGAAAAAATATGTGCTTATATGGCTTTATTAAAAAAAGTCTACCACGTTATCGCTGTTGTGATTATACTGCTTGGCGCTGCAATGCTTCCGTTCCTTCCGTATATCATTAAGGACGTACCGGATATTAGGGAAAGCATTCGCCTCATTTTCCTTTTGTTTGTTTTAAAGACTTCATTAAGCTACCTGTTTCAATATCGGGGTATCTTGTTTGAAGCCTGCCAGCAAAAGAGAAGCTTGTCATTGCTTTCCAGCGCAGTCACAGTCACAGTGACTGCTTTTCAGGTAGTAGTGCTTGTGTTTACAAGACAGTATTTGCTTTTTTTACTGACGGATATTGCGGGGGTTTTATTAAAGAATGCCTTAGTGGTATTGGTATATCATAGAAAATTTCCTTTTATGGTAAACCGAAGCGAAGCCTTAAGCAAGGAAGAAAGAAATCTCGTATGGAAAAATGTCGGAAGTCTTAGTCTCTACCGGGTTTCGAATATCATACTTGTGGGAACGGACAGCGTGATTATTTCTTCTTTACTTGGAACTCCGATGGTAGGGATCTTGTCGGGGTATCGAATGATTGTAAATTATATTTCGGATTTTGCAGGTCAGTTGTTTCATTCTGCACTTCCAAGTGTTGGAAACGCTGTTGTCGCAGAAAGCCCGGAACATAATTATTTCATCTATCGACGCTTATCGTTTGCCCTGTATACGATTACCTGCATCACGGCCACATGCCTGTTTGTTCTGCTGGCACCGTTTGTTTATTTGTGGCTGGGCGAGGAATATTGTCTGCCGGTGCCTGTTGTTGCTTCGCTTGTATTGAATTATTATACCGCTATGATGATGATAGCGAATACATCATTTCGGAACGCCTATGGGTTGTTTTCGAAAAGACCGGAAGCTCCCGTGGCAATGGCTTTATTGAACATAGTTATTTCCATCATACTCGGAAGGCGATTCGGAGTGTTTGGAATTCTTTTGGCTACGTCTATTGCAAGACTGCTGACACTTCTGTGGATAGATCCCATGTTAATCTATCGATATGCATTTCATGTGGAATGGAAAGGATATTGGAGAGAGTTTGGGATAAGAATTGTAATGACAAGCTGTTCCTGCATGCTGGCATTTATTTTCACCTTCAGGCTGCCATACCGTTTTAGTATGCTGTTTGTCAGGTTATTTATTGCAGCAGCAGTTTCCTCCTTCTTGATTTGGCTGAACTATAGAAAGACAGCGGAATATGCGTATGCAATAAAGACAGTAAAAAGGCTGATTCGAAAATAGACTGTAGAGTAAAGGGATTGAAAGAATGGAGAGAATAGATACAGCAGAGAAAGCGTATTGTACCGGATGTACTGCATGTGTAGATGCCTGCCGGACGGAAGCTATTTCTATGAAAGAGGACGAAAATGGCTTCTTATTTCCATATGTTAATGAAAAAAGGTGTATTCATTGCAAATCTTGTAGTATAATATGCTCTGAGAGAAATGCATGTGTGGACGAACTGATCCGGAAAAAGCCATTGCGGGCTTATGCGATGAAGCACCGGGAGGAAGAAATACATAAGACAAGTCAGTCGGGAGGCGTTTTCTATGCTCTGGCACAGGCTGTGATTCGACAAGGTGGTGTAGTTTTTGGAGCAGCCTTTCTGGAAGATTTTTCAGTAGCGCATATATGTATTGAAAAAGAATCGGATTTGTATCGGCTACAAGGCTCAAAATATGTGCAAAGCGATATGAATTCAGTGATTCCTCAGGTGAAGCAGTTGCTAAAGCAAAACAAATTGGTACTTTTTAGCGGGACACCTTGTCAATGTGCCGGCGTACTGAGTGCCTGTAAAGGGTACGAGGAAACACTGTTGCTTGTTGATTTAGTCTGTCATGGAGTCCCTGCGTTAAAATTGTGGAAAGATTTCCTAAACCATATGTCCCGAAAGCATCATGGAGAAATTACCGAAGCAAAATTCAGAATCAGTGATGGCAGCCAAAAAAAAGGACATGTGGAACAGATTACTGTCAATGGGAAAAAATATAATTCCACAACTTATGGACAACTGTTTTACAGCCATGCGTTTTTCAGAGAATCCTGTGATGATTGTAAATTCAGAAAATATGGAAGAGTCGGTGACATTACCCTGGGTGATTGGATATATGGTCAGAAAACCGGAGATGCATTTTGGGAGAAAGCCGGAGTTTCTCAGGTGTTTGTCAACACAGAAACCGGAGAAAAGTGGTTTGACAGGATTAAGGAGATGTTTGAAGTCCGATTGCTTGAATGGAAAGAATGTGCGCAGCCTGCACTGGAAGATATGTATTGCCGCAATCTGAAAAAGCAGGAAATACTTAAACTTTACAGAGAAAAAGGTTTTTCTGTAATTGCACGTAAATATGGGCATGAAAACAGAACAGTCAGATTAAAGAGAATTGTAAAAAGAGGGAACAGCTTCCTAAAGAATCGGTTTACAATCAGACAAACGTAAAAATTATTGTGAGCGGAGAAACATATGCGTAAGGATAGTAAAGTAATGGGTGTCAGGATATCTGAGCGAAAACGGAATATAGATAGTAAAAAGTATGCGTCCGCCGATAATACAGTCAGAAGAACTGTCAGTGTGCCGAAGCCTGAGGATTTACCGGAGAGAACGTACATAACGATAAAGCATTCTTCTGCTGTGCAAACGACCAAATTGCGTAATGATAATGAAGCCAGAACGAAGACGCATTTAGATGCGGATAAAGAAAAGATAGAAGAGGAAGAGGTAAAGAAGGCGGAGTGCGTAGCGGAGCCTGAACCTGAGCCGAAGAGTGAATCGGAAGTTGAGCCGGAACCGGAAAGTGAACCGGAAGTTGAGCCGGAACCGGAAGCTGAGCCGGAGCCGGAAAGTGAACCGGAAGCCGAGCCGGAACCGGAAGCTGAGCCGGAGAGTGAGTCGGAACCTGAGACTGGAAAGGAATCAGAAGATTCGGAGTTAGAAAGTGATGTGTTGATTGAGAAAGTAGAGAGTACCATAGATTCTCTAGATACAGATATCATGTCATTACAAACCGGCTTTTCTCCGGAAAAGCAGGAAATTGAATTGGATTGGTCTGTTTATAGGACAGAACGGGATAAGTTTTCAAGGTGGCTGGTTCCGTGGGAAGTCAATCCTGTACCGGGAAGATATACATTAACAATTCAATCGCCTTATTCGGTGACGAAAATCATCAGGGATACAAAACCGCTTCAGCGTTATTATTCGGATGATTTTAGTGATAGTTCTTTTTCCATGTATAGTAAAGAAGAGTATATCGAAGAGTTAGAACGTTTGTTAATGTTTATGACTCCGTATGATCGGCACTTGACGGTGGACAGATATCGGGCAATGCTGCTCGTGACCGAGAATGAATACGAGATGATGGAGGCATTGGGAACACCGCAAAAGCTGGCAGCAATGCTGGCAAAAGACTATGTGCCGACAGCTATGAATCCCGAATACCAATCAGCTGAAGAACTGAATTCTTCAAAGAGAAAAGCTTCTGAAACGGAAAAAACCGAAAAGGCATTCCGTTCTGTTGCGGCAACGATGCATCCCGATACGGGAGAAGAAAAGACGGACACGCATTTAACCACGGTTGTCGATATGAGACAATCGGACCCGGCAGAGGAAGGTAAGGATGCAGCCGAGGCGGCAGGGCATCAGGAAGGCACGGCAGGGACAAAAACGGAGGAGCCTTCGCAAGAAATCATTTTGAAATCCTTAGTTTGCTTTCTTACCATTGCTATGATACTAAGTGCTGTTGTATTGACGGCTTGTATTGCGGTGGTAGTGCTTTTATCCAGTGTCGGATTGTTAGTGGCTTTTTTCCTGCTGAATACATTGATTAATGTATGTTTGACAATGAGCTTTGCTGACGGAATATTTATGGTCGGACTTTATATGAGTGTACTTGCCATTGTGTTGTTTCTCATTTTTAGCGGAATTGACGTATCAATGAGAAGCGTAAGGAGGATGAAAAACTGGATTCGACAGGGAATTAAAGCTAGAAAAAATGTGGACAGAGGTGCGTGAGATGAGAAAAAAACTATGTATTTTTGCGGTTCTGATAGGTATCGTTTTTATGTTTATCGGATATCGTATGGGAGCGGATATAGAAACGATTGCTGAAAAACTCGAGAACAACATTGAAATGTTTACAGGAGCTGAGCCGCTGCAGGAGGAACATGTCGAGGGATAACATCAGTCGGATAATGGAGTAAATACATAAGAGGAGCTTTATGGAGAACGAGGTTAGTCAAACTTGCATTAAGAGAATGAACTCAATAGATTTGGTGAAATTAGTCATGGCATTTTGGGTTGTTGCTATTCATACTATCCCATTAAAAGGTCGTGTGACTGAGTTCGCTTATTCGGTGCATTCTTCCTATATGGGATTGGCTGTTCCGTTTTTCTTTTTGTCAGCAGGCTTTTTGCTGGCGAATAAGTTGAGATATCCGTTTTCGGATGAATATAGTATAAAGCAGATTCAGCGGTACTTGAAAAGAATGGTAAGACTTTATTTGATTTGGAATGTTATCTATTTTCCTTTGGCATTATATCGATATATTGCTGACGGTACAGGTTGGATAAGGGCTGTTCTTTTATACGTCAGAGGACTGATTTTTGTCGGAGAACATTATAATTCCTGGATGCTATGGTATTTGTTGTCCACGATATATGCACTTATGCTTATAATTGTGCTGCTTAAGTATGTACACTTAAAACCAGACAAAATTGTTCTTATTGGAGCAGCACTGTTTGTAATGGGAATAGGCATTACGTTTCTGGTTAATTACGAAGGGAAATTGCCGGCAGCTCTTTTGCATCTGCAACAGTTTTTTCATTACACAATACCAAATGGAAGAATATTTCAGGGTGTCTTCTATATCCCTGTTGGTATGTGCCTGGCGAAAAAAAGGATTGGAATGAAAGAATCCTGTTTCATGACTGTGGTTAGCTTTATCATGAATATATTTATTACCGATAGTTCAATCTCATCAGTATTAATTGCTGTTTGTGCAATTGGCTTTTTTTCTATAGTGGAAAAGATTCCGTTGCCGGATTCCCCGATATTCCCTTTTATGAGAAAAATGAGCACCGTTATCTATTTCATTCATATGTATATATGGACGATCTATTATATGTTGGTTTATGGAGAGAAAAAAAGTGGAATTGACTGCTATCTTGTAACTTTGATTGTGAGTATTGCTGTTTCTGCATGTTATGTATATCTAAACGAATATAAGAAGCGTTCAAAATGACAGTGTGTTTTAGAGAATGCTACGGATTATAGACGAAAAAAAACGCTATACTTCGCTGAGTTTTTGAAAAAAGAGTATAAGTGAAATATATATAAGGAGTGTTCGAACGGTGTTATTTCATTCATTCGCATTTGCTGTCTTTTTACCTGTTGTATTTATCCTGTATTGGGCATTACCACATAGATTTCGTTGGATATTGCTGCTTGCAGCAAGCTATTATTTTTATATGAGCTGGAATGCCAAATATGTGTTCTTAATATTGTTTATGACGGTGATTTCATATAGTGCGGCAAGGTTATTAGAAAAAGAAGAGCGTGTAATATGTAAAAAATGGATTTTGACAGGAACAGCTATATTGTGTTTCGGTGTACTTTTCTTCTTTAAATATTTCAATTTTGTCAGTGAATCGGTTACAGACTTCCTGAGGCTGTTTGCAATTCAGATAAATCCGATTGCCGTAAATCTGTTGTTACCGGTGGGAATATCATTTTATACATTTCAGACATTAAGTTATGTGATTGATGTATATCGGGGAGATATTTCGGCGGAACATCATTTTGGCTACTATGCTGCATTTATATCATTTTTTCCTCAGTTGGTTGCCGGACCTATTGAAAGAGCCGGTAATTTACTGCCACAGATTAAGGCAGAGCATAAGTTTGATTATGCTCAGGGGACATATGGGCTAAAGCTAATGGCATGGGGGCTTTTTAAGAAAACAGTCATAGCGGATACGTTGTCTCAGTATGTAAGTAAAGTATATGATTCTCCACAGAATTTTCAAGGTTTTGCTCTGGTTTTAGCAACATTCTTTTTTACTATTCAGATATATTGTGATTTTTCAGGTTATTCGGATATTGCAATCGGTACGGCGAAATTACTTGGTGTTAATTTGATGAACAACTTTAAGAGTCCGTATTTTTCGCAAAGTATAAAGGAATTTTGGAGTAGATGGCATATTTCGTTATCCACATGGTTTAAGGATTATGTTTATATACCTCTGGGCGGAAATCGTGTTGGCAAGGTAAGACGTGCACTTAATTTGATAATCACATTTTTAGTCAGCGGTCTGTGGCACGGAGCAAACTGGACCTTCGTTATTTGGGGAGGACTACATGGAGTTGCTCAAGTGTTGGAAAATGCACTGATACCGAAAAGCAGACAAAAGAGTACAGGAATTTTGTGTGGGATAAGGGTATTATGCGTTTTTATTTTCACCTCCTTCGCATGGATATTTTTTGTGTCAAATTCGATTGAGGATGCGGCATATGTGATTGGGCATTTATTTGATGGATTCTCGAATCCTATTGCATATTTTCATGATGGTTTCGCAAGTTTAGAAATGAGTAATACAGCAATGGTAAAGGAAATTTTTCTTATAGTTTTAGGGATTTTTGATTTTCTCTCATTGAAAATGGATGTTATTGCGGAATTAGGTAAGAAAAATATCGTGATTCGTTGGATGGTATACATATGTTTAGGACTCATCATAGTATTTTTCTCACAGAAAGGAGAATCAGCTGAATTTGTTTATTTTCAGTTCTGAATTATGAAAAAGTTTGCAAAGAAATTATTTGTATTTGTTATTATAATTGCAATCGTAATTATGTCGGTTAATTTTGTATACGTAAAACAGTATCAGAGGGATTCTGATTATAGAAATAAGTTTGCTTCTATTCCCGATACACTTCAGATTTGTGATTTTGGCTCAAGCCATGCTTTATACGGATATAATTATGAGGATATTTCTGATAATTATAGTTGTTTTAATTTTGGAATGGTATCTCAATTTCTATCATATGATTATAGATTATTTCAATATTATGGTGAGCATATAGATGATGGTACAGTTGTATTTATTACTGTTTCGTATTCTTCGTTATTTGGAAACAAAGAAACGAGTTATGATAGTTTTGCTTCTAAGAATAAGAGGTATTATTCAATTTTGCCAAAATCATTAATTAAAGAATATGATTTTGTAACAGACATGCTTATCAACTATGTTCCGGCACTGGGAGTCGATACGGGGGTATTAATTAAAACGTTATTAGGAAGATCAAATGATGTGGTCTGGCAGAGAGTTGCTACTGATATAGATGTAGGAAAAAATGCGGAAGATGCCTTTTATGGGCATATTGTAAATGGAAAATATGATGAGGAAGGAAACAGAATAAAAAATCAGGAAGAAATAGATGCTTTATATGCTCTGGTGAAAGGGTGTCAAGAGAAGGGGGCGATTCCCGTATTGATTACTACACCATATCTGCAAGAGTATACAGATGAGGTGAAAGAAAACGCGGGAGACTTTTACAATGAGTTTTATTCTATCATTGACCAGGTGGTGGAAGATACAGGGGTCGAGTATTATGATTATGCTTTTGATGAGCGGTTTTCAAATAATTATTCCTGGTTTATGGATTCGGATCATTTAAATAAAGAAGGAGCAAGAAATTTTGTAGATATTCTGATGCGTGAAATTGTATATGAAAAGGGATACTACTAATAGGAAATGAGGTTAATATGAAAGAGAGAGCAAAAAACAGAACACAGGGAACGAAGGACATGACAAAAGGGGAACCGTTCAAGCTGATTTTGTGGTTTTCCATTCCGTTGTTATTGGGGAATATCTTTCAGCAGCTTTACAGCATGGTAGACACGATTATTGTAGGAAAAATCATCGGAACGCAGGCACTTGCAGCAGTAGGAACAACGGGACCGTTAAACTTCCTTGTGCTTGGCTTTGCATCGGGAATTACGAGCGGCTTTGCGGTTTTGGTGGCACAGCGCTTCGGTGCCGGAGATGAAAAGGGACTTCGAAGGGCAGTGACTTCGGCAACCATTCTGATTGCTGTATTTACGGTAGTGCTGACACTCGCCTCGGTGCTTGGAACAAAGGCACTGTTGCGTATGATTCACACACCGGATGATATTTTTCAGGATGCCTACCGTTATATTGTTGTAATTTTCGGGGGAATGGTGACGATGATGCTGTACAATTTCCTGGCGTGCATTTTACGTGCGCTCGGAGACAGCAAGACGCCGCTATACTTTTTGATTTTATCCTCTGTTTTGAATATTGTGCTGGACCTTATTTTTATTGTCAATTTTGGTATGGGAGTAGCAGGAGCAGCCTGGGCAACGGTCATCGCCCAGGGAGTATCCGGAGTGCTGTGCTTTGTCTATATGAAGTTTAAGTTCCCGATTCTCCGTCTGAAAAAAGAGGACTGGACGGCAGAACCATGGATGTACCGTCGTCATCTGTTTATCGGACTACCAATGGCATTTCAGTTTTCCATTACGGCAGTAGGAACCGTGATTCTGCAGGGAGCACTGAATCTGTTCGGCTCGACGAAAATTGCGGCGTACACGGCAGCCAGCAAGGTAGAGCAGCTTGTTACGCAGCCGGCAGGAACGTTTGGTGTTACCATGGCAAACTATTCGGGACAGAACCTTGGGGCGGACCGGGTGGACCGAATCAAAGAGGGTGTGACAAAGTGTACGGTTTTAACACTTATTTTCGCTGTGCTTGCCAGTGTAATCTTATTTACCTGCGGAGAATTTCTGACCTCGTTGTTTATTGACGGAAACCAGCCGGAGGTTATGGAGTCGGCGATGACCTATCTGAGAATCTGCGCATTGTTTTTCCCGTTCCTTAACATGATTTTTGTTTATCGTAACATGCTGCAGGGTGTCGGACACAGCCTGATGCCGCTGATGGCGGGGGTATTTGAACTGATTGCAAGAGCGGTGGTATCGTTTACTCTGCCGGGAGTACTAGGGTTTACCGGCATCTGTCTTGCGGGACCGATTGCATGGGTGGCGGCTGCAGTACCGCTTGGCATTACGTACTTTATTGATATAAAGCAGATGATGAAAGAGTGGAGACTTCGCCAAGCTTGAAATTAATACCGAAAAGGAGTATACTGAAAGGCGTGTACAAAATTGTCAGAAAGACGATTTGATCAGTATCAGAGGAAAGTAAGAAAGAGGTAGCGAAATGAGCGAAGAACAGGTATATGAACAGGAACTTTCCTGCTCTCATGACTGCGGAAGCTGCAGCAGCAACTGTGGTTCAAGAAAGCCGGATAAGAGTGAATTTTTAGAGCCGATGAACGAATACAGTCACGTAAAAAGAGTCATTGGCGTTGTCAGCGGCAAGGGTGGTGTCGGCAAGTCGTTTGTCACATCGTATCTTTCCGTTCTGATGAACCGTAAGGGCTATAAAACCGCGATTCTGGATGCGGATGTAACAGGACCGTCGATTCCGAAGGCATTCGGCATACACACAAAGGCACAGGCAAATGAACTCGGTATTTTGCCGGAGCAGACAAAGAACGGTATCGAGCTGATGTCGGTGAATCTTTTACTTGAAGAAGAGGAAACTCCGGTTATCTGGAGAGGACCGGTCATTGCAGGTACGGTAAAGCAGTTCTGGTCCCAGGTGCTTTGGGGTGAGGTGGATTACATGTTTGTAGATATGCCTCCGGGAACCGGCGATGTACCGCTTACCGTATTCCAGTCGCTTCCGCTCGACGGTATCATTATCGTAACCAGTCCTCAGGAGCTTGTTTCCATGATTGTGTCCAAGGCGGTCAATATGGCAAAGGCGATGGATATTCCGGTACTTGGACTGGTGGAAAACTACAGCTATATCGAGTGCAGCAACTGTGGCGAGCATCTTCCGGTGTTCGGAAAGAGCCATATTGATGAGATATCTGCAAAATTCGGCCTGCCGGTACTGGCAAAGCTTCCGCTTGACAGGAGAATTGCAGAGGCAGTGGATGAAGGCAAGACAGAAGACTTAAACGGAGCATTCTTAGATGAAGCGGCTGCTTTACTGGAAGAAAAGCTTCCGGTCACCGGAGGAAAGCCGGATAAAAGAAACTGTAAGATTGCAGTTGCAACTGATGAATATAAGAATGTATACGGACACTTCGGAACGGCAACGCTGTTTACCGTTTATTCGATAGAAAACGGAACACTGGCTGGAAAGGCAGAGCTAGTAAATGACGGTACCGGTCATGATGCGACAGTGAAACGTCTGATAGAAGAAGGTGTTTCGGTTGTCATCTGCGGCGGAATCGGCGCACCGGCAATGGAAGGTCTGATGTCCGCAGGAATTTTAGTGATTCCGGGTATGCAGGGAGATATTGACGTTGCAGTAAGTTCTTATCTGGACGGAAGTGCTTTGGCAAGCTCTGAGGCAACCTGTTCTTCCCATGACCATGGCGATGGTCACGCGGACGGTGAAGGCTGTCATTGCAGCGGCGGTTGTTGTCATTAATCGAAGGGAAACGGTGGAACGTATGAGAAAATCTTTGGAAAATGAACGTCTGCTCATTGAGGTGGCAGACAGGGGAAGCGAACTGGTTCGCATTTATGATAAAAAGAACAAAAGAGAGGTGCTTTGGGACGGAAATCCGGCAGTATGGCCGAAGCACTCGCCGCTGCTCTTTCCGATGGTAGGGCAGTCTTACCATAACGTATATCATTATGAAGGTAAGGAATACGAAATGCCGTCTCACGGCTTTGCATGGACGTCGACCTTCACATTTACAAAGGAAGAGGGAGAGCTTCAGGCAGTTTTACGGGACTCCGAGGAATCTTTGGCACGTTATCCGTTTCCGTTTACACTTACGGTAACCCATACGCTTTCCGGTAACAGGATTCGCATCTCCTGGAAGGTAGAAAATACCGGTGATAAGACCATGCTTTACAATATCGGTGCACATCCGGCATTTGTGATGCAGGAGGGCAAAAAGACCAGCGATATGTATTTAAAGTTTCCGGGGAAGGAATCACTGCACTATTTCAGAATTCAGGCAGACGGAAGCGGCTGCGCACTCCCGGAGGAAGTAATGGAGTTACCGCTTTCGGACGGCTGCGTAAAGATTACCGAGAGCTTCTGGGATAAGGGTGTTTATATTTTTGAGCACGAGGGCATTGAAGAGCTTTCGCTGCTTCACGAAGATAAGACGCCGTACGTTAATGTATATTGTAAGGGCTTTCCGCATGTCGGCGTATGGACAAAGCCGGGGGCACCGTTTGTCTGCCTGGAGCCTTGGTACGGTCGCTGTGACAACCACGGCTATGAGGGTGAGTTAGAGAACAAAACCGGCATCCTGACGCTTGAGGCGGGAAAGGCAGCGGAGTATTCCTATGAGATAGAAATTGCTTGACAATCACGGTCAGAGCAGTTAGAATAATGTTTAAGTTTTAAAAACTACGGCAATGACCGGAAGCAGTAAGAATGACGAAACTTTCAGAGAGTCTGCGGCAGGTGAAAGCAGATAAGGGAGGCATTCCGAACTCGTCCGGTGGCTCCGGGGCAGAAGGAAGAAGCAGTTCTTTTGTGTAAGTTCCGGCGGGATTTCCCGTTACAGAATCCTAAGTGCAGGATAGTGATCCTGAATGAGAGTGGTACCGCGAGGGAGAACCTTCGTCTCTTTTTTGAGACGAAGGTTTTTTTCATGAGAAAGCATTACCTTGTGTCCTGTTCATCATGATAAAAAGCCGGTATACCATGTCATCACTCAAAAATAAAACAGAGAGAGGACGATAGCAATGGAAAGAGTTTATAATCCGAGCGAAATCGAAAAAAAGTGGCAGACTTATTGGGAAGAGCACGAAACGTTTAAAACCGATGTATGGGACTTCAGTAAACCAAAGTACTATGCACTGGATATGTTTCCGTATCCGTCCGGCGTCGGCTTACATGCAGGACATCCGGAAGGATATACCGCTACCGACATTATGTCAAGAATGAAGCGCATGCAGGGATACAATGTGCTGCATCCGATGGGATACGATTCCTTCGGACTTCCGGCTGAGCAGTATGCGGTCAGCACCGGAAATCATCCAAACGGCTTTACCCAGAAAAACATCGAAACATTTTCCAAGCAGTTAAAAGAGCTGGGATTTGACTATGACTGGAGCAAAATGATTGCAACAAGCGATCCTGGCTTTTATAAATGGACTCAGTGGATTTTCAAACAGCTGTATCTGGATGGATATGCAAAGTATGTGGATATGCCGGTAAACTGGTGTGAAGAGCTCGGAACCGTTTTGTCGAACGATGAGGTCATCGACGGAAAGTCGGAGCGCGGCGGTTATCCGGTTGTCAGAAAGAACATGAAGCAGTGGGTCATCAACCAGCCTGCATTTGCAGAGAAGCTGCTCGAAGGTCTGAATGAGATTGACTGGCCGGAATCGACAAAGGATGTACAGAGAAACTGGATTGGTAAATCCGAGGGCGTTGAGGTGGATTTTCAGATTGTCGGCGGCGGAAGCTTCTCCATTTATACCACCTGTATCGAAACGATTTACGGTATCACCTTTATGGTGCTTGCTCCGGACGGACAGCTGGTAAAGGATTTAATGCCGAGAATTGAGAACCCGGAGGAGGTTCAGGCATACATTGATGAAACCTTAAAGAAGAATGATATGGACCGTACGGAGTTAAACAAGACGAAGACGGGCTGTATCTTAAAAGGAATTTATGCCATTAATCCGGTCAACGGAAAGGAAGTGCCGCTCTTTATCGGTGACTTCGTACTGGCAAGCTACGGTACCGGTGCCGTCATGGCAGTACCGTCCCATGACCAGAGAGACTTTGAATATGCGGTTGCGCATCAGATTCCGATGATTCAGGTAATCGATGGTGCAGATGTCAGTGAGAAGGCATTTGAAAAGAAGGAATATCTCGGAAAGGGCTGCAAATTGATTAATTCCGAAGAATTTACCGGTATGGTAGTCGAGGATGCCAAGGAAGCGATTACCTGTAAACTGGAAAAACAGGGTGTTGCCAGAAGAACCGTTAACTATCATTTCCGTGAGTGGATTTTTGCAAGACAGCGTTACTGGGGGGAGCCGGTTCCGGTGGTTCATAAGGAAGACGGAAGCATTTATGTACTGGATGACGAGGAACTGCCGCTCATCCTTCCGGAACTTGATGATTACAAGGGAAAGAACGGGAAGGCTCCGCTTGAAAATGCAACCGAATGGAAGCAGTATGACAAGAACGGAGTGAAGGGGGTAAGGGAGACCTCCACCATGCCGGGAAGTGCGGGTTCCAGCTGGTACTATATGAGATATATTGATCCGAATAACGACAAGGAATTTGCTAATCAGGAGCTGTTAGCGCACTGGCTTCCGGTGGACTTATATATCGGCGGACCGGAGCATGCGGTAGGACATTTGATTTACTCCCGTATCTGGAACCGTTATCTGTATGATAAAGGGCTGTCACCGGTCAAGGAGCCGTTCAAGAAGCTGGTTCATCAGGGCATGATTCTTGGTTCGAACGGCATTAAGATGGGAAAGCGTTTTCCGGAGTATGTAGTAAATCCGAGCGATATTGTGCGTGACTACGGAGCAGATACCTTAAGACTGTACGAGATGTTTATGGGACCGCTGGAAGTATCTAAGCCGTGGAGCGCAAGCGGCGTAGAAGGTGCAAGGCGTTTTATCAATCGTGTGTGGGCATTTTTCTCAAACGAAGAAAACCTGATTTCCGGACCGGATGATACGTTAACGAAGGTTTATCATCAGACGGTAAAGAAGGTGACGGATGACTTCGAACAACTGGGCTTTAACACTGCCATCAGCCAGATGATGATTTTCATGAATGCCGCTTATAAGGCAGGCAAATGCCCGAAGGAATATGCGGAAGGTTTTATCAAGATGTTCTCCTGTATCTGTCCGCATGTTGGTGAAGAGCTTTGGCAGATGCTTGGTCATGCGGATACGATTGCATACGAGAAATGGCCGGTATATGATGAAGCCGCACTCATCGAAGATACTATCGTCATTGGTGTGCAGGTAAACGGAAAGGTAAGAGGTACCGTAGAGCTCGGAGTGGATGAGGAGAGCGATACCGCGATTGCAAAAGCAAAGCAGGTAGCATCGGTAATTCCGTTTTTGGAAGGAAAAACTATTGTAAAAGAAATATACGTAAAGGGCAAAATTGTAAATCTTGTAGTAAAATAAGAGGGGAAATCCGTCAATTTGCACATTTATGTGAATTGACGGATTTTTTTGTTCAGAAAGCTTAAAAATATAAATAGTGCGAAATCAGCAAAAAAAGTATATCATTTTAACGATTTTTATGGTACAATGATTTAAAGCAATAAACTATATAAGGGAGGTTCGTTATGAAGAGCAAAAGAAAAACAAGTATTGCAAGAAAACTGATTACGATACTGGTTATTTTAGGAATGATTACGACATTGATGTGTGTACTGAACCTAATGGCATATTCTGTTCTGGGTTCCTATAATGAGTCTTTGCAGAAAGTCATTTTGCAATTAGAAGATACAAGTGCGGACGCCGGGAGCAGTGCGGAACTAACAGAACGCATTGATTATTTGATGGAGCGGATTGATATCAAAATCAGTGGAACATATATTTTTGATATCATACTTGTTGTGTTGGCACTCATCATTACGTTAGTTGCTATTGTAATTTCCATGCGCCTGATTGTAGTCCCGACGAAGAAGGTGAGCGGAACCTTAAGAGAAATCATTGACAGTATCAGGAGAGACGAAGGTGACCTTACCGTCAGAATTCCGGTAGAAAGCAACGATGAAATCGGACAGCTTGCTATGGATATCAACGGTTTTGTGGAACTGCTTCAGGAATATATGGTTTCTATAAGGAAAAATGCGGACCTTATGATAGACTCCTCTTCCATTGTGACAGATAAGGTAAGCAAGATGAACAACAATGTGACCAGTGTTTCTTCTGCAACGGAAGAAATGGCGGCAAGCATGGAGGAGGTATCAGCAACGATTCAGGAGCTTGCGGGCGGAAGCAGTGAAGTGAACAATCAGGTTCAGGGTATCAGCCGGAATGCAGAAGCAAGTGTAAATACCGTAGAGGAACTGAAAAACCGGGTAGAATCCATACGGGCAAATGTGCTCTCCGGTAAGGACACGGCCACCGGAATTATTTCAAAAATCGAAGGAGAAATGGAGGTATCTGTGGAGGAATGCGGCAACGTAACACAGATTCAGAAACTGACCAGCGGCATCCTTGATATTGCCAGCCAGACCAATCTTCTTGCTCTCAATGCTTCCATAGAAGCGGCCAGAGCCGGGGAAGCAGGAAAGGGCTTTGCGGTTGTTGCGGAGGAAATCCGCGCCTTAGCGGATAACTGCCGTCAGGCAGCAAACAGTATTCAGGATATCAGTAATAAGGTGGTTACCGCAGTAGAACAGTTAGTCGGTAATTCGAAGAACATGCTTTCCTTTATGGACGGCAATGTGTTAAAAGACTACGACTCTTTTGCAGATATTATGAATCAATATCAGAAGGATGTGTCGATGCTAAATGAAATGTTCACCGGATTTGCAAGAGAATCGGCGAGCATTTCAAAAACAATGCAGAAAATGCATACCGGCATTTCTGAAATGGCGGTTACGATTGATGAAAGTGCAAACGCGGTAGCTGCTGTGGCATCGGATGCCACAGAGATGGTAATGTCAATGGATGAAATCAGCAATGAGTCGGACCAGAATCGTGCAGCGGCAGAAGAGATGTTAAACGGTGTCAGGAAGTTTAAAAAACTGTAGGAGGTATATCACTTTTGGTTGATTTTTTATAAGAAATTCTTAGAGGAGTGTGGTTTTTGTCACACTCCTCTTTATAGATAGAAAAGTTTAATGCTTTAAGAGTTTGTATAAGGTTGGTTCCACATTCAGAAATTTCAGTGTCGGTACAAGCTGCTCCAGATTTTTCTGCAATACTTCGGCAGACGGTTTCTGCTTCCTGACTGCCCGTAACAGAATATTTTTCGGTGTATGTTCCATGTCGATAAACTCCAGAATCTGCGTCTGATAACCGGCAGCTTCCAACAGGTTTGCCCGGATGGCATCGGTAAAGAGGGCAGCAGCACGTTCCTTAATCAGACCATAATGGAACAACGCTTCCAGCTCTTTATTTTTCATCTGTTTGTTAAGCTCGTGCTGACAGCATGGTACGCTCAGAATAACGGAAGCATTCCAGCCGATGGCTTTCGCAAGAGCATAGTCGGTTGCCGTGTCACAGGCGTGGAGTGTGACAACCATATCGACCTGATTCATGCCCTCGTAGTCTGCAATGTCACCATGCAAAAAGGTAAGCTCTGTATAGCCAAGCTGCTCGGCCAGGCGGTTGCAGTCTGCAATGACATCTTTCTTTAAATCCAGTCCGATGATGCGGACGTCGAGGCTATTACTGAATTTTAAAAAGTGATACAACGCAAAGGTCAGATACGATTTGCCGCAGCCGAAGTCTAGAATCGTCAGGGTGCGGCCCTTCGGAAGAGCAGGTAAAATGTCCTGTACAAACTCCAAAAAGCGGTTAATCTGACGGAACTTATCATACTTTGCTTTTACGACATGACCGTCTTTTGACATGACGCCAAGCGCTGTAAGGAACGGAACCGGCGTTCCTTCCGGCAGAAGGTACTGTTTTGTACGGTTATGGGAAAGCGGAAGTGCAGGAAAGGACTTTTTCATGCCGGCATCGGTGTTTTTCCGCTTTTTCTTCAGAATCGAAACAGTTCCCTTTTTACTGACTAATACTTGAATTTCTTCTTGTTCCGTGCGAATCAGTGCCTGGCGGAAGCGACCGTCCAGATAAGAGACAACATGGGAGAAAAGCTCGTCGGGCAGAATGTTTTTATGGAATGCCTGCGTTTTCGTAAACTCTTCTATCTGATAATGAAGAGAGCCTTTTAAGGTAATCGGGCGGATTTTTATTTTTGTTATGGTTTCTTGCTTTTCCGGACTGCTGATAGTGATATCGAGCGGATTGGAAGGAAAAGCAGCAGTAAGCTTTTCTAAATCAATTTGGTTCATAGGGGGACTCCTTTGGTAAATTATAAGCGCATCAGCGGCGTCACAAAAGCTATTCGCCGCATCAGCGGCGTCACAAAAATTATTCGCCACATCAGCGGCGTCATCTCGAAGCCTTCGGCTTCTCGATGTCCGTTGCACTCATACCTTGTATAAACACAGTTACAGGAATGCAGGGCATTCCGCAACTGTGCTTACACAAGGCATTCGCCGCTGATGCGCTCATTATATCACAGTTTACGCAGAATTTCACTGGATTCACACAAAACTTATTGCCAGTTTGGAAAAAATGCGATACCCTATATTCAGATAATAAAGTTTTGCATAAAAGAAAGGAAGGATAGGTATGTCGCAATTTTTATGGTTGGCGTTAATGGTTTTGTTTTTGGTTGTGGAATGGGCAACGGTAGGGCTGGTTTCCATCTGGTTTGCGGGCGGTGCGCTGATTGCGATGCTGCTTGCTGCGGCAGGAGCCGGCTTCATCTGGCAGATTATTGCATTCCTTGCAGTTTCTGCATTGCTGCTTGTGTTAACAAGGCCGTTTGCGGTAAAATTTATTAATACCAAGAAGGAAAAGACAAATTACGAAGGCATCATCGGTAAAATTGTCAGAGTGACAGAGCGCGTGGATAATTACGGACAGACAGGAAGTGCGAATGTCGGCGGTCAGGAATGGACTGCACGTTCCGAAGAGGATACCGTGATTTTAGAGGCGGGTACACTGGCAAAGGTCGTAAACATTAAGGGTGTAAAACTGATTTTAAAGCCATACGAGGAAGAATAAAAGGAGGTGTCACCTGTGCTGAGAGCATTGATTCTGGAGGATAATGAAGAAAGCCGGAAGGCACTTACTGCAATTATTTCCGGGCGCTTTCCTGAAATAGAGGTGGATGCGGCTGCAACGTATGCCGAGGCGGAAGAATTTCTCCTTAAGAATACGAAACAGGGAGCAGCTTCCTATGATATTTTTCTTCTGGACATCAATCTCATCAGTACGGACGCGGAGGATGCTTCGGGGCTTCGTTTTGCAAAGCAGATTCGCACCATACATGGATATGAGTTCACACCGATTGTCATGATTACCTCCGTCAGTCACCTGGAGATGGCGGCATACCGAGAGGTTCACTGCTATCAGTATATCATTAAGCCTTTTGTAAAAGAAGCAGTCATTTCGGTGCTGAAAAAGCTGCTGGAAGGAAAAAAGCAGGAGGAGCGTCATTTCTTTGTATTTAAGAAGGATGGCATCAATTATAAGACAGACTGTAATGACATTCTCTTTCTGAAGGCAGTACCGAGAGGAATCGCAGTTGTTTTGCGGAAGGAAGAAATCAAGGTGCCGTATCTGACGCTGCGCAACGCAATGGAAAAACTGCCGGAGGAATTTGTGCAGTGTCACAGAATGTATGTCGTCAATCTGCGCTATGTGGAATACTTTGATTTTGTCAATCAGGTGATTCGTCTGCAGGGCTGTGAGCAGACAATAGAAATCGGCGGAACCTATAAGGCGGAGTTAAAAAAGAGGCTGGAGGAGTTGTAGAAAACCGGAGGGAGAGAAACGGATGAAGGTACGGTTATACTACGTGTTTACCATATTGTCGTTAGCCTGTGTTCTGCTCATCGGAGTCCGGGCAGCCACCGACCCGAGGGCAGATTTGATCCTGATTATCTCGGTGATAGCGTTGGGTGTCTGTATGATGCTTAGTCTGTTTGAGCGAAACAACAGAGAGGATTTTATCAGACGCCAGGAAACAGAATTGAAAATGTACCGGATGTATGTGCAGCCACTGGAGGAACTGGTCAAGGACATCCGTGCCAGACAGCATGAGTTTGACAATCATCTGAATGCAATATTAAATATGCATCTGACCATAGATACCTATGATGAGCTTGTAAAGGAACAGACGGAATACGGCGGTATGCTGTATGCAGAGGACAGAAGAAAATTTTTCCCGCTTCTCAGAATTTCGGATAAGGTGCTTGCCGGCTTTTTATACAGTAAAATTATGAATGCGGCAGGCGCGGAAATTGAGGTGCAGGTACTGAACTATGTGTTGATATCAAGGGCAGCCGAGAACGATATTATTGAAGTAATCGGTACCCTGCTTGATAATGCGGTGGAAGCGTGCAGCGGAGAGCAGAAGCGTGTGCATCTTTCCTTAGATTCCAAGGAAGACCGGCTGATTTTTAAAATCAGTAATCAGGTGGAGAAAATGACGCTCGGACAGGCGGAACGTTTCTTTGAAAAGGGATATTCTACAAAGCAGAATGACGGGAAACGTGGTCTTGGGTTATATAATGCCAAGAAAATCGTAAACCGCGTGGGCGGCACAATCGAGGTTTCGGTGGAAGAAAGAGAAGAAGGCTGCTTTGTCTGCTTTTGCGTAAACATGTAACGGGAAGAGCCATATGCTATGAGAAATCTCATGGTATATGGCTCTTTTAGATTGACGATTTCCGAAATATTCAATATAATAAGAGAGATAGAGAACGGAGGATAAGAAAATGCAGGAAGCAAAGACAAACGCGATGAGAATGCTGGAAAAAGCAAAGATTCCGTATCAGATGCATACCTATGAGCACGAGGAAGGTGCGGTAGACGGTGTGCTGGTGGCAAAACGTCTGGGACAGGATGTGACACAGGTATTTAAGACATTGGTGACACAGGGAAAAAGCAGGGCGTATTATGTGTTTGTTATTCCTGTTGCAGAGGAGCTGGATTTAAAGAAGGCAGCAAAAACGGTCGGAGAAAAATCGGTAGAAATGATACCGGTAAAAGAAATCAATGCGGTCACGGGATATATCCGTGGCGGCTGCAGTCCGGTCGGAATGAAAAAGCAGTTCCGCACAGTCATACAGGAAAGTGCAAGGAGTCTTGCCACCATGTATGTGAGCGGCGGACGAATCGGTTTGCAGATAGAAGTCGCACCGGAGGCTCTGGCAACGCTTGTACGTGCCGAATTTGCCGATTTGGTTGCAGTCTCGGAAGAATAAACGTGGTTTACAGGAGGGCATATGAAAGTAAAGAGCAGTCAGTATTTAAAAGAAGTGAAACCGCAGCTCAAAAAGCTATTGTCAGAGCTGCTTACGGAGTATGAATACGCATCTATTCTGGCAGAGGATTCTGTGGCAAAACAGTATTCTGCTTCCAAGGTAGGGGTAAGCATTGCAGAGGATGATTTGCTTTGCCGTCGCGGTGTTGTAGTAAAGGTTTATGACGGAAACGGCTATGCGGAGTATTCGTTTAATAAGGTGAATGAAGAGGAACTTGCGCTTGCCAGGGAAACGCTGCGCAAAACGATTGTGCCGCTTGATAGGAAGCTTCCGGAGGGCGTAAGTGCCAGTGAATATAAAAAGCTTGCGGATGAGGCGTGTACGTTTCATGAAAGCACGGAGTATGAGATTCATCCGGAGGAATACGGCGAAGAAAAGATTGTGGCATTTTTGACCGAACTCTCGAGGGAAGGGCGCGCAATGGATGAAAGAGTCTTAAACTGCGGGGCCAGATTTAACTGGCAGCAGTACAGCAAGCTCTTTTTATCTGAACATCGGGATATGACGCAGGATGTTCTTTGGGCGACCGGTTCTATCAGTGCAAGTGCCGCAAACGGTGAAAAGGTGGAAAGCAGCTTCCGCGGATATTCCAATCTGGGCGGTGCCGAGCTGCTCGGGAAAATGAAGGAAGGACTTTCTACGGTTGTACATACAGCGCTGGAACTCTTAACCAGCGAACCGATGGTTCCTGGAGAATATGACTGTATCTGTACACCGGAGGTTACCGGAATGATTGTACATGAAGCCTTCGGACATGGCGTGGAGATGGATATGTTTGTGAAGAAAAGAGCACTGGCGGAGCAGTTTGTCGGGCAATATGTAGCTTCTCCGCTGATAACGATGCATGACGGCGCAGCGGCTGCAAAGGAAACGGCAACCTATTTCTTTGATGATGAGGGTGTACTCGCACAGGATACGATTGTGATTGACAAAGGAATTTTAAAGAGCGGCATCAGTGACAGTCAGTCGGCAATGCATCTCGGAACAAAACCGACCGGAAACGGCAGAAGAGAGTCGTTTAGACGCAAGGCATATACCAGAATGACCAATACCTATTTTGAAGCAGGTAACGATACCTATGAGGATATGATTGCATCCATTTCCTATGGATTTCTGCTCGAAGAAGCAACGAGCGGTATGGAAGACCCGAAGAACTGGGGCATTCAGTGCATGGTAAATATCGCAAGAGAAATTAAGGACGGAAAGTTCACCGGAAGAATCTGTTCTCCGATTGTATTGACCGGTTATGTACCGGACTTACTTAAGTCCATTTCGATGGTTTCGGATGAAAAACAGCTTTCAGGCGGCGGATATTGCGGCAAGGGCTATAAGGAATGGGTCAAGGTTTCGGATGGAGGTCCGTTTATCAAGGCTAAGATTCGCCTTGGCTGATGAAACGCGGCAGGAAGAAGTGGTAAGATCGAAAGGAGCAGGTCGTTATGATAGAGTGCATCAAATCGGCACTGAAGGAGAATCATATCAGTGTTTATCGAATTAATGAAAAAGTAACGGAAAGTCTGGAACTGTTTTTTATTAAAAAGCATCTGGACATGCGAAGAGGCGTTAAGGTAACGGAATATAAGGTTACAGTGTACCGTGATTTTGAAGCAGAGGGGGAGAAATACCGTGGCTCGGCAGTCGTTGTAATTTCCGACGGGATGAGTGCCGAAGAGGTTTCCGAAAAAATAAAGGACGCATACTATGCAGCCTCCTTTGTAAAGAACCGCTGGTATCCGATTCCGGCAGGAGAAAAAGTGGCCGGGATAAAGGAATGCAAAACCAATTTGGCTGATTGCTTTGAAGAAAACGTAACCCGTATGGCAGAAGCCATCTTTTCGGTGGATACCGAAAAGGATGTCTTCTTAAATTCCCTTGAGATTTTTGCAAGCCGCTCGGAAACAAGAATTGTAAATTCGGAGGGCGTGGATGTAGCTTACCGCAGGTATCTTGTTTCGGGTGAATTTGTAGCTCAGTGCCTGGAACCGCAGGATGTGGAAACGTATGAAAACTTCCATTATGACAGCTTTGATGAAGAGGATATTAAGGAAAAGGTAAAGCGCGTCTTAAAGATGACAAAGGACAGGGCTGTGGCAGACACGGCACCCGCAGCAGGAGATTATCGCGTGATTTTGTCCGGCAGACAGGTGGCTGTTCTTTTCGATTATTATTACAACCGGGCAAACGCAGGCTATGTATATCCGGGCTATTCCAATTATAAAGTCGGTGATGATGTACAGATGGCAGGAAATGATGCGCCGGTATGCGGAGAACGCTTAACTGTTTCTCTTAAGGCAACAACTCCGTACAGCAATGAGGGTATTCCGATGGTGGACCGGACGCTCATTTCGGACGGAAAGCTTGCCATGATTTTCGGTGACACAAGATTCTGCTATTATCTTGGTGTAGAACCTACCGGATACTATGAAAAGACCGTAGTAAAGGAAGGAACGGTACCGTTTGAGGATATGAAGAAAACGCCGTATCTGTACGTCGTTAATTTTTCCGACTTCCAAATGGATGCGATGAGCGGAAATTTCGGAGGAGAAATCCGTCTGGCTTATTTGTTTGACGGTGAGAAGGTAACTCCGGTTACCGGCGGTTCCATTAACGGAAATATTATTAAGGCGCAGAAAAACTTTGTATTCTCTAAGGAAACGCAGGAGAACATGGAATTTGCAGGACCGTTTGCTGTCAGTATGGAAGGAATTGCAGTAGCCGGCTGCTAGAATTTGGAGGATGCTATGTTGAAACTGGGCTCACATGTAGGAATGAGCGGAAAAGAAATGTTCTTAGGTTCCGTGAAGGAGGCATTGTCTTATGGGGCAAATACCTTCATGGTTTATACGGGAGCGCCGCAGAATACAAGAAGAAAAGGGATATCTGAGTTAAATATTGATGCCGGACTGAAGCTTGCAGGAGAAAACGGGATTTCCGAATTTGTCGTCCATGCTCCGTATATTATCAATCTGGCGAATACCGAAAAGGAAGAGACGTTTTCCCTCGCGGTGGAGTTTCTCTCCAAGGAAATTGAGCGGACAGCGGCTATGCAGGGAACAACCCTTGTCCTGCATCCGGGTTCCCACGTCGGTGCGGGAGAAAAAGCAGGTATTGCACAAATTGTTAAAGGGTTAAATCTTGTTTTAACAAATGATACTCCGGTTACGGTGGCTCTGGAGACCATGGCCGGAAAAGGAAGTGAGCTTGGAAAAACCTTCGAAGAGCTTGCGACCATCTATGATGGCGTGGTACACAGTGAAAAGCTTCGTGTTTGCTTCGATACATGCCATACGCACGATGCGGGATATGACATTGTACATGACTTTGACGGAGTAATCGACCGCTTTGACCGTCTGATTGGGAAAAACCAGATTGCGGTATTTCATATCAATGACAGCAAGAATGTGTTTGGGGCGGCAAAGGACCGGCATGAGAACATCGGTTTTGGCGAGATTGGATTTGACGCATTGAACTATATCGTGCACCACAAGGACTTTGCACAGGTGCCGAAAATACTGGAAAGTCCTTATGTGACAGCGGACGATGATGTGAAGGAAAAGACACTTCCACCATACCGGGAAGAGATTATAATGCTTCAAAATGAGAAGTTTAATCCTGATTTGATTTCTGAAATAAGAAGGAACGCGCGAGGATAGTACGGAAGCTACTTTCGTGAAGGATGGAGGAGAGCAATGGAAGAACAAAGGCATGATTCGGAGCAGGGAAAGCGTCTTCAGACGGCAATGGATGAGCTGACGAAGCTGAAGCTTCTCACAGAAAGCGTTTCAAGCGGAGTGGTACGGCTTCAATATAACAATGGACTTCTGATTGACTATGCAAACAAGGGGCTCTATGACATTTTGAAATGCACGAAAGAAGAATTCCTTGAAAAGAATCAGAATCATTATGAGTCGGTCATTTTACCGGAGGACTGGAAGCAGATGCGTGTAAAAATTGATCAGGCAGTTGCACAGAACTCACGTTTTGAGATAGAGTACCGCGTCAGAAACAAAGAGGGAAGAGTCGCATGGCGGCTGATGAACGGAACACCGCTTCGGGAAGAAGGACGGATCATTTTACAATGCTCCATCTCGGATACGACAAAAATTAAGGAAACGGAGCGGCGGTTAGACTCGCTTGTGGAGAATCTTCCGGGTGGAATTTGGCGTATCTTTTATAACGGGCAGACTATGAAGCTTGAATATGCTTCGGAGGGAATCGGACAGATAACCGGATATTCACCGGAAGATTGTGAAAGAATAAACCGGGAACTTTTAGAAGGGAAAAAAGACATTATACAGGATGAACTTTCTTTCCTGAGAGTCTCTGCAGAGAAAGCCTTTTATGAGGGCAAAGGAGACCGTGAGGAGCATCAGATTCATTGTAAAAACGGAAAGAAGCGCTGGATTGAGTTGCGAAGCTCGGTAGTATCCCGTACAGAATCCGGTGTTCTGATTCAATATGTAATTTTGGACATTAATGAGCAGAAAAATGCAGAAGAGCGGTTAAGAAGAGAGAGAATGCGTCTGGATGTTGTTGCAGGACTTTCTACGGACTCCATTTTTGAGTATGATGTGGAGCAGGACACTATGTATTACTATAATCAGAGTGAGAAATTCCTTGCATCGATGTTTAATGTACCGATTATTGAACACTATACGGAAAAAATTCTGGACGGTTCGATGGCTTCTGCACTGGTGCATGAAGAAGATGAAGACAAGATTATTGACCTTTGCAGACAACTGCGTTCCAGCCAGAAAAATATATATTGCGAAATGAGGAAGCAGTATGACAAGGGAAAGTACTGCTGGATTGCCGTAGAAGGAAAGCGCGTTGAAGGTGAAAACGGACAGGGCGGCATGGTCATCGGAAAGATAAGCAATATTGAGGAGCGCATGGAAAGGGAAACGGTGCTGAAGCAGCAATCCGAGCAGGATTCCCTGACCGGTCTGTATAATAATAAGCTGATTCGTGAAAAAATTTCAGAAAGAATTGCAGTCGGAGCAAGGGAAACGGCATACCTGCTGATTGCGGATGTGGATAACTTTAAGGCAGTCAATGATACGATGGGACATCTGTTTGGAGATGCGGTCCTTTGCACTTTTGCAGATTCGCTGACCACTTTTTTTGAGGAGGCGTTGATTGGACGAATCGGCGGGGATGAGTTTCTGCTTTACATAGAGAACATTTCGTCTGAAGAAATTCATAGAAGAACGGCAGAAATCAATAAAAAGCTGGCTCGCATCTACGCAGAAGGCGTACATAAGGTAAAGGTTTCCGCTTCGTTCGGTCTGGCAAAGTGTTCGGAGCATCTGTCGTTTACGGAAATGGTAGAACGTGCGGATGGTGCGCTGTACTTTTTAAAGGAGCACATAAAGGGCGGTATTATGGAGTACAGAGAAGGCATGAGGATGGGGGAATTTACAGTCAGTGCCGAATCAGAAATTGACTTTGTGCCGGAGGCAAAGGTCAATACCGAGGGCGATTTGATTTCTTTTGCGAGAGAACTGTTTGAACGAGTAACGGATACCAAGGGTGCCATCCGTATTTTATCTGACCGTATCAGCCGATTCTTTGAGTTTCAGGATATTTTGTTTGTCCGGAGGGAAAAGGACGGTTCAATGAAAAAGGTATTTCACTGGGGCGAGCGTGATATGCAGCAGTTTTATAATGCACAGCTGGATTACCGTCAGGAGTCTGATTGGAATACGTTGCTCTATCGTGATGACAGAGAGCATGTCGTGCTACTGGAACGGGATATAAACGGAGAAAACGCAAATCACGCAAAGTCCATGTTGTCTATACGCATTCGGGAGATGAATGAGGAAGGCTATATGATATTTGTTGACCGAAAGAAAGAGCGCACTTGGGAGGAGGAAGCCGGTGTACTGGAAAAGTTATCAGGTATCATTTTTGTGCGGATGACTGAAATGGAACAAAAGCGCCGGGACGAGGAATATACCGCATATATGATCAGCCACGATAAAATCACGGGGCTTCCGAATTATACGTATTTTTTGACCTATTGCGGGCAGTATGTTAAGGATCATCCGGGAAAACGATATGCCTTGATTTATTCGGATTTTTCCAACTTCCAATATTTGAATGAGGTATATGGCTATACGGCCGGCGATCAGGTGCTAAGGGACTATGCAAAGAAGATTCAGGAAGGCACCGGAATACAATATGCAAGAGTAACCGGCGACAAGTTTCTGTCAATGCATGAATTTGAAGATATCAGTAAAGTAAAGGAAGGTTTTCTTCGTTATGCGGAGGAATTTTCAAAGGATGTCAACCGATGCTATGAGCAGTGTAAGCTGGCGGTAGTGGGCGGTATTGCCGAGGTGGATCAGACGTTAGAAAGCTTTGCAATGAATGTGGACAATGCCAATGTTGCCAGAAAAAGTGCAAAGAGGGACTTACATACACAGGTTCTTATTTATACGCATGAGTTACGGGAAAAGTTTCAGTGGCAGATGGAAATTGTCGCAAATATGGCAGAAGCACTGGAAAGCAGAGAATTTATCATGTATCTGCAGCCAAAGATGAACATGGAAACCGGGTTGGTCATGGGAGCGGAGGCTCTCGTACGCTGGATACGACGTGACGGGACGATGATTCGCCCGGACCAGTTTGTGCCGATTTTTGAGAAGAACGGCTTTATCACCAAGGTGGATTTTGAAATTCTGCGACAGGCATTGCAGCTTCAACAGACAATGCGGCAGGAAGGAAAAAAAGTGGTTCCTGTTTCTGTGAACTTTTCAAGAAAGCATCAGGATAATCCGGATGACATCAGAATGATAGATGAATTGCTAAAGGAATATGAGGTACAGCCGGAGAAGCTTGAAATTGAGATTACGGAGTCGGCATTTATGGAGGACATTGAACCGCTGTTAAAGAGTATACAGGAGCTGCAGGCAAGAAACATTGCGGTATCCATTGACGATTTCGGTGCCGGATATTCTTCACTGAATGTTCTTGCAAAGTTTAAGGCAGACGTGGTAAAGCTGGACCGGCAGTTCTTATTGAATGTGGAGAAAGAACGCGGAACTTTTGCTACGGACTTCCTAATGCTTTTGATTCGTATGATGAAGCAGCTTGGATTTAAGGTTGTGGCAGAAGGTGTAGAGACAAAGGAGCAGATTGAAGTGCTGAGACAGGCTGGCTGTCGCTTTGCACAGGGATATTATTATGCGAAGCCGATGCCGGTTCCTGAATTTTTAAAATTTGTGGAAGAGCATGGAGTGGAAACTGCGGTGGCAGACAAGTAAAAGCTGTCCGGCAGGAAACAGATACCGGAGATAATGCAGGCAGGGAATTGTTTGCATAGTCTCCGGTATTTTTGCGCATTTTATTCTTGTAAGCCAATGATTCGAAATGCAGAAGGCAGAAACGGAGGAATTCAGGGAACAATGGAAAAGGCAAGGAAGAAAAAAGGAAAGCAGAGTTTTGAATTTGAAGGGCCAATCAAAATCATGGCAGGGGCATGTATCGGCGGAAGGATGGAGTCAGAGGGACCGCTTGGCAGTTTTTTGGATGCTGCGGATGAGACAGACAAATTTGGCGGCGAGAACTGGGAGGATTCCGAAAGCAGGATGTTAAAGCAGGCGGTAGAAGCTGCGATAAAAAAGTCGGGAGTAAAGACAGGGGAAGTAGAGTATATTGTGAGCGGAGACCTGCTCGGACAGATGATTGCAAGCTCGTTTGGAATAAAGGCACTGGAAATCCCGATGCTTGGAGTTTACGGTGCGTGCTCCACGATGGGAGAGTCGCTTTTACTGGCAGCAGCACTGATTGACGGAGGTTTTGCAGAATGTACGGTAGCGGCAACCTCCAGCCACTTTGCAAGTGCGGAAAAGGAATTCCGCTTTCCGTTGGCATACGGAACCCAGCGTCCGCCCTGTACGACATGGACTGTGACCGGAAGCGGAGCAACGGTATTAAAAAGGGCAGAGACGAACGAAAACGGCATTTTCGTGACAGGAGCGACACCGGGAAAAATCGTTGACTACGGAATCACGGATAAAATGAACATGGGAGCCTGCATGTCTCCGGCAGCGGCATCGACAATCGCAACGCATTTTAATGATTTCGGGATTTTACCGGAGCATTATGATAAAATTATTACGGGAGACCTTGGAGAAATCGGAAGTGAGATTTTGATAGAACTATTAAAGGCAAAGGGGTATGATATTGCAGAACGGCACATGGACTGCGGACTTACCATTTATGATAACAGGAAGCAGGATGTGCACAGCGGAGGAAGCGGTTGCGGCTGTGCTGCAGTGACTTTAAACGGCTATATTCTGGAGCAGATGAAATCAGGAGTATGGAAACGGATTTTGTTTGTGCCGACCGGCGCACTGCTGTCTACAGTCAGCTCCAACGAGGGAAATACCGTGCCGGGAATTGCACATGCGGTTGTCCTGGAGAAACGTTGATGATATGTGAGATGCTGATGAGGTAAGAAACGCAAAAGGAGGATGTTATGGACTATATTCTGGCATTTTTGGTCGGAGGAGCAATTTGTGCACTGGTACAGATTCTAATGGATTGTACAAAGCTACAGCCGGGAAGAGTGATGGTAATTCTGGTGTGCAGCGGAGCTGTGCTGAGTGCCATCGGCCTGTACGGACCATTTAAGGAGTGGGCGGGAGCTGGAGCCAGCGTTCCGCTTCTTGGATTTGGACATACCCTGTATGAGGGAGTGGCAAAGGCAGTGGATGAGGAAGGCTTCCTTGGAATATTTAAGGGAGGATTTACCGCATCCGCTGTCGGAATCTCGGCAGCGTTGATTTTCGGATACCTTGCATCCCTTGTATTTTCGCCAAAAGCAAAGGAAGCGGGACCAAAATAGATATGGAAAAGAATCTGAGGAAGAAATAAAAATGGCATCCGGAAAGGGCATACACCGTTCCTTTCCGGATGTCATTTTCATTTTTTATAAGCAGAAAAGAAATGCTATGGTTCTTCCGGAAGTTCTTCCGGGATGTCTTCCGGAGGAAATACCTCCGGAGGGATAACCTCTGTAACGGTATGCATGGTACAAAAATCAGAAGGAAGAATATATTTTGTATCGGAAGTAGTATAGGAATACTGCTTCTTTATATTTTCCTTTTCCTTGTCGTTCATTTCATAACCCTCCGGCATCGGAGTCGGCACTGCGGTAGTAGGATCCAGCTCGGTCGGATAGTAGATGACCGGTTCATCCTTGATTAAGAGCACCTTTTCTGCGGTATTCGGACAATTTTCGGTGGCAAGGTGACCGGAGTCGAGACAAATGGTTGCCTTTACGTGGCAGTTACAGTATTCCGTAGGAACGGTACCCTTTGCAAAAAATTCCGTCTTTACGGTAGAGCCGCCCTCGTACTGGTCACAAACACCGTCAATGGCAAGCAGACCTGACTTGGTACATATCTTTGCAGTCAGAATGGAATCCGGCATTTCAAATTCTTTATACGGAAGCTGCTTCGCAGCATGAAGCCCTTCCATAACTTCTCGCCAGATGTTCTGGTGCTGGGAGTTCACAACTCCGTAGTTGTTATCAAAGCCGGTCCAGATGGAAGCGGTATAGTACGGAGTATAGCCGCAGAACCAAATGTCGACAGAGTTTGTGGTAGTACCTGTTTTTCCGGCCACCGGCATTTTGTAGTTTTTAAACGCCGGCTTTGTTGTGGTACCGAGACCTGCTGTTACGGTATCCTGCATGGCACTGGTAAGCAGATAAGCCGTAGAGGTTTTCATTACCTGACGCGACGTTGTTTCATGAGAGAGAATCACGTTGCCGTCATGGTCCAGTACCTTTGTGTAATAGTAAGGTGTATTGTAAACGCCACCGTTTGCAATGGAGGCAAACGCAGCAGTCATTTCAATGTTTGAAACACCCTTCGTCAGACCGCCGAGTGCAAGCGGAAGGTTGATATCGGAATAAATAGCACCGTCGGAACCTACCATATAATCGACCAATGTGGTAAAGCCAAGCTTCTTTAAGTAGTCAAAGGATACCTGAGGGGTAACCTCTTCGATGGTTTTTACGGCAACAACGTTCATGGAGTAGGAAATTGCCTTACGTATGGTGGAGAGTCCTAAAAACGGCGGATTCTTTTTGTACCAGTTTTTCACTTCCTTTGTTGTGCCCGGATAGAAATACGGAGAATCATCAATCGGAGTAGCAAGCGTCATTCCGCCGGTATCAATGGCAGGAAGGAAGGAAGCCAGTACCTTGAAGGTGGAACCTACCTGACGGACAGTGGAGGTGGCACGATTTAAGGTACGGTTACCGGTCTTTTCGCCGCGGCCGCCGACTAATGCAACAACAGCGCCGGAGGACTGCTCCATAATGGAGAGGGAAATCTGCGGCTGTAATACCGGTTCAAATTTTTCTGCAAGCACCTTGTCACCTTCCTCGACCATAGCTGCACGGAAGGCTTCAATGCTTTCCTGTATCAGATCAAGGTCGTAGCAGAGCAGATTGTACATGCCGCCTGTAATCCGGACAACGATGGAGGATTTGCCGCGGAAGGAATCGTGAAATTTGATAAAGTCGGAGAGCTGATAGTGAATGGTAGTACCGTCAGCTTTTAATACCGAAAGTGCATAGGTAATATCGTAATAGGAGCCCTCACCGAGTGCCGGATACATGGACGGGTCAGCAACGACCTTATCACAGATTTCCTGAATTTCTCTGTCCTGCGTTGTATAAACACGAAGACCGCCGGTGTAAATCAGGGAGGAGGCCTGAGAAGCACTGTAACCGCACTTTTCCTGAAGCTCTGCCATTAACTGGTTGATGACTTCATCCGTAAAGTAACTGTAATAGGAGACCGTAGAGTTTTCCTTTACCGTAGAGGCAATCCGGAGATAAACCGATTCGGTGTCAGCAACGGCCTCATTATATTCTTCCTCGCTGCAGAAGCCGAGCTGTTTCATTTTATAGAGGACATTTTCCCTTCGGTCTGCATTGGTTTCCGGATAGGTTGCCGGATTCATGTTGGTCGGAGACTGCGGGATGCTGGCAAGTACGGCAGCCTCGGAAATGGTCAGCTGGTCTACGGTCTTTCCAAAGTAGGTTTTGGAAGCCATCTGGATGCCGTAAGCACCCTGACCGAGGTTGATGGTATTTAAGTAATACTCCAGAATCGTATCCTTTTCCATAGTATTTTCCAACTGGATGGCGAGATACTGTTCCTGGACCTTACGGACGATTTTGTTGATGTCGCTGGATTCGTTACCGCCGCCGAAAATCTGGTTTTTTAACAGCTGCTGCGTAATGGTGCTGGCACCGCTCTGTAAGTGACCGGTTGCCAGAATCTCTACAGCAGAACGGAAAATACTGCGGACATCAATACCGTCATGCTCACGGAAACGCTCGTCTTCAATCGCAATGAAAGCATTCTGTACCATTTCCGGAATCTGGTCAATCGTAACATATTCCCGGTTGCCGCCCGCACCGACCAAGGTCTGTGAAATGGTGCCATCTGAGTAATAAAAGTTTGTTGTGTAACCGGATGGAACGACATTGATGTTCTCTAAGGACGGGGCGGAGGCGATGAGCCCCTGCAGGGTACCGATGCCCGCCAGAATACCTGTGATGGCAAGAAACACGACAAATACTATAAACAGCCGGAAGACAGATACGGTTACCTTGGAAGACAGTCGTTTTGATGTGGTTTTTAACTGATGTATTTTCTTATTAACTGATGATTTGCTAAAATTCATATGATACCTTTCTGTATGGGCAAAGCCCTTTTAAGCCTGATTTTTCTGCATCCCCATTATAGCAGATATCCGTACATTATTCAAATGAAAAGAGTATGTAGGAAATGTTACAAAAATATTGAGGACAGGGGCTCTGACTTAGTATTCCACGGAAAGAAATGCTTTATTCAAACAACAGTACATCTTTGCCGTTTTTTGCAAACCATATACCGTCATCCTCATGAAAAACTGCTTTTCCGAGAGTTGTCTCGGTAATTTTTTTTGTAAGATCCTCCTGATGTTCGGGAGTGACAAGAACGCAGACGGTAACCACATCGGTATAGTCGGTGGAAAGTACGGTACAGTCTTCGTTTGCGAACAGATACTGCAGCTTTCCGATACCGTTGTAATCGGTTGTGATGAGCAGACGGATACCGTACTGCTTTTCAATGATAATACTGTTTGCAAGCCCTTCCTTTACAGCCCCCTGATAGGCGCGTACCAGCCCGCCTGTGCCAAGCAGGACACCGCCGAAGTATCTTGTGACAACCACGCAGACGTTATGAATGTTTTCGTTTAACAGAACATCTAACATCGGTCGGCCGGCGGTCTTGGCTGGTTCACCGTCATCGCTGCAGTGAGTAATTTCGTGGCGCATGCCGATGGTATACGCCGAGCAGTTGTGTTTTGCGTCCCAGTATTTTTTCTTGGTGGCTTCAATAAAAGAAAGTGCTGTTTCTTCGTCTTCACACGGAATGACCGTGGCAATGAAACGGGATTTCTTTTCTGTCAGTTCGCCGGTACCGCCTTCATAGACGGTTTTGAGAAGTTCACTCATGGAGACCTCCGTTCTTTATAGTAGCTGTTCTCCGGCAGGCAGCTGTTTGCCGGGATATGTTGAGATAGAAATGACGGTATTTGAGCTGTCAGCAGTTTCGTATCCGTTGTTCGCTTGCTCCTCCTGACAGCAATGTGCCCCTGCCGGACAAAGCCAGGCGGGTATCATCTTATCATGTAATGTATTCGCCTTTGTCCGTCCGTGTGCCCACAGCTGTCTCGGAGATGCGTACAACCGGATACGAAATTGCTGACAGTCAAAGACTGCGACGCTTTTTACGTCGGACACAAAACCGGCAGAACGAAAACATGCCGGAGAATGTATAAAAGAACGTCGGTTACTGTGGGTGGGAGGCGTAGGTTTGTGTACTATTGTTACACAATGCGGTTACTTGTGGAATCATATTGATACCCGGCCGCCGCAAGGCGCCCAGTAAGCTCCGTAAAATCGATATCCAGATCGTCACATAGTGCTTCCAGGGAATCGTAAAAGTCACGAAGCTTCATATTCAGCATGCTGTAGAGCATGTTCGGGTCGTTTGGTAAAGTCATGGGACTAAAGCATCCTTTCATTTTGAAAAATAGAGTAACCTGAAGCATGACAGATGACTCTAACACAGTGTACCATAACAAGGGTAAATTCTCAACCTGAATTAACACTTGAGGATTTGGAATAGCGGTTTGCAAGCTAAAATAGTGCTTTATCCGAAGGAATGAAGTCTTGCGAAAGGGAAATTTTGGTTGCTTTTTCACTAAGTAAATGACTTGGGGCAGCTTCTCACAGCTAAAATGCACCGTCTAAAGAACAGACGGCCGGGATGTGTATGACCGGAGGCGGACAGACTTGTCCGACATCCGGCAGACACATCCAGGTCGGATGTCCTTTTGCCGGTGTGTGTGCTGTGAGAAGCTGCCTCAAGTCTTTTCAAGACTTAAAAAAGCAACAAAATTCCCCTTCCATAGGCGAAATTTCATTGTACCTCCGCCAAAAATATGCTACAATAAAGCTACTGCCTTATCGGCAGTGTAAGGAGCAGACACATGGATTTATTTGAGTATATGAACGAGGTAAAAAAAGAAAAGGAATCGCCGCTTGCGTCGAGACTGAGACCGGTAACGTTAGACGAGGTCGTCGGGCAGCAGCATATCATAGGGAAGGACAAGCTGTTGTACCGCGCTATCAAGGCGGACAAAATCAGCTCGGTCATCTTTTACGGGCCGCCCGGTACGGGAAAGACAACGCTTGCCAGGGTCATTGCCAATACGACAAGTGCGGAGTTTACACAGATTAACGCCACCTCCGCAGGGAAAAAGGACATGGAGGAAGTTATTGCGGCGGCGAAAGAGCGGCTTGGAATGTACGGTAAACGGACGATTCTGTTTGTAGATGAGATTCACCGCTTTAATAAGGGACAACAGGACTACCTGCTGCCTTTTGTGGAGGACGGCACAGTTATTTTAATCGGCGCGACAACTGAAAATCCGTACTTTGAGGTAAACGGGGCGCTTATTTCACGTTCGATTATTTTTGAACTGAAGTCATTAAATAAGGATGATATAAAAACGCTGATTTTGCGGGCGCTGGCCGATAAGGAACGCGGACTTGGCGCATATCGTGCGGAAATTACCGGGGAGGCACTGGAATTCCTTGCGGATATGGCAAACGGTGACGCACGTTCCGCACTCAATGCGATTGAGCTTGGGGTATTGACAACGGAACGAGCAGACGACGGCATCATTCATATTACGCTCGATACGGCACAGGAGTGCATCCAGAAGCGGGTGCTCCGCTATGATAAGGATGGCGATAACCATTACGATACGATTTCTGCTTTTATCAAGAGTATGCGCGGCTCTGACCCGGATGCGGCGGTTTACTATCTGGCAAGGATGCTTGCAGCAGGAGAAGAACCGGCATTCATTGCAAGGCGCATTATGATTTGCGCCTCGGAAGATGTATCGAATGCCGACCCGAATGCACTTGTGATGGCAGTCAGTGCGGCACAGGCAGTCGAGCGCCTCGGTATGCCGGAAGCGAGAATTGTACTGGCACAGGCAGCGACGTATGTGGCGTGTGCGCCAAAGAGCAATTCTTCCATTTGTGCCATTGATAAGGCGCTGGAACTGGTGCAGACGACAAGAACAGAACCGATACCGCCGTACCTGCAGGACGCTCATTACAAGGGAGCGGGCAAGTTAGGACACGGTCTTGGCTATGAATACTCGCACAGCTATAAGAATCACTATTCCGGACAACCGTATCTGCCGGAGAAACTTCGGGGTGAGGTATTTTACGAGTGTTCGGAACAGGGGTATGAGAAGCAGCAGAAGCAGTGGATGGCAAAGCTGAAGGAAGAATGCGAAAGGAGTGAGTAGAATATGGGAAAGAGAATCATTGCAATCGCAGGGCTGATATTGCTTGGTCTTTTGTATCTTTCGTCACTTGTTCTGGCTGTCCTTGCCAGACCGGAAGCATATCAGATGTTTATGGCAAGCCTTGTGGCAACCATTTTACTTCCGATTTTGTTGTGGGCGGGCCTGAAAATGTATGAAAAAGTACATGAAAATGACGGCATGACCATGCGCGACATGAGAAAGTTAAACAAGCGCTTAAAGGCAGGAGAATCACCGGAAAAGCTTGCTGAGGAAATTGAAGCAAAGTACGGCAGCAAAGAAAATAAGGAAAACGTAAGAAAAAAATAATAAAAGCCCGAAATCCGCTTGGGTGGCGGAACTTCAGGCTTTTACAGGGGAGGATAAGTATTACTACTTGTCTTTCGTACTATTTACAGTATGGACAAAATCTGTTATCTTATACAAGAGAGTTTATTTATTTTTTTATTTGTTAGTTCAGACAGAAAAGAAAGGATGTAAAACGAAATGGCATTATTGGAAACATGGAGAGAAAGCGCATACGGCAAGGATATGAATTCAAAGGAAGGACAGCTGTTCTGGGGCAACTATTTTGCAGTGGAAAAGGGAATTTACGAGCAGCTGTTGGCACAGCCGGAGGTTGTTGTTACCGGAACGGTAAAGGAGCTTGCCGATAAGTTCGGAACAGATACTTTCTTAATGACAGGTTTTCTGGACGGCATCAATGACAGCCTGGTAACGCCGAATCCGATTGAAGAGATGGAAGAAGATACCACGGTATCACTTGCATACGATAAGGAAAAGCTCTACTATAATATGGTTGAGGCAAAAGCCAACTGGCTTTATGAACTTCCGCAGTGGGACAATCTTCTGACCGAAGAAAGAAGAAAAGAACTCTATAAGGAGCAAAAGAAGTCCGGTACGATTGTAAAGGAGAAGAAGGTAGGAAGAAATGATCCTTGCCCATGTGGAAGCGGCAAGAAGTACAAGTTCTGCTGTGGCAGACAGTAGCAGAAAAGAGGGTTAATTGTGAGCAGAAATAACAGAATGTATGTGGATTACGGGTCCTCGTATAAAAGGCGGAGCAGAAGAAACAGGCACCACGGAAGCGGAAAACTGATTGGTCTTTTGCTGGTAGCGTTACTGGCACTCGGACTTGGATTTACAGCATATCATTTGTCAAAAAATCACCTGGGAGAACGACCGGATCTGGAAGTGCCGACACCGACACTGACCCCGTCGCCAACCCCGACGGAAGGACCGTCACCAACACCGACAGTAACGCCGACGCCGACAGCTACGCCGACACCGACCCCTGAGCCTACTCCGGAAGGAACACCGACCCCGTCGCCGTCACCGACTCCGTCACCAAAGCCTGCATGGAACGATAATTATCTGGTCGGCTTTGTGGATACAAGAGAGAAGGTAGATGTCAGGGGAGCCTATACCGGATGTTCACTGAAGTCTGCAACGAAGCTGAAACAGTGGTTAGAGCTTGCGGATACAACGGAATTCAATGCGGTAGTCATTGATGTGAAGGCAGACAGCGGAAGAGTCAC
This sequence comes from Lachnospiraceae bacterium, assembly GCA_051880375.1. Lineage (GTDB taxonomy): Bacteria > Bacillota > Clostridia > Lachnospirales > Lachnospiraceae > SIG299. The sequence continues at coordinate 64,631 of JBJENV010000016.1, forward strand.
CTACCAGATGGATAATGCCGCTATACAGGCAGCCGGTGTGTGTGTCAGTGAGTTTTCCGATATGAAGTCATTACTTGCAACCTTAAAGGAGCATGGTATTTATACGATTGCAAGAGTCGTTTGTTTCCGTGACCCGTATGTTGCAAAAATCCATCCGGAGTATATGCTGTATACGAAGGACGGAGAGATGTTTAAGGATAAGGACGGAATTCCGTGGATGAATCCATATAATCAGGAGGCTTGGAAGTATATCGTAGATATTTCGGAGCAGGCAGTTCTGGATGGGTTTGACGAAATCTGTTTTGACTATATTCGTGTTTCTACAAACGGTATGAGCAATGTAGACCTTGGAGAAGCAGCAGAGAGTATTACCCTGCAGGAGACAATTACCGCATTTACCAAATATGCATGCAACCGCCTGAAGCCGCTTGGTGCTTTTGTCAGTGCTTCCGTTTACGGCACGGTAATTAAGAGTGATGTGGATTCACAGCTGGTCGGTCAGGATTACAAGGAAATGTCAAGATATCTGGATTATATCTGTCCGATGGTATATCCGTCGCATTATGCAAAGGGCTCCTTTGGTATAGATGTACCGGATGCAGAGCCGTATAAGTTTCTTCTGAAACAAATGCAGTATTCGGTGGATAAACTGGCACCGCTTGCAAATGAACAGGATACGTATGCAGATGTCAGACCATGGCTGCAGGCATTTACGGCAACCTGGGTAAAGGGTTATATCAAGTATACCGGGCCTGTGGTCAGAGAAGAAGTGCAGGCAACTTATGATGCCGGCTATACGAGCTGGTTCCTGTGGAATGCTGCTACGAATTATCCGGACGGCTGCTTCCTGCCGGAAGAATAAACTGCCGGAAGAAAATAAAAGGTGGGAACCTTTCACTAAGGTCACTCGTCAAATAAGTGAAAACCAAAACGGCAAACAAAATCGGACCGTCCGGTGCTGTTTGCCGTTTGCAGTATTCCTGCGGTGAATGACATCTAAAGCAGGATTGAGGACAGGGCTTAATTGACAAGGGAGGATAAATCCTCTGCGCTCGCAACGCAGAGCAAATTTTACTTTGTAAAATTGATTTTCCTTCGGAAAACAAGGAGGATTAGCATGAGAAAGATGAAAAAATCGGGAAGAATATTCGCGGGAGCTGTATGCGGAATGCTGCTTTTTGGCGCAACAGCATGCGGAGCAAAAAGCGCAGACATGGCAATGGACTCGAACGGCTATTGGTATGAGGAAAGCAAGGGCGCAGGCACGGAAGCGTATTTTCCTGCCGAGGTACCGATGGCAACAGAGATTGCAGAGGATATGGACTACATACTTTCAAAGACGGAAGATGCAAGCTATGGAGCTGGTAGCAATGAGGAAACCGGAGGAGATGTTACCTTATACGCTGAGAACACAAGAAAAACAATCAAAACAGCGTCCTTAAGCCTTCAAACTACCGAATTTGATACATTCCTTACCGCGCTGGAAGATCATGTGGCGGCGTCCGGAGCCTATCTGCAGTATGCCAATGTATACGGAAACGGCTATTACTCGAACAGAAGAAGCGCGGATTATACGATTCGCGTGCCGCAGCAGAATCTGAATGCCTTCCTTGCGGGAATCGACGGAATTGCAACGGTAGTAAATAAGACAATTGGTGAAGAGGATGTCACGCTTTCGTATGTAGATATGGAAAGCAGACTCGGCACGCTTCGCACGGAGCAGGAAAGATTGCTGGAGCTGCTGGAAAAAGCAGAGGATCTGGATGCAATTATTCGTTTGGAGCAGCGTCTGAGCGAGGTGCGTTATTCCATTGAAAGCTATACTGCAAGACTTCGCACCTATGATGACCAGATTACCTACAGCACGGTTCGCATCAATGTGTCGGAGGTTATCCGTGTGAGTGACCCAACACCGGAAACCATCGGTGAGAGAATCCGCACCGGCTGGTCGGATACCATCTATCAGATTACAACAGGAGCACAGGATTTCTTTGTATGGTTTGTAGTAAATATTCCGTACCTTGTATTCTGGGCAGTTGTCATTGCAGCAGTGATTATAATTATTAAGAAGAAAGCAAATAAGAGAAAACTCAGAAAGAGTATGAGAAATAATGAAACAAAACTGGACGATAAAGAACAAGAAGGATGATTTTGAAGCAATCTGCAGGGAGCACGGAATTTGTGAGGTGACGGCAAGACTGCTTGTCAACCGTGATTTAAAAAGCTATGCCGAAAGGGATAGCTTTTTGCATCCCGCCCTTGAGCGGGGAATGCATCCGGCGGAGCAGTTGAAAAATGCGAAGGAGACAGCAGATGCACTGATAGAGGCAATCTGTGAGAAAGAACACATTCGAATCATCGGTGACTATGACGTGGACGGAATTGTTTCGGTCTATGTGTTGTACCGGACCTTATGCAAAGCGGGTGCCAAAGTAGATTATCGGATTCCGGACCGTATAAAGGACGGCTATGGCATTAATCCGCAGATGGTTGAGGAGGCAAAGGCTGACGGTGTACAGGTGATTTTAACCTGTGACAACGGAATTTCTGCCAGGGAGCCGGTGCGCATGGCAAAGGAAGCCGGTATCCGTGTACTGATTACGGACCATCATGACATTCCGACAGTGGAAACGGAAGACGACAGCTTCTGTCGCGGAAGGCGTCAGCTTCTGCCGGAGGCGGATTTGATTGTAAATCCGAAGCAGGAGGGAGAAACGTACCCGTACACCGGGCTGTGCGGTGCGGTTGTTGCTTATAAGGTAATGTGCGTGCTTGCGAGGAAGCTCTCTATGGATGAGGACTTTATGCTTCAGTTCCTCCCGTATCTGGCAACGGCAACGATTTGTGATGTGATGGAACTGACCGGAGAAAACCGGACGATTGCGGCGCTTGGCATACAGGCAATGAAGGAGTGCGGTGACTTTGGCATCCGCGCTTTGATAGAAGCAAACGAATTAAATCAGGAAAGCATCGGAGCATATCATATCGGCTTTGTTCTTGGACCATGCTTAAATGCCTCGGGACGCCTTGATACGGCTCTGAAGGGTCTGGAGCTGCTGCTATCGGAGGAGGAAGAAAAAGCAAGGCAGCTTGCAAAAGAGGTAGTATCCTTAAATACAGCAAGAAAGGATTTGACCGCCAAGGGAGTGGAAGAGGCGGTGCAGATAGTAGAAAATGGAGAAGCTTTGGATCGCGTCCTTGTGATTTATCTGCCGACGGTGCATGAAAGCCTGGCGGGAATCATTGCAGGAAGAGTAAGAGAACGCTATTATCGTCCGACGATTATTTTGACCGACGCTCAGAACGGAGTAAAAGGCTCCGGACGCTCCATCGAGGGTTATCCGATGGCAGAATCGCTTGCGGAATGCAGCCATCTGCTGACAATGTTCGGCGGACATCCGATGGCAGCAGGTATGTCGCTTCCGAAGGAGAACATAGAAGCACTTCGCAGGGAACTCAACGAGCGCTGTAAACTGACCGAAGAAGAGTTAAAAGAAAAGATATCGATTGACGTTATGCTGCCATTCGGGCTTGTGAACGAGCAGGTTTTGGCAGAATTAAAGCTGTTAGAGCCGTTTGGAAAGGGAAATCCGAAGCCGCTTTTTGCAGAACGAAGGGTAAAGATACTGCGTGCGTCCGTGCTTGGGAAAAATGCGAACGTGCTAAAGCTTCAGGCAGAAAATACTTACGGAAAGCAGTTTGATGTGCTTTGCTTCGGAAATATTGAGGAGTTTGAAACAGAGGCAAAGGAGGCATTTGGAGAAGAACAGGTGCAGCGGATGTTTCAGGGCAGAGAAAATAAGGTCTGTCTGTCGATGATTTACTACCCTGACAAAAATGAATATCGTGGGAATGTGACGCTGCAGGCAGTGATGCAGTACTGGCGATTTGAAACACAGTGACTGCAATCCGGGTGGTTTCCTTGTTAAGAAAAAAACAGTCGCTTTTTCTATGGCTATGTGTTATAATAGCTTCTGTATGAATTTAGCGTAGCAAAGAGTTAATGTGATACATCACAGGAATGGAGGAACACATGTATTCATTTGATGAAGTGAAAGCGTTTGACCCGGAGCTTGCGAACGCAATGGATTTGGAACTGGGACGTCAGAGGGATCATATTGAACTGATTGCGTCCGAAAACTTTGTGAGTAAGGCAGTGATGGCAGCCATGGGAAGCCCGCTGACCAATAAGTATGCCGAAGGTTATCCTGCTAAGCGTTATTACGGCGGCTGTGAGTTTGTGGACATGGTGGAGAATCTGGCAATCGAGCGCGTAAAGGAACTGTACGGATGTACCTATGCGAACGTGCAGCCGCATTCCGGTGCACAGGCAAACATGGCAGTGTTTTTTGCACTGTTAAAGCCGGGAGATACGGTGCTTGGCATGAACCTTGCACATGGCGGACATCTGTCACACGGAAGTCCTGTCAATTTTTCCGGTTCCTATTTTAATATTGTTCCGTATGGTGTCAACGATGACGGCTATATTGATTATGACGAAGTGCTCCGTATTGCAAAGGAAGCAAAGCCGAAGATGATTATTGCAGGTGCAAGCGCTTATGCAAGAGCGATTGATTTTAAAAGGTTTCGTGAAATTGCGGATGAGGTCGGCGCTTATCTGATGGTAGATATGGCACACATTGCAGGACTTGTTGCCGGCGGTATGCATCAGTCTCCGATTCCGTATGCACATGTGACAACCTCCACGACACATAAAACACTGCGTGGACCGAGAGGCGGCCTTATCTTATCCTCCGCAGAGTTTGCCGAGGAGCATAAGTTAAATAAGAGTGTGTTCCCGGGCATTCAGGGCGGTCCGCTCATGCATGTGATTGCAGCAAAGGCAGTCTGCTTTAAAGAAGCGCTTCAGCCGGAGTTCAAGGTCTATGCACAGAAAATCGTAAAGAATGCGGCAGCACTCGCGGACGGATTGTTAAAAAGAGGATTTGAGCTTGTTTCCGGCGGTACCGACAATCACCTGATGCTGGTGGATTTGCAGAGTATGGGAGTGACCGGTAAGGAGACAGAGAAGCTGTTGGATGCGGTCAATATTACCTGTAATAAGAATGCAATTCCGAATGACCCGACCTCCCCGTTTGTAACAAGCGGTATCCGTCTTGGTTCCGCAGCCGTTACGACAAGAGGCTTTGATGAGGCGGACATGGATCAGGTTGCAGAGGCAATTTTCCTTGCGGTTTCCAAGAAGGAAGCAGCGGCAGAGGAAGTAAAGGCCATGGTAAAGAGTCTGACGGAAAAGCATCCGCTGTATTAGAAATATCGGATGGATGTAAAGTAAGTATAGATGAAGTCAGTACATAGTTAGTATATCATAAGGGATGTCTGCAAAGGTGCGGCATCCCTTTTCTTCCCATTAAAAGAATGAAGATACCGCATTGCCGATTCCGCCATTTCATAGTAAAATAGTGATATGGAAGGATTTTGGACAATGCGAAAGGAACAGGAAGATCAATATGAGTGAAAAGCAGTTATCGGGGAAAAGTGAATACCGGCAGGAGCAGATTGCAATGCAGGTCATTGCCCACATTCAGAATGATTTTACGGAAAAGTTCGGGATTCCCAGGCAGAGCGGTCTGGTGGAGTCGGTAGAGTCGGAAATCGTATTCTGTCCGAAGTACCGCAATCCCGATGCATTCCGGGGAATTGACGGATATTCCTATCTCTGGCTGATTTGGCAGTTTTCCGAGGCAATGAGGGAGGCTTGGTCACCGACGGTACGCCCGCCGCGTTTGGGCGGAAATACACGCATGGGCGTGTTTGCCACGCGTTCGCCGTTTCGCCCGAATCCCATCGGACTTAGCTGCGTCAAGCTGGAGAGAATCGAGTTTACCAAGGACAGAGGACCGGTGCTTTTTGTGTCCGGTGGCGATTTAATGAACGGGACTCCGATTTTTGATATCAAGCCTTACCTTCCGTATGCGGACAGTAAGCCGGAAGCGTTGGGCGGCTTTGCCGCACAGCAGAAGGAAGGAAAACTTTCGGTTTTGGTACCGGAGGAACAACTTTCAAAGATTCCTGTAAAAAAGCGGGAGAGCCTTAAGGAGGTGCTGGCGCAGGATCCGCGCCCGAGGTATCAAAATTCACCGGAACGGGTTTATAAAATGAGCTACAGTACATTTGAGGTGTGGTTTACTGTGGACGGGGATAGACTTTCCGTATGCAATGTGGTGGAGAAAAAATAACAACGTTTCGTTTTGCAGCATCTGCTAAAACAGCTCATCTAACAGAATATAATACCGAAGTTTTTCTCTGTTCGGCGTAATGCCAAGCGCTTCAAACAGCAAATCCGGGTTGAAGCCGGGAACGGGCCTGCCGCCGAAGGTGCCGTCAAAGTTATGCTTTAAGCTGCGGTAACAGAGCGAGATATCGCGCCACCTGTCACCGACGCCCGTATCGCCCAAATCAATAAAGCCGCTGACCTTTCCGGCCTCGAAGAAGATGTTAGGCAGGCAGAAGTCGCCGTGGGAGAGTACCGGTTCATACGCTGGCTTGTGTTCCTCCAGCCAGGAGAGCAGGTGTGCAGGACTTTCAAAGCCGTTTTCGCCAAAGGTATCCGGTTCGGCACGGTCAATGCTTACAAGACCGTGTTCTACACGGTATCTGGCTTCGGCAAGCTCGGTATCCAGACTTCGTATACGGGGACAATCGGAGATATCCACGCTCCATAAAAGCTTCATACCTTCCGCAAGCAGGGCAAGCAGCTCCTGCGGACGTTCCATGTAATAGGCGTCACAGGACATTCTGCCGCTTATTTTGCTCATCAGCAGATAGCTTTTACCGTCAAGAATTTCGTGGCAGAGAATACTCGGAACGGGAAGCTTACCGTTTAACCACTGCATCATTTCAATAGTGGAACGGACCGTTTCGCTATCGGATTCTATTTTTAATACCATATCTTCATAGGATAAGACAGTAGAGCCGGACATGCCAATGGAATCCGGCTCGTATGCTTTTCCTGCGGTCAGTTGTGCAATTTTCTCAGGGAGTTTCATAAGGGTACCTCACTCAGCCAGTGTTTCCCATTGTTCCATCAGCTCTGCAATCCGGTCAGTCACTGCCTGCTTTTCATTTGTCAGTTCCAGAAGTTTTGTATGGTCACTGAATACTGCTTCATCGGCAAGCTCAGTGTCAATAGCGGCAGAGCGCTCCTCCAGCTGCTCGATTTCAGTTTCGATGCGTTTTAAATCGTTCTGACGCTTGCGAAGCTTTGCCTGTTCTTCTTTTTGCTGTTTCCAGTCCGCCTTGCCCGCAGAGGCTTCTGTTTGACTTAGGTCCCCGGCAGTGAAAGAAGCGGCACGAGCCGCAGAAGAACCGCTGACAGCCCTCTCAACACCTGCCGCAGCACCGGTTGCCATCTTATCCGGCTGTTTCCCGACGCCGTAGCCGATGCCCTGCAAATAGAGGCGCTCCGTGGCTTCTTTGTGCTCCAGGTAGTAATCGTAATTTCCCGGATAAGCAAGCAGCTTCTGCTCCGTTAAATCCAGAATTCTTGTCGCTGTTTTGTTGATAAAGTAACGGTCGTGCGATACATAGAGCACGGTTCCGGTGTAATTGTTGATTGCCTGCTCTAAAATTTCCTTTGACATGATGTCTAAGTGGTTTGTCGGCTCATCGAGAATTAAGAAGTTCGATTCCGACAGCATCAGCTTGGCAAGTGAAACACGTCCGCGTTCTCCGCCGCTGATATCACGAATCAGCTTGAATACATCATCGCCGGTAAAGAGAAAGGCAGCAAGAGCGTTGCGAATCTGCGTATTGTCCATAAACGGATAGGTGTCCTGAAGCTCGGAAAAGAGCGTTTTGTTCATATCAAGCACCTGATGCTCCTGGTCGTAGTATGCGATATGCACCTTGGCGCCGGGCTTTATTTCTCCGGCATCCGGAGCAAGCATTCCGTTGATCATTTTCAAAATCGTCGTTTTGCCGGTACCGTTGTTGCCGATGATGGCAACCTTTTCTCCGCGCTTGATTTCAAATGATAAGTCGGTAAACAGTGTCTGGCTTCCGAACGATTTGGATAGTCCTTTGACGGTAAGCACATCGTTTCCGCTTAAAATGGACGGCTCCAGACGGATGGACATACCGGAGGCTTCTGCATACGGCTTGTCCAGACGTTCGATTTTATTTAACATTTTTTCGCGGCTTTCGGCGCGCTTGATGGATTTTTCGCGGTTAAAGGAGCGGAGCTTTGCAATGACCTCCTCCTGATGCCTGATTTCGCGCTGCTGGTTTAGATAGTGCTTTAACTGGTCTTCACGCTGCTTCGCCTTTTTCTCGGCATACATGCTGTAATTGCCCTCAAAGGTCTGCGCACGGTTATGGTCGATTTCCACGACCTTGGTAACCACCTTATCGAGAAAGTAGCGGTCATGCGCAATCACAACAACCGCGCCCTTGTAGGTGGCAAGGAACGTTTCTAGCCATGCAATCGACTGCATGTCAAGGTGGTTCGTCGGCTCGTCAAGTAAAATTAAGTCCGGCTTGCGGAGCAGAAGCTTGCCGAGCGCAATTCGTGTTTTCTGTCCGCCGGAGAGGGTATTGATATGCTTGTCGAATTCGCTTTCTTCAAAACCGAGTCCCTTTAAGATGCCGACCACTTCGCTGCGGTAGGCGTAGCCGTTTTGCAGTTCAAATTCGTGCATGAGGCGGGAGTAGTCGGAGAGCATACGCTCCAGGGCTTCGCCCTCGGTATGCTTCATTTCCAGTTCCAGACGGCGGATGGTTTCCTCCATGCGGAGCAGCTCCGCTTTGGTGGCGAACAGTTCGTTGTAAATCGTGTTCTCCGAGGTTAAGTCCTGATGCTGGGAAAGATAGCCGAACGTGGCACCCTTCGCAAGAATGACCTCGCCCGCGTCAGGGGAAAGCTCACCGACGATAATTTTGAACAGCGTCGATTTGCCGGCACCGTTGATGCCGACAATCGCCGCTTTTTCCGTATCATTAACATGAAAGGAAATCTCATGCAAGATTTCCTTTTCACCAAAGCTCTTTGTTATGTTGTTACATGCAAGTATCATAAAGCAGTCGTGCCTTTCTGACAGTGTTTATTCTTCCTCCGGTGCTATGTAATCCGGGTCGATGGTAAGCAGTATTTTATCGATCCGGTTTTTGTCCATAGTGAGAACCTGATAGGTGCAGGCACCTTCAGTAACGGTTTCCCCTTCGGAAGGAAGATGGTCTAATAAGTGAATGACGTGACCGGCGATGGAATCATAGTCGTCGGATTCCAGATCCAGATCGAGCAGTTCGTTGATTTCATCTAACTTGGTCAGGCCGTTGATTTTATATACATTTTCGGATACCTTCTGAATCGGGTCTTCTTCATCCGTGTCATACTCGTCACGGATTTCACCGACAATTTCCTCCACGAGGTCCTCTAGCGTAATCAGACCTGCGGTGGCACCGTACTCATCAAGTACGATGGCGATGGAATTGGTCGCTTTCTTTAAGTCACGAAGAAGCTCGGACGTTTTCTTGTACTCGTAGGTGAAATACGGAGCACGCAAAAAGTCCTTGATATGAAAGTCTTCCTTTGCGCCGCGGTAAAAAAATACATCTTTCAGGCTGACAATGCCGATGACATTGTCTCTTGTTCCGCTGTAAACCGGAAGTCTAGTGTACATATCCTTTTCAAAGGCTGCAACCAGTTCATCGTAGCTTAAGTTCACATCTGCAAATGCCATATCAATCCGTGGCACCATAACGTCCTTGGCAAGGGAGTCGCCGAAGTCTACCACATTGGTAATCATCAGACGTTCTTCGCTTTCAATCACGCCTTCTTCGTGGCTGACGTCGACAATGGTACGCAGCTCGTTTTCTGTCATGGCTTTTGCATGGGCATTCGGGTCGATGTGGAACAGAAGCAGAATTCCGCCGGAAAGTTTGTTAATCAAAAAGATAACCGGGGTAAGCAGCTTCGTAAGCAGTTTAATGACAGGTGCATAGAGCAGTGCCATTTTTTCTGCGTGCATGGTTGCCATATTTTTAGGCGTAATCTCACCGAAAATGAGAATGAGCAACGTTAAAATACCGGTTGCGATACCGGCGCCGTAGCTACCTAACAAATCGATGGCAAGTGTGGTGGCAAGTGAGGAGGCGGAAATGTTGACGATGTTGTTGCCGATTAAAATGGCACTGAGCATCTTTGAGGGGTTTTCAATCAGCTCGCTGACTGTTTTTGCGCCCTTGACGCCGTCCTCAACAAGACTCCGGATACGGAGCTTATTTACTGTGGTTAAAGAGGTTTCCGCAGACGAGAAGAATGCGGATAAAACAAGTAGTACTAATAGCACAAAAAATTGTGCCGCGACACTGGGGTCCAAAAAATCATCTCCTTAAATTATAATGGTGAACTGTGCGGATGAACAACGCATCCGCATTAATAGTATCAAATCCTATCATATAAGATTTCCAGTGAATTGTCAACTAAACAAATGATTAAGATTGTGTTTCGATTATATTTTGTTTGTGTAAATTGTAAAACAGGGATGAATTTTTACTTGCATTTTTATAAGAAAACCTTTAAAATCATTGCTGGAGAAGAAGAGAGAGGAGAATGTGATGCGAAAGAAGTCTCATATTTCATTGGCAGGTTATTTGCTTAAGAATCTGAACGTGGATTCTTTGGATAAGCATAGAAAAGCATTTTATCTCGGCAGTATTCTGCCGGATATTATGCCTTCCTTTTTGACAAGAAGGCATACGATAGAAGATACCTTTGATATTTTAAAAAAGCAGATTGAACGGCTGACCGGCGAGAAGAGTCTGGAAAAGGGCATGACAATGGCATACTGTCGCAGACTCGGCGTGATTACCCATTATGTGGCGGATTACTTTACTTTCCCGCACAATTCGGTGTTTGAGGGCAGCTTAAAGGAGCACTGCCGCTACGAGGCAGACCTGATGGCATCTCTTAAAGCATATGTAAAAAGTGCGGAAGCTGCAAGGGCGCGTGCGGTGAACGGAATCATCCGGACCAAGGAGGATATCATTCATCTGATTGAACGGATGCATAAGGAATATCTGGAGTGTATCAAAAACATCAAAAACGATATTAATTATATCGTGGAGCTTTGCTACCGCGTGGTAGATGCAATTTTACAGATTTTTGAGCGTTATCAGGAGGGGATAGCGGCATGACAGTATTAGAACGCTTTTTAAGGTATGTTGCAGTAGATACCGAATCGGTGGAGGATGCGGATTGTTTTCCAAGCAGTGAAAAGCAGAAAAACTTAGGCAGAATGCTGCTTGCGGAATTAAAAGAGCTGGGAGCGGAAAATCCGAGGATGGATGAGTACGGCTATGTGTATGCGACGATTCCGGCAACCTCGGACAAACAGGTTCCGGTGCTTGGCTTCCTGGCACACATGGACACTTCGCCGGCAATCAGCGGTGCAAATGTAAAGCCGCATATCGTAAATAATTATGACGGCGGCGAAATTGTGTTAAACGACGCAGAAGGAATTTCCATGGATGCGGAGATGTTTCCAAGCCTGCTTTCGGCAAAGGGGCAGGATATCATTGTAACGGACGGAACGACACTGCTTGGCGCAGACGATAAAGCGGGCGTTGCAGAGATTATGACAATGGCGGAGCTTCTGCTTACGGACACGTCCATTCCGCACGGAACGATTCAGATTGCGTTTACTCCGGATGAAGAGGTCGGCGCAGGGGTGGACCATTTTGATGTGGAAGGCTTTGGCGCAGAGTTTGCCTATACCGTAGACGGCGGCGGACTCGGCGAAATTGAATATGAAAATTTCAATGCGGCATCTGGAAGGATAAAGCTGCACGGACGCAGCATTCATCCGGGCTCGGCAAAGGGCAAGATGGTGAATGCACTCTTGGTCGGCATGGAATTTCAGTCGATGCTGCCTGCATTTGAAAATCCGGCGTATACGGAAGGCTATGAGGGCTTTTTCCACTTAGACCACATGAACGGCGGCGTGGAGGAAGCAGAGATGTTCTATATTATCCGCGACCATGACCGTGCAAAGTTCGAAGAAAAGAAGACGCGCTTTGCAAAGACGGCGGAATTTTTAAACGAAAAGTACGGCGCAGGCACGGTGGAATGTATCGTGAAGGATTCCTACTACAACATGAAGGAAAAGGTGGAACCGTATTTCTTCTTAATAGAGAATGCAACAAAGGCAATGGAACGGCTTGGCATTACACCGGTGATTACACCGATTCGCGGCGGCACGGACGGCGCCAGACTTTCCTTTATGGGGCTTCCTTGTCCGAACCTTTGTACCGGCGGCTTTAATTACCACGGAAAGTACGAATATGTTCCGGTGCAGTCATTAGAAAAGGTGGTAGAACTGTTGCTGGAAATCTTAAAGGTATATCAGGAAAAGTAGAGCAAAAGAACGAAAAATGAATGCCCCAAGGCATAGAAGAACTCTATGCTTTGAGGCATTTTTTGTAACATGAATGTTTTGCGTTATACTGTTGTTAGGTTTTTGCAAAAAAGTTGTCTATATCAGTGAGAGGACGGCTTAATCATAAAAAGTTCTTTCGGAAAGGAGCATTAGCAGATGAAACAGGAAGTTTTTTTTGAAGCGCTCGGTGATATGGACGACAAGTACATTCAGGAAGCGAAGGAAGAAGACACGGGTAAAAAACACACACGTAAAAAAAATGAGGAAATCTCGTGGAGGAAGGGATGGAAATGGATTCCTCTGGCTGCATGCCTGTGTCTGCTACTTGGCGCCGGAACGTATTTTTTCGGCGGCAGAAGAATTGAGCTTTCGGAGGCGTCACAGGGTGTTACGGTACGGTATGTGAACCGGGCGCCGAAAGTTTATTCTGAGGCATGTCTGATCTACTTATCTGAGGAAGAAATTTTTACATGGCAGGAAACGCTTGTCGTAAAAGGTACGGTAGTAAGCATCGAAAATATCAAAATCAGTTTCAATGGTGACAAGTCATACAGGGCGATTGCGGAAATTAAGGTGGAGAAGGTATATCGTGGTGACTGTGAGGAAGGAGATATTGTTACCGCTTTACTTCCGAGACCGGTCGGGAACGGAACGTACATGACTACAATGGATACTTTAGAGGCACTTAAGGTCGGGATGACCGGCATATTTATGCCGACGGTATATGATGAAACTTCGATATGGGGACAGAACGGAGCAACGCTTTGCTTAAAGGATATTGCGGACTATGGCTTTGCGGACGGCGTCCGTTTTGCTTTCCTTGAAACCGAGGACGGTCTGTTGTTTGACAGGCATACGTTTGAGAGCATCAAGGATGCTGTTACACTGGAGGAAATTGAAGCATATGTCACGGAAATGATAGAGCGCGTGAAGCAGTAGGAATGGAGATTACTATGGAAGACGATAAGATTGTAGAGCTATACTGGGTCAGAAGCGAAGAAGCGATTCCAGCCACCTCGCAAAAGTACGGGGCTTATTTAAGCACGATTGCCCGGAATATCCTTGAAAGCCGTGAAGATACGGAGGAGTGCTTAAATGACACCTACCTTCATGCATGGAATTCCATGCCTCCAAAGCGACCGGCTCTTTTGAAAGCGTTCCTTGGAAAAATGATAAGAAACATAAGTTTTAACCGCTATAAACACAATCATGCCGGAAAACGCGGCGGAGGAGAAACGGCGCTCATTCTGGAGGAACTTACGGACTGCGTATCCGGAAGAGAGGACGTAGAACAGGAGATGGACCGCAGAGAGCTGGTGACAGCAATCAATGCTTTTCTTGCAGCGCTTCCATCCGTAAAGCGAAGAATGTTTGTCTGTCGTTACTGGTATGCGGACAGCATTTCCGCCATAGCAAGGCAATTTGACACAACAGAAGGAAGCGTCGCCATGACATTAAGCAGACTGCGAAAGCAGCTGAAGGAGTACTTAACAGAACAGGAACTGTATGTATAGCTATTTAGAAATTTGTATCCGGAGCCTGCGCCTGTGACAACGACGACATGCAGCCTCTAAAAGACAGAAAAAGCCCTGTGTGTGCCAGGGACGGACTTAGTCCGTCAAATGGCATACACAGGGCTTTTTCTGTCTTTTTGCGGCTGTGTGAGCGTTGTCACAGGCGCAGGCTCATATACGAAATTTCTTCTTGTCATCTATTCTCAATACTGCTAAAATATTTAGTAATACGACGATAATCATTGGTACTACGACGGAGAGGAACAACGCAGAATGAAGCTGGCACAGTTTTTACAGGAACAACTTCTGCTGATGGACGGCGCAATGGGGACTTACTATCAGCAGCTTCCGGGGCATAAAGAAGAAATTTCCGAGCTTGCGAACAAATCGGAGCCGGAGCGGATTTTAGAAATTCATACAGAGTATTTACAGGCGGGAGCCGACTTGATTCGTACCAATACGTTTGCGGCCAATTCCGTGGTGCTGCCGATGGTGTCTGCGGCAGAACGCGAAGAACTGCTTCGTGCGGGCTGCCGTATCGCAAAGAAAGCAGTGGCAGCAGAACAGGAAAGAAGCTTAAGACCGTGCTTTGCCGCGGCGGATATCGGGCCGATTGCGGCAGGAGGCGAGCGGGGCGAAGAAGAAATCCTCGCGGAATATTACCGGATGTGTGATATTTTTCTGGAAGAGGGAATGGATATCTTCTGGCTGGAAACCTTTCAGGGAACGGAAGCTATCTCTCAAATCCTTGCTTATGTCAAGGAAAGGGCGCCGGAGGCGTTTCTTGCAGTCAGCTTCTGCATCAATAAAAACGGCTTTACAACCTCGGGACAGAAAGCGGAGCGTCTGCTGTTTGCAGAGGAATTAGAGCTTGCGGATGCCGTCGGTTTTAACTGCGGCATCGGTTCGGTGCATTTAAAGTCAGTGCTTGGAAATGTGAGGTTTCCGAAAGAGCGTTTTGTACTTGCGGCACCGAATGCGGGCTATGCGGAAGCTTTTTCAAGCCGTGCGGCGTTTCTAAACAGTGCCGGCTATTTTGCCGAAAACATGGTGCAGATTGCAGACCTTGGAGCAGATATCGTCGGCGGCTGCTGCGGAACGATGCCGACGTTTCTTAGAGAAACAAAGACGCGCCTGGAACAGCAGAAGAAAAAGCAGAGCCTGTCGGAAACACGGAAATGCCTGAAAAACAGGGTATCGCTGGAAGCATATCATACGTCTGCAAGGAAAGATACAGAAAAAGCAGCATCACAGCAGACAGAAGGTACAGGGCAGGAAACACCGAAAAATCCGCTCAAAGAAAAACTGCTTCGCGGAGAAAAAATCATTGCGGTGGAGCTGGACCCGCCGTTTGATGCGGACGGAACCAAGCTGCTTGCCTGTGCAAAGATGCTTTCCGGCTATCCGGTCGATGTGCTGACCTTTGCGGATTCTCCGATGGGACGAAGCCGCGCAGATTCGGTACTGACCGCATTACATATTAATAGACAGACCGGCATGCAGGTGGTACCCCACATCAGCTGCAGGGACAGAAATGTGATTGCGATGCGTTCTCTGCTCTTAGGAGCTTATATGAGCGGACTGCGCAATCTGTTGATTGTGACGGGGGACCCGGTGCCGGGAGATGACAGAAAGAATGTGACGGGCGTTTTTGATTACAATTCCATCCGGTTTATGAAGCAGGTCTCCGATATGAATACGGAACTGTTCCCGGAGGACGGTTTCTTTTTCGGGGGAGCCTTAAACTACAACTTTCCGAATGCGGAACAGGTGGCGGAACGTATTCGCAGAAAGCAGGAAGCAGGGGCATCGTTTTTCCTGACGCAGCCGATTTTTTCAAAAGAAGATGTGGAACGGATTGCGTGGCTGAAGGAGCAGACCGGTGCGAATATTATCGGAGGAATTCTGCCGCCGGTCAGTAAGCGGAATGCTCTATTTATCCGGAACGAGATGGCGGGAATGAACATACCGGATGAAATCCTTGCATGTTACCGGGACGATATGACCAGAGAAGAGGGCGAGGAAACGGGGGCACGGATTGCAAAACAGGTGATGGAGCAGCTTGCACCGTATGTAGCGGGCTATTATTTCATGCTTCCGTTCAACCGTGTCGGATTGATAGAACGAATATTTAGGCGGCCTTCGCAGGAAGAGAACGGGAAAGGGGACAAAGCAGGATGACAAGAGAAGAATTTGCGGCGCTTTGCAGGGAAAACATCGTACTTCTTGACGGAGCAACCGGGACGAATCTGCAGGCGGCGGGAATGCCGACAGGAGTATGTCCGGAGCAGTGGATATTGGAGCATCCGCAGGTGATAAAGAATCTGCAAAAGGAGTTTTTACATGCAGGAACCGTGATTTTGTATGCGCCGACGTTTTCGGGAAACCGCATCAAGTTAAAGGAGTACGGCTTGGAAAACCGGCTTGCAAAGATGAATGCGGAGCTTGTGGCACTTTCGAAGGAAGCAGTACGGGAATTTGAAGCTTCAAGGAAGGAAACCGGCAAACCGGCAGACCCGAATTGTCAAGGAGACAGAAGCGGTGAAAACAGAGGCTGCGGTGGCAGAAGATATGTAGCCGGAGATTTGACGATGACCGGACAGCTGTTGTATCCGATGGGAACGCTTCGGTTTGAAGAATTGATAGATATTTATAAGGAACAGGTGCGTGCGCTTGTAGCCGCAGGTGCGGACCTGCTTGTTGTGGAAACAATGATGAGTCTGCAGGAATGCCGCGCGGCGGTGCTTGCGGTACGAGAGGAATGCGACCTGCCGCTTATGGTAACGTTAACGTTTGCGGGAGACGAAAAGACGATGTACGGAACGACGCCGGAAACCGCAATGGTTGTGCTACAGTCACTTGGCGCGGATGCGGTCGGAGTCAACTGCTCGGCAGGTCCGGAGACGCTTGCAAAGGTTGTTTCACGGATGTATGCGGTTGCAAATGTGCCGGTCATTGCAAAGCCGAATGCCGGTCTTCCGAAGCTTTCGGACGGGGAAACAGTGTATGAAATGGCGCCGGAAGCCTTTGCGGCAGCGATGACGGAGTTGATACAGGCGGGGGCCGGAGTGGTTGGCGGCTGCTGCGGTTCGACACCTTCGCATATTGCGGCACTTCATGACAGAGTGGAAGGGCTTTGTCCGCCGGAAATAAAGAAAGAGAAAAAAGCAATGCTTACGACCGAGCGGGAGAGCTTTCCGGTGGAACCGGACGGAGCCTTTCAAATCATCGGCGAGCGAATCAACCCGACAGGAAAAAAGGCGCTGCAGGCAGAACTTAAGGAAGGCAGCATGGACATGGTAATTCGTTTTGCCAAAGAGCAGGAGGAGGCAGGGGCATACCTTTTAGATGTCAATGCGGGGATGTCCGGCATTGACGAAAAGGAAACGATGCTTCGCATGATAGAAGAGGTGACGCAGAACAGCTCGCTTCCGCTTTGTCTGGATTCAAGCTATGTCGAGGTGTTAGAGGCAGCACTTCGGGCATATCCCGGACGGGCACTTGTCAATTCAGTATCGGCAGAGAGTGAGAAGATGAAGCGTCTTCTGCCAGTGGTAAAAAAGTACGGCGCGATGTTTTTGCTGCTTCCGCTTTCGGAAGAAGGACTTCCGAAGGATGAGGAAGAGAAAAGGAAACTGATTCATACGGTGATGGAGGAGGCGTTCCGTCTCGGCTTTACAAAGGAAGACATCATTGTGGACGGTCTGGTAAATACCATCGGAGCGGGAAAAGAGGCAGCGAAAAATACACTTGCAACGATTCGGTATTGCAGGGAAGAGCTTGGCGTGGCTACAAGCATCGGACTGTCCAATATTTCCTTCGGACTTCCGGCAAGAGGGTATGTGAACAGTGCGTTTTTAGCAATGGCAATCGAGGCGGGGCTTACGATGGCTATTGCAAACCCTTGCAATGCACTGACCAAAAGCATGATGCTTGCGGCAGATTTACTGACCGGAAAGGACGGAGCAGATTTACGTTTTATCGAGCATGCACCGGCGATGACAGAACAGTTAAAGGCAGGCGGTGCGTCCGCATCGACGTTATCGGCGCCGACGGCAGTAACGGAAGGAGCATCGGCGACAGTTTCTGCAATGCAGACAGCGTTGGCAGGAGCACCGGATACAGGCTCGGCACTGTTTACTGCGGTACTAAAGGGAAACAAACGCAAAATCGTGGAGCTGACGGAGCAGGTGTTGGACACAGGAAAACAGGCGCAAGAAATATTAAATTTGGATTTAATTCCTGCAATCAATGAAGTCGGAACACTGTTTGAACAGCAGAAGTACTTTCTTCCGCAGCTGATTGCGTCGGCAGAGACGATGGAGCTTGCCGTGAAACGGCTGGAGCCGCTTTTGCTAACCGGAGCGTCCAAGAAGCAGGGAACCGTAGTCATTGCGACCGTAAAGGGCGACATTCATGACATCGGAAAGAATCTGGTGGCACTGATGCTTAAGAACTACGGCTTTGAGGTCATTGACCTCGGTAAGGACGTGGACTCCGAAACGATTGTGCAGACGGCAAAGGAACAGGATGCAGATCTGATTGCGCTTTCGGCACTGATGACAACGACCATGACGCGCATGAAGGAAGTAGTGGCACTAAGAAACGCAGCGGGCATCCGTGCAAAAGTCATCATCGGCGGCGCGGTGACGACAGAGCAGTATGCAGAGGAAATCGGGGCGGACGGCTATTCCAAGGATGCACAGGAGGCAGTAAAGGTAGCACTTTCGCTGGTAACGGCGGATAAAAATAGCAAAACAGGAGGAAAAGAAAGAGAATGAGTATGGAATACAGAAAACTGGACAAACTGGGAATTTCCACTTCACTGCTTGGATTTGGATGTATGCGGTTCCCGACAACAAAAGAGGGAGCGATTGATGAGGTACGTGCAGAACAGATGTTAGAGGAGGCAATCGCCGCAGGAGTCAACTACATTGATACGGCATATCCTTACCACGACGGAAAGAGTGAGCCGTTTGTAGGAAAGGCATTAAAGAAGTATGACAGAGCAAGCTTTTTTCTTGCAACCAAGCTGCCGGTATGGCTGGTGAAGACAAAGGAGGATGCGGTGCGACTGTTTGAAGAGCAGCTGACCCGCCTTCAGACCGATTACATCGACTTTTACCTGATGCATGCCTTAAACCGCGACAGCTTCCATACCATCAGAGATTTGGGAATCATTGAGCTGTTTGAAGAGTACAAAAAACAGGGAAAGATTAAGTATCTCGGATTTTCGTTCCATGATGGGTATGAAGCCTTTGAAGAAATTCTGACATATCGTGACTGGGATTTTTGTCAGATTCAGTATAACTATATGGATACAGACGAGCAGGCCGGCGACCGCGGATATGAACTTTGCGAAAAGTTAAATGTACCTTTAATTATTATGGAACCGGTTAAGGGCGGCGCACTGGCATCGTATGCAGATGATGTGGAGGCAATGTTTAAAGCGGTTCGCCCGGAAAAGAGCGTGGCATCCTGGGCATTGCGCTGGGTAGCGACAAAGCCGCAGGTGAAGGTGATTTTAAGCGGTATGTCAAGCGAAGAGCAGGTAAGGGATAATCTGAATACTTTTACGAAGTTTGAACCTTTGTCCGAGAAAGAGCAGGAGACCGTAGCCGCCGTGGTGGCAGAGGTACGCTCCAGAGTAAAGAACGGCTGCACCGGCTGCCGTTACTGCATGCCGTGTCCGTTTGGAGTAAACATTCCGAGAAACTTCGGCATCTGGAACCGTTATGGTATGTACAGTAATGCAAACGGTGCAAAACAGAACTACTTTGAGCAGCTGAAGCCGGAAGAAAGAGCAGATCAGTGTAAGCGCTGCGGCGCCTGCGAAAAGCTCTGCCCACAGAAGCTGCCGATTCGTGAACACTTAAAGCAGATGGCGGAGGAGATGAAGAGTCTGTAAGCAGCCCAGGGGTTATCTGGACGTTTCATTTAGCAGCGCATCAACTGCGGTAAGTACATCATCACATTGATAGGAAAAGCGGTTTCTGATATCGGGAACCGCTTTCTTCATGACATAGCCGTATTTGACGGCAGAAAGCATTTCGAGGTCGTTATAGTTGTCTCCGAAGGCGGCACATTCCGAAGGGGCAATCGAAAACTGCTCCATGATGTTAGTAAGTGCAGCCCCCTTATTGACCTCCGGGTGTACGAAGTCAAGCCATTCGCGGCCGGAAATCGAGCATTTTGCCTGCTGTTCCCAACGCTTGATGAATGCAGGACCGTGGCCCTCTTTGATTCCGGAGGCTTCATAGACGGAAACCTTGTAGTATTCTTCCGGGACTTCCTTAAGCGAAGAAATCAGAGTGATGTCGTTTTTTACCACATATTTCATGCGGTGATAAAAGTGCTCTGTTTTCGGCATCAGATAGGAGGTCTGCTTGCCGGAAATCAGAAGTTCACAGCCCTCCGTATTTAAAATATCCTTACTGATGGCAACAGCAACAGAACATTCCATAGGATGAGCGGCAAGCAGTTCACCCCGGTAAAATACAACAGCGCCGTTTTCACAGATAAATGCCATGTGCTTTGCGGCGGAACCGAACAGCCGGCATAGATTCGGGTATTGCCTGCCGCTTGCGGCAACAAACAGGATGCCGCGTCTGGTTATCAGATGTTCTATTTTTGAAATTGCTTCCGGTGTAAGGCTCTGCGCTCCGTTCTGAAGAAGAGTACCGTCTAAATCGGTTGCAATCAGTCGTATCATAAGAAATCTCCATTCAGCCGCCTGTTCAGCAGACGGCATTTCTTTATTTTATTTGCTGCAGTTTATTGTTCCTTTTGGATGTGGGTAGCAATCCGGTGCAGAATCATTTCGAGCGCCACCGCATTATAACCGCCTTCCGGTACAATGATGTCGGCATATTTTTTACTTGGCTCCACGAACTGCTCGTGCATCGGTTTTACCGTTGTCAGATATTGATTGATTACGGAATCCAGACTTCTGCCGCGCTCCTTTACATCACGCAGAATTCGTCTTAAGATGCGGACATCCGCGTCGGTATCAACAAAAATCTTGATATCCATCAAATCCGTCAGGGCAGGGCATTCAAAAATCAGAATTCCTTCAATAATCATTACCTTATTTGGGTGAATGCAGAGCGTTTCTTTGGAACGGTTATGTGCCGAAAAGTCATAAACCGGACAGATGATATCCTCTCCGTTACGCAGCTTACGGATATGTTCAATCATCAAATCCGTATCAAATGCATTCGGGTGGTCGTAGTTTAAGGTGGTACGTTCCTCATAGGTCATATCATCATGCGCCTTATAGTAGTTGTCGTGTGTAATTACGGTAACATCCTCGCCGAAGGTAGCCTTAATCCGGTCTGTCAGGGTGGATTTTCCGCTTCCGGTGCCGCCTGCGATTCCAATCATTAAAATATCCGACATAGTTCCCTCCATCATAAATTTTAGTTTCATTATAAGCTAATTTTATCGGAAGTCAATTCCCTTTCCCATGCATTATTGTATTTTTGACAATCCATTGACAATCTTCAAAGAAAACAGTACTATATAAAATAAGTATATTTGTAAAAACCATACGGAATACAACTCTATCAGAAAGCGGGGAACGGCAGATGGAAGGTGTTTTGGCAGTACGGAGAGAACTTTATTTAGATGTAACATCGGAAGAATTTGAATTGACCGAAGTATACCTGTATCAGGTGGATTTTTTGCAGGATGATTCCTTTCGGACAAAGGAATATGTGTTTCACGAGCCGACAGAGGAGGAGCTTGATGAACAGCCGGAACTGTTGGAACTGAAGGAGCAGTTTCTGGAAGTATGGAAGAAACTTCTTTCAGAGAAAGTCAAAACCGAATGCTATGCTACCGATGCGGTT
>JBJENV010000016.1:86492-91460 GCA_051880375.1 Lachnospiraceae bacterium
AGAAACTTCTTTCAGAGAAAGTCAAAACCGAATGCTATGCTACCGATGCGGTTCTTGTCACGGAACAGTTATTTGACCCGCTGCAAAGAAAATATCCTAAGATGCATCTGCTTCCGGAAAGGCGCGGAGCACAGGAAGTGTTGCATGACTGCATCAGTATGGTCAGGGTTGTGCCGATGTCCGTATTTGATGAAAAGCAATATCTCGGAGCCGGCATTCGTAGGCGTATGAAGGAAAAATATCATGTACTTTCGGAAGAAGTAAAGAGAAAGAAGCCGTTTCATATTTTTCTTGTTACGTCGGAAGAAAAGTTGCAGACTCCGTCGTTGTTTGTTGCTGTGACGGATGAAAATCTTTCCGTGACAGAAGAAGTTCGTATGGACGGAAGTGCAAATGAGGAACAGACGGCGGCAAGGCTGTGTGATATTCTTTTGCGTTATCCCGAGGCAGATATACTTACAGACCGCACAGAGGAAAAGCTGTACGGGCTGTTTCGGAACATGTATCTGTTTATGAATGTAAAACAGATACCGGTTCTTTACTCCATGACCGGAATGCTTACCGCACTCGGAAAGGATGTAAGCCGGATTCTTAGCTCTGTAAAGGAAGAGGTTTCGGAACAGGCATGCTTTGAAAGAAAGACCGGAGATGCTTCGGAACCAGCTCTTCGGGAATGGATTTATTTATACCGGACTTACATAAAAAATGCAGAGGCTGCAAGGCTTGGCTGCCTGAAAGAGGACACTGTCGTGGAACGTCTGTATTTTTATCTTCCTGTTCGTATTTCTTCCGAACAGGACTTTAGGAAGCAGTTTCGGAAAAATAATGTCTGGAAACAGGTGGGCGACGGGGCATATGAAATAGATACTACAGGAGAAATCAGGGCAAAGTATACGATAAAGGCAGGTGAGGAACAGTTTGTTCTTCGGGTGAGCAAAATTTCCATCCGGCGTTATCTGAGAGAATATGCGGTATTTGAACTGGAAACGGAAAACCGTTGTTATCCGGGACTGGCAGACAGGGAGCATATCAGACAGCTTGGGGCGTGTCTGTTTTTAAGACAACATACCGACAGGAAGATACCGGGCGAAAAGGTGCTTCCAGACCTGTTGGAGCTTAAGATAAAAACAAAGGACAGCGCTTATGCACTGTCGGCATTTGCACTGCCAAAGGAAGCAGGTTGGCGCAAGGATGTGTGGCTGAACGGACTGTTTCTGCTCGGAAGAAAGAAGTCAAAAAAAGCAAAGAAGGGCGGACTCAGGACAGAAACCTGTTCTGAGCAGATGTTTGTATCAAGGTATCACGAAGATACGTTTCGTATAGCACTGGTGAGGGATGAATATTTGAGCAGTATTGAGGAAGAGCTTGCACAGGCAGCGGCCCCGAAGCATACGAGTGATAGAGAAGGAAAACTGACATGTAAAAAACGTCGACAAATCCGGAAATTGTATGAGGCATTCCGCTATCTGGCAGTTTCGTTTGGAGAAGAGGAACGAAAGACGGCAGAGGGATTGGTATGGTCTGTGGAGAAGCAGTGCGGCACGGACATAAAAACAGAGCGTCTGACACGGAAATTTGATTACTATCGTTGAAACAAATAACGTTATAACAGAAAGTAAGGAAAGGCTGGAAAGGGGTAAATTCAGCATGTATGAAAAGGAAATATCGACAGCCGTGATTAAACGGCTGCCAAGGTATTATCGCTATCTGGGAGAGCTCCTGGCACATGATGTCGTACGGATTTCTTCCAAAGAACTAAGCGAACGGATGGGAGTAACAGCATCTCAGATTCGTCAGGATCTGAACAATTTCGGTGGTTTCGGACAACAGGGGTATGGCTACAATGTGGAATATCTGTATACCGAAATCGGGAAAATACTGGGACTGGACAAAAAGAACCGGATTGTCATTGTCGGTGCAGGAAATCTTGGACAGGCAATTGCAAATTACTCGGATTTTGAACGACGTGGATTTGAAATTATCGGTATATTTGATGTGAATCCGAATATCATCGGTACGATGATTCGCGGTGTGGAAGTCCAGTCTGCCGAAAAGCTCGAGGAGTTTATCAAAACACATGAAGTAGAAATAGCGGCGCTGACGCTTCCGAAGGAAAAGGCTCCGCAGGTAGCGGCTGATCTTGTCAGGTGGGGTATCCGTGCTATCTGGAATTTTGCGCCGACAGATTTGCATCTTCCTTCGTATGTGATGCAGGAAAATGTACATCTGGCAGAGAGCCTGATGCGTCTTTCTTATAAATTAAAGGCATCGGAGGAAAGCAAAGGACCTGCAGGGGAGTCATAGTATGATTGTCGGAATCGGAACGGATTTGATTGAAGTGAAACGTGTAGCGAAGGCTTATGAAAGAGAAGCGTTTCGTCGTAAGGTATATACGGAACAGGAACAGAAGCTGATTGGCACACGGATGCAGACTGCGGCAGGAAATTTTGCGGTAAAGGAAGCAGTGGCAAAGGCATTCGGAACCGGCTTTGGAGCTATGGAAACGATAGAAATCGAAACGCTCAGGGAACCATCCGGCAAACCGTATGTCATTCTGCACGGCAGAGCGGAAACAATGCGGCAGGAAAAAAATATCCGGGCGATACATGTATCAATTTCAAATACAAACGAGTATGCAATCGCATACGTGGTGTTAGAACAGTAGAAGGTAAGATAGTCCGAAACATAAAAGGCGGTGGATGAATGAAGTATGCGCTCCAGACAAACCAGATGAAGGAGCTTGACCGGTACACAATGGAAGAAGTAGGGATACCGGCCTGCGTATTGATGGAAAAGGCGGCAATGGCAGTGGCCGGACATGCAGGAAAACTGTTTTCAAAGAGCGATAAGCTTCTTGCAGTCTGCGGCTACGGCAACAACGGCGGTGACGGGATTGCCGCTGCACGGATTTTGTATCGGGAGGGTTATCATGTGGCTGTCATGATGATTGGTGACAGGAAGCATGCCTCAAAGGAAACAAAGCAACAGCTTAGAATTGCTAAAAATCTTGGCGTCCCGGTCATGCGCAAAGTGCATCCGGAGGAATATACTGGTATTATCGATGCCATGTTCGGTATTGGGTTAAACAGACCGGTATCGGGAGAGTTTCGGACAATGATTGAGCAAATCAATGCATCGGGCGCAAGGGTAATTTCCGTGGATATTCCATCGGGAGTTTGTGCAGACGACGGGAAAATATTGGGGGCTGCGGTCAATGCGGATGTGACGGTGACCTTTGGATATCAGAAGGTCGGATGCCTTCTATATCCGGGGGCAGAATGCGCGGGGAAGGTTATTGTGGAGGATATTGGTTTTGCTCCGCTTACGGAGCCTCCGAAACGCTTTTATTTTGACGAAAAGCCTTCTGCGCTGCTTCCGGTACGCAGAAAGGATTCTCATAAGGGAAGCTACGGTAAGGTACTTGTCATCGCAGGCTCTAAGAATATGTCCGGTGCAGCGTATTTTGCTACAGCGGCGGCATATCGCATGGGGACAGGGCTGGTGCGTGTCGTGACGGCACAAGAAAACCGTGAAATACTGCAGAGACAGCTTCCGGAGGCAATTCTGACGACGTATGAGACCATAGACGGCAGTTTGACGGCAGAATCCATAGAAGAAGTCAAGGAAGCCGTAGCATGGGCAAGTGTGATTCTCATCGGACCGGGACTCGGTACGGGATCGGCAAGCGCAAGCCTTGTCAACTACGTTATCGCCAACTGCATGGTGCCGCTTGTAATGGATGCGGATGCTCTTAATATTTTGTCACGAATGATTTCTGAAAAGGTGCCGGAGGAAGAAGGAATTCAGGGCAGAGTGGCTTACATTGCAAAGCTTTTGCCTGCCGGGACAATTATAACTCCGCATAAAAAGGAATTGTCGGTGCTGACCGGCATCCCGCTGGCACAACTTGTTACAAGTCTCATTGACAGCAGTGCAATCTGCACGTATAATAATGAAATCATTTATGTAAAAAAAGATGTCCGAACGATTGTATCGTTCGGAGAATCAGATTATATTAATGTAACAGGAAACGACGGTATGGCAACTGCAGGGAGCGGCGATGTACTCGGAGGCATGATTGCGGGACTTCTGGCGCAGGGAGAGACTCCGAAAATGGCAGCCATGAGCGGCTGTTATCTGCACGGTATGGCAGGAGACGTGGCAGCATGCAGAAAGGGTACGCGTTCCATGCTTGCCAGTGATATGTTAGAGGCGATTCCTGTGGTGCTGCTCGGAGCAGAGCCCCGTGTGTAGGTTGATGGAAAGGAGTACCATGCAATTTTGGAACGTAATTTAGAAAACAGATACTTTCGTGTATGTGCCAACATTTCTCTGGATGCCATACGCGATAACATAAAAAAAGGAAAAAAACTTCTTGCACCCGGAACAAAGATGATGGCAGTGGTCAAGGCAGATGCCTACGGTCATGGCGCCGTGCCGGTGGCAGAAGCAATTGATGATTTAGTGGATGCCTATGCGGTAGCGATACCCGAGGAGGGTGTGGAGCTTCGCAATGCCGGCATTACAAAGCCGGTTCTGGTGCTTGGTTATACGGCACCGGAGCTTGCAGAGCTTGCCATACGGCATGATATTGCCATGGCAGTGTTTCAGTCGGAAACGGCAGAGGCATACGAACAGACGGCAGAACGCCTCGGGATGACAGCAAAGGTGCATATCAAGCTGGATACCGGTATGAGCCGCATCGGCTATCTGTGCTGTGAGGAAAGTCTGGATGATATAGAAAAAATCGCAAAGCTTCCGAATGTCAGCATAGAGGGCATGTTTACCCACTTTGCCAAGGCGGACGAAGCAGATAAGACCTTTGCCAGAGGACAGTACGCAAAGTACATGGAGTTTGCGGCGAAGCTTACCGAACGGGGCATCCGGCTTCCGGTGCGCCATGTCTGCAACAGCGCCGGAATTATTGATATTCCGGAGGGAGACCTTGATATGGTGCGTTTCGGTATT
>JBJENV010000017.1:0-90779 GCA_051880375.1 Lachnospiraceae bacterium
ACTTAAAAACTATTGATATGCCTTCAACAACCCCATCACGTCCTCGTTAATCCAATAAGGACCGTCCTCCCAACGGGAATAATTTTTAAAAGGAATTGGATTATTCTCACCGTTGAGCCACATCAGCTCCTTAGGTGCGAAGATGTTTCGTTCGCAGTTAAACATCCATCCGATGTTATGGCTTTTGAGCGTATCCAGCCACATTTCATGGTAGGACAGATACTCTTCCGGGTCCAGCACGGTAGTGTCCGTTCCCACCTCAGTCATAATAAAACTCACGCCATATTTCTCGGCACATTCCACAAATGGCTTCAGATAATGCCGGTATACGTATTCTCCATCCAGTACCTGTCCGCTCAGGTTCTGGGTAGTACCATCATCATTCACCTGAATGGTTGGAAAAGGAATAGCTTCCTCATAATTGCATACACCGTAACTGCAAATCTGTACCTTCTCCCTGCCTTCCTGCTCCAGTTCCACCATATAAAGCGCAATATTGAAATAATCACCCACAGGAGTAAAAACAATCTCCTTTGTCCCCTCCGGCACCTGTGCGGTCCAAATCGCAGTGCCTTCCGGGTTGACTTTATCCGTTACCTCCACCTCCACGCCGTCGCAGGTAACCATGGGCGGGCGCTCTGTAAAGTAATTCTGTGCATAAGCGATAAAGGAGCCTGCGTTGAAAGAAGATTCTGCCGTAAACGTCAGAGAGCCATTGCGTTCATCCAGATAATTTGACGGCAGAAATTCCATGGGCCAACGGTAGTCTACATTCTTCAAACCCTGAGGCGAACCGAGCCAGTTCTCTCCAACGGAATATATATGATTATGCAGAGACAGGCAGCAGCCAATGGCGGCCAGCTTCTCCGGTACCTCTTTGCCATTGTCATTGACAATGACGATACGGTCAGGACGATCCTCCCACATACCCTTCGCGATAGGCGCCAAGGCGTTATAGAACCGTTCCATATCCGGAGCGCCCTCATCCGGCTCGCCGGCCGGGATCCAGACACCGCCCTCTGCCTCAAGTTCAAAGCTCAGCGCTCCGCTTGGGATGTCTGCATAGCGCCGAGAAATCATCTCCCAATAAGTAGCAAAGTTCTCCTGTGTTTCCGTATCGGTGAACAATGTATCATTCATGGCAACATTTTCCATTTCCACTCCCGCTCCAGCCATGCCCGGCAAACCCGTGATGCTCAGCATCAGGTGCATATCATATTTCATGCACCAGCTTAAAAGTTCGTCCAGCTGCTCCAGTTCAGCCATGTTGATGGAGTAAATGTCATCAGGGTTCGACAAATAGGAAAAACTGTATAATATCCTGGCACAGTTAAAACCCTGTTCTGCCTGATAACGAATTTCATCCTCTGTCCAATAACTGCTGCCGGGAGTGTATTCCTCCCAGCGCCTGTCCGAATCAGAATTTACGAATATTTTATTTTCTATGATAATTCCTGTCCAGTAGGGCAGATTATCTGCAGAGATATCGCCCAGAGTGCAGCCTGAAATGATTTCATCTGTAATGATGTCCTTGTTATAGGCTCCCACTTCACTAATTGGCAGATACCATGGCTCTTTAGCCTGCACCTCCGTTGGTTCGATGCATACGCTGCCACCGGAAGAACTGCTTTCTTCTATCTCAACGCTGCTTTCGGAATCACGATTTCCTTCCACCCCAGCGCTGCTTTCGGAATCACGATTTCCTTCCACCTCAACGCTACTTTCGGAATCACGATCCGACTCCCCGGCATCAACTGTACCGCAGGCAGCAAAAGACAGCGGCAATATCATCACCAGCAATAAGGCAATCATCTTTTTTGACATACTATGTACCTCCTTCTCAATATTCCTGAATGAAACATTCGTCGTTCCCGTTCTCCTTCCGACGTACGGTTTATCATACCATTTTCCTGTTTCAAAAAGGGATGCAGGCTGCATACATTACGGGAATTTTCAATAATATACGATTTCAAAGTCCGGTTCGCCGTACTCCTCAATCAACTGCTCCATCCGATCCTGCCAGGAAGCGCTCATTTCCACCGTCATCAGATTCGGCATGGTAAACAGCGGCGACAAATCTTCAACTATGCACTCCTCCATACGAAAAAAAGTAATGTCCGTCCTTCCCTCCAGCGCTGAAATATCCCGAATATCTGACTTTTGAAGATACAGCCTTCCGATATAGGCAGTATCGCGCAGACACTCCAGTCCCGTCTGTCCTGCCGCACCGACATGCAGTTCTCCGATACGCATATCCTCCAGATACCGATAGGCATCCGAGTCATTCCAAATATCCAGAAAGTCCATGCTTTCCAATGTGTCCACGGGACTGCCGTCATAGTATCCCGTCAGACTGAGATTTAAGTTCCGGATGACCGGCCATGTCTGAAGTTCCCCGATTCCCTTCAGGGGATTCGACATCAGGCTTACGTTCCATAATCTCTCCTTGTCCTTCAGCGGAGTAATATCAGAAATATAATTGTCAGACAGACTTACCTGTTCCAGATACTCCAGCTCCTCCAGCGGAGAAATATCGCGGATATGTTCCGCATTGATAAACACAATGCTTAAGTTGGGCATCCTCCTCAAATCCTCCAGACTTTCAATAGGACCGTGAATCCGGCTGTCCGTCTCATACCATTTCTCTCCCTCTGAATAAAATTCGTCTATGGTTGCGTATGCCGAATCTGCCTGAATATAGATTTCCCTGACCTGCTCCAGTTCTTCCCTGCTAAGCTCCCCCTCCGGCTTGCCCAGCACCATCCGGACAGCCTCCTCAATGAGCGGTTCCCGGAAGGAAACGGAATTCTGCGCCGACGGCTTTTCGTAAATCATAAAAACCACAGCTGCCACAGCCGCGGTCAGTAACGCGCAGACCGCAGCCTTTTTTGCCCTCGTTCTCACCAGCCGTATATGCTCTCTCGTCAGCCGGCTGAGATCCCGCAAAAGCATATCGTCATTTTTATACCGTTTCTCCGGTGCAAACGCGCAGCATTTTGCGGCAATGTTCTCCAGCTTCGTAAGCGGCGCCTTAATCGGCTTTGCTTTTCCGGTAAGCATCCACGCCAGCACCACTCCGAAGGAATAGATGTCTGAACGGATATCCGTCTGCATAAAACCAAACTGCTCCGGGGAAGCAAAATCCTCCGTGCCGCTCAAAAACGTATCGTTCGTCTGTTCTTCTTTATATACGCGGCTGATACCAAAATCAATCAGCGAAACCTTTCCGTTTCCCTGTATGATAATGTTCTGCGGCTTGATATCCCGATGAATGATTACCGGCTCCGACTCGTGGAGTTCCCGCATCGCCTTCACCAGATCGAGTGCGATATCCAGAATGATTTCCTCCGTTATCCGATGCTTTTTCATATATTCATCCAGGGGCGTCCCCTCGATATATTCCCGCAGAACGCAATAACAGGCTGCATTCCGATATTCCCCCACAAAGTCCGGAGCCGCCGTTCCTGTCAAATGCATCCGCTGCACGGAATTCTCCTGCAGAGCCACGCTCTTAGCATTGTAACACTTCGCCACCAGCTTTTGTCCTGTATGGCGGTCCTTCACCAGAAGCGTGTCGCAGTCTTCTTTGCAGCTCAAGCACTCGATAATCGCATATCCATCCCGTAATTCCTGCGGTAATCCGGCTTCATATCCGCCGTCAAAATACGTCTCAAACTCTTCCCGAATTTCCATAACTCACCCTCTCCAATGAATCTGCCGACATCTTCCCATCCTGCTTACCCAAGTATAGGAAGTCCCAGAGATGTCAGCAGATACTGTACTTCCATAATGCTCAGCTTATGCGATATTCCGAAAATACAGGCAGCATCTCTCTTGATCCTGGCATACAGCATGCTTTTCCCGGCAATCTTTAAAAGTCTCTGCGTTTCGTCCAGCGTCAGTTCAAAGCCGAAAGCAAGCTGGATCAGCTTATCCCTTGACGCAATGCGCGTTCCGTTGAAAATCTGATGTCCATAGGTTCTGTCAATCTGCGCCTTCTTGATCACCTTCTCCGGCACAAGCCCGCGTTCTTCGCACAGTTTCTTCAGGTATTCAGACACGGGCCCCTCTTCAAACACCTGACTGTCGGAATTCAGGATTTCCTGAAAATCTCTACTTTTTTCGATTCGCCTCAACAACGTATTCGTCGTTACTGCCATAGTTCCACCTCTAACATCCAAAATTTGTCTTATTTCAATCTCAGAGTTTTCATCTACAGCCCCAACAATAGGACCGCCGCATGAATGACACTCGTCTTTTACTATTTTCTTTGCAAGCGCCCCCATCAGTTCCCCCCTTTTCCTCCAACAGCTCAAACTTTTGCATATAGCGCTTGCGTAAATAAATCATCTGTTTCCTGATACGAACATCTTTGCGTCCTACTACCTTCGCAAGGTCATTGCTTTTTACCAGACCATCCAAACTTCCTTCATAATAACTTGAAAAGAAAGTTGCCTTGCCAATCAGACTGCGGGAAATAAGGGCTTGTATAAGTAAAATGGAACCTACAATAAATAGCACAATGGAGCTTGCCATAGATGTTGCATTCCATGCTATGTAAGGTTCATCCCCATAATAAGCAAATTCGGAAATTGTCTCTCTCGCTAATTTCACTTCCGCCTTACTTCAACTTCGATGTGATGCCCGGCATTAGGTTTGGACAATAAACACACCGTCTCCACATGCCCCGTATGTCCAAACTGGTCCACCGGGCACACCTTCTTCACCTCATACCCCCGCTCGCCAAGGTACTTCACATCCCTTGCCAGTGTTGCCGGGTCGCAGGAAACGTACACCAGACGCTTTGGCTCCATGCGTACCACGGTATCCAGGAGGCTTTCGTCGCAGCCCTTTCTCGGCGGGTCAACGCAGATGACATCCGCGCGCATCGTGCCGCCGGATTCCAGATATTTCTCCGGCATGACATTCTCTGCCGCGCCGACAAAAAACTCCGTGTTTGTGATGCCGTTTAACGCAGCATTGCGCTTTGCATCCTCAATCGCCTGCGGCACAATTTCCACCCCGTAGACCTGTTTTGCTTTCTGCGCAAGAAACAGCGAAATCGTTCCGATGCCGCAGTATAAATCCCACACAACCTCATTCCCGCTCAAGTCTGCGTATTCTAACGCTTTTTCATACAGCTTTACAGTTTGCTTCGGATTTACCTGATAAAACGAAAGCGGGGAAATCTGATACCTGATTTCTCCAATCGCATCCGTAATATAAGTTTCACCGTACACCGGAAGAATTTCCGTACCAAGGATGACATTCGTGCGCTCGGTGTTCACATTCAAACAAACACTCTGTAACGTGTACCTGCTTGTACTGCCTTCAAACCCTTCCACCGCTTTTTTCAGCCTCTTCGCCAGTTCTTCCGCATACAGAAGCTTCCTGCCGTTTAGAATCAGGCAGACCATGACCTCCTTCGTCACGTTGCCGACTCTCGTCAGGATATGCCGCACCAGACCCTTTCCGGTTTCCTCATCGTAGGCAGGGATGTGATACTCCTTCATAAATCCGCGCACCGTTTCCAAAATCACGGTATTGACCGGCTCCTGTATCGCACAGTCGGTGCAGTCGATGATGTTGTGGCTGTGACCGGCATAAAAGCCCAAAACAAGCTCTCCGTCCCTGTTTGTCCCGACCGGATACTGCGCCTTGTTGCGGTAATGGTACGGCTCATCCATGCCGATGATTGGCTCCATAACAGTTTCTAACGTCTCTTCCGGAATACCGCCGATGCGCTGTAAACAGCTTTTCACCTTCTGCGCCTTGTAAACCAGCTGCTTCTCATAAGAAAGCTGCTGAAGCTGACAGCCGCCGCAGCGTCCGACAACCGCACAGCACGGCGTGACACGGTCCGGGGAAGGTGTCAGCATTTCCTCAATTTTCGCGTAGCCGTAGGTCTTTTTTGCTTTCAGTACTCTTGCCCTGATGACATCGCCTACAACCGCACCCTTGACAAAAAGGGTATAGCCCTCAACCTTGCCAATACCCTCTCCGTCTGCTCCGATATCTTCTATTGTCATCGTCACAATCTGATTTTTCGTCATTACATCTCACTCGTCTTTCTCACGTTGGAATCAAACAGCCTCTGGAAGCCGAGCCAGCCCTTTTCCTCGGTTCCGGCAAGCAGCTCCGTCATGGTCTCCAGCTTGGCATCAAGATTATCCGCCATGCTGAGCGCCAGCGCCTCTGCGAGTGCCGGCTTCTTCGGCGAGCCGAATTCCAGCTCCCCGTGGTGCGCCAGAATACAGTGCAGCAGCTCGTTCTTTAACTTCTCCGGGAAGTTCGGAATCGTGTCGATTTTTTTGCTGAGCACCTCCGCACCGATATAAATGTGACCGAGCAGCTGACCGGCATCGGTGTAATCGTTCTCCGGAAACGTCGAAAGCTCGTAGAGCTTTCCGACATCGTGGAACATCGCCGCAGTCAGAAGCAGGTCTCGCTTGATAACCGGATAGTTCTTTGCAATGTAGTCGCAGAGCCTTGTCACGCTCACGGTATGCTCTAAAAGTCCGCCGACAAAGCCGTGATGTACTGCCTTTGCCGCGGAATGGTTCTGAAATGCCTTTACAAATTCCTTGTCCTCCAGAAAGAACTTTTCGGCAAGTGTGCGCAGATATTCATTCTGAAGGCTCTTGATGTAGCAGGTCAGTTCCTGCAGCATTTCTTTTACGTCCTTCTCGGTGCATGGCATGTATTCCCTCGGGTCATACTCGCCCTCGTGGCACTTGCGCACCCTGCGGATGTTAAACTGAAGAGCATTCTGGAAGCTCACAATCTGTCCTTCCACGCGGATGTAATCCATTGCTTCAAAATGCTCCACACCCGGACCCAAATCCCATACCTTTCCGTCAAATGTGCCGCTCTTGTCCTGAAGCACAAGAGAATAATAGCTCTTCCCCGCCTTCGTCTGAAGTACCTGCTTGCTTTTGCACAAGTAGGTTTCCGACAGCATTTCTCCCTCTCTTAAATCCTTTAAATATCTCATACCTGTCCTTTTCCCTCTCTATTTCTTTCTTGTCAGAAGTACGTCCACCGTAATCTCACGAATACCCTCTCCGGTTGTCCGAAGCAGCTTCACGGTCAGCGTTTCCCGTTCCTTCGCCGCAAGCAGCACCTTGGTAAAATCACGGATTCCGCCAAGCTCATTTCCGCCTGCCGTAATCAGCACGTCACCGGTTTTAATACCCGCCGCAAGTGCCGGTGAAGCATTTTCCACCTCGCGCACATAAACACCCTGCGCTATCCCGCTTGCCTGTTGTACTGCCGCCGGTAGGTCTTCTCCATGAATGCCGAAGTACGCCATATTCGAAGCGTTTAACAGCTTAACGATGATTCCTCTTACGGCATCCAGCGAAATTGCCGAAGAAACGCCATCATCTACATTGACTTTATGTGTATGGGTAATCATGCCCAGCACTTCGCCGTTTAAATTGAGAATAAAGCCGTAGCCCTGCGCATAGTCCGTCAGATTCGTTGTGAAATAGGAAACCTGACCGTCCGTTACCGGAACACTGCTGCCAAGGCTCGTAATCATGCCGAATTCCATCGAGCCGTCATAGCCGTTCGGCGCACCGAGCGCAATGACCGGAGTTCCGACCTGAATCTGACTTTCCGTCGCTATCTTTCCGATTTGCACTTCCTCAAGCACCTCTTCCGGGATGCTGGCAAGTGCAACCGCAATCACTGCAAGACCGTAATCGGCATCTGCCGAAAAAATTCTTCCCTCTACCAGCTCGCCGCCCAGATGAACCTCAATCAAATCCGCCGAAGCAAGCTTTTCATTGCCGGTTAAAAGAAGCAAATCCACTCCGTCATTAGCAAGCACCAGACCTGTCATGCTTGTCCTTATCTCATACGTCTCCTGAAACCAGTCCACGCCGATTTCTACCGCCTCTATCGTAACAAGCGACTTTCCTGCCTGTTCCGCCAGCTTTGTAACCTCTTCATAAAACATTGCATACGAATACCAGTCGCCGGAAATGTTCTCCTGTGTACCGTTTCCGGAATTCTGATTTCCCTGCGACGGGCCGGTGACTTCCGCACCAGAAGTCGGCTCCGGCGTTACGGTCCCCGGTTCTGTCACTGTTCCGCCCGGAGACGGTTTAACGCTTGGTTCCGGTACTCCCCCCTCGGTCGGATTTGCCGGTTCACTGCCCGGCTCCGGCGTCCCGCTTACGTCAGGTGACGGCAAAGTACCTTCATCGGTCGGTTTCGGACAGCTCGTCGGTACTGTCGTTGCCGTCGGCTGTGGCGTCATCGTCGGTTTCTTTGTCGGATGTTCTGTCGGTCCCGGCAGATTTACCTCCTGACGCCCCGACTCCTCCATGCCGAGAAGTTTTCTTAACGGCTCTCCGGCAAGCAGAAATACCAGCTGTGCCACCAGACCGAAAATAATCGCCAGTACAATAGTAAAGGCAACGGACAACAGACGCTTTTTCCACCTGCATTTCCGCTTCGGTACGATTGTTTCCTTGATAAACTGATAATCCCCGGAAGGATTGTTTTTCGCATTCTTTTCCTTTGGTTCCTCTGCCATACGCACCTCCAACTAAGACAGACGCCTTACTCTTCCTCTACTCTCGGCAGAGAAAAGATGAACTCCGTTCCGACGCCCTCCGTGCTGACTACCGAAATGTTCTCTCCGTGTGCCGTAATAATTTCCTTCACAATCGAAAGTCCCAGCCCGGTTCCCTTCTTGTCCTTGCCACGTGATAAATCCGTTTTATAAAAGCGCTCCCAGATTCTTTCCATGCTGTCCTTCGGAATTCCGATGCCGTAATCCTTTACCGCTACAAACACCTTCGTTCCCCTCTCCTCCGTCGTAATCTTGACCGACGAATCCGAGTTGCTGAATTTTACTGCGTTATCAATTAAATTGTACAGAACCTGCTGGATTTTGTCCATATCCGCTTCCACCAGCTGTTCCTTTTGCGAAAACACCAGGTTTAACACCAGCTTCTTTTTCTTAAACGTTCCTTCAAACGTCAGTGCAATCTGCTTAATCATCTGATTGATGTCAAACACCGATTTATGCAGGCTGATACCGGTATCGTCAAAGCTGTTTAACTCCAACAGATTGGAGGTCAGCTTCTCCAGTCGCTCCGTTTCAAACAATACAACATCCAGATACTTTTCCTGCATCTCGGGTGGTATCGTACCGTCCTTGATTGCCTCTACATACCCCTTAATCGAGGTCAGCGGAGAGCGGAAATCATGCGATACGTTGGAAACAAATTTCCGTTGTGCATCGTCGGCATTCCTCAGCTTATCACCCATGTACTGAATCGTATTGCCAAGCTCGTTATATTCCGACGGGTAGTCCAGCTTTAACGGCTCTTTGAAGTTCCCGCGTGAAAACTTCTTTGCCGCTTCTGTCATTCTTGTCACCGGCCGTGCTGTCAGCATGTAGATTCTTGCAAACACAAGAAACAGAATCGGAAGGAACAGAAGATAGCAGATGTTCACAAAATCCACGTAGAAAATTCCTTTCTCCGTCAGTCCTGCCATCGGAACCAGAACAACCAGATATCCTTTCTTTGCATACTCATAGAATATCGGCTGAATCACACAGAGCGACGGTTCCTTCATGCAGTCCTTGATATACACGTCCTCCACGAAGGTATGCTCTAAGAAGGACGTATCCTCCGTTGTTATCATCTTTCCGCGTGCCGTACCGTCCGAATCAAACACAATTCTGCCGTCCGTGCTGACCATCCAGATTCTCGTACCGGTCACGGATGCCGTCATGGCAAGGCGGTCGTTCAGTTCCTGAAAGCTGACCTCCTTCCGGTAATACTCCGTCAGATACTCGGTCGCAAGCAGATTGGCTTCTTCATATAATTCAGTTTTCTTGTTTTCCGTCAGAGCGTCCTGCATTGTCTTCACGCCCGCCGTATTTAGCAGCACAAACATCGAAAGCGCGGCAAGCAGATACAGAACCACCAGTCTGACTAACAGCGAAGATTGCTTCATTATCTTGTTCTTACCTCAAATTTATATCCGATTCCCCAGACGGTTGCAATGCTCCAGTTTTCGCGGTCCTTAATCTTTTCTCTCAGACGCTTTACATGGACATCCACCGTCCTTGTATCACCGATGTACTCATACCCCCAGATATGGTCCAAAAGCTGCTCTCTCGTAAACACCTGATTCGGATGGGAAGCAAGGAAATACAACAGCTCCAGTTCCTTCGGCGGCATTTCCACCGGTACTCCCTGATAGGTGACGGAATAGTTCGTCTGATTGATGGAAAGCTGCGGATACTCGACGTAGTCACCTGTCTGCGCATTCGGCGCCTGTTCTGCGGTCTGCGGCTCCTCCTTTGCCGGCGCAAAACGTCTTAGCACCGCCTTGACTCTTGCTACCAGTTCCTTGGAATCAAACGGCTTAATCATATAGTCGTCCGCACCAAGCTCTAAGCCCAACACCTTATCAAACACTTCGCCCTTTGCCGACAGCATGATAATCGGTACCGACGACGTTTTACGCACCGTCCGGCACACCTCATAGCCGTCAATTCCCGGGAGCATCAAATCCAACAGAATCAGATTCGGCTCAAACTCCGAAAAGGCGGCAATCGCCTCTTCTCCGTCCTCCACGATTTTTGTTTCAAAGCATTCCTTCGTCAGATAGAGGGAAATCAGTTCTGCGATATTGGCATCGTCATCCACGATCAGGATTTTTTGTTTTACCGCCATTTCTTTCACCAGCCTTTCTTTTGCCTGTCACTTACTGAAATTCTACAATCGTCACGCCCCTGTCACCCTCGCCGAAGGCACCGAGCCGGAACGACTTCACATATTTCGTACGTTTTAAATGCGCATGTACCGCATCCTTTAAGGCTCCGGTACCCCGTCCGTGGATTATCGTCACCTGCGGCAGATGCGCCAGGTACGCATCATCCAGATACTTGTCCAGTTCCGGAAGCGCCTCATCCACACGCTTTCCGATTAAGTTTAGCTCCGTATGAATCGAGAGCGACTTGCTCATCTTAATCTGTCCGCTTGCGGTCTTCTTCCGTTCCGGTTCTTCCTTCTTTCCTTCGGCTATCCACTGTACGTCCTTTTTGTTCACCTGTGTCTGCATAATGCCCATCTGCACGGTCATATCACCCTTTGCATTCGGTGCGGTTACGACCGTACCCTCCAGATTCAGACTGAGCACCAGTACCGTATCTCCGACACGAAGTTCCCTCTCCTCCTTCGGATTTGCCGCTGCCTTTTTTCGGACAGCTAATTTCTTATCGCGTTCCCCAAGCTGCTCTCTGAGCGCCGCACGCTCCTGTTCCATTTCCCTTGCATTGCCGGAAACGCCCCACTTGTTAAACTTCTTGATGGTTTCGTCGGCATAGTCCTTTGCCTGCTGCAAAATTTCTCTTGCTTGCTCATTTGCTTCGCGAAGAATCCGCTCCTTTGCCGTATCCAGACGGTCATACTTTTCCGTCAGGCGTTTTTTAAGGAGCTCGATTTCTTCCTTGTAAGCGTCAATCTGCGCCTGCTCACGCTCCATCGAAACCCTGCGCTCCTCCAGACCCGAAATGACGTCCTCAAAGCTCTGGTCGTTGGTTCCGATGTACTCTCTTGCTGCTTCAATGATGTCCTCCGACAGTCCGAGCTTCTTGGAAATTGCAAACGCGTTACTCTTTCCCGGTACGCCGATTAACAGACGGTACGTCGGGCGAAGCGTTTCTACGTTGAATTCACAGCTTGCATTGGATACGCCCGGCGTGGAAAGCGCATAAATTTTCAATTCACTGTAATGCGTGGTTGCAATCGCTCTCGTTCCTCTCGCATGGAGGTTCGACAAAATCGCCATCGCAAGCGCCGCACCCTCGGTCGGGTCGGTTCCCGCACCCAGCTCGTCAAACAGCACCAGCGAATGCTCGTCTGCCTGCTCAAGAATCCGGACGGTATTCGTCATGTGCGAGGAAAACGTACTCAAGCTCTGTTCAATACTCTGCTCGTCACCGATGTCCGCAAACACCTCATGGAACACGGAAAGCTCCGAACCGTCAAACGCCGGAATGTGAAGCCCCGCCTGTCCCATGAGCGTAAATAGACCGACCGTTTTTAACGTTACAGTCTTACCTCCTGTATTCGGACCGGTAATGACAAGAAGCGTGAACTCATCACCGAGATAAATGTCAATCGGCACGACAACATGGCTGTCAATCAGCGGATGTCTGCCCTTCTTAATGTTGATATAGCCCCTGTCGTTAAACACCGGCTCGCTTGCCTTCATCACCTTGGCTAAGGACGCCCTTGCGAAAATAAAATCCAGCTCGGTGAGCGTGTCGATATTATACTTCAGGTTTTCCGTATGCACCGCCGCCTGTGCGGAAAGCTCGGCTAAAATCTTCTCGATTTCCTTGGCTTCCTTTAACATCAGCTCACTTAACTCATTGTTCAGCTTGACAACCGAAGCCGGTTCCATGAAAATCGTCGAGCCCTTTGCTGACTGGTCGTGAATCAGACCGGAAAACTGTCCCTTATACTCCTGCTTGACCGGAAGACAGTACCTGCCGTTCCGCATCGTAATGATGTTATCCTGCAGCATCGTCTTTGCATCCTGCGAATTCACAATGGCGTTTAACTGGTCGCGGATTTTGTCATTCGTCAGCTTCATCTGACGGCGCACGCTCTTTAAGCCCGGACTTGCGTCATCCGCAATCTCCTCCTCCGACAGAATGCATCTTTGAATTTCATTATTTAATACAGAAAGCGGCTCCAGCAGTGAAAAACGCTCCGAGAGACTGTCCTCACCCTGCTCCTCGCTTACCTTGCCGCCGTAGTTTTTGACGCGCAGTGTTGCCGTCAGTACCGAACTGATTTTTAACAACTCACCGGCAAGCAGCGACGAACCGACCTCCAACAGCTTAATCGCTCCCCGGATGTCCGGAACGCCGTTAAACGACAGACTGCCCTTCTGATAAATTCTTGTAAGCGCGTCCCTCGTTTCTCCCTGCATCTTACGGATGACTTCCACATCCGTCTGCGGCTTCAGCGCGGCGCACAACGCACGCCCCATCTCCGAACCCGCATATTTCTTTAACATCTCAATTATTTTGTCATACTCTAATGTCTTTAAAGCTCTCTCATTCATACAAAATTCCTCATCCACCTACCACGTATGCCGATGCAGCTGCCCCTCCATGCGCATTCCTTCGAAATTATTCTGACGCAGCGCCTCATACAGAAGGATTGCCACGGAATTGCCGAGGTTTAAGGAGCGGATATCCCCAATCATCGGAATCCGTACGCACGTATCCCGGTAATCGAGCAGAATTTCCTCCGGGATTCCTGCGCTCTCTTTGCCGAACATAATATAGGCATCCGGCTCATACGCAACCTCGGTATACGCTCTTTGTGCCTTTGTTGTTGCCATATACAACTTCGCGCCCGGATTTTTTTCAAGGAATTCCGGGAAGTTTTTATAAACCGCAAGGTCTAAGTCCTTCCAGTAGTCCATTCCGGCACGCCGCACTGCCTTATCACTGATATCAAAACCAAGCGGCTCAATCAGATGCAGCTTCGTTCCCGTAGCTACACAGGTCCGCCCGATGTTTCCCGTATTCGCCGGAATCTCCGGCTCTAAAAGTACAATATTCACAATCCTGCCTCCAAATTGCCGACGTCGTTTTTATTTTCTGTGCCGTTTCACAAAGTGTTCCAGACGGTCCAGTGCAATTTTCAGATTTTCAATCGAGTACGCATACGAAATACGCAGGAAGCCCTCGCCGCAGTCGCCGAATGCCGTGCCCGGAACAACCGCAAGCTTTTCCTCTTTTAACAGCGTCGTTGCAAACTCGTCGGAAGTCATGCCATAGCCCTTGATGCACGGAAACACATAAAACGCTCCCCGCGGCTCAAAGCACGGAAGTCCCATTTCGTTTAACCGCTCCACAAGGAAACGGCGTCTCTGGTCGTAAGCCTCACGCATCCGTTCCACATCCTCGTCGCCGTTGCGAAGTGCTTCCACCGCTGCAAACTGGCTCGTTGTCGGTGCGCACATAATCGCAAACTGATGGATTTTTACCATCTGCTCGATGATTCTTCCCGGACCTGCCGCATAGCCGAGACGCCAGCCGGTCATCGCATACGACTTGGAAAAACCGTTGATGACAATCGTGCGCTCCTTCATGCCCGGCAGGGACGCAATTGAAACATGGTCGCCGCCGTAGGTCAGCTCTGAATAAATTTCATCGGAAATCACGAATAAATCCTTTTCGATGACAACCTGTGCAATCTCCTCCAAATCCTCTCTCGTCATAATACTGCCGGTCGGATTGTTCGGAAACGGCATGATTAAAATTTTTGTCTTATCCGTAATGGCAGAAAGCAGCTGCTGCTTTGTTAAACGGAATTCATTCTCTGCCTTCAGCTCGATGATGACCGGCACGCCGTCCGCAAGCGTCACGCACGGCAGATACGACACATAGCTTGGCTGCGGAATCAGCACCTCATCCCCCGGATCAAGCATCGCACGAAGTCCGATGTCGATTGCCTCGCTTCCGCCGATGGTCACAATAATCTCATGTGCAGCGTCATACGACAGTCCGCAGCGTCTGTTTAAGTAGTGAACGATTTCCTCCTTCAGCTCCTTTAAGCCCGCGTTGGACGTATAATGGGTTTTTCCCTTTTCTAACGAATAGATGCCCTCCTCGCGGATATGCCACGGTGTATCAAAATCCGGTTCGCCCACACCAAGGGAAATCGCATCCTTCATCTCACTCACAATATCAAAAAATTTACGGATTCCGGACGGCTGAATGCCCGTTATCTTTTTACTCAGTGCTTCTCTCACGGTGTCACCAACATCCTTTCATCCTCTTTTGCTTCGCCGACTAACGGCATACCATGCTCCTTGTACTTCTTTAATACAAAGTTTGTGGAGCAGCTTAAGACAGCCTCCAGCGGAGAAAGCTTTTCGGAAACGAACTTTGCAATCTCACGCATGCTCTTGCCCTCTAAAATGACAATCAGGTCGTAATTTCCCGACACAAGATATACCGCCGTTACTTCATCAAATTTGTAAATGCGCTCCGCAATCTTGTCAAAGCCAAGGCCTCTCTGAGGGGTAACCTTTACCTCAATGAGTGCCGTTACACGTTCGTTCTCCGTATAATCCCAGTTAATCAGCGTTGGATAGCCGCAGATGACAGACTCCTCCTCCATTGCCTTAATCTCGTTTGTTACCTCTTCCTCCGTTACGCCAAGCATCTTACTTAAATCCGCCGGTGTCAGCTTACTGTTTCTATCGATTGCACGTAAAATTTTCTCTCTCATGTTCTATACTCCTTTCAAAGGCTGAACTTCCATTCACTTCAGCCTTCCGCCTTTTCATAATCATCCACGCGGTTCGGCTCCAAAAAGCGCACCTCATCTTCGTTCTTTACGACCCGGTCGTTGTTATCTTCCACGATACCGATGACCGCTGCCGGAATTCCCGCTTCCTCAAGTGCCGCAATGACTCTTGCGCTTTCCTCCGTCAGAAATAAAAGCGCTCCGTCCCCCTTCACCTGATACGGATTAAGGTCAAAAAACTCGCAGACCTCCACGGTTTCCTGCCTGATCGGAATTTTCTTTAAGTCCAGCGTCAGACCGATATTTTCCCGTTCGGCAAGCTCCCAGACCGCTCCGAACACGCCGCCTTCTGCAACGTCATGCATCGCGGTAACGCCAAGCTGTTGCAGCAGTGCTGCCTCCGGCTGCACCGAAACCATGTCGTAAAGCCGTTCTGCTTTATCTATCAGGGAATACATATACCTTGTGTGCAGCCTTTCACGGTACTGTCCTGCAAGCAGCGCCGTTCCGGAAAGCCCTGCATATTTTGTCATCACAAGCTCCATTCCCTGCTTTTTTGTCTGATTTAATGTATTCTCCTGTGCGGGGCATCCCGCGACCGCGCCAAGCGCCGTCACCGAAACAACCGGTGCCGTAACCCGCCTTGTAAACTCCGTATGTCCCTGCGTCAGTGCCGTTCCGGTCTTTTGGCAGGCCTCTGACAGCTCTTCCATAAACGTCCTGACCTCTGCTTCTTCCATACCTTCCGGCAGCGTAAACTGAGCCGTTACAAATTCCGGTAGTCCTCCCGAAGCGGCAAGAGAATTGCAGGCCCGGTATACCGCAAGCGATGCCGCCTGCCGCTCCGTGCCGCAATGCAGTGCACAGGACATGGCAAGATGTTCTGCTCCTGCCGGTACGCCAAACAAGCCGGCGTCTCTTCCGACTCCGGCTCTGCTTACCTTTTCTTTGTATTCCTGTTTGTTTACAGCCTTTATCACGGAACGCTTCAGTACCGCCTCTGCTGCTTTTCCTGCCTTCATACGCTGCTCCCATCCCTGACTCTTCGTTGACTTTTCGTATGATCTCATATAAAATACGCTATATGAGGTATGCAAACAACGGAACAATCATGGCAAATACAAGAATCAGCACGATAATGCTTGCAAACAGCTGTCTTTTCTTTCTGTTCATACCGCTCATCTCCATTCTAATGAAAAACTATACAAAAATAATAGAAAGGCATACTTATGATACCTGTTTTCTTTCTGGTTACTTTGCTTCTTATCGCGTGGATTTATTACCAGCGTGCCCGCAGCGACCACAATCAAAAGGCTGCAGAGGACGCGTTCTGGGAAAAGGAAAACCGCGCCAATATGACACGTAAAAAAGATATCTCCTCTCTGGACTATATCAAAATTCCGTTAGAAACGCTTCCGTTTCCCGAAATCGGTAACATTGAAATTTCGGAGGCG
Organism: Lachnospiraceae bacterium; assembly: GCA_051880375.1. Taxonomy (GTDB): domain Bacteria; phylum Bacillota; class Clostridia; order Lachnospirales; family Lachnospiraceae; genus SIG299. Next base: position 16,766 of record JBJENV010000017.1, read on the forward strand.
CAGGAAAAACTCCGTTCCCTTGCCGCAAAAAAAATTGTCAACTTTACCGGCATCACAAACACCGACTTAAAGCTTGCCTACGGCGCTCCGAATATAAACCTGCTGACCGAATTCGACCAGAACTACACCGAACTGGTACGCACCCTGTACAAATACGGCAGACTGCTTTATGAAGCCGGTTTTTCTGCCGATGCAAGGGCTGTTCTGGAATACGGTCTTGCCGTTCATACGGATGTTAGTGCTAATTATACCTTACTTGCCGCAATTTATAAAGAAGAAAATGACATTTCCCGCATTGATTTTGTCATAGAACAGGCAAAAAGCTTAAATTCCATGACAAAAGACGCTCTTCTTTCGTCCTTAATGGCGATACGGGACTCTGCCGTAGGTAAAGAGGAGCTTGTCGATTAGCTTCGATGCCTCGCTCTTTGTCAGATTTTCCGCAGGATATTGCTGCTCCAGTTTATGATAGGTCAAAATAGCGTTCAGAAACGAACGCTGTTTTTTTGTCATCGGTTCCTGCTTCTTTGGTTCGTAATGTAGCGGCACCGGCACAAACAAAGCTGCGTCGCCGCCCTGCTCCCTCTGTACCCTTTGGAGGCATTCGTACAGCGTATATGCTGTCTTTGCATCCTCAAATGCCCGGTGCGCATGTTCATTCGTAATTTCAAAATATTCACAGAGAGCTTCTAACTTCCGGCTCGGTAGTTCTGCTAGCAGTACTCTGGCAATCCGAAGCGTATCCACTCCGGAAAAGTCCGGCATTTTCACACCGCACCGCGCTCCCGCCGCAATTAAAAAGCTATGGTCAAACGGAATATTATGTCCGAGCAGCACCGTATCCTCACCGAGAAATGCAAGAAGCCCGGCAAGCGCCCCCGCTTCCTCCGGTGCGCCAAGGAGCATATCACCGGTAATTCCGGTCAGCTCCGTAATCCGCTCCGGAAGCGGACGTTTCGGGTCGATAAAGCTGCGGTATATCTCGCCGGTTTCCGGCTTAAACGCCCCGATTTCTATGATACGGTCAAACGAAGGGTCTATCCCCGTCGTCTCCAGGTCGATTGCCACAATTCCCATTACTTTTCTCCTCTTTTGCACAAATCACTTAAGAAACAGTCTGCACACTGCGGATTTCTTGCCGTGCAGATGGTTCTTCCAAGCGTAATGATATGAATGTTATATAAAATCCAGTGGTCCTTCGGAAGCACCTCCATCAAATCGTACTCGATTTTTTCCGGGTCCTCCTCCTTCGTAAAGCCAAGCTTCCTTGAAATCCGCTTTACGTGTGTATCGACTACGATGCTCGGCTCATGATAAATATTGCCCCGAATCACGTTCGCAGTCTTTCTGCCGACACCCGCCAGGGAAGTCAAATCCTCTAAAGAATCCGGCACCTCACCGCCGTACACCTCTAAAATGCGTCTTGCGCACGCAATGATGTTCTTTGCCTTGTTATGATAAAAGCCGGTTGCGTGGATATCCTGCTCCAGCTCTGCAAGGTCCGCAGACGCAAACGCCTCCACATCCGGATACTTCACAAACAAATCCTTAGTCACAATGTTGACCCGCGCATCCGTACACTGGGCGCTCAGTATTGTCGCCACCAGAAGCTGCCACGGCGTTTCATGATTTAAGTAGCACCGGTATTCTGTAGTATACTGTTCATCCAGGCGGCGCAGAATCTCGTCCACCCGCTGCTTTTCCTTTGCAGAAATCCGCTTCTTCATGTTGTATCCCGCTCCTTTCCGGCTTTCTTTCTCACTCATCGTTATTCCATCCGTTATTCTGTCGTTTTTACGGTTGCCTGTCCGTACATCGGCTCCCGCTTCTCATACGAAAACAGCACCGTACACGGCTCTCCGGTGCGTTGTCCTGCTTCTGCGGTACGTACCGGGTCAAAGGAGAAGCGTTCCAAATGATGCATTCCCTCTGCTTCTCTCGCAATACCGAAACGCTCATAACAGTCCTTCAGTTCCTGTTTCCCCATCTGCCCCGTCTTTGCATAAGAAGGGCGCACCCGAAGCTTTTCTCTCAAGCACATATCGTAAATCAGAAGTTCTTCTAAAACTGCCACTTCTTCCCGCCTGACCTCAGCGGAAAGCTGTCTATCCTCCGACCGTTCCCCTGCTTTCAAGGTCAGGCTTTCCCCTGCAAACTCCAGTAAAATATCATAGCGTGCCTGCCTTGTGTGGCTTTTTCCTTCGTAGCCCTTCTTTTTATAGAATACCGCGAGCTGAAGGAAAAAGTCAAATGGAGATGAAAAGAAATGCAGTAAATATCGTACACTGTTCGCAAACTGGCCGCTGTTATAATACACCTCTAACATCTCGCAGACTGCCTTCAGTTTTAAAAGCTCCGCATACGAAAGCCATTTTGTCGAAAGCACCTCATACGGGGGCTCTGCATGAAAGGTAATCTCATATTCCGGCGTTTCCTCCGCAATCGGCGAACCGGCAAGCACCTTCAAAAAGCCAAGCTGCAGTTCGTGCGGAAACAGTAAAAACACCTCGTTAAACGACCTTGCAAACGAAGCAAAGTCTTCCTTTGGAAGTCCCGCAATCAAATCCAGATGTACATGCACATTATGATGTGCAAGAATCCGCATCACGGCAGCCTTCACCTTTTCAAGCTCCGTACTCCGGTGAACCGCCCGGAGTGTTTCCAAATTTGTGGACTGCACACCGATTTCCACCTTGACCAGTCCCGGACGAAGCGTTGCTAAGAGCTTAAGTTCCTCGTCATCCAAAAGCTCTGCTTCTATTTCGAAATGAAAATTCGTAATTCCGTTGTCATGTTCCTTTATGTAGTTCCAGATTTCTAACGTTCTTTCTCTGTCGCAGTTAAACGTGCGGTCGATAAACTTGACCTGCGGCACCTTTTTCGCAAGAAAAAATGCCAGTTCCCTTTTTACCAGGTCCATGTCGCGGAAACGCACCTTCTTTTCTATGGATGACAGGCAGTAGCTACACGAGAACGGACAGCCGCGGCTGGATTCATAGTAAAGAATCCGGTTTTCCCACGGAGTCAAATCCAGTCCCTCCTTAACACTCTCGCCTCCGTCTCCGTATGGAAATGGGAGCCTTGCAAAATCCGGAAGGGCGGCAGGTAGCTGCTCTGCCAAACTGTCTCCGTCTTTTTCATCCGTACGGTAGACAATCCCCGATACCTCCTGCAGGGAAGCTGCTTCACCGGCCGCTCTTCTCCCATACACAGAAAGCAGCTTTGCAAAGGTTTCCTCTCCTTCGCCGACCATCACTCCGGTCACTTCCGGCAACGCACATAAAAGCTCCTTCGCACGATAGGACGCCTCCGGCCCGCCAAGCCAGATGACCGTATCGGGACAGACCTTTTTATAATCCCTTATGATACGGCACACAATATCAATGTTCCAGATATAACACGAAAAGGCAGCCAAATCTGCCTGCCTCCCGTACAAATCCTTTAATATTTCATCCGTCTGCTGGTTGATGGTATACTCTGCGATTCCGACGTTGTATCCCTTAGCCGCCGCATAGGAACGCAGGCAGTAAACCGCCAGATTGGAATGAATGTATTTTGCATTGACTGCTGCCAGTAAATATCGTTTCATCGGTTCCGTTACAGCGTTTCCGCGCGTTCCTTGATTTTTTTATTGAAATTGATAATCTTATGCTCATACTCCGAGTTCATCAAAGAGGAACGAAGCATAAAATCTGCCGTTGCCTTGTTGTTGGCAATCGGAATATCATACACAGTCGCAATACGGAGCAGCGCTTTTACATCCGGGTCGTGCGGCTGCGCCGAAAACGGGTCGGAAAAGAATACGACAAAATCTACCACACCCTCTACGATTTTGGCACCAATCTGCTGGTCGCCGCCGAGCGGGCCGCTGTTATAGCCTCTGACCGGAAGACCGGTCTTGTCCGTAATCATCCGGGCTGTCGTACCTGTACCGCATAAGAAATGATTCTTTAAAATATCCTTGTTTTCATCGCACCATGCAATCATCTCTGCCTTTTTTCCATCATGCGCAATTAATGCGATGTTCTTCTGTTTTCCGATTGTCATTGTAATAAATTCATCCATTTGATTCCTCCGTTCCGGCGTACTCCCGCCTCTTCTTAGTTATCCTGTTTATTTCTCCTGTGTATCCGGAATCGCTTCTTTTGTCACTGCCATGCCTAGATTAATGGTTTCCTTTTCAAGCTGTAATAACACATTGTTGATTTCCAGCAGTTTTTCTGCCGGAATCTGCTCACCGACCGCAAGGTTTGCATTGTATAAAATGTCCTCAATCGTATCATGGATACCAAACAGTTTATCGCGTACCATTCTGAGTTTTTCCGCATCTACAATGTCTTCCTTCGCCTCAGGCAGCGTCATACCGGCGGCATCCGCCAAATCCACCTCGGTCACGCCATGAATTGCCGTACACGGAAAACCGGTTGTTTCATGTATTAATGCTTCTAACGACTCCTTCGCTTCTTCCTCTCCGTGTACCAGGAAAATATTCTGCGGCGCCTTTTGTAAGCCATGTACCCAGTCAAGCAGCCCGTCACGGTCTGCGTGTCCCGAAAAGCCTTCGAGATTATGAATCTGCGCCTTTACCGTAATGTGCTCACCGAGCACCGGGACCTCGGTTTCTCCGTCGATAATCCTGCGTCCGAGTGTTCCGTTTGCCTGATAGCCGACAAACACAATGCTGTTCTTCGGATTCCACAAATTATGCTTTAAGTGGTGAAGAATTCGTCCGGCATTGCACATCCCGCTTGCCGCAATGATAATTTTCGGTGTTTCATCGGTATTTAATGCCATCGATTCCTGACTGGTCCGCGTAAAGTACAGATTCGGGAAATCGAGCGGATTGTCTCCCTCCAGAATATAGCGCTTTGTTTCCTCGTCAAATACCTGCGCGTTTCTGCGGAATATCTGCGTCGTTGAAATTGCCATCGGACTGTCGATGTAAACATTGACCTTGCTTAATATGTTATGATATTCGCCATGTGACTCATAAAAACGGTTCAGTTCATAAATCAGTTCCTGCGTCCTGCCGACGGCAAAGGACGGAATGATGACGTTTCCTCCTCTTGTAATCGTCTTTATGATAATCTGGATCAGTTCACTTAAGCTGCTCTCATTACTTTCATGCAGACGGTTGCCGTAGGTCGATTCCATAATAATAAAATCCGCCTTCTTGATTTTCACCGGATCACGTAAAATCGGGCGTTCCTCCACACCGATGTCTCCGGTATATACTATTTTAATCGTCTTTTCGTTTTCCTCCACCCAAAGCTCGGTAATTGCCGAACCGAGGATGTGTCCCGCATCGTTAAATACAATGCACATCTGGTCGTTCAGGCGGATCAGCTGATCATACAGCACCGGCTGAACAAGCTTTAACGTTTCATTCACATCCGCCATTGTATACAGCGGCTCTGTAAGCGGTTTTCCGGTACGCTCTGCCTTCTTATTTGCCCATTCGGTTTCCTTTTCCTGAATATGAGCGCAATCCGGGAGCATGACCTGCAATAAATCCGCCGTAGCGTCGGTACAGTAAATCGATCCCGAAAAGCCCTGCTTTACAAGGAGCGGAAGCCTTCCGCAATGGTCCACATGTGCATGACTTAAAATCACGCACTCCAGGTCAGACGGAACAAACAGAAACGGTTCCTCATTTAGTTCCTCCAGTGTTTTTCCGCCCTGATACATTCCACAGTCTAACAGTACGCTGTGCTTTTCTGTCGTCAGCAGATGGCACGAACCCGTAACAGAACTGACTGCCCCACAAAATTTCAGTTTCATACGCTTCACCTTCCATCACATTTATGTATCATCAGTATACCACACTTTACCAATCAGCGAGCCACTTTTAATGAGATACCAGCAGTCGGAGCAGTGTAAACGTATCTCCGGTGGAATCTGCGGCCTTTTTGATGGTAATCGTATGCTCTGCTTCTTCCTCGGATACAAAGATTTCCTGAGAATAGGCATATTGTCCCCAGCCGTCTTTAAAGTTTGCTTGTAGCTTTGCCTTGTATTCTCCGTCCACCCAGATTTCATACTGCCCGTACGTGGCATACGTGGAACGCCAGAATAAAATGCCTAGATTCCGGCAGGTGACAGTAAATGTAATTTCTCCGTCTCCCTCCGTATTGGTCCAGACCGAGCCCCAGTTATAAAAATTGTCCTTTTGCGTAAAGGTTCCGAGAGCATCCGGCACAATGGTTCCGACGCCAAGCATTTCCGCATTCTGATAGCGTTCCTTTGTGACTGCCTTTTTGTCAAACGGTACCGGCTCTCCGTAGCTGTCAAGCTCCGCATATACGTTGTTTAAATACTTCCAAAGCATTTCCCCGACAATCGCATGTCCGAATACCGAAGGATGCGACACATCGCCCGACATCTCTTCCGCAGTATACCGCCCGGTATCAAAAAACTCCTGAAGCAGATTGCCGTGGCTGACCATCGGAAGCTCATAATTAAAACCAATCAGCTGATGCGCCGACTGCGCACTCACCAGACTGGTCTGTGCCATAAAAAGAAGCAGTACCGCAGGCGAATCCTCGGATTTCAATATTTTGCGCACCAGATTATCATAGCTGTTTTTATAGTGATTATCCGCACCGTCATTCACCGAGTATTCCACAAGAACAAGGTCCGGATGATAGTCAAGCACATCCTCCTGTACACGGTGCACACCAAGGTAAGAATCCGTGCCGCCGATTCCGGCATTAATCACCGTAATTTCGGTATTCGGGAAGGTTTCCTTCCACCAGGCAAAGAAAATATCCGCATAGCAGGCTTTTGTCTTTATTTCAGAATCAAGCGGACCACTTGATATGACTCCCTGCGTAATCGAACCGCCGATGCACGCAATCGTTACCGGCTCACCCACTTCCGCCTTTTTCATGACTGCTGCAAGCGCCGTGTTGTCACATGACTTCCAAGGGCTTGCCACCTGCATATCTGCCTCGGTCAGAACATCCGTCCATGCAGGCTGAAGAATACGCTCCGCAGACGACGGTGCTTCTGTTCCGCCGGATTCCTCCGGTTCTCCCGGTGTTACCGTGGCATTTGGCAAAACTCCTTCGTCCGGCTGCTCCGTCTTTGTACAGGCCGTAAGAAATACTGCTGCCAGAAGCAATGCTGCCACGGTCATCCTCTTTCGGCACCCGCATCCGCCATTGATGTTGTTATACGGCTTTGCAATTCTCATGCTTTTCCCTCTTCTTTCTTTTCCAGGTCTCTGTCTGCGTACTCTTTTTATTTCTTCCTTAAATCCGCTTTTCAAAGTTTCCGCTGACGAAAACATTTTCATCGACTATAATAAAAGCCTTCGGATCAATGCTATGTATAATTTCCATAAACTCGTGCATTTCATACTTATTGATACAGGAAACAAGAATATGCATTTCATCCCCCGTATACGCTCCGATGCCGTTCCATTCCGTTACGCCGCGCCCGGTCTGTACATTAATCTTCTTATCAATGCCCTCTTCCTTCGTAAAAATCATCATACGGACATTGATGTTCTGATAATGTACCTTATCTAAAATCAACGTAAAAAATACATTATAGATAAGGGAATATATTACGATTTCCATATCAAACAGGAACAATAATACAAGATAGAGTGCGACATTAAAGGCAAGCGTAATTTTTCCGACACTGGCACCCTTATACCTTTTTGCCGCCCAGACGCCGACAATATCAATGCCGCCTCCGCAGCCGCCTCCGACTAAAATCAGCCCGACACCGACACCTGTTACAATGCCGCCGATTAACACCGCTGTCAGCAAATCCGATACCAGCGGCTCCGCCGTCGTCGGTATCAACGTAATGAACAGGCTGATACTGCCTGCACCAAGCAGCGTCTTTACAAAGAACTGCTTGCCGACACTCTTAAATGCCAGAAAAAGAAGCGGAATGTTAATCATCATGTTGATAATACCATAAAGATTTATGCCTTCTACCCGAATTATCTTTTCCACAAACAACGTAATCAACTGTGCCAGCCCGACACCACCGCCGCTGAACAGCCCCAGCGGTGCAATAAATATGTTCATGCCGACGGCATACAAAAAGCTTCCGAGAATAATCAACCCTATTTTCTTCCATGAGGACGGAATTTTATCTAACATCATCGTTTCCTCTTTCTGTCTCTTTCTTCGGCACAGGAAAATCAAGGTGTGCCGCTTAAGAATATGGTACTACAAAAGCGGAAGGTTCTCAAGAGAAAAAAGAAAAAAGCGCCTCCGCGGATGCGCTCTTTTCTAAAACTTTAATAATTTTCTTTTCTCACCTCAAAGTAGCTCTGCGGGTGTGCACATACCGGACAAACCGCCGGAGCTTTCATTCCCATCACAAGATGTCCGCAGTTGCGGCACTCCCACATTGTCATTTCACTCTTTTCAAATACCTTCTTCATCTCGACATTGTCGAGCAGCTTACGGTATCTTTCCTCATGCGACTTCTCGATTTCCGCTACCATGCGGAAGCGGTTTGCAAGCTCCGTAAATCCTTCCTCGTCCGCTTCCCTTGCAAAGGTCGCATACATATCGGTCCACTCGTAATTCTCGCCCTCAGCCGCACTGACTAAATTCTGGGCGGTCGTTCCGAGTCCGCCGAGTGCCTTAAACCAGAGTTTTGCATGCTCCTTTTCATTCTCTGCGGTTTCGTTGAAAATAGCGGCAATCTGCTCATAGCCTTCCTTCTTTGCCACGCTTGCAAAATAAGTATACTTGCTTCTTGCCTGTGTTTCGCCGGCAAATGCCGTTTTTAAATTCTGTTCGGTTTTGCTTCCCTTCAGTTCCATTATGACTTTCTCCTTTTCCTCTCTATTCTATTTCTTCTTTCCTGCCCTTTTTACAGTCACTACTCCGAAAGTAAGTCCGGAAGCCTTGAAATCCGGATGCAGCCCTTCGGCAGCTCTCCTTCAAACGGTGTAGACTGCTCCGTATGCAGATATCTGCACTCCATTCCGTAATCAAGTGCCCCCTGCACATCGCTGAAACGGTCGTTTCCGACCATCACAGACTCCTCTTTCTGCAACCCGTAACGTTTGAAGACAAGGTCAAAGAAATCCTTCGACGGCTTTTTAATTCCTTCCGAAGAGGAAAACAAAATTCCGTCAAAGCAATCCTTGATACCCAGTACACGAAGCTCCGGCTCCGTAAAATAATACTGTGCATTCGTCAAAAGATATACTTTCTTTCCCTTTTCCCGAAGTCCTTCTAAGGTTTCCCTTGCCCCCTCAAACAATGTAAGACGCTCCATCGACAGCGTTCGGAATGTCAGACAAGTATCCGCAATCAGCTGTTTCGATGCCGAAATTCCCTTTTCCCGATAAAGCTTCGCAAACACTCGCTCAAGCGATATCTCGACCTCCGCCACCGTGCGCTCCGGTACATGCTGTTTCTGCTTCTTCCACAACACCTGTTCTTCTTTTGCAATCAGTTCGGAATATCTTCTTCTTAATTCTTTCCAGTTATACATCGCTCCATTCAGAGAATAAAAAAATGCTGTCTTTTCCCAAAACGACTTTTTTGCTTCATTTGTCTTGATGTCAACTAAGGTTCCGTATAAATCAAAGATATAATTTTGATACATGGCGCTTGCCTTTCCTCCCATTTCCGATTACAATTCTCATATCAGTACTATTTTACATGCGGAGGCACCCGGAATGCAATACTTATCTTTAAAAGAACTATGCACGTTTCTCTCAATTTCTGCGGCAACCGGAAGGAACTGGCTGTCACAGGGAAAGCTGAAACCGTCCTGCTTTATGAACCATGCTCCCTTCTTTTCCGCAGAGTATGCCGCCGCTTACCGCAGTCATCTGCTTTCTGCCGGCGAAAACACATGTAAAAGCCGGAGAAATAAAGCTTATATTACCGAAACAGCTTCCTACGCTTCCTATATCTCTCCCGATTCACCGAACCACGCACTCCTTGGCTGCCTTTTAGCCCGTTTGGAAGACACAGCACCATCCGAAGAGCTGCTTTCTCTGATTCTGGCGGAATACGCGCTCCGCCTGCTCATGCAGGCAATGCCGCCGGAGGCTTTTCCCGAAGCAGCTTCCCTTGCGGATGACCTGCTTTCTGATAAAAAGCAGGCAAAGGGGCTGCTATCGCATGCGGAGAAAGCCCTTCTTCCCCCGGTCACCTATGTACCGTCCGAAGATACACTCGGATTTTTATACCTTTCGTTAAAGCAGCTTAAGGAGAGAAAGTGTTCCGGTGCTTACTATACTCCACCTCATATTGTGAAAAAGCTGGTATCGGAGCCATGCTTTTCCGCATCCGGAAAGCAGGATTCGGGAAGTACGGCTCCGGTTTCCGTACTTGATCCAAGCTGCGGCACCGGAAGCTTTTTGCTTCAGCTTCCTGAGCATATTCCTCTCTCTTCGATTTACGGCATCGACATCGATCCGGTTGCCGTAGCGCTGACACGCATTAATCTGTTGCTTCGCCAGCTGGAAACATACAAAATATCATCCTTCGACCACCCCGGGGAAACCGCGCAGTTCATATCCGACAGCGTTCAAACGCTTCGCTCCAACATTCGTGTGGCGGATTTTCTGTCAGGAAACGATGCCGCAACCTATACCTGTATCCTTGGCAACCCTCCCTGGGGCTCCTACTTTTCACCGGAGGAAAGTAAATCATTGAAAAAACGCTTTTCCTGCGCCACACACGCCAGACCGGAAGCCTATGACCTGTTCATCGAACAGGCCTTAAGACACCTTGCTCCGGGCGGCAGACTTTCCTTTGTACTGCCGGAAGCAGTTCTTACCGTAAAAGCTCATACCGAGGTGCGAAAGCTTCTGCTTTCCTGCACTTCCATCCGTACACTGACGCACCTTGGCAACTGCTTTGACGGTGTCTTCTGCCCGAGCATTCTGCTCACCTTAGAGAAAACCGGAAAGGCGCATTCCTGCATCGGTATGCGCGTTACAGCACCGGGGCAGGAAACGTTTACTATAAAAGAGGAGCGCAGCCTTTCTGCCGACGGCTTCTGCCTGTTTTCAGACGATACCGCCTATGCGCTCCTGCAAAAACTGCTTGCCACACCGGACTGTGTCAGCTTAAAGGGAAATGCCGATTTTGCACTTGGAATCGTAACCGGAAATAATCGCACAAGTCTTCGACCCATTTCTGCAGAACTACATACCGCCGCACCGACAGCCCTCGAATTTCAGGACGTGGCATCCCTATCCGACGAATACCTGCCTGTATTGCGCGGTTCCGACCTTCAGCCGTATCACGTCGGCACACCCGCACAGGCACTTGCCGTCCCGCTCTCTTATTGCCAGCAGGCGGCACCGGAGCAGCTGTATACCGCACCCGAAAAACTCCTGTACCGTTTTATTTCAGACCGCCTCATCTTTGCCTACGATGACAATGGGTGCTTCCCGCTTAACAGCTGCAATGTCGTCATTCCGCACATCGAGGGGCTTTCCATGCAATACATCCTTGCGGTTTTCAATTCGCGCATTCTGCAGTTTTTGTACCGCGAACAGTTCCGTTCCGTCAAGGTGCTGCGCTCCCAGTTGGAGCAGCTGCCGATTCCGCGGGCATCAAAAAAGGAACAGGAAAACATCCTGTCCCTTGTCACTCTGCTTATGCAGGAACCTTATGGCTCGGAGCATTACCGCTCTGCCTATGACCGGCTTGATACGCTCATTGCCGCACTGTTTCATTTAACGAAAGAAGAGTATGCTCTTATACTTCGATTTTCGTCCACCTGCCGGACTTAAAGCGCCATGAAGTAAGAATCAATCTTAGGTTCTCTGCGTCCCCGCATTAAAGTTTTTCAGAATACAGGAGGAATACGCCGGCATGGTAATCGTGATTTTTCCGTCCCGAATCGGGAAAAACTTCGCCTCCGGACGGAAATTGCCCGGCTCGGTTAACATCAGGCTGACCATGGAAAGTGAAGTCACGCCAAGCTCCTCCACAGAGAATTCTACCTGCTTTTCTACGTCGTTATTGTTTAATGCCGCAAAAATCTGATCCTCGCGGTCAAATCGTCCAAAGCTCAAAATGCCATGCTCGCAATGAAGCAGACAGAACGAGCCGGTACGCATTGCCGGATACTGGCGGTGAATCCGAATTAACTCCTTATGAAGCGTAATGAGCTCCTTATCCTCTCTTCCCCACGGATAAGTCCTGCGGTTATCGGGATCGGTAAAACCGCACAGGCCTGCTTCGTCACCGTAATACAACGTCGGTGCTCCCGGCCACACCATCTGAAATACCACTGCCTCGGCAAAAACCGCCTTGTTGACTCCCCTCTCCGCCTCCTCCGGTCCGTGAAAGCCGACACGTCCTGCCACATGATTTGTCCTTGTTAAAAATCTGGAATGGTCATGGTTCGACAGTTCGTTCATGGCGCAAAGCAGAGACGGTGTCTGAAATTTTGCCATAGCATGCTTCATGGAATGGATAAAATGTTCATGATTGTTCCAGAGATTTCCCCGAAACTCATCACTGTGCTTTTCCATACCGGTTAAAAACCATGTAATCGGCTCCATAAATGCATCATAGTTCATGACAGTATCCCATTCGTCACCCTTCAGCCAGGACGCAGCATTTCCGTAATGCTCTGCCAGAATCACCGCATCCGGATTGGCTTCCTTCACTGCCTTCCGGAATCTTTTCCAAAAGCGATGGTTGAATGCCTCGCTGTGTCCCAAATCTGCAGCAACATCAAGACGCCAGCCGTCTACATGAAACGGCGCAGATACCCACATGGCTCCGACACGGCAGATATAATCACACAGTTCTTCCGAATCCTCGTAGTTGAGCTTTGGCAGCGTATCATACCCCCACCAGCCTTCATAGGAATTACGGTCAGCAGGATTTTGAAATTTGAAAAAACTACGGTATTCGCTGTTTTCCGACTGATAGGCTCCCGGCTCATAGCCGCCCCCTGCCGCATAAAAGCCTTCCCGGTCCATCCACTTATGAAACGAACCGCAATGATTGAAGACTCCGTCTAAAATCACCTTCATGCCGCGTCTGTGAATTTCCGCCACAAGACCGGCAAAGTAAGCATTACTTGCCTCCAGATTTTCCTTGGCAGTTGTCCGGATAATATAACGGTCATCCCTGCCGTTTCCCGAAAAGACCGTCCCGTTCGTCGGAGCATCCTTTACAATGACGCCAAAATGCGGGTCCACATAATCGTAATCCTGACTGTCATATTTGTGATTGGATGGAGAAACAAAAATCGGATTAAAGTAAATGACCTCCACCCCAAGTTCCTGCAAATAGTCCAGCTTCTTGCGTACACCTGCCAGATCTCCTCCGTAAAAGCGTCCGACGTCAAGCGCTGCCACCGGAGTATCCCAGTCCTCCACCCGCTCAACCGGATTGCCGAGATAACGGTATTCTCCCGTTACAACGTCATTGCTCTTGTCACCGTTGCAGAAACGGTCCACATAAATCTGATACATCACGGCTCCCTTTGCCCAGTCCGGCACAAGAAAGCCGGGGGTCAGCAGAAAATAAAACTCCTGTGATGCCTTTTCACAGACTCCGCTGCGGTCATACTCATACGGGATACCGTCCGCCAAAAACGAAAAATAATAAGATACCGGTTCCTCTCCTACCGGAACACTTCCTGCATAATAGTCAAACTGTCGTGTTGTTTCCGTAAGTTTCATCGGAATTTTATGATTCTCTATGACAATTTCCGGCGCGGCATCGCTTCCGTGCGGTGTCCGAAACCGTATCGTTACCTCTTCATTCGCCGATATATCCACCGGCGTTCTGTACTCCCTCGTACCATCCGAAAAAAAAGCATTTAGATTCATACAAGCAAGGTTCCTTCCTTTACGACATCATTCTTACCCATTTTATAACATTGACCCAAAAAACTCAAGAGCCGCTTTCAGAAAGTAAAAAGGCCGGCAATCGCTTGCCAGCCTTTTCGGAGAAGGTATTTTTGTTACTTATGGGGTGTAGCAAAAACTATATAATGTATTGGGGTTTACGTGTATTATTATAGTATAAAACCTCAGATAAGTGTGCACAAACATTTTCTTCTTTTTCTTCTTTTTTTGTCAATATTCACAGTGTCATTTCCTCATGCAGGAAATTCTCTTTGTGAAATCAACAAAAAAGTGCTTCAAATTCATCTTTTCCTATACGGTCCTTTTCTAACAGTACTTTGGCGCACTTATGGAGCACCTCCTGATGCTCTGTCAGTATCTGCTTTGCCCTGGCATAACATTCTTCGACAATCTTGCGTACTTCATTATCAATATTGTCTGCCGTTGCTTCACTGTATGCCTTTGTCTGTGCAAAGTCCCGTCCGACTAAAATCTCATCATCCTCGTTGTCATAGCTGACTAAACCAAGCTGCTCCGAAAATCCGTACTTTGTTACCATAGCTCTGGCAAGCTTTGTTACGTGACGGATATCCTCGGAGGCACCTGTTGTAATATCGTCAAAAATAAGCTCCTCTGCAATTCTGCCTCCCAGACTGACCATGATGTCCTGCAGCATTCTTCCCTTCGTACGGAACATGTTATCCTCACCCGGAAGCGGCATGGTATAACCTGCCGCACTCGCTCCGGTCGGAATAATCGAAACCGTATACACCGGCCCGACATCCGGAAGCACATGGAACAAAATTGCATGCCCCGCTTCATGGTATGCCGTAATCTTACGTTCCTTCTCACTGACAATACGGCTCTTCTTTTCCAGACCGATGCCGACCTTGATCAGCGCCTTTTTAATGTCTTCTTCTTTGACATAAGCGCGGTCTTCCTTTGCCGCACCGAGCGCCGCCTCATTTAACAGGTTCTCTAAGTCCGCTCCGGAAAAGCCCGAAGTGGACTGTGCAATACGCTTCAAATCGACATCCTCCGCAAGCGGTTTGCCTTTTGCATGGATACCGAGAATTTCTTCTCTTCCCTTGGTATCCGGCAGATTGACGTAAACCTTACGGTCGAAACGTCCCGGACGTAAAATTGCCGGATCCAGAATATCGACACGGTTTGTTGCCGCCATAACAATGATTCCTTCATTGACGTCAAAACCATCCATTTCGACCAGCATCTGGTTGAGCGTCTGTTCCCTTTCGTCATGTCCGCCGCCCATGCCGGAGCCTCGGCGTCTTGCTACTGCATCAATTTCATCGATAAAAACGATACACGGTGCATGCTTCTTTGCGTCCGCAAACAAATCACGTACACGGGAAGCGCCGACACCGACATACATCTCGCAGAAGTCCGAACCGGAAATCGAGAAAAACGGCACCCCTGCCTCACCGGCAACCGCCTTGGCAAGCAGTGTCTTACCGGTTCCGGGAGGTCCTACCAGAATAACGCCCTTCGGAATTTTTGCTCCGAGCTGGGTATACTTCTTCGGATTCTTTAAGAAATCCACAATTTCCCACAGTTCTTCCTTTTCCTCCTCGACACCGGCAACCTCTTTAAATTTGGTTCCCGTACCGTCATTATTCATAATGAGCCTTGCCCGGCTCTTTCCGAAATTCATCAGCTTCGCATTACTGCCTCCTGCCTGGGCATTCATCATGTTAAACATAATTACCATGACGACAATCAGAAGCAGATTCGGAAGCAGTGAAAGCAGCCAGCTTGGCTTTGTCACATCCTGTACAACCGGGTCATAGCCGGCGTTCAACGCTGCCGTCCATGCAGTTTCTGTATTTACAACATAAAAGCTTTTTTCGCTGCCGTCCGTAAACGTAACGGAAACCTTGCCGGTAGGTGCTTCTTCATTCTGCGAAATATAAATCTTTTTTATCGTTCCCGACTCCAGATCCTTCAGATAACTCTGATAACTATAGCTGTTGCTTATGCCTGCTATGGAATTGGACAGCAGTACCGCTAACAGAACAATCAGCATAATCGTCACTGCCATTCCATATCCTCTCATTGACTTTTTCAAAACAGTTCCTCCTTACTATTCAATCACTCCGACATACGGAAGATTTCGATACTTTTGTGCATAATCAAGACCATAGCCGACAACAAACAAATCAGGAATCTGAAAGCCGACATAGTCCACCTTGACATCCATCTCTCTTCTGTCCGGCTTGTCAAGCAGCGTACAGAGCTTTAATGACTTCGGATGCCTTGCCTGCATCATGTTAAGCAGGTACGAAAGCGTGCGTCCGGAATCAATGATATCCTCAACTATCACGACATTCTCCTCCTGTATGGATTCATCCAGGTCCTTTAAAATTTTCACACGTCCGGAGCTTACCGTTTCGTTTCCGTAACTCGAAACAGACATGAAGTCCAGCGTTACAGGCACCGTAATATATTTTGCCAATGCACAGGTAAAAAATACACTTCCTTTTAAAATACAGATTAAGCGAATCGATTCTCCTTCGTATTCCTTGCTGATTAAAGCCGCTATTTCCTTGATTCTTGCTTCAACCTCTTCTTCAGGAATCAGTACTTTAATATGATCTTCCATCTTCTTTTCCTCCATGTATTGTGACGATCAGGATACGCCTTGTATGCTCCGTTATATGATATGCCTCACTGCCGCGGATACCGGGTATCCATAGCACCCTGCTTCCCTCTGCCAGAAGAACCGTACGGTTTCGTTCCGTCCCCGGCACCTTCGCATCCTTAAAAACCGAATGCAGGCTTTTTCCTCTTCCGTCGGCATACAAAGCCAGCGTATCGGAAGGCATTGGCATCCTTAAAGCAATGATGTCATTTATTTTATCATAATCAAACCATTTCGTATAGGTGCATTTTGGAATTCCGCCGCATTTTTCGATATATTTTTTTGTGTGTTCTCCGGTTTCTTCCAAAGAAAATGTGATTTTTCCCCGGTCAAAGGGCAGCTCCAGTTCGCAGGGGAACTCTGTAACCGGAACATAAAAGTATGAATCCTCTGTCTCTCCTTCCTTAAAAATAAGCAACCGGTCATAGCTTCGTAAAGCAGTCACACCATGCGGCAGCCTTAAGCTGCGTCCGGTCTGACGTTCAAGCAGCGAAAGACAGTCTGCCACATGCTCTGCGGTAATGTCCTTTTTTTGTCCTGCCACCTCGCACAGGACACGGTAAAGTACCTGCTCGGAAAGCAGAGTATCCGCCTGCCTTATATGCGGAACGGATACGGCAAACTCTGTTTTTCGCGTCTCTCCTTCCTTCTTTGCACAAACCTCCCGTCTTGTGACTGCCTGCTCATACAGTTCATCTGCTCTCATTGTGATAAACCGCTCAACACGCTGTAAATATTCTGCAGTCTCTGCAATGTGTCTTCCTGCTCCCGGTGAAATTTCTTCTGCTAAGGGAAGCAGTCTCTGCCGGATGCGGTTTCTTGTATAGTCCTCTGTCAAATTTGTACTGTCGGTACACCAGTTTTCTCCCATACTCTTTAAATAAGCTTGTATTTCCTCTCTGGAAACCGAAAGCAGCGGTCTGATCAACATCCCGTTTTTTGCTTCCATTCCGGAAAGCCCCCTAAGTCTGCTTCCCCGAAACATCTGAAACAGAACCGTCTCCACCTGGTCGTCCCGGTGATGCGCCACTGCAATTTTCTGGCAGTTTAGTTCTCCCGCAATCCGGTAAAATGCCTCATATCTGGCATTTCTCCCCGCTTCCTCTACAGACCATCCATGCTCTCTTGCAAGCACTTTTACATCCGCATGAACCTCCATCAGGGAAAGCCCGTATCTGCGGCAAAGCTCCTCGCAAAATTTCAAGTCGCGGTCTGCTTCTTCCCCACGCAGATGATGGTGCACATGTACCGGAACAAGCGACAGGTTCCATTCCTTTGCAAGAGAAAGCAGCACAAAAAGCAGGCAGACCGAATCCGCACCTCCCGAGATTCCGAGAAGCACTCTGTCTCCCTGCTGCAGTAATTCCTTTTGCATACAATATAATCGGACCTTGCTTAACATGACGCCATCCTTTTCTATAATTCTTTCTTCATTCTACCCCTTTCTTTCGAAAATGGCAAGGATTTGACTCTGTTACTTTTTCCGCGCTTAAAGACTCCGCAGACAAGTACCGTCATATCATCTCTTGGCTCAAAATTCTGGCACTGCAGAGCTGCCCTCAAAATTTTTCCCGCAATTGCCTGCGGGTTCTTCTCTGTATCCTCCCCAATCACTCTCTTTAAAAATTCCTCCCGATACTCTTTGGGAACCGCATCTGTCACGCCATCACTCATCATAATAATGTAATCCCCGTCATACAGCTTCTTGGTCAGCGAATCATAATCCACATTCTGTACCATACCAATCGGCAGTGTTTCTGCCTCCACGCATTCCAGCCATTCCTTCCGTTTTAAAAAGGTCGGTGCCCCGCCGATTTTGACAAACTCACAAATTCCGGTATATAAATTCAGAATACTCATATCCAGCGTTGCAAAGCTGTTCTGCTCCGCACGCAGTGCAAGCACCGAATTCAGCAGACGTACGGAGGTTTCTTCCTCAAACCCCGCCTCTAACAGGTGCTCTAACATCGTAAGAACTGCTTCGCTTTCCTTTGCCGCCTCTTCCCCGCTTCCCATTCCGTCCGAAAGAATCATCGCCAGTTCTCCGTCCTCCTGATAGAAAAAAGAAAACGAATCTCCCGAAATTTCCTCGTCCTGCTTTGCCAGTCTTGCCACTCCCGTCATCGTAAAGTACTCCGGCTGCTCTTCAAATATCATTTCCCGCTCCTCTTCGGAAATCAGGCGTTCCCAACGATTAATTTCGCGCACCTCCCGTTCAAACTTCTCTGAAAGAAGTCTTTCTACAAGACGTACCGATACGCTTCGTCCCGAATCACACTTTAGGCGCATTTTTAACTGTCTTCCTCTTCCTCGCCGTTCCAGCAGCTGCAAATCGCACAGCTTCACATGATACCTCCGGAGTTCTCTTCTCAATTCCTTTTTTACCTCATTCCCGAGCGAGATTTCCTTCCTCAGCTGTCCCGGAAGATTCGTTATGTAATTTGCTGTTTCTTTCAGCTGCTGTACAAGGGCTTCCCTGCCCTCCATCATCTGATTAAACGCCGCAAGACGCATATGCTCCACGGAAATACCAAAGTTTAATTCCTCCAGCAGCTCCTGCGGGCAGATACAGTTGTTCCGAAAAAACTCCGGAAGCCCTTCCAGATCAATTCTGCTGCCACGCAGGTCCGTCATCACCGTACGGAAGGCTTCACAGCTTACATCCGAATTTCTCTCCCAGCAATAGCTGCGTTTCATACATCCTCTGCACAGCTGTTCGGAAACATGTTCAAAAATACGCTGCTTATCCTGCAGCGTAAAGGCTTCTTTTTTCGTGACGTAGGCAGAAAAAATACGAGCAAGCTCCTGATAGGAGGCAGCTGCCCGATCCGTCCATTCTTTCACCTCACAGAATGCGCCATCCGGCATCCCGGCATGCTTTCCGCTTTCTCCGCCCCTCATTCTCCACCGTTCCAACTTCGTGTTCATGTCCACATCTCCTGCCTGCCCTTTTTGCTTTTCTATCGATGCAATAGTGTATTATAAAGGACAAGTCTCAAAATATTTGTCGGATTTGGCTCTCTCTTTAAAAAAACTCATCCTCTTCTTTCCGCAAAAAAAGACATTCCTGTAAATCACTACCGTGACTCTTACAAGAATGTCTGCTACTTTTCCTCTTCCTCCGGTCGGAAAATAATTTCGTCTTCATAGACCAGTCCCAACTTTTCTCTTGCAGTTTCTTCAATATAGCGAAGTGTCTGCATATATCTTTCCCGCTCCAGAAGAAGCTCTGCCCGCTCCTGCTCCTTCAGCAGCTGCTCGCTAAGCTCTGCATACTGCTTTTCCAGTGCCCGCCTTTCCTCCTCCAGCGCCACACGGCTGTAGGTAACGACCGCGCACAAAATCAACACCGCGATTGCGATGATTTTAAGTCCGCTTTTTCTTTTTTGCCTTTTTCGGCTCATGCTTTTTGTCACCCGATACTTTCTGTTTTTCCTTGCGTTTTTCCGCCTTCTGTGCTTTTATTTTAGTCCGTTTCTCCTGTTTTTGCAACCTCTTCTTTCTTCCAAATGACGCAAGCTTCCGGTAAAGAGCAGTTGCCGGAAAAAACAGAAGCCTAAGAAGCGAAATTTCTGCCAGTCTGAGCAGAGGTCCAAGTGTCTGCAAATAAAGTATCACTCCAAGCGCACAGCCAAAAAATGCAAACCATCGCATGCTCCCCTCATTCCGTATGTACAAAAGGCCGAAAAAGCCAAGCCCCGCTGTCAGGAAAAACAGGATATCCTCTGCATCCGTCACAGCGACAGAATGCTTTACCAAAGCCCGCAGCACTCTGAGCTGGTCGTAGCACACACAAAGCAGGGCACCGAATACAATCGACGAAAGAAAAAACTGTACCTCCGGCACAATGGTTGTATTCATGCCGCCACCTATCGAAACAGACGCGCAAAAAGCGACTCCTGTCCCGCTTTTCCCGCTTTTTCGGAATAGAGCAGACTATCGATTCGCCCGTCTAAGTCCACCTCACCCTTTTCTACGGTGAGGCGTTTTATGAACAGCTCCTCGCCCCGGATGATTAATGCTCCCATGACCGTATCAAGCACAACCTCCTTCGCATCAAAGGAAATTACCTCTTTGATTCCGGTAAACCGGCTCTGCTTTCTTCCCTGTATTTCTATTTTATGGCTTCCTGCAAGCTGCTTTTCCTCCATCCTTATGTCCCGTCCTCTGCGCCGTAGCAATCCTGTTTTTAGATAATATGCGGACAGGTCGGAACTTATGACAGGGATTTTCATGACAGTGCATTCCTTCACTGAATATTTCTGCTACAGATAGCGGAACAGTTCCTTCGCTTCGTCTTTTTTTGTCGTGTCCTGAATATCTAAAACCTCCACACGCACTGCCTTGTTTCCGAAGCCGATTTCGATGATGTCACCGACCTTCACCTCTGCGGATGCCTTTGCCGGCTTATCATTAATCATTACCCGTCCCGCATCACAGGCTTCGTTTGCAACGGTTCTGCGTTTAATCAAGCGGGATACTTTTAAGTATTTATCCAGTCTCATCTATGTTCTCCTTTCTCATTCATTTTGCTCTCATGTCGCTTCCACAAACGAAGAAAGACTGCAAAGGAAATCCTCTGCAGTCTTTCGAATTCATTCATTTCTGATTAGAATTAAGCGTTTACAACGTCCTTTAAAGCCTTACCAGCCTTGAACTTAGGAGCCTTGGAAGCTGCGATTGTAATGGTTTCCTTTGTCTGAGGATTTCTTCCGGTTCTGGCTGGTCTCTCGGAAACTTCAAATGTACCGAAGCCTACTAACTGAACCTTCTCGCCCTTCTTTAATTCTTCTGTTACAACATCGATGAATGCCTTTAATGCCTTCTCAGAATCCTTCTTGGATAATTCTGCGCTTTCTGCAATTGCTGCAACTAATTCTGTCTTGTTCATGGATAACATCCTCCTCTAAAAGTATGTGGTTAAAGAGTTCATACATAATCTGACGATTATTTTATGCTCTGCCAGAGGGCATCTATCTCCTCTGCTGACATCTGACTAAGTTTCTTTTCCCGCTCGCGGGCCAATAACTCAATGCCTACACATCTATTTATAAACTTATTAGTAGCATTTGTCAAGGAATTTTCTGCATTTAGCCCCAAAAACCTGGACAAATTAATCATGGAAAACATCAAATCCCCAAATTCCTCGTCCACACGGTCCTTTCCCTGGCCTATTGCCTCCCGAAGTTCGGAAAGTTCCTCTGTTACCTTCCCGAAAACCTGCTCCGCCCTCCTGTGTATTTTTAATTCTCCATCTGACGTCCAAGGAAAGATGCCGCTGTCATTGCAAGCTTTAATTCCAGTTCCCCGAGCTTCTGCTTTGTATCTCTTGCCAGAATCAGAACGGCTCCTATGACATCACCCTCACTGATAATCGGCACGATCACCTGCTGTTCATAATCCTCTTCATCCAGACTGATGGAAATATAGGTGCGTTCCCCTTTGCTTGCCACAACCGTCTCACGTTCGGTCATCAGACTCTCCAGCTCCTTGCTGACCGCCTTTGCAAGCAGGTCCCGCTTGCTTGTTCCCGATACTGCAATGAACTGGTCCCGGTCCGCAATTGCCACTACCATACCGGTCGTCTGTGCCATCGAATCGGCATACTGCTTTGCGAATGCGCCAAGCTCCCCGATGGGAGAATATTTCTTTAAAATGATTTCCCCCTCACGGTCCGTAAAAATTTCCAGCGGGTCACCCTCACGGATACGCAGGGTTCTTCTGATTTCCTTCGGTACTACAACTCTTCCTAAATCGTCAATACGACGTACAATTCCTGTTGCTTTCATTTTCCGCTTCTACCTCCACTTAACAAATAATTTGTTGTGACGGTATTATGTGAAAAATGTGGCAGGTTTATGCGCATCCATCGTAAGTATAATTGAATTCGCCAAACGTTGCCGTACCGCCGGTTTCTTCGGTTGCAAAATAAGTTATCGCAAATCGATATCCGGTGAAATGCTCCAGCAGAAACGGCAGATTCTTTGTGACAGGTACCTCTTTGTATCCGTCGCCTGCATCATAAAAAAAGGTTGCCTGATCCGAAACGCCTGCGAACTCTGCATGAATCTTGAATTTAGCCACAGACCCGGTCATTGTTTTTAGCACGGTTACCTTATCTTCTTCTCCTTTGTCAGGCTTTTCCATAAAAACAATGCTGTATCCGCTTTCCTCTGCCCGCATTCCGATAAAGCCGTACAGATATTGCAGGGCGGTCAGTCCGACGTAATCGCCCTTTTTCAGCTTCTCTCCATATACTGTAATCTCAGCCTCACAGGAAGGTTCACACATACGCTGTGTCAGGGAATTTTTTGCCTGTGTCGGGTCGGTACACAATTTGTCCGATGTGACCGAATACGTACCGTCTTTTAAGTTTCTCGTAATCAGCTCCATGGTAGGCTCATGGTTAAACTGCCACTGCCTGTGAAATCCGAAGCAGCTGTCCTTCGAAAAAATTACCTTAAAGTCATCACTACCTACCAGCTGTTTAAAATCACGTTTTCCATAAGCACTCAGTTCTTCTGTTGTCAGTCTGCCGTTGTTTCCAATCACCGGCTGTTTGCCGTCCCAGTGCATCGGAATGAGATACGGGATTCTTCCGCTGCCGCCCCTGTCCTGAAAAAGGATGGCATACCAGTCTCCGTCCGGAGTGTCGATGATGGCTCCCTGCGCAATTCCCGCATTCCGATATCCATTATCATCGGCAAAGACATCTCCGCCGGTAAATTCCCCGTTTAGCGAGTCCGAAAAAAAGCAGGCTTCTGTTCTGTACCACCTTCCCGGCAGGGAATGAATGAAAAACAGGTAATAAGTACCGTTGATTTTATAAAAATGCGTTCCTTCAAAGCCAAGAGTATTCTTCCACTCGTCTTTGACTACCATTTTGTGAAATCCGCCCGGCTTCGGACCCGAAAGGTCTTCCTTCAGTTCTGTCACATAAATTTCCCGGTTGCCATAAGCGATGTAAACCTTTCCGTCATCATCAAACAGCAGGGAGCTGTCATGATAAAACCCTTCGATTTCTTTCTTTTCCCACGTCCCGTACAGGTCTTTGGTCGTAAAAAGATAGGTCTTGTGAGTATCGTTTGCAACAAAGCAGATATAATACGTCCCATTGTGGTACCGGAAGCTTGCCGCCCACATACCGGCGCTGTAAATGTTCCCTTCTTCCAGCCTCTGTGCCGGTGTACTGTCCAGCCGGTCGTATACATAGGTCGCATGTTCCCAGTGAACCAGGTCTGTAGAGCGGATAATTTCGCATCCCGGCATAAAGTACATCGATGTACCAAGCATATAATAGGTATCTTCCACCCGGATAATATCAACATCAGGAAAATCTACATTTAATAATGGTTGATTCATTTCTTTCTCCCTTCCACAGACAGAACTAATCCGTGTTGCCGCACTTACTCCAGAGTAATGCAGACTACTGCACAAGGAGGAACCGTAAGCCCGATGCGGCTGCCGTCCGTTTCCACCGCCATATCCTGAATGGCTACCCGTTCCGGATGTTCAAAATCATTGCATGCATGTACCTCATTGGTCAGAATTCTTGCCGAGGCCTTTGAAAACGTGACACCGACAATGTCACTTTCCAGACTGACTGCGTCCGTAAGAGAGGTATTTGCCAGGGTAATGGTAAGTTTTCCGTCCTTTACAGAAGCAGAAGAGGAAACGTGCGGTACATTTTCGTAGGAGTCGAACTGGTCCACATAACAGTAAACCGCATCTCCTCCCTGATGTCCTTTAAACAAGTCAAACACATGATACGTCGGAGTCTTGACCATCTTCTCTCCCTCTGTCAGAATCAGGGACTGAAGCACATTGACTGTCTGTGCCAGATTTGCCATGACAACACGTTTGCTGTGCCGGTTAAAGGTGTTTAACTCCATTCCTGCCACAATCGCATCACGCATGGTATTCTGCTGATATAAGAAGCCCGGATTGGTTCCCGGCTCCACTTCATACCAGCAGCCCCATTCACCTACCACAAGTCCGATTTCATTGTTCGGGTCGTATCGGTTCATAATCTCGGTATGTCTGGTTAACAGGGTATCCAGATAATTCGCCGATTTCAGTGTATGATAATATGCTTCCTCATCAAATTCCGTTGCATGTCCTCTCTTTTCCCAGTCGTAGACAGTATAATAGTGCAAATCGATTCCCTTTACCATTCCCGGATTCAGATTCTTCATCAGACTCTCCATCCATTCAAAATCGGAGGCGTTCGGTCCGCAGGCAATCTTGTACAGGGAATTACCGGAATGATTCTTGCAGTACGTCTGATATCTGCGGTATTCGTCCACATACTTTTCCGGACGCATATTGCCGCCGCAGCCCCAGTTTTCATTACCGACTCCGAGATATTTTAACCTCCAAGGCTCCTTACGTCCGTTTTCAGCACGCAGCTTTGTCATTGGTGAGGAGGCTGCCGATGTAATGTATTCTACCCATTCCGACATTTCCTGTACGGTGCCGCTGCCTACATTTGCATTGATATACGGTTCACAGCCGACCAGCTCACAGAGCTTTAAAAATTCATGTGTTCCGAAGGAATTGTCTTCCGTGACACCGCCCCAGTTTGTATTGACAATTTCTTTCCGCTGCGACTTCGGACCGATGCCGTCCTTCCAGTGATATTCGTCCGCAAAGCATCCGCCCGGCCAACGTAAGACAGGAAGCTTGATGTTTCGAAAGGCATCAATAATATCCTTGCGGATTCCGCCCACATTCGGAATTTCCGAATGCTCGCCAACAAAAATTCCCCCATAAATACATCTTCCGAGATGTTCCGAAAAATGTCCGTAGATTTCCGGATGAATATGGCCGATGACATCCTTTGCATTGACTAACATTGTAACCTTTTTCTCTGACATAACCTTCTCCTTTCGTTTGCGTAAAGCAACACAGTATACTATATATTTTTATTATATCCGTTGACATTCCGGATGCAATAACATATCCTATTCTTATACTTACAAATCGTCTGATGAACGAAAGGAGCAGCAAATGAAGCTTCATATGATTGGGTTAGACCTAAAGCATGACAAAAATTTCATCATCAACCGACCGGAAGGTTCCGGAGACAATCTGCTTCTAATCTACAAAACAGAAGCTCTGGTATACAAAAACGAAGAAAAAATCCACGTCTTTCCCAACAGCTGTATCATCTACAAAAAAAGAACACCGCAGCATTACTGCGCCTGCTCCGAAACCTACATAAACCACTTTCTGCATTTTGACAGCTGCGGTGATTCCGTCTTTTCCGAGCTTTCCCTGCCGGTCGATACTCCTTTTTATCTTCAAAATATCGAAGAGATTGAAAGCATTCTCCGTTTCATCAGCAGAGAGCAGATTTCTGCTTCTCCCCTTAAGGAATCAAATGCCGGTCTTCTTCTGCAATTATTGTTTCAAAAGTTATCGGAAAATCAAAGAGAATTCCACGCGATGGAATACGACTTAAAACACCGGGAAGAGCTGACAGCTCTGCGTTCGGAAATCTACAGCACGCCGCGCAAATACAGCACCGTCCGCGAACTGGCGGATTCCGTCAACCTAAGTCTTTCCTATTTTCAGTCCTTATACAGTACCTATTTCGGCGTCAGCTGCTATGACGACCTGCTGACAGCCAAAATCGCAAGCGGAAAGAGCTTTTTGCAAAACAGTAACCTTTCCGTCAAAGAAATTGCCTTTCTTTGCGGATACGAAAACGACACTTGCTTCATGCGATGCTTCAAAAAAAGAACAGGACTGACGCCGTCGGAATATCGAAGGGAAAAATAGCAGAAATAAATCCATCGGAGGAGAATACATGAGTAAAGTAATCATTGGTAAGGGACTTGCATTTTACGAAGAAGAACAGGCTTTTTCCGGAGTAAAAAAAGTGGCGGAACAGGTAAAGCACGATATCTTTCTGGTAACAGGATGCCGGCCGGAAATCTGTCAGGCCGGTCAGAAAGCAAAAAATGCCGTCATCTACGGAACCATCGGGAAAAGTGAACTGTTACGGGAGCTCGAAGCACAGGGGAGGCTGGACTTGACTCCTGTCCGGGGAAAATGGGAATGTTATCTCTTTGAAATCATCAAGCATCCGACTCCGGAAATCGAACAGGCACTCCTCATTGCCGGAAGCGACAAACGCGGTACGATTTACGGATTATATCATTTATCGGAACTTCTGGGTGTTTCCCCGCTTGTGAACTGGAATCATGTCCTGCCGGCGCACAAAGAGAACGTGATACTGGATGAAACCTGCCGGCTCATTTCGAAGGAACCGTCCGTAAAGTACAGGGGATTCTTCATCAATGATGAATGGCCGGCCTTTGGAGGCTGGGCAGTAAAACACTTTGGCGGAATCAACGCGAACTGCTACGAAAGAATCTTTGAATTGCTGTTGCGTCTGAAGGGGAATTATCTGTGGCCGGCGATGTGGAACTCCAACTTTAGTCTGGACGGCCCGGGACTCTTGAGCGCTGCCCTCGCAGATGAATATGGCGTGGTAATGAGTACCTCGCATCACGAACCCTGTATGCGCAGCGGTCAGGAATATGGCATGCTCCGGGGAAAGGATTCCGTCTACGGAGACGCATGGGATTTTACTGCAAATCCGGAAGGAATTACACGATTCTGGCGAGACGGTCTTTTGCGGAACAAGCCGTTTGAAAACGTCATCACCATGGGAATGCGCGGAGAAAACGATACCGCCATTATGCAGCATGCAACACTGGAAGAAAACATTCAGCTGCTTCGAACGGTGCTGAAAGCACAAAATGAGTTAATTCGTGAAACCATTCATCCGGATGTAAGCAAGGTGCCCAGACAGATTGTACTCTTCACGGAGGTGGAGGAATTCTTTTACGGAAATGAAACGACTCCCGGTCTGATGGATGACCCGGAGCTTGCAGGCGTCACCCTGATGCTCAGCGATAATAATCACGGTTCGACGAGAACCCTGCCTGCCGAAAACATGCGGAATCATCCGGGCGGATACGGGATGTATTATCACATGGATATGCACGGCGGTGCACATGCTTATCAATGGATTGGTTCAACCTATCTGCCGAAGGTATGGGAGCAGATGACTGCCGCCTATGAGTATGGAGTCAGGGAAATCTGGGTAACCAACATTGGCGATATCGGTTCTCAGGAATTCGGCTTATCGTATTTTCTTGACCTTGCTTATGACATTGAAAAGTGGGGCGGGCAGGATGCCGCAGTTACCACAGAGTATACAGCCCGTTGGCTTCGGCAGAATTTTCAGGATGTTTTTGGTGAAAGTGAACTGGAAGAAATGCGTCAGGTAATGGAAGATTACACAAAGCTGTTGGCACGCAGAAAGCACGAAACCATGAACGAGCATGTGTATCATCCGACTCATTTCGGGGAGGCAGAGGAAGTGCTGCAAATTTCGGAATATATTCTCACCACCTGCGAAAGATTAAAGAAGCAATGTCCGAAGGAGCAGCTGGGTGCCTTTGTGTCCCTCCTGTATTATCCGGCCTGTGGAACAGCAAACCTGATGAAAATGTGGATTTTGGCCGGGCGGAATCAGCTGTACGCAAAGCAGAACCGCGTCATTGCCAACCGGCTGGCGGAACAGATTCATGCATGTGTGCTGTTGGATGAACTGCTTGTGAAGGAATATCATCAGGTGGAGCAGGGACTCTTTGACGGATTCGGACTGTCAGAGCATATCGGATTTACCAATTGGAATGAGGAAGATAATAAGCTTCCGTTAAGAACCTATGTGTATCCGGCTAATCAGCCAAGAATGATTGTCTCCAGAGTACAGGATACGGAGTACACCACCGGATTTTGCTGGAGCGGCAGACCACAGGTATGGACGGATGCCCTGCGTCCGGATGTTTCCCGGATAGAATTTGATATCGCATGCGGAAGTAAGATGCCGATTTCTTATCGCATTGAGACAGACTGCAACTGGATTTCGTTTTCCAGTGTGTCGGGAGTGGTATCGGAAAACGAGCGGGTTATCGTAACCATCGACAGAAGCAAATTTGAAGGCCGGGTAAGCGGAACGTTCCGCGTTATTAATGAGAAGGTACAGGAAGGAAGCGGAGCCGCTCTCATCCGTCTGGAAGCAGACAATCCGCAGTTATCTTATGAACCCGGCGCCTTTTTGGAGCGGGACGGCTATATCTCCATGTATGCAAAGCATTTCATGCGAAAAACAGAGGTGGCGGAAGGAGGGTTTGCCGTACTGGAACCTTATGGGCGACTGGGAAGCGCCATCAAGGTATTTCCGGTCACAGCCGACTTTTATGAGAAGGAGAACAGACCGTACGTGGAATACGAGTTTGTCACTGAATCTGAAGGAACATACCACATTCAGTTCCACATGGCGGCAACAACACCGGTGGTTTATGAAAGAAAACAGTACATCGGTTTTTCCGTAAACGAAGGAGACGTACAGCTGGTAAATACCGTGCAGGATGAGACAAAACAGTTTTTTCTTAGTCCGCAGTGGTCAAAAGAGGCATATGACAATGTAAAAATCACAGAAAGCAAAGTGGTCTGCGAAAAAGGCAGAAACCGGCTGCGCTTCTACGGTATGAGCCCTGCCATTGTTCTGGAAAAGATTGTCCTCTGGCCGGAGGGAAGCGCGCTGCTGCCATCCTATCTGGGACCCGGCGAAAGCTATATTTGTCATTAAATATGATTAAAATTAAGAAGGAGAGGCCAAGACTGATATGCCCCTCCTTCTTTTAAATTCGCCGATGCATCGGCGGTATGGTTGTGTATTACATTACCAATACAACTTCATTTTCTTCCTTCATATCCTTTTCGGCAACGTAAGGCGTATCAAGCTGTATACCGTTTACATAGAACTCCCTGAAGCCGCTTTCGGCGCCGTTTGGATTCTTTACGGTAATGTGAAGCTTCTTGCCACGGAATACCTTATCCATGGTCATTTCCTTCCAGTCGGACGGAATCGCCGGGCATACCCATAAACCGTCCAGATCCGGACGCATACCGCAGATACCCTCCACGCAGCCTACCATACAGGTGGATGCAGTACCGGTGAGCCAGTGAACGTGGGAACGTCCCTCAAACGGAGAGTCGGTACTTTCCGTGAACTGACCGTGTACATACGGCTCCAGTTTTCTTACGTCTGCATTGTCGTTCTGGGAAGCAGGGGAGCTTTCGGTGAAATACTCAAAAGCGCGGTTGCCGTGACCCATTAAGGACTCTGCAAGGATAATCCAACCCTGCGGCTGGGAGAAGATACCGCCGTTTTCCTTGGTGGATGGGTTAAATAACAGAGCAAGGGCACCGTCAAAGGCATGGTCCACATAAGACGGAGCCATAACGCGGACACCGTAAGGGGTGTTTAATTCGCGATGAACGGATTCCAGCGCCTTCTCTGCCTGCTCCTTTGTGGCAAGACCGCTGATGACTGCCCAGGACTGTGGGTTTAACCACATGCTGGCTTCCGGATCCTTCTTGGAGCCGATTACCTGACCGTCTTCCTTGATACCGCGGACATAGCGGTCGTCTTCCCAGCATTCCTTCTGGATGGTTTCGCCGAGTTCCTTCTGCGTTTTTTCGAGGTAAGCAAGGTATTCGGTATCGCCAAGGTCCTCTGCGAAGCGTTTTAATACGGTAAATGCGTAGTACAGCTGCATGGCAACGAAGGTGGACTCACCCTTTTTACCAAGGCGTAAGCAGTCGTTCCAGTCTGCGTGTAAGCCTGCAGGCATCTTGTGGTCACCGAGACGCTCCATGGAGAACCGGATAGCTCTCTTTAAGTGGTCATAAACGGTACCCTGATCGCCATGATTTGCGTACGGAATTACTTCGTTGATGAAGCTCTTGTCACCGGACTCGGAAACATACTTCCAAACAGTCGGGAAGAGCCAGAGTGCATCGTCTGCACGATATGCAGGATGTCCGGTCATCTTTACCCATTCCGGATCATCCGGTGTGCCGGAGTCTCCCGGAACGAAATCAAATAAGACAAGCGGAAGTCCGCCGCCATTATCTACCTGAGCGGAAAGCATGAATACAATCTGCTTCTTTGCCATCTCAGGATCCAGATGGATAATACCCTGAATGTCCTGAACGGTATCACGATAACCGTAACCGTTACGCTCGCCGCAATAAATGAAGGATGCAGCTCTGGACCAGGTAAAGGTGATGAAGCACTGATATGCATTCCATGTATTTACCATGCTGTTAAATGCAGGATCCGGAGTGTTTACCTGGAAGTTTAAAAGCTTTGCATGCCAGTAGGTTTTTAATTCCGCTACTTCCTTATCCACAATGGAAGTATCCTGATAGCTGTCTACAATCTGCTTTGCAAGAGCAGGAGTGGTCTGACCGAGGAGGAAAGCAACTTCCTTTGTTTCACCCGGTTGTAATTCCAATGCAGTATGTAATGCACCACAACCGTTTAAGTTGTAGTTTAATACATTGTTGCACCTGCCGTTTTCTACGGCTGCCGGGTTACCGTAAGAGTGGTAGCGGCCAAGGAACGCTTCCTTGTCACCGTTGTAAGAGGTAACCGGAGCACCTGCCAGGCCGAAGAAACGCTCTCTCCAGTTGGAGCCCTCTTCGTTCTTTCCACAGTTTTCATTGATGGTCTGAACAATCATGTTGTTATTCTTGAAATAGGTTCTGGTAATGAACTGTGTGTACTGAAGATTTACCTGATCCTGGTTGTAGTTGCTGTCGTTTGTGAACTCAGCAAAACCGAAGGCGGAAATCTTACGAACCTTGTCGGAGGTATTGGTAAGCTTTGTCCTCCAGACCTCATAGGTCTTGCCGAGCGGAACGTAGTACAATACTTCGGAATGGATACCGGAGTAATCAGCCATCATGTTCGTGTAAGCGGTACCGTGGTGACATTCGCTCTTGTAAACCTCTAAAGGCTTTGCCACAGGCTGCCAGGATGCGGACCAGAAATCGCCGCTCTCGTCGTCACGCAGATAAACGTAACGGCCCGGAGTGTCGTCGCTGTTGAAGTGGTAACGGAGTATTCTTCCGTTTGCACCGCTCTTTACGAAGCTGTAGCCGCCGGCGTTGTTGGAAATAATAGCGCCGTAAGCCGGGGAACCTAAGTAGTTTGCCCAAGGTGCCGGGGTGTCCGGTCTGGTGATGACATACTCTTTCTTTTCCTCATCAAAGTAACCATAATTCATACAATTAATCTCCCTTCGTCCTATCGTTTTCGTTTACAGGTCATAGATTTTCTCCAGTCATTGAATCATTGCCCCGGATTTGCCACCTTCATCATAGCCTCTAACAGTTCTGCATACGGAAATTCCAGCTTTCTGCGGTCCAAAATGCCAAATTTTTCTCCGTCGCCGGTAAATACATTGTTGTCCCACCAGACACAAGGCACACCGATTTCCTTTGCCTTGGTCAGATAATAGGTTGCCCATTCGATGCGCTCTTCTTCGTTCTCCTTATTCATGGCGCCGAACTCTCCGATAATCACAGGAATTCCCTTGCTGATAAACAAATCGTCAATCGTTTTCATCAGAGAATCTATATCACGGTTGTCCTTTTCCGCATCCCAGGTAGAGGTTCCCTTGGCATTCAACGCAAAATTATACGGCGTATACGCATGCACAGAGACAATCAGCTTCTCATCCTCCGGCAGCACCATTTTCGCCAGATTATCTCTGGAGGAAGAGGCTGCATAGCCGGTAATCATTAAGTGGCGCAGGCTGTTATTGCCGCCGGTGGCACGAACCGTATCGACAAATATCTGCTCCCAATAGTTGATAACTTCGCTTGCCTTGGCATCACCGGACCATTCCTTTGCCGTACCGCGAAGTCTCGGCTCGTTTAAGCCTTCAAAAATTAAATGCTCATCATAGTCTTTAAAATATTCCGCAATCTGACCCCACAGCGCAGCCAGCTGCTCACCGTTTGCCACCTTATTTTCTTCGGTTGGCAGATACCATTCTTCATGATGCGTATTTAAGATGACATAGGCACCTTTATTATAAGCATAGTCTACGACTTCTTTGACACGCTTCAGCCAGATGTCATGAATGGTATACTCCGGTGCCGCGCCAAAATGACCGTCCCAGGTCACCGGAATACGGATGACATTAAAACCGGCATCCAGAATTTTATCAATCATTTCCTGCTTGGTTTTTGGATTACCCCAGGCAGTTTCCGACATAATCCCTGTACCTCCTCTGGCATCCAGTGTGTTGCCAAGGTTCCATCCGATTTTCATATCTGCTACCAAATCCATGGAAGAAATATCTGCAATGGTTAATTCAGGCGTAGGCGTTGCTGTTGGCTCCGGTGTTGCCGTAGGTTCAGTTGTAGCTGCCGGCTCCACCGTATTTCCATGGTTCTGCTGCACAGACTGACAGCCGCATAACCCCGCTACCGCCAATATTCCGCATATTGTTAATATTAGTAGTTTCTTTTTCAAAGCTATGTTACCTCCTTCTTTCCATCTTTTTATCAGTATACCACATTATACTATCGAAAAACAGAAAGACTTTTTATGTATTCCGCCATTTCGTCTGCCATCTTTTCCGCCTCGGAAATACGGATATGTCCATGAGTTCCGCATCCGTTGTTGCTGTACAGGAAATGATGCACTTTGGTATCCCCTGCTGCATTTAGCTGTCTGCAAACCTCATCAATGGCCTCATCCCAGACAGCTTCATGATTTAATATGGTGGTGGACAGAATCATATGAGCATCCGGATAACGCTTACGCAGCTTACCGATAAAGTCCTTGTATGCCAGGCGCCAGTACAGTGACTGCTCCGAATGATAATCCGCCTTCATATAGTCATACGGGTCCTTGTCGTTCTGACCAATCGCCACAATAACTACATCCGGTCTATACTTACTGAAATCCCAGCGCTTCTGTACTCCCAGATCCGGATGATATTCAATTTTATCATACATGGAAAACATTCCCTTACATGCCGTCGGACCGGCAAACCAGCCCGCATCATCTAACAGGCAGATACCTCCCTGGGCAATATCGTGAAGCTGGGCATCCAGTTTTCTTGCCAGTGTCCAGGAGTAGGAATAATAGCTGTTAGACAGTTCTCCGTTGGTCTTCGGGTCCGGCTGGCCCTCATAGCCCACTGCCTCACTGACCTCACCGGCAGAAACGGAATCTCCGTAAACCTCAATGCGACGTTCCGGTAACGGCGGAAGTTCTAGCACTTCTGCCCCCTCATTCAGAATAAAGCCGTGAAACTGAACGGTGTGGCAGGAATCCTGACGTTTGAACAGCATCAGCTCATGTTCGGTATCCGCTAAATTTTCCCCGAGAATATATTCTTTTTTTCCCCAGTCGGCAAGCTTAAACTTTGTCTGCTCTCCGTCCAGGATAACACCCATATAGTTGTCCCAGCAGTTTTTCGTATTGGTTAAGGTCACCCGGATAGAAGTACCTTTGAATTTGATTTTTACATAAGTACAGGGAAACACAAATTCCGGACCGCCGTCCTTGGAAAAATCAATCCGTCCCATGTACTGCAATTTCTCGTGATCCGGAGCTACAAAATATACATTATCCATTACATTTCCTCCAAAAAATCGGTAGTCACATGGTTACTTAGAACCAATGACGGATACCAGATAAAACGGAACCATGGACTCATCGCCCTCCGTAATCGTGATTTCCACACAGTGTTTTTTATTTTCAATCTGTCTGGCTGCTGTGGTAATGTACAGACAGTCGCCCCAGGTTTCGTCAAAATTTCCATCAAGAACAAGCGCCTTTGCTTCCTCACCGTCTATGACAACCTTTGCCACACAGGCCGGATGCTTCACAGACTTGCGGTACTGCACTGCAATACCGGTGCCTTCTATTTCAAACCGGATGGAATCTCCCTTCTTTTTGCCGATAAAGCCGCGCTTGAAGATATCCGTGATGTGATGCTGCTCCTCGGTATCTGCCACAAAGCCCGCAAGCTCCGGCGTGGAATTGTACACCTGATACCGCACGGAATTCTGATATGCATTGGCAGTTATCGGCGCCGGAAGCTCCTCCTGCCTGCGGGTTGTATCCACAACCGAAGCCGCGCTTTCCTTCTGCACCTTCTCTAAAAAATGTGTAATCAGGCTGGATAGCAACGCGTGACCGGCATCGTTTGGATGAAGGTCATCCGGCGTTACATCACGCACCGCGATTTTTCCATGGGCAATTGCCTGATAGACAGAGGTTTTCATGCTGACGCAGGGAATGTTGTAATAACGCCCCACCGTTTCATGCTGGTCCTGAGCATTTCTCCCGTCTTCATAAAAAACATTGTGCACCAGAAGCACTGCCGGAGCCGTCTTAGAGCTATATACCTTGCGGACAAGGCCTTCATACGTCTCCCGGAAAAATAAATTGTTGTCATCATTCACACTGAATTCAATCACCACGAAATCCGGTTCGTAGGCTAAAATATCACTGTCCACGCGGGCTGCACCAAACTGGGAGGTAGTACCGCCGATACCGCCGTTTATGTAAGTAAACTCTGTCTGTGGATACTGTTCTCTCCACCATTTTGTTACCAGCGCTGCATAGCAGGTCTCCGGTGTGGAAGCTAAGGAGCCCTGGGTTATGGAACCTCCAAGATACGCTAACGTAACCGGATTTCCGTTTTCTGCTTTCTTTAACACCTTTGCGATTCGTTCTGTATTACCGTGAAATGCAATTCCGTCCTCAAAATTTACCAGCTGTCTCATATGCTTTTCTTCCTTTCTTTAATGCCTCCGTAACCAGAGGATACCGCCACTTCAGTGTCGTCCTGTCTATCAGTCCGAACGGCTCTCCTTTCGTTGTAAAGTTTCCGTTATCCCACCAGAGACAAGGAACACCGATTTCCCCTGCCTTCGCTAAAAAATACTCTACCCATTCGATTCGGGAGGCTTCGTTCCCTTCCACCGGTTTACATACTGCA
Source organism: Lachnospiraceae bacterium (assembly GCA_051880375.1). GTDB lineage: Bacteria > Bacillota > Clostridia > Lachnospirales > Lachnospiraceae > SIG299. Next base: position 52,140 of record JBJENV010000017.1, read on the forward strand.
CCAAACTCCCCGATGACTGCCGGAATTCCTTTGTCAAGAAACAAAGTCTTTAAATCCACCATCAACCGGTCAATCTCTTTCGTGTCATGATTCCAGAGCCCTCTTCCCTTTGGGTCCAGGGCAAAATCATAAGGTTCATAGGCATGTACGGAGACAATCAGCTTGTCATCTCCCTCCGGTATGTCAAGATGTCTGATTCCTACACTGCAATTGGCCGCATAGCCCGGCAGCATCAGGCAGCGGTACGGATTATTTCCGCCGGAGGTGCGTATCGTATCAACAAAAACCTTATTTAAAGCATTTACCACGTCCCAGCCTTCCTGGTCACCGCCGTTCCACTCTAACTCTGTGCCGCGCTTTCTCGGCTCATTCATACCTTCAAAAATCAATCGTTCCCCGTAATCTTCAAACCGCTTTGCAATCTGCTTCCACACGGTACGAAGCTTGATTGCCGCCGCATCCAGATTTTCATAATACGGATCGTGCCAGTCTTCATGGTGAATATTTAAAATCACAAACGCTCCTCTTTTATATGCCCAGTCCACCAGCTCCTGCACACGGTTCATCCATGTCTCATCTATTTGATACTCGGGGGCTTCTCCCATGTGATTTTTCCAGCTGACCGGATAACGAATCACCTGAAAGCCCTCGTCTATTATTTTCTCTATCAATTTTTCTGTAGTCACCGGATTTCTCCAGGCCGTTTCCCACGCCTCCGGTGCCGACGCTTTCTCAATCGTATCATTCACGGAATCCATGGTATCTCCCAGATTCCAGCCAAGCTTCATTTCTTTTACTAATTCATTCGCGGATAGTTTTCTCATAAAGCTCCTCATTTTATTCAAAAAACCGCGGAGCAGGCGTAACCACCCGCCCCGCGGCCTTTTATGGGTAATTGTAGTCCGATTATCTCCTACCCAAATCAGTATCGTCCCATCTTGTTACGCTGTGCTCCTTGATGTAAGCCACAATTTCGTCAAACTGACAGAAGGCAAGACCGACATAGCTGTCGGCAGCACCATAGTAGATGGCAATTCTACCTGTCTCAGGGTCGTGAAGAGTTGCACATGGGAAGCATACGTTTGGAACGAAGCCTCTCTCTTCATACCACTCTTCCGGCGTGAGAAGGAAGGTATCACAACGATACAGTACCTTGGACGGATCATTTAAATCCAGAATAGCACCACCGATGGAGTAAACATAACCGTTACAGGTTCCGCTGACTCCATGGTAGAACATTAACCAGCCCTCGGAAGTCTCAATCGGGGCTGCACCGCCACCAATCTTTAAGGACTCCCACCATTCGCTGCTGCGTCCCATGACATGTCTGTGCTTGCCCCAGTACTTAAGATCCGGGCTTTCGCTTAAGAAAATGTCGCCGAACGGAGTGTGACCCGAATCGGAAGGTCTGCTTAACATTACATAGTTGCCATTAATCTTACGCGGGAAAAGTACTGCATTACGGTTGAATGGCAGGAACGGATTTTCCAGACGGGTAAAGGTCTTGAAATCTGTTGTCTTTGCCAGACCGATAGCAGCACCATAGAAGTCCTGGCACCACATAATATAGTATGTATCCTCGATTTTAACGAGTCTTGGATCGTATGCATAGATTGGCTGGAATGGATTTCCTTCTTCATCTACAAACTGAATCTTGTTTGGCTCAAACTCCCAGTGGATGGCATCCTTACTGTGACCAAGATAAATATGGGAAACACCGTCTGTCTGCTCACCACGGAACACACCGATGAATTCATCCCCATAAGGCATAACTGCACTGTTGAAAATACGTGCAACACCTTCTACTGGATTTCTTCCGATAATCGGATTTTCTGTATATCTCCATACCGGTGCATTCTTTAAACCTGCCGGTTTCTCCTGCCATGGCATTTTCGCTAAAGCAGGAGCAATCATCTTAATTTCGCTCATTGTTACGTCCTCATTTCAAAAAAGTATAAATATTTCTGTGCACAGTAACACGATTATTCGCCAAAGTAGTTATCAAGAGCATCCTGTACCTGCTGCTTGTAAGTTTCCTGGAACTGAGCAGGAGTTACCGTACCGGCAATCAGGGAGTTGAAGTCGTAGCCGATATCCATGGAATTCCAAAGGTCAGACATCGTCCTGGAACCACATTCATACATTACTGCGAAATTCTCTTCCTGTAACTGAGGATCGCTTGCATTTTCGCTGTACCACCAGTTCAGAGCTGCCTTGTCATCACGATACTTGACAGTAGTTTCGATATCGCCGGCAAAGTTCCAGAAATCGTACATTACGTTGAATACCTTTTCCGGCTCCTGAACGCCTGCAGGGATAATGAAATCACCGGTTGGAAGTAAGTTTTCACCAGGGTTAGTATCCTTGTTACCGGATGGGCCAACCGGCCAGCGAACATATACGGTATCCCATGTTAAGTTCTTTTCAGGAGTGGTGATAGAGTAGTCACCGTTTGCATTCTGAATCCATACAGCAATTGGGAAGAAAGCAATGTTACCTTCACGGTACTGAGCTCTCATGGTATCCCATGGAGAAGCACCTTCTGCTAAGTCATATGGATAGCATACATTATAGGTGTTATACATATCGTAAACCATCTGAAGAACCTGAGCAACTTCAGGGCTGGATAACGTTTCTGTCTTACCCTGGGCAATGCTTGCGCCGTTGGACATCATTAACTGCTCAAATGTTTCACCAATGTAACCACAGTAACCGTACTGATCCATCTGACCATCCCCGTCAGTATCCTGTGTCAGTACCTGACAGTATTCAATGAACTTATCCCAGGTCCATTCGCCACGATCCCACAGATCGCGTGGGTCTTCCAGGTTATTGTCTTCCAACATCTGCTTATTGAATGCTAATGGATAAGTAGCAGCAACAACGTTTTCTGCCTTTACAGGGGAGAAGATACAAGCCTTACCGTCGCCAAGGTCAAAGTAAGTTGCAATCTTCTGTGTGGTAAAGATATCGTGGTCTGCAGGAAGAATGGTTCTAAGGTCAAGAGCGAGACCATTCACCTGTGCAGGAATCGCCATACCGGCATCGGTAAGGTAAACGTCACAGTCAGGAGCACCTGCTAAGATGGAAGTATTGATGGAGTCCTTCGTACCTTCATAGGTTAAGTTCTCCCAGTAGAAAGTAACGTCGTACTTCTCCTCAATCCTCTTAACGTTATCCCACTTATACTGTGCAATCTGACGGTTAAGTTCCTTTGTCTTCTTTGTTTCTTCGCTATCACCCGGTGCCTCCTGAGCATTTACCCAGTCAGGAGATACATCCATGCTTTCATTGCTGCTGTCATAGTACTGGTACCACCAGGTACCGATGGAGATTTCTTCGTTCTTTCCGCTTGCGACGGATGGAACGGATGGTTTGTTCTCATCACCGCTTACAGGTGCATCGGTTGGAGTTGGGCTCTTGGCATTGTTGCCACAAGCTGCCATGGAGCAAGTTAATGCAGCTGCAAGAACTACAGCCATTACTTTTCTTAATCTCATTGTGTTTGTCCTCCTTAAATTCTAATCTACTTTGCTGTAATTGTGTAGTCATAAACTACAACTGCCTTAACCTGAAGACCTAAGCCGTTTGCTGTAAGATCCTTTATTGCTTCTGCAGAAAACTCGAATGTAAGCTCAGTGCCTGTATTACCGTCGATGTTTAAGAAGCCCCAGTCATTGAATGCAGGTGCTGCGCCTTCTGCATAGAACTTTGCATCGGTAAGCTTTGGCCATCCGTCTACGTAAGCAATAGGTGTGAGGTTACCCCAGTCATTACCAGGAACCAATGCAATAGTAAGCTTTACAGTTGCACCGTTATCCATGCCCGCAAAGTCAGAAGCAGGAATGTGATGTGCGCTGTAGTCACCTACATATTCGCCGTTAAACTTACCTGTTACAGCGTCAGCTGGCTCCTCAACTACAGGAGTTTCCGGAGTTGCTGCTTCACCATCTGTATACACTTCCCAGTTAATGGTGTATTCTACGCCATCACCCTTGGAAAGATATAAGCAAACAACCGGCTGGCCTTCTTCTTTGTTGAAGTCAATGGTCTTTGCTACGAAAGAAGTAGAATCCTTCTGCCACCAGTCACCTGTTACAATATCCGTGAAACCAAGGAAAAATGTTGTATCACTTGTGAACTTGATGCCCTTAACGGTTGCAGGGTCTAAATCACCGATTAAATCAGCTAAGAAGAGATCCTTCTGTGTCCACCAACCGGAATCTGCGAAAGTAAGGGAGCCCTTGTAAGCTACGTTACCTTCGATTGTGTCAGTCGTTGGATCAATTATCGGTTCGGAAGGAACGATGATTTCCTTGCTGCCGCCGGTATAAACTTCCCAGGTAATAGTGTATTCTACGCCGTCACCCTTAGAAAGTGCCAAACATAAATCCCAATCATCTCCAAGCTCCATGCTATGAATTACAAACGGACCTTCCACGTTGTCTGTCTGAACCCAGTTGCCGTTTACGTCCTTGAACCCAAGAACGAAGTTGGTATCTGCTGTAAACTTAATTGCTGTAATTTCTTCCGGTGCTACGGTGCCGATGATGTCAGCCTTTGCATCCTTCCAGGAAAGCTGTGTCCACCAAGCGGTATCGGAGAAAGTCGTGGAACCTGTGAAAGCTACCGTACCGTCAGCTACCTGAATGGTAGGATCTTCCTTCACAACTTCTACTGCAGGCTCCTCTTCTTCTGTCTTTGCTTCTACTACATACTTACCAACGCGGACACCATAAACTTCCCAATTGGTCTGTGCTTCAAACTGGAGTCTTGCACCCCATTCCGCCTGGTTTTCACCAACTGCTGCTACGATCTGCTCGTATGTGATGTATGCCTTGTCGCCGGTGCAAATAGCCTGGCCCTGTGCTACTCTGGTCCATGCTGCTACGCCGTTTGGTGTTGCATCCGGGAATACGCACCACATGCTGCCGTCTTCACTCTTATAGGAGATTTCAAGGATGGAACCAGGTACTAATGCAGCAAGAAGTTCTTCTGTGAAATCTGCACCGTTCTGTCCCCAGCCACCGCCGCTTGTTACATAACCTTCGAAATCAACGAAGCTGCCCATAACCGGATATTCTACAAATGTACCAACTGCAACACCGTAAACTTCCCAGTTGGTCTGTGCCTCGAACTGAAGTCTTGCACCCCAGTTAGCCTTATCGTCGCCTACTGCTGCTACAATCTGATCATATGTGATATATGCTGTTTCGCCATCGCAAATTGCCTGACCCTGTGCTACTCTGGTCCATGCTGCTACGCCGTCTGGTGTTGCATCCGGGAATACTAACCACATGGAGCCGTCTTCACTCTTATAAGAAACCTTAACTGCTGTACCAGGAACGATGGCAGCAAGAAGCTCTTCTGTGAAATCTGCACCGTTCTGTCCCCAGCCGCCGCCGTTACATACATAACCGTCGAATTCGGTAGGATTCGTCATGGCTACGTTCTTGCTGTAGGTACCAACCTTAATGCCGTAAACTTCCCAATTGGTCTGTGCCTCGAACTGAAGTCTTGCACCCCAGTTAGCCTTATCTTCACCTACTGCTGCCACAATCTGCTCATATGTAATCTGTGCCTTGGACATTGCATCGTTGATGGTTGCCTGACCCTGTGCTACTCTGGTCCATGCTGCTACGCCGTCCGGTGTTGCATCCGGGAATACGCACCACATGCTGCCGTCTTCACTATGGAAGTCAATTTCAAGTGCTGTACCAGGAACTAAAGCATCTAAAAGTTCCTGTGTGAAGTCTGCGCCGTTCTGTCCCCAGCCGCCGCCGTTACATACGTAACCTTCAAATTCCTTCACGTTGCTGAGTGCATAAACGGAGTAATCCACTTCGTCCATTGCCGGCCAGTTAAACGCAACGGTTGTATCACCCTTTAAGGTGTTACCTGCCGCATCGAAGAAACGAATGTCGTCAATATAGAATTCACCGCAAACGCCTGCATCGGAAGCACCGTTATCTGTTGTCATACCAACATAAATGATGTTGAACGCATCTGCTACAAGCTCGCAGCCTGCAGGAATACTTGCTGTAACAATCTTAGGATTTTTCTTTTCCGTATAAACGGACCAGGAACCTAACTTATTCTTATCTGCTTGGGCGCCCCACCAGGAACCGATTTCACCGGATACTGCGTAGAACTTGCCATCGCTGTGTGCGGTAGCGATAACCATTTCAACACCTGCTACCTTTGCTACATCAGCACCCAGGAAGCTGGATACATCGATTGCTACGAAAGGTGCCTTACTGGAGCCGGTTGTGTTAACAACCTTTAATGCCTTGCTTCCGTTGAAATCAACGATAGAAAGGTCAACATTAGCGGAACGTGCATGAGACATGTACGCATCTACAAATCCCATGTTTCCGTCTTCGAATGTAATACTGGCGTTTTCGATAGTTACATTCTGTGGAGCCGGAGCCGTCGTTGGTTCCGGAGCCTTCGTTGGTTCTGTTGTCGGCGCTGTTGTTGGTGTTACATCATTGCCGGTCTGCTTTTCCCCGCAAGCAACCATGGACAATGCCATGACAGCTGCCATTACTACTGCGAAAAATCTTCTCTTTTTCACTTTTTCATCCTCCTTTTTTTGCTGAGGTGTTTTAGCCTACGATACCGCTTCGCTCTACACCTTCTATAAAATATCTCTGGAGCAACAGATAAATCAGTACAATCGGTAAGAGTACCAAAAGGATACCCGCATCCAGATACAGTTCCTGCAGGGTAACATTCATGATTTTGTCTTCGTTCGCAATCACTGCCTGAAGAACAGAAATTCTCTTACTGATTACGATTTTATCGCTGACCAGAAATAGATTCGAATAAAATGTGTCATTGAACTGCCATACCAGGGAGAATACGGTAACCGTAATTACTGCCGGGGATGCGTTCCTTAACATGATGTTAAAATAAGTATACCACATTCCGGCACCATCTACAAATGCTGCTTCTTCAATTTCCTTCGGAAGTCCCCGGAAGAACTGATTGAAAATGTAGATATATAAACCGGACCGGACACCACATCCTAAGATGGACATGATGTACAATGGCCATGTAGTACCCATTAAGTTGATTGGAGCACCTTTGATTGCTGTGAAAATACCTGCCGGGTCAAAGTTACGGAAGGTTACATACAGCGGAAGCATAATGGTATGGACAGGTAACACGATGGTTACTACCACACACCCAAACAAAAGCTTCTTAAACGGAAAGTCAAATCTGGCAAACCCGTAACCAACCATGGAACAAATTAATACCTGTATGATAGTTAAGGAGATAACAAACACGATATTTTTTGTAATGGTCGGCCAGTAGTCCATACGGAGCATTGCCAGCTTAAATTTTTCCAGCGTCGGATGCTCAGGAATAACGAAAACCATCGGATTCATGGCATCTGAGTCGGAGGAAATTGCGTTAACAAACATACCGATAACCGGAGAGAGAATGACATAACATACGCCGGTAATAATCGCAATCTGCAGAACGGTCAGTAAAAACTTTTTGATGTCGTTCATTAAAAGCATCTGCTGATATGGATCCTGTATGGTCTTTTTCAAATCGAACTTCTTCATCATTCTTCCTCCTTTCTTAGTTATAGTAGAATGTCTTCTTCTGTATAAATCCTACCACGACCACCAGAATAACACAGGTAACCAAAGTGCTTACAATGGTCATTACAGAGCCAACACCGTAGTTAAACTGGTTGAAGGTTGTGGTGTTTGCCAGCTTAAGAATTTCACTTTCTTCAAAGCTGTCCACGATGGTGTAAACCACGTTGGTAATGATATGCGGCATTACCATTGGGAAGGTGATTTTCCAGAAGGTTTCATAACCGGTGGCACCCTCAATCTTTGCTACCTCGTAAAGGGAGCTTGGAATGGACTGAAGTGCGGCGATGAAGATAACAATCTGTACACCGGACATGGAAATAATGTCGTTGATTCGACCTACCGCAGAGGTGATGTAGTTCATCATCTTCGCCGGAAGACCGAGGTTCATAAACATGTTAATCAAGTAATCAATATCAAAGGCAATGGAAGAGCTGGCTGCCGACATATCTGCCGACTGTGCGGCCACACCGCCCTGCATCATCTGAGCACTCATTTCCATGGCATCCATGATGGCACCGGAGCCTAAGATTACCGGCAGGAAGAAGATGGCACGAATTGCCGCTCTTCCCGGGAACTTCTTGTTCAAAATCATTGCCATGAACAAACTGAAGAAGATAATTAACGGAACGTCTATCAGCATATTCATGATAGATGAGGTCAGTGTCTGCTTAAAGTAGCCGTGCTCTAAGAACGCATAGCGGTAATTCTCCCAGCCTGCCGGAAATAATGTGTAGCCACCGTTAATGGCATCCATTTGCAGTGTGTTAAAGGAAAACTGCACGGTCTGGAATAAGGAACGTACGTAAATAACGATGAAGCCTACCAGCCATGGAAGAATAAACAGATAGCCTGTAATCATTCTCTTACGCGTCAGAGATAATCTTTTTTTCTTCTTTTTCATTTAGATTCCCTCCATTTCGTAAGACATTGCAGGGATGTTCTTGCCATCCATGCTTTCTGTTTCATCACTGTAGTTTACATAAATTACTACGCCGTTGTCGTAAGTAATCTTTCTTACATCACCGTTAATTTCATGTCCGATGATTTCTGCACCGGATACATACTGTAATGCTTCGTTGACACGGTTGTAAATGTCAATGGCTTCGTCCTTCCATACATCATATGTGGTTGCGTAGAATCGATTCATACCCGTGTTCTTCATACGGCTGGATGGTTCTTGTGTAAATACATAATGAGGAGCCGAGCCGGTTTCAATCATCTGAAGTACGCTGAGTGTCATGTCTTCGGAGTCATCAAAGTTTAATAACTCGGTGGAGTAATCAATACATCCGTGGAGTATCATCTGGTACAGCGGAATTCTTTCATCCACCAGAGCAAAGGCATTGTCACCCAATGGTACGTTGATGATGTTTTCTGTATAACCGAAGGCATACGCGTTTGCCGCATTTAACATCAGTTTCTTGCCGGTGGTTTCGATTAAATCTAACTGAGCCAGTACAACATCTAAGGCTTCTTCTCTGCTGATGACGTTGGTACGCCTTTTATCAGAGGTTAAGAAGCTGCCCAAGTCTCTTAAGGATAAGCCGGAAATATCGTACTTTTCAATCTTCTTTACAAACTTCTCTACGTATCTTGGCAGGAACTTTGGAGACAGTAAATCGTACTGAGGTTCCATGTAGCCAAGGCCTGAAGTATTTCTAAGGTTGGCCGGATTTACCAGACCAAAGCTTGCAACATAACCGGCACCGTAGTAACGGGAACCCTCGGCTGACCAGTTAAAGCCGTTGTCCGCATAAGTAACTCGCTGGAACTCTACGTCTGCATACATGGTACCGCCAAGCTCCTTTATCTTATCATTTAAGTCTATCAGCTCTGACTTGGAACCCATATCCTTTACCAAACGGATGTCATGCGGCGCATCGTGGTAATAGCCTTCGTTAAACCAGCCCTGCAGATTCATAATCTGATTGGTAATGCCTGCTGCAGCAAAGTCATCTACCATAGCCGCTGCATCCTCGTAGGTTGTCATGGCAAAGGTGTCAAGATACTGCACACCGAGGAAGTGGGCGTTTTCCTTTACGCCGCCGATAACGTCGTAGTAGAAAGGAATGTCGCCGTCTTTTTCTTTAGCGGTTAATATACCTTTGGCAATCAGTTTTTCTCTGTAGTAGTTTGCCAGACCAGCATAGCCGCTGTACTCATCCGTTAAGAAGGTGTAGCGTGCAGTAGCGTTCATGTCGTATAAATCCTGTTCCATAACAAAGACATCCAGAGTGGATTGTCCGAAGTTACGGAGGTTATCTACATTACGGAATACGAAAACCGGATAAGCAAAGTTATAATCGTTATACTTGCCTGCGATATCCGCCGTAATTACAGCGGAGGTAGCTCCGTCTTCCACTTCTACCAGCAAGCTTCTGTCCTTACGGCAGATACCGAAAATCGGAAGTCTTGCTGCATCCAGATTTTCCATGGTAGTATAGTTGGCTACCATTGGGTCAATATCGTAAATGTACTGAGAATATGCTGCTGCGGTCAGCTTTCCGTTGTTAAAATTAATCACCGAGCCGGAACCGTTTGGCACTACCATATAGCCATCTTCACTCTTATGACCTGCACCCATGTAACGAAGCAGCTGAATACGGTATATGTAACCGCCATATTCCTTAATTGCACCGGATGGAATGGAAACCTTTAGGCTGTCGTCTTCTAAGCGATACTCTAAAGGAATCTCAAAGTAAATGGCAATTGCGCCTTCCTTTACGTCTTTCTGGCCTACAGTGTAAATGTAGCGGATACCGTTTTCAATGCTTTCTACCTCCAGCTGGTTTCTCTCTACACACTGGGTGTAAGTATCCAGGGAACCCTGCTTTACATCCTGATTATAGTAGTAAACCATCATCTGGGACTTTAAGTAGTTTTTATTACTTTTGTTTGCTTTTTCGTCTTCATCGGCATTTAACGGATTGGAGTAGGTGATACTGCCGTTTCTCTTATCGTAAACTGCCACATAGCCGGTTGCTGTATCCGTATAAAGCTTCAGCTTGTCGTTTTCTGCAACCAGGTCAAACCCCGGTACCTTATTATCGGTGTCCTGCAATGCCCGATAGGCGGTTCCCTGCTCGTACTCATAAGTGGATAAGAAATCCTTGTAGCGGTCGTAACCCACAAAATAGGTAAAGTAATAAATCAGGTAAACCGCGATTGCAATGGCTGCAACACCTAAAATGAGAAGAACCAGTTTTTTTGTCAGGCTCATCGGGAGCTTTACTTTTTCTTTTTTTGCCTTTTTCATTGTGCCGCTCCTCCTATACCCTGAATATCAGCTCTGTGTAAATGCTGTGGAAGAAATTATATACCAAGCCCAGCAGGTTACTTAACAATAACAGCAGGAACACAATAATCAGAGCTGCGATAAATGTAAGAAATAATGTTATCAGTGTCTTGCCAAGTGTGTAATTATGCACCTGCATAATGCCAATCAGCATCATGATGACACCATAGGCGATACCCACACCAAGCAGAATCCCGTAAAACGCCTGCTCATCATCCGCAATAAACTGACTGATGATAGTCGCGACTATCATAATGACTGTTATTGGCACGGTACCGTAGCCAATGGCTATCGCAATATCCTTTAACCGCCCCTCTCCATTCATCAAGCAGGTGATAGACCAGTTGCTGACACAAAGCAGCAGGTAAAAGGCCATGACACCCATCAATTCGTAAAGAAGATCGACACCTCTTGGGTCAAGGTCATTTACCACAAAGCTTGCCATCAGGCGGTTTGCCGTAAAGCTTAAAGAGAAGAGAACTACCATCAGGATTGCTAACGGAACGCTTCCGTAATCACGGTGGCGAATCCAGTAATATCCATCCATTGGGTGGCTGATGGTGTAAAACATATAGGACCATTTTTCTTTGGAGAAATACTTACCCATTACTCAATCTCTCCTTTCTTCCTTGTTTTCCACTTCTTAAAGCCATACCAGGCCAAAAGGAGCACTGCCACACCGGTTAAGAACCAACTGGCATTGTCGGTAAGAACCTGATTACGATAACGTTTGAAGGCGATGGAATAATAATTTCTTGCCATACCAAGTTTCAGGTAATACATTGCCTTTTCGTAGTCACCGGCGGTGAGATAAGCCTTACCGATACCGGTGTTTGCAAGTTCGTTGTTTTCATCTAATTCCAGTACTCTCTCCCACAGCGCAACTGCTTCTGCTTCATCACCGTCATAACGAAGAGCAACCGCTTCGTTTATGAGACGTCCGTACTCAGTTTCATCGAAACAGATGATACACGCCTTTGTGGCATCCAGTACTGCAATTCTTCCTCCAATATCCTCCACTGCCACCGGCAGACTGAAGGTACCCTGCTGGGTGCCCAGACCACCGAAGATATAAAGCAGATTCCCTTCGTGGTCGTAGGTGAAGATACGTCCGCGTTTTCTGTCAAGACAGGAGTAAATACCGTTGTCTCTGTATACCACATCAACAAACTGGGAAGCACCGGCATAATCGCCGGTTCCGCCAATCATCAGGTCGCCGCCTACATTGGCGTTGGCTCCCTTTTTGATTACGTCTTCACCTCGCGGATTCAGTCTTCTTACGCCCTGGATACCGGTAGCATCAATATTGGACGCATATACAAAGCCCTCCGGGTCGATGTCGATACCGGTGAATTCGGTTGGAATGAAAAGCTGCTGGTTGGCACGTTCTTCCTTGGTGGCCAGACGCTTCCAGAACTTATCCCAAGCTGAAATTTCTACGTTAATGGTTCCGAAGAAGTTTGTAAACTCACCGTTACTTTCAAATACCATGATACCCTCGAACATATTCTGCGCGATGACGTATACACGGTCTGCATAGTCTACGGTAACCTTCAATGGACTGAAAACGAAGCCGTCATCCAGGCTTTCCGACTGCGGATTTTCAATAATCAGCAGAACGCTATCGTTTTCATCCAGAACAACAACCCGCTTATTCTTCATGTCTGCTACATACAGCCAGCCCTTTTCGGATACGCAGACACCATATGGAGAATTGAATTTATCCTCTTCCCCGTTGTTGTTGAAGCCGGTAATTACTTTTAATACTTTTTTCATTGCAGAATCCAGAACGACAATACGGTTATTACCGGTATCTGCAATATAAATATCTCCGTTTGGTGCCTGACACATATCCTGCGGTGTTTTAAACACTCCCAGAGTCTCACCGTTATAGGTAAGGTCAAGACCGGATATGGTACGGGACGGTATGTATGGGGCCGGAGTATAATGGATATACTCTCTGTAATCGTAATTGTAAGAATCATATGGCAGGTCATCTGCCATCACTGCCATTCCCTCTGTTGTACAAAGAATAATAAGTGCAAGACAAAAAGAGAATAGCGGCTTAAGCTTAATAAGTTTTCTCATACATTTGCCCTCCTACTTATTCCTTCATACCGGATGATGTCATTGTTTCTAAGACGTTACTCTGACAAATCAGGAAGAAGGTGATTGGCACTGCAGCGATAATGAAGGTTACGGCAGCACCTGCACCCGCTCTTGCCGCACCACCGGCAGAAATCTGGTACAACGCATACTGCAACGGCTTTAACTGCTCATCACGAAGGAAGGTACCACCGGTGTTGCCCCACATCTGCTGGAACTGGAAAATAGCCAGTGTTAACCATGCCGGTTTCACGTTTGGCATAACAATGCTCCAGAAAATCCGGTATTCAGAAGCACCGTCCAGTCTTGCGGATTCCATCAGGGAGTCCGGAAGCTGTTCCATAAACTGCTTCATCAGGTAAAGACCCATACCAAAAGAACAAGCCGGAAGAATCAATGCCAAATAGCTGTTGTTGATTCCTAACCAGGAAATAATCATGTACTGCGGTGTCTGTGTTACTGTCCAGGAGAACATCATGGACAGTACTACCATCTGGAACAGGATTTTCTTTCCCGGGAAATTATGCTTTGCCAAAGGATATGCGGCAAGCGAAGCGATAATTACATGTCCTATCATACCGCCGCCGGTAATAATTATGGTGTTCAGCATATATCTGGAGAACGGCACCCAGGTGTCATTCATGAGAATAAACAGGTCGGTGAAGTTTTCCAGCGTAGGATTACGAACGAAAATCTTTGGTGGGAACTGGAATAATTCGTCCAGAGGCTTTAACGCATTGTTGATAACCATAACAAGCGGAACCGCCATTGCCACACCACAGATACCCATCAGCACAAATAACAAGGTGTTTCCCGCCATGGAACGGTTTAATTTTTTCTCACTTCTCTTAAAGAGGCGTTTGCGTCTTTTTTTGATTTGTTCAGCCATTATTCGCCCACCCTCCTTAACAGTTTCTGTACTAACTGGTTACTTCCTACCATGAGCAGGAAAAGAATTGTTGCGATTGCAGAAGCATAACCCATTTCCAGACGTACCGTACCATAGTCAAGCAGGTGAGTAACTACCGTTGCACCGGCATAGTTTACGGATGGATTACCTGCCAGATTTAAGGATACATCCGCAATTGCAAAGGACTGTGTAATCTGCATGACCGCACCGAACATCAGCTGCGGTTTCATGGCCGGAAGTGTTACATACCATAATTCCTGCCAACGGTTCTTGACACCGTCTAAGGCGGCCGCCTCATACATGCTCTTATCTACTGTCTGAAGTCCGGCAATGAAAGAAAGGAAGCCGGTACCAAGAGACAGCCAGAGCTGAACAACAATCAGGAACGGAAGGACATATTTTTCTGTCTGCATCCACTGAACCGCCTCGTCCAAAATTCCAAGATCCAGCAAAAGACCGTTTAAGTAACCGTAACGGTCACCGGTAAGAATCAGGTTCCAAACCACATATGCGTTACCACAGATGGATGGTGCATAAAAGATTAAGGTAAGGAATGCTCTGAGTTTTCCCTTAAATTCGTTAATAATCCATGCAAAGAGAAGACACAGCATATAGCTGACCGGGCCTGTAATGACTGCCAGAATCAATGTGTTCTTTAGGGATTTCATAAAAATGTCATCCTCCAAAAACAGCTTGATATAGTTTTTCCAGCCCACAAACTGCGGTACCTCTAACATATTGTAATAAGTAAAACTGAAACCAACCGCCATAATAACCGGAAGCACCGTAAAGAAGAAGAACAGGATAAAATACGGAGCCAGCATAATGTAAGACGCTTTGGACTTTTTAATTCGATACCACAGCTTACCCTGCTTTTTTGCAATCTCCAGGGCGAGCTCAGATCTGTCGTTATTATCCGCCATTGTTTAAGCTCCTTTCTACTTGTCTAATTCTAACTCTTCTCTCTTGTAGTTGATTTCGGCATTGATATAAATAACCTGATCCATCAGCTCTTCTCGAGGGAAGGAAGTATCCGGCGTTGTAACTACCGAATAGAATGCATTGTTTACGTTTCTCCAGGAATAGTAGCCACCCGGAACCTGAGGAATTCCCTTTGCCCATTTCATGGATTCCTGCAGCGCCTTAAAGTCGCTGACCGGCCATGCCATATTGGTGAATGCCTCATAGTTTGCGGTAGGAACTCGTGCTGCGGAGCCCATCAGGGATTCCATTTCCCGGCCATACATCGTCTGGGTTTCTGCGGAAGTCCACCACTTTAAGAACTCCCAGGACTCTTCCGGATACTCTGTATCCGACATAATCATGCTGGCCAGACCGGTACATGCTACAGAATAATCGATGCTGCCGTCCTCCTGCACCGTACCCGGAATCTGGGTAAAGCTCCATAAGCCTGCAATATCCGGAGCGGATACAGCGAAGTTGTTATAGGTTGTGTAGTCCGCAATGATGATTGGAGACTCACCGGTACGGAATCTTTCTTCTACGCTGGTTGCACGGTCCAGCTTATAGTCTGTATAGTAATTACAGAACATCTTAAATACATTTACTGCCGTATCGGAATCCAGTGCGGATGCCGTACCGTCTTCATTATAATACTGTCCGCCGTTCTGATATAACAGAGAAGCAAACAACTGCTCATTCGGCAGCATACCAAATTCCATCTGGTTCTTCGCAAGCACGGTCATGGCAACTTTTACATCGTCCCAGGTTTCCGGAATCTCTAAGCCGATTTCTGCCAGGATGTCCTTACGGTAGAACATCACCGGATAGGTAATGGTTTCCGGAAGAGCATATACGTGTCCGTCATACTGGAACTGTGTATAAGCAGCCTCCGGGAAACGGGTTAATATTTCTTTGTAATCGGGGAACTGTGCCAAATCAAGTACCGCACCGCGGATACCGTAGTTGACCGGAGTATCGTTACCGGTGAACAGTACCGCACCGGCTACACCATTGGTATTTGCCACCTGAATTGCCACATCCGGTCCTTCGCCAACCAGCTTTGCCTTAAGTAAGGAATTCATATCAACCAGCTGTACGTTCACGCTGATGCCGGTCTCGTTGGTAAAGGTTTCGTCAATTAACTTCTTGATAACATTTGCCTGGTCACGACCGGAACCAACCCAGAGGGTCAGAGCCGCCGCATCCTTATCATCGGATACGCTGCCAATGTTGTTGTAGTCAATAACAAAGGAATAATACAATCTCTTAATTTCATGAGATAAGCTTGCAAAGAAGGATGCATCTCTTTCCTCCGGCTGTGTATCCGGAGAATAAATAGTGATACAGTCTAAGGCTAACGGCTGGCTGATAACCTGGGTAATCCAGTTACCGCAGGCACGGACATTGGTCTTAAAGGAACTGATGACACGGACAATATATTCGTTATCCTTGATAATATCGTCCAGCTGGTCTCTCATGGTAAGAAGTACGGTCTTCTTATCGGAGTTCTTACCGGCTACCACTTCCAGCTTTTCCAATGCCAGATTAATAATCTCTCTTGCCTGCACCAGCTTTCCGTTTAACTCCGGCAGGGTTGCCTCAATCTGATAGTCACGGTAGGTATCCGGAGCAACACCGGTTACCTTGATTACACTACGGTAAATATCATTTAACTGCTGAACCGCTTCTTCTACCAGACCTACAATTTCAGAGAAGTCACCCAGCACGTTTTCCATACGGATGGTATGGGTCCCTGCTTCCAGATAAAACTTAAATGGTGTTCCTGTCTCGTCACTGAGGACATCGGTTCTCCAGTTTTGTTCGTAGACAAATTCATAATTATTTAATTCCGCAAACGGAACCACACCGTCGACGGTGATACGTCTGGAAACCGCTACACCACGGCTGAAGTTCTGCTTGTCGTGGAGAGAAATCTCATAATAACCGCTTTCGGTTACATCAAACTGCCATTCTATCCACTGTCCGACCAGCCTCCAGGAGTTACCGCCAATGGTATTGTTTAGCAGTACCTTGGCGCTTGCAGGAACAACTTCCGCGGAGGCCTGATCCTGTGTCGGATATAACATCTGGGAAGAGGTCTTTGTCGCATATTCCGCTTCAATGGTAATTACCTTGCCGGAGGAATCTCTGGCGCCGGCTGCATCCCATGCTGCCTTCGCCTCTGCATAAGCAGGAGTTTCTTTTGCGTGGGATAATACAATTTTGTGAATCAGCATCGGCTCTTTAATGGAAACCACGCTGATGGTGTGGGTACCCTTCGTAAAGTAAACTGATAATGGTGTCGTAATATAGCCGTCACTGTCATATACATATCTGGTCTGCCATTCCGGTATTTCTATCATTCCCGGCTTAACATCGTTGCCCTGATTGTCTTTTTCCCAAACCTTTACCGTAACACCGTTCTCATTTACCACGGTGGTATCCACTTGACTGGTCCACACACGAGAGAAGGTGGCCAGGGAAAATTCCTTGAAAGGAAGGGTTCCGTCAATGAAAATACTTCTTTCAATGTCGGAGTTCTTGCCGGTCACCGGATAATATACAAAAGAAATGTTATAAAATCCTTCTTCTGTAATATCCACTTCATACTCAATAAAAGAGTTTTCTGTTGTCAACAGGCTGTCTCCCGCCATACCTTCATAGTCGGTGTAAACCTGAGGCTGCGTCGCTGCACCGTCTTC
Source organism: Lachnospiraceae bacterium (assembly GCA_051880375.1). GTDB lineage: Bacteria > Bacillota > Clostridia > Lachnospirales > Lachnospiraceae > SIG299. Next base: position 69,732 of record JBJENV010000017.1, read on the forward strand.
TTCATAACGAACATAGTCCTTTGCCAGAGCTTCCACAACAGTCTCCGGATATTTTGCACCGCTGTACTGTTCCACATAATTTTTGTAGCTTGGAATAGAATCGTCAATATTATAGGTTCCGATAATGTCTTCGAATTCATCCATGCTAAGGTCAGTCTGTGCGCTGGACTCTTTGTAAAAGCCCGGATAAGTCAGAAGCAGTGTTGCTGCCAGCACAAGAACCAATGCCTTTTTCCACACGCCTTTTCCTCTCATGTTGTAATCCTCCTATCTTATTTTGTAAACGATTCACTGATTGGATACGTCTTTAAATCCGGCATTTCATCCAGCGTGATTACCGCCTCGTGTTCGTATGCCTTCTTCATCATATACTCCTCGGTGTACTGTTCGGAAAGCTGGGCCTTCATACCGGTTGTTTTTCTTACGAATTCTCCTTGCCAGGTAGCCCACATGCCCCACATGGCACCGTCACGAATTGCCAGGTCCGGATCAAAAATGCAGCCGCACTCGGTTAAATAAACCAGCTTGCGTTCGGTAGAGTAATTTGCCACCTCCAGGTATTTTGCCACCTGAGAAGTATAGACCTTTTCACCCGGATAAATATCTTCTCCCACTATGTCTACATATTCATCCCCCGGATACCAGTCCGCATGCTGTCCGTTCCATACCCAGATTAAATTGTTTAATCCATGTTCGTTTGTCAGCTTATCATAAATCAGATGCCACAGTTCTTTATATACCTCCGGTCCGGATGCTCCCCACCAGAACCAGCCGCCGCTGGCCTCGTGTAATGGCCGGAACAGAACCGGAATACCTGCTTCCTGTAATTCCTTCAAAGGCTCGGCAATTGCATCGATGTCCTTAAGCAGCGCTTCGTAGCCTGCCTGATCCTGACCGTTCATTGCTTTCTTTAAATTAAAGGTCGTGCTGTCAGTATAAAAGGTTCCCCACCATTCTTTTCTGGCATATTCCTCCGGTGTATTCCAGTGCCACTGCAGAATAACAATACCTCCGTTGTTCCAGTGGCTGATAGCACTCTTTACCACTGTCTTAGAGGAATTATGTGCCTGGTTAACCAGGGTGTAATCCATCAGGTCCATGCCAAGAATGGCCGGCTGTTTTCCGGTAACATTCTTAATTACCTGCATTTCTTTACCAAATGGACCCTCATCGCAATACTGACCGGATAATATTTTTTCTCCGTATATATCAACCAAAAAACTCATCAGGCGCTTGGCTTCGTCCGTAGCATTCGGATTAATCAGCTTTGCCTCTACCTCATAGAGGTCTGCCGGAAGCGGCGCGGACGTCTGCACCGTCAGGTAATCTAACATAATCCAGCCCCAGGAAACCCCCACGGAAACCTCATGCTTGCCCGGAGTTAACCAGACACGGTTAATCGTAGAATCCTGATAAAAGGTTTTATCTACAAAAATATTTCCTACTGCAGAACCATCGACAGAAACCGGATTTGTCTTTTCTCCACCATTGCTGGCCACGCGGAAAATCAAATCATAAAAGCCTTCTTTTTCTACATTGACCGAAAAGGTGCAGGCGTCCGTATCTGCTTTCTGGAAACCTTCTACATAATCCTTTGTAACTTTTACATTACCGGAAAGCTCTGCATCCTCTGCCTGAAATATACCAAGTACCTCGGCTACAAACGGTGTTGGTGTTGCTGTCGGAGTCGATGCTTCCGGTGTATCTGTTGGCATTTGTGCTTTATCCTCCTGATTTCCTATTGTATTACCACAGCCCGCCATGGCGATTACCGCCAGAAACATCGCTGTAAAGATCCATTTCTTTTTCATTTTAATCTCCATTCCGCTTGTTTCTATTTCATAAGCAAAGCCTTGTTTTTTTCTATCAGCTCACATCTTTGCTTTACACAGTCCACACTTCTGAGCGGGTCCTCCGGTGTGTTGAAAACGTAGTCTGTCAGTTTCTCTATTGTGGTTCCTGCCACATGAAGTCTTGTATCGCTGGAGGCATAATAAATATAAACTTCTCCGTTCTCGCAGACGATAGCGCCGTTCGTAAAGCATACATTGGAAACATCTCCGACACGCTCTGCACCTCTCGGTCCGATGAGTAAGCCGGACGGCTCCGCAATGACCTTTGCCGGGTCATCCAGTGCGGTAGCAAATGCATAGATAACATATCGAAGACCTGCCGCCGTATTTCTGACACCGTGTGCAATGTGAATCCAGCCTCTGTCGGTACGAATCGGCACCGCACCGGCACCGTTCTTTGCCTCGGTAATCGTATGATATTTCCTTAAACTCGTCATTTTTTCTTCGTCAATGACCGCGTGTGTGATGTCATCGCACAGTCCGAAGCCGATGCCGCTTCCGGAGCCGGTATTGATGAAGTCATCCATCGGCCTTGTATAAAAGGCGTATTTCCCGTTTACAAATTCGGGATGCAGTACAACATTTCTCTGCTGAGGGGAATGCTTTGTCACAAGGTTCGGAAGACGTTCCCATGTTTTTAAATCCTTTGTGCGGACAATGCCGGCTGCAGCAACCGCCGCCGACAAATCGTTTACCGTCGTATCCTTGCTTTCGGAGCAGAACACACCGTAAATATATCCGTCCTCATGCTTTGTCAGGCGCATGTCATAGACGTTTGTTTCTTCCGGGCACGTATCCGGCAGCACAACCGGATAATCCCAGAAGCGGAAGCCTTCCGTCGGGCTGTCGCTTTCCGCAACCGCAAAGAACGACTTTCTGTCGTTTCCTTCTACTCTTGCCACCAGATAATATTTTCCGTTCAGTGAAATCGCACCGGAATTCATCACCGCATTGATGCCAAGGCGTTCTTCAAAGAAAGGATTGGTTTCCTCGTTGATATCATATCTCCAAAGCACCGGCGCATGTTCTCTGGTAAGCACCGGATGGACATATCGGTCAAAAATACCGTTATAAAACGTGGTATCGATGCTGTTTTTTCTTGCAAGCAGTTCTTCCTGCTTTTTTACTTCTTCAAAATAACGTTTATGTATCATTCCTGTGTTCTCCTTATGATTTCCATGCACATTCTTCCGTTATGGTACGGACACTTCCATGGCTCAACAATCGGGCGTGCCATATCAGGCTTTCCGTCTTTGTCCGTACACCAGAACCATTCCCCGCCTCTGCGATGGTCTGCCACATGCTCTTTAATAAAATTCCAAATGTCTTCGGCGGCTTCCTTAAACTTTATTTCCTGCGGGCGCTTCTGCCATGCATTATAGAAGCCAACGACGGCTTCCGCCTGCACCCACCAGATTCTGAGCTCGTTTACCACACCGCGCTCGCACTCGTTGGCAAGCGAGTGGTTATCGTAAGCGGTCTGATAAATCGTGTCCTCCAGTGCCTCGGTGATCGGCTTCATTTTCTTTTTGTAAACCTCGTCCCCGAGTATCTCCACGCCCCGGTCCACCAGCCAGGCCGTTTCAATGTCATGTCCGTACGAATGAAGATCAATCAGGCTGTTCATATCATTATCAAAAAATACTTCCTGCCGCTTTTTTTCCGGATTGTAAATCTTTCCTGCAATCGTATCCAGAATCCACTTCAACCGTTCTGCCGTCTCCGGACGTCTGCTTACGCGGTAAAGCTCCGTATAGGCTTCAAATACATGCAACAGTGTGTTCATCGTGCGGTCTGCCATCACACCGTTTTCCGAAAGCTTTTCGTTGCTCACGGCAAAGAATTCTCTGCTCTGTGCTTCCTTATATCCGTACTCATCCCTGCATTTCAGTTCAATCAGGCGGAACAGCTCCAGTGCCGCTTTTAATGCTTCTTCCTCATGAAACGCATCGTAATAAGAAGAAAGCGCATAAATGGCAAATGCCTGATTGTAGGTATGCTTTGTCGTGTCCAGCGGAGTGCCGTCATAATTTACCGACCAGAAGACACCGCCTTCTTTTTTATCCATGCAGTGCTCCATCAGGAAGCGGTAAGCATGCTCGGCATACGGGCGAATGGACTCGTCCTTTAAGGTAAGATATGCATTCGAGAAAAACCAAAGAATCCGGCTGTTTAAAATACATCCTTTTTCCGATTCCGGTACGACCTTTAAGTCGGTTCCCATATATCCATAATAGCCTCCGTAGGCTGTATCTCTAAGCTTCTCCCAAAACGGCAGCAGCGTTTCTTTCAAATGCTGTTCCATTTCTGTTCTCATCGCCGTTTTCATTCTCTCCTCCATTCCGGACCGTTGCCCCCCGACAATGTCCTGTCTTTCTGTGTTCTGCGGACATAAGTGTTCCTGTTTCTCTTTGAGTTAATTTAATTGTACTACATATTCTGATTTAATCATCACTTATTATTGCATTCAATCAATGTTTCTTGATTTTATTGCTCGTTTCTTTGTTTTTACTAATTTTTATAAAATATTTTTATGAATATTGCACAAAGCAGAAACCTATTTTTTTATACCCAATCAATTATTTACTCTATATTTTAATTTATTTAATCTAATTTACTTGATTTTATTACTTTTATAAATTATAATATTTATGATTCTTGATATGATAATTCACTTTTTTGTTAATGCAAAATACACAATTTTTATCCCGTTTCTTTTGACAAATTTGTTATAAGGAGGCAACCATGTCATTTATCAATCTGCTGACACACGCACTTACGGAAATACCCGTTACCACAATATCTATGCCGATTACCTACTATTTACCTAAAAATACCACTATAGATAGCGCTTCTTCCGCCTATCTTTTTTACCCGCAGGCCAGTGGCCATATCCGGATGCCCGCCGGTCTGCACCTGTCGTTCCGTCCGCTCCCGTCCTATGGTATGCTCTACGTTGCCCAGGGAACCGGCAGTCTATCCTCCGGCAGCCGCCACGAAGCCCTCTCCGGCAACTGTTTTGTGCTGTTTGACTGCAGGGACGGCTTTTCCTTTACTGCCGCCACCTCACTCGAATATGATCTGCTCTATTTCGACGGTTCCTCTATGCCGTACTTCTACGAAGTACTGTCAAAAAACAACTGCTTGTTTCTTCCGTCGCTTTCTGCTTCCGGTTTGGGCGGACATCTGCGTCCCCTTCTGCCGGACGGTGCCCAGACGCTCTCCGCATTTACGTTTCATCGTCTTCTGACCGACCTTCTTACCGAACTGGTCGAATACTCTTCCGTTTCGGAAGGAAGCACTGCCATACCGGATTATTTACGTCAGTTAAAGGAATATCTGGATGAAAACTTTTTTAAAGATATTTCTTTAGAATTGCTGGAAAAGCAGTTTTGCGTCAACCGTTACCGCCTCTGCCGTGAATTCAGAACCTACTATTTTCTTCCGCCGCTCCAGTATCTGCACACGGCACGTATAGCAAAGGCAAAGGTGCTGCTTGCGGAAACCACATTGAAAATTCACGAAATCGGCTATCAGGTGGGATACGAAAATACAAATCAGTTTATCCATCATTTTAAGAAAATCACCGGAAGAACACCGGCGGTATACAGAGAAAGAAAGCGTTAAAGCTTTCTTAAATTGCTTTTACGCTTTCTCTCTCAACAAAACGTCCTTCTATCAAATGCATGCCCTTGCTTGTTTCCCTGCCTGTCATCTTTTTTAACAAAAGCTTCACACCGGACTCTGCCATTCCGGTCATATTGACCGCATAGGTAGTAAGCGGAATATCACAAAGTCCAGGATAGAGGAAATCATCAAAACCGACCACCGACACATCCTCCGGCACACGGTAACCCGCCTCGCGCAGTGTGCGGATGACCCGGCTTGCCGTCATATCACAATTACAGACAAGCGCCGTCGGCATTTCCTCCGGCAGCCGAACGTTTTCATAATTATGACGTTCTCTGTCTCTGTCGTCAATCACCCAGTCCTCCCGCACCTTCTTCCCATGCTCTGCGAGCGACTTCACATAGCCGAGATAACGATCCGTAATACTGTTGGTCGCCAGTACCGTCCCAACAAATGCAATATTTTCATGCCCCTTTTCAAACAAATAGTTGGTAAGTACATATGTTCCGTAAAAACTGTTGGAAATTACCGAGTCTTCTTTTATATAAGGATCATAAAAATCAACATAAACCGTCGGAGTGGAATAGTGCTCACGAATCATGGTTAAGTAACTGCTCTGAAGGCCGCCAAGTACAATCAGCCCGTCAACTTTGCTTTCCTTTAACAGTTTCGGCGGCACCATCGACTTTTCATCCGCACCGCTTAATACCTCCAGCATGACAAAGCTGTTGTTATGCACCGCTGTCATATTAATTTCCTGATACATTTCCCAGTAAAATGTCTCATACTTTACGATATAGCCTTCCGGAACAAGCACTCCGATGTTAAAGCTCTGTCTCCGTTCCTCCTGCTTTCCGTTCGGCTTCTGATACCCCATCTCCAGCGCAAGCTTCTTTATTCTGTCACGCACCTCATCACTGACGCCCTTCTGGTTCGACAGTGCCTTTGATACCGTAACCGTGCTGACATTCAGTTTTGCTGCAATATCCGCCATTTTTACCGGTTTAGCCATTGCATACCCCTCCATAAGCTAAAAAAATATTTCTATTTAATTTCATTAACTTAATGTTAGCTTATAAAAAAGAAAATGTCAACAGCATTTACTTAATCAGAGCTAAATTTCCCTCATAAATGCTGTTGACACACCTTACCTTTTTATGCTTCGATCAGATGATACAATCTGCTCTTATTGTCTCCCCAGTCCTCCGTCACCAAAATGCCGGCATTCATTAACGTACTTCCGAGATAGGTCCGCTCTTCGCCCTCGATGCGGTACGTCTTTTCCGGTGCAAGTCCGAGCAGACGGATATTTCTTGAATGTGGGTTTGGTCTTCTTGCCACCTGTACAAACGTAACGAGCGCTTCCGATTTATCCTTTGACACTACCATGTAACAGTCATGCGTATGGGTTTCACGATAGGACGCCATTCTGTAATAATCGCCGGTACGCACAAGGTCATTGTACCGGTGGTACATCGCTACCTGCTCCGGAATCTGTCCTCTCTCCTCCTCGCTGATTTTTGTAACATCCAGCTCGTAACCGAACGTTCCGGCAAGTGCGACATGACCTCTCGTTTCAAACGGCGTCACTCTGCCAACCGTGTGGTTCGGGCAGTCGCTGACATGTGCCCCCATCGCGGAAAGCGGGTAAATCAGTGCCGTACCCTCCTGAATTTCCAGACGCTCTATCGCATCGGTATCATCCGAGCACCAGATTTGCGGGCTGTAGTACAGCATTCCGGCATCAAACCGTGCGCCGCCACCCGAACAGTTTTCTAACAGAAGGTTTGGAAATTCTGCAAGCAGACGCTCCTGCATCCGGTAGACACCAAGCACATAGCGGTGGAAAATCTCTCCCTGGCGTTCCTTCGGAAGCGCAGCGCTTGCCACGTCGGCAAGCGGACGGTTCATATCCCACTTGACATATTCAATGTTGGCACTGTGCAGTACCTTTGCCATCTTATCAAAAATGTAATCGGCAACCTCTTCCCTGGAAATATCAAGCACATACTGGTTTCTGGCAAGTCCTGCCACACGTCCCGGAATCTGAAGTGCCCAGTCCGGATGTGCCCTGTACAAATCGGAATCCGGGCTGATCATCTCCGGCTCAAACCAGATACCGAACTTCATACCAAGCTTATTGACTTCCTCCACAAGGTACTTCAAACCTCCCGGAAGCTTCTCTTCATTGACCTCCCAGTCACCGAGCGCCCGGTTGTCATCATAGCGGTTGCCGAACCAGCCATCATCCATAACAAGCATTTCAATGCCGAGCTTTGATGCTTCTTTTGCAATGTCAAGCAGCTTTTCCGTCGTAAAATTAAAATAGGTTGCTTCCCAGTTGTTGATTAAAATCGGACGCTTTTTATCACGGTAGCTTCCGCGAATCAGGTGATTGCGGTATAAATCATGGAAGCAGCGCGACATACCGCCAAGTCCTTCCTCCGAGTAGACAAGCACCGCCTCCGGAGCCTGAAATTCCGAACCCGGACAAAGCTCCCATTTAAAGTCCTCCGGGTGGATGCCGGTCATAATGCGGAGGCTGTCAAACTGATTGCGCTCTATCAACGTGCGGAAGTTTCCGGAATAAATCAAATCCATGCCGTACACCTCGCCGTGATTCTGACCGGCAGATGGCTCAAGGAGTGCGGTAAAGGCATGCTCCTGATGTCCGCCCTCACCGCGTAAGGAACGGGAACCCTGTAATCCATAGCTGACCGGAGTGCGGTTGATGTGGCGTTCTCTTGCCCAGCTTCCGTACAGCACCAGCTTGTCGTAATCCCGATTATCCATGTCAAACGATGCCGACATCACTTTGGTTAAGTAAACGGTAGCTTTGGAGCGGTTTACTACTTTCGTGCTGCGCACAACCGCATCCACATCCTCAAAAACGCTATAGGATAAAACAACCTGAAGCCCAAGCACCTCATCCTGTAAGGTCAGCTCCAGCGTCCATGCATTATCCCCCCAGGTTGCCGGAAGACCGACCAGTGCCTTCTTTCCTTTATAAATCTCATGACTGAGATAGGTAAGCTTCATAGCGGAATGTCCGCCCGCATCCTCCACGCGAATGGCACTCTCTCTGAAATCTCCGATGCCGTGCGTCGGATACTCCTGAGAAAACGTATCATAAAAGCTTAAGCGGTCTCTTTCGTTTGTCTCCGGCGTAAACGGTCCCTCGCAAATCCTCATCAGATAAGAAAGGTCTGCTTCATAAAGCCTCTTTCCGTAATACACATGTCCGACAAAGCCCTCCTTGTCCACAATTCCGATGACATAGCTCGTGTTCTTTGTGTCCAGCTTAAAAATATGTTCCTTTTCAAAATAGGTAATTCCCATGTTCCGTAATCTCCTTACATGATATATTTTCTGCTTTTCTTCTACTGCTCTCTGAAAACAATTTCACCGGTTGCCGCATCCATACTCTCAATGATGGCAAGTGACTCCAGATGGATTCCCTTTTCACGGATTAAGGCACCGCCCCGCTGGAATCCTTTTTCGATGGCAATCCCGACTCCTTCCACCGTTGCTCCCGCCTTCTGAATCAGTTCCATTAAGCCGAGCGCAGCACAGCCGTTTGCAAGGAAATCGTCAATAATCAGAATATGGTCTTCCGGCGAAAGAAACTTTTTCGAAACAATGATATCAAATACTTTCTTCTTTGTAAAAGACTCTACCTTTGAGGTGTACATCTCTCCGTCCAGATTGATACTCTGCGTTTTCTTTGCAAACACAACCGGAACTCCGAAGCTCTGTGCCGCAACACACGCAATTCCGATACCCGAAGCCTCAATGGTCAGTATTTTATTGATGTTCTGTCCGGCAAACAGCCGCTTGAATTCCTTTCCCATTTCCGCAAACAGCGCAACATCCATCTGATGGTTTAAAAAGCTGTCCACCTTTAATACATTACCTTCCTTTACAATACCGTCTTTCCTGATTCTCTCCTCTAACAGCTTCATAGTGGCAGTCCCTGTCCTTTCCTAAATTAGAAGTTCTTTCTGCTATGTTAGCATAGAAGCGTCAAAAATTCCATACCTTCGATTTATAAATGTTGATTCTGAATGACATTAGAAAAAGTAATCGTAAAAATGTCTGATTTCGTTTGCGATTCTATAAAAAAGCGTGTATAATAAGGCCCGTCATTGAACTACAATTTACTTTGCAGGAGGAGATTTTTATGAAAACAGCAAAAAAGTTATTGTGTCTCATTCTCGCATGCGTTATGGTAATGTCCCTTGCGGCATGCGGCAGTAAAAAAGACGACAGCACTTTCAAAGTAGGTGTCATTTTACTCGGTGATGACGCAGAAGGTTACACAAAGGCTCACATGGATGGTATCAAGGCTGCTGCCGAAACACTCGGTCTTGCAGAAAATCAGGTAATTTGGAAGTACAAGGTTGCCGAGAATTCCTCCTGTAAGGACGCCGCTCTTGACTTAGTCGGCCAGGGCTGTTCCGTTATCTTTTCGAACAGCTACGGACATCAGACCTATATGACGGAAGCTGCCGCAGAATATCCGGATGTTACGTTCGTAGCCATGACCGGTGACTACGCAGCAATCAGCGGTCTTAAGAATTTGAAGAATGCATTTACCTGTGTTTATGAATCCCGTTATGTATCCGGTGTGGTTGCCGGAATGAAATTAAAAGAACTGTTAGATAACGGCACCGTTTCCAAAACCGCTACTCCAAACAGCTTTGATGCAGACGGCAACGTAAAAATCGGTTATGTAGGTGCTTACAACTATGCAGAAGTAGTTTCCGGCTATACCGCATTTTATCTTGGCGTAAAGAGCATTGTTCCGGATGTGGTAATGGAAGTCATTTATACCAACTCCTGGTTTGATATCGATAAGGAAGGTGCTGCCGCAGAAGCTCTTGTTGCAAACGGCGCTGTTATCATCGGTCAGCATGCCGACTCCACCGGTGCTCCTGCCGCAGTGCAGAAGCTTCAGAACAACGGAACTGTCTGCTATTCCATCGGCTATAATATTGATATGTTAGGAACTGCACCAACCGCAGCACTGACTTCCGCAACCAACAACTGGGCAGTTTATTATACCTACGCTATCAAGGCTGCCATGAACGGCGAAGAAATCGCTGCCGACTGGGCAAAGGGCTATTCCGACGGTGCCGTTGCCATTACAACACTCGGTCCTTCCTGCGCAGCAGGTACTGCCGAAAAGGTAGCTGAAGTAGAAGCTGCATTAAAGGCCGGCACACTTCATGTATTTGATACCGACACCTTTACTGTCGGCGGAAGCAAGGTAACAACTGCTCCTTGCGATATGACCTTTATGAACTGGGCAACGATGACCGTTGTTTATCAGGGTGAAGTTGTAGAAGCTATCAAGGACGGTTACTTTGCAGAGTCCGCTTACCGCAGCGCTCCTTACTTCTCGCTGCGTATTGACGGTATCACCGAAAACTCTGCTACCATCGAGTAAAAACAAAGAGTTTGCGCAGCAAACTTTTGCACAGAGATTCATGAAAAGGAGAACCCTAACCGGCTCTCCTTTCCGTGTTTTTCTAACCTCTCAGAAAGGAGAATCCCAATGGACTATGCAATCAGTTTTCAGCATATTACGAAGACCTTCGGACAGGTGGTTGCCAACGAGGATGTCACCTTCTCCATTGCGGAGGGTGAAATACTATCCCTGCTCGGGGAAAACGGAAGCGGAAAAACTTCTTTGATGAACATGCTCTCCGGTATTTACTATCCGGACAGCGGACAGATTCTGATTCATAACAAACCGGTGGAAATCCGCTCTCCAAAGGACGCCTACAACCTTGGTATCGGTATGATTCATCAGCACTTTAAGCTCGTGGATGTTTTTACCGCAACCGAAAACATTGCCCTCGGTCTTGACAAATCCGAAAAATACGATTTAAAAGCCATTCGCCGCAGAGCGCAGGAAATCTGCGATACCTATCACTTTGAGCTGGACCTTGACCAGAAGGTCTACTCCATGAGTGTTTCCCAGAAGCAGACGCTCGAAATCATCAAGGTATTATACCGCGGAGCAGACATTCTGATTCTGGATGAACCGACTGCCGTACTCACTCTGCAGGAAACCAAAAAGCTGTTTCACGTCATCCGGACCATGAAGAAAAACGGTAAGTCCGTTATCATTATCACTCACAAATTGAATGAGGTCATGGAAATTTCCGACCGCGTGGCAGTATTGCGAAAAGGGCACTATATCGGCACCATCGAAACAGAAAATGCCACAGAAGGTATACTGACAGAAATGATGGTGGGCAAAAAGGTCGAGCTGAACATCGACCGTCCGGAACCGGAACACACGGTAAAGCGCCTGGAAATCCGCAACTTAACCGTTCGGAACACCTACGGTATCCCGGTACTCTCCGATGTCTGCTTTGATGCCTTCGGCGGAGAAATTCTCGGAATTGCGGGAGTTTCCGGAAACGGTCAGAAGGAGCTGCTGGAAGCCATTGCCGGACTTCAGTATCCGGATGCCGGAAGCAGCATCGTCTTTTATCCTCCGGAAAAGGAAGAACCGATGCAGATGATTGGAAAGAATCCAAAGCTTATCCGCGATGCCGGTGTTCACCTTTCCTTTGTTCCGGAAGACCGCCTCGGCATGGGATTGGTCGGTTCCATGGGCATGCCGGGCAATATGATGTTAAAGAGCTATGAAAAGGGACGTTCCTTCTTTGTGGACAGAAAGGCGCCGAAAACTCTTGCCGAGGAAATCATGCAGGAGCTTGAGGTTGTAACACCCGGCATCCATACTCCGGTTTCCCGATTATCCGGCGGTAACCTGCAAAAGGTATTGGTCGGACGTGAAATTGCAGCTTCCCCGAGCGTCCTCATGACCGCTTATGCGGTACGGGGTCTGGACATCAATACCTCGTATACGATTTATCACCTGCTCAACGAGCAGAAGAAAAAAGGTGTTGCCGTGATTTATGTCGGTGAAGACCTTGACGTTTTACTTGCACTCTGTGACCGCATCCTCGTACTTTGCGGCGGTAAGGTAAACGGAATTCTGGACGGGAAAACCGCCACAAAAGAAGAAGTCGGTCTGCGTATGACGCAGATGATAGGAGGTGACGAAGCATGAGCCAGACTACTGTCAGGGAACCGTTTGTCCGCATTGTAAAAAAGGACGGCGTTTCCATCAAACATAAAATCTTAGTCCGCGTGGCGGCAATTCTGCTTGCACTGATTGTCGATGCACTGTTCATCTTCTGCGTCACCGGACTCAACCCTGTTTCCGTATACGGCGTTATGTTTCAGGGAACCTTCGGAAATTCCATTCGTTTCTCCTGGGCGCTGCGTGACCTTGTAACATTACTTTGTATCGGAATCGCGCTGGCACCTGCCTTTAAGATGCGCTTCTGGAACATCGGTGCGGAAGGCCAGGTACTGATTGGAGGACTTGCTACCGCGCTTGTCATGGTCTACCTCGGGCCAAAGCTTCCGACACCGGTTCTCTTTCTTACAATGTTTGTCTGCAGCGTGCTTTCCGGAGCTGTCTGGGCATTTATCCCGGCATACTTCCGTGCAAGATGGCAGACAAACGAAACACTGTTTACCCTGATGATGAACTATGTTGCCATCAGTATTGTTTCCTGCGTCACGAACATCATGCGCGGACAGGCATCGAGTCTCGGAAAGCTGAATATGGGTACCCAGTACGGCTGGTTTCCTCAGTTTTTGGGACAGCGTTACAACATTAATATTCTGGTTGTACTGCTGTTAACGTTTTTCATGTACTTTTACCTGAAGTATTCCAAACAGGGCTATGAAATTGCAGTCGTCGGTGAATCCGAAAATACCGCCCGCTATACCGGTATCAACGTAAAGCGCGTCGTTATCCGTACGATGCTGTTATCCGGCGCCATCTGCGGACTCTGCGGCTTTTTACTTGTAGCCGGAAGAGACCAGACCATTTCGACGGCAACCGCCGGCGGAAACGGTTTTACCGCCATTATTGTCGCATGGCTCGCCAGATTTAACACCTTCTATATGGCACTCATTTCGTTCCTGTTGATTTTTCTGCAGAAGGGAGCCGGAGAAATTGCTTCCGCATATGCACTGAATGATTATGCTTCGGACATCATCAGCGGTATCATCCTGTTCTTTATTTTAGGCAGCGAGTTTTTCATCAATTACCGTCTGATTTTCAGAAAGAAAGCCGCAAAAACGGCAGAAAAGGAGGTCGAAAACGCATGAGTCATCTGATTGCCTGGATTATCCGTGCGATTCCGTTCGGAACCATTATCATGTTCGGCGCCATGGGGGAAACCGTAACCGAAAAATCCGGAAACTTAAACCTTGGTGTACCGGGAATTATGTATCTGGGCGGCTTTGCAGGTTTTGCCTCCGCTTTTCTCTACGAAAACCACGCAACGAATCCGAACAAGCTTGTCTGTGTACTGTTATCACTTGTCTGCTGTATCATTGCTTCGATGCTCGGCGGACTCATTTTCGGCTTTTTAACCATTACGCTTCGTGCCAATCAGAACGTAACCGGTCTTGCACTGACTACCTTCGGTATGGGCTGCGCAAACTTCTTCGGTTTGTATCTGCTGCAGGGAAAAAGCTATACTGCCGCCCCGCTCGCAAACAGCGCCTACACGCAGAAGCTCCCGTTTCTCTCGGAAAAGTTCGGAGTCTTAAGTAAAACGGTATTCGGCTACGGCTTTCTGGTCTATGCCGCAATTCTGCTTGCCGTGATTCTGCACCTTGTACTGGCAAAAACAAGAGTTGGATTAAACCTTCGTGCCGTCGGCGAAAATCCCGCAACCGCAGACGCCGCCGGAATTAATGTAACAAAGTACAAATATATTGCAACCTGCATCGGTGCCGGAATTTCGGGTATCGGCGGCCTGTACTATGTACTTGATTACAATCAGGGTATCTGGGCCACCACCGGTCAGATTGAAGCACTCGGCTGGCTTGCTGTTGCGCTTGTCATCTTCACTACCTGGAAACCGTTAAATGCCGTCTGGGGCGCTTATCTGTTCGGCGTACTGTACTGGCTGTATCAGTTTCTTCCGAACATCCTCGGCATTACGGTTCCTGTATATATGACCGACCTCATTCAGATGGTTCCTTACGTTGTAACCATCGTTGTACTGATTATTACAAGCCTTCGCAAGAAGCGCGAAAATCAGCCGCCGGCAAGCCTTGGTCTTGCTTACTTCCGCGAGGAACGCTGATACCTTCGGAAACATGTGCCGTCTGGCGCATCTTAAAAAGAGAGCTGTGGAAAACCCGCAGCTCTTTTTTCGTGAAATTTTCTTTACTTTATGATACTCATTACGGAACGAATCAGCACCAGCCCTATCGGTCCCAAAAAGATACCAAAGAAACCAAACAGTTCGTATCCGATATAAACCGCCATCAGACTGTACACCGGTCGGATGCCGATTTTTCCTCCGAGCAGCTTCGGCTCCACATACTCGCGCAAAAACTGACAAATACCGTACATCGTAAGCAGCACCGCTCCATCAAACAGATTTCCCCGGATAAAGCTCACGATTGCCCACGGCACTAAAATCAGACCGCTTCCAAGCACCGGAAAGGCATCAAAGATTCCGACTCCCACCCCAAACAGGAGGGCATACGGATTTCCAAGCAGAAAAAAGCCTGCACTGCACGCTATACTGACCAAAAGCATCAGCGTTACCTGCGTTTTCAAATAAGCGATTCCGGCATTCGAGAGCTCTCTTCGAAGCTGCTGCCACTCCGGCCGGTGCATCTGCTTCTTCTCATTCTGCTCCTTTGTCATATCCACAAGGAATAAAATGACTGCCACAAAAACAATCAGGATGGCACCGGCAATTTCCGTAATGGAAACAGCCGCCTGAATGGATTTCTTGGTAAGGGACGGCAAAAATTCCTCCGCGAAAAAAAGCTCCAGCTTTTCCATTCCCCTGCCAAGCAGGCGAAACGTACTCCCGTCGGAAACCCCGAGAAAGGAATCACAGTAGCAGCAAATCCGCTCCAGGGAACAAGTCATTTCCTCCTGATACAACGCATAATTTCCGAAAAACAAAACAAGCTGTTCTATGAGTCTGCTTATCGCATAGACAAGACCGCCTCCGATAAAAAGCACAAAAAGAAACAGCAGAATCCCCCCGCCTATGGCCGGTTTTATTTTCAGCCGTTTTGCAAGGAAGCGTACCGGACGCTTTAACAGGCATGCAATCAGATAAGCAAGCAAAAACGGAAAAAAAAGCGGAAGAAAAAAACGGAAGCCAAGGTAAACAAGTATTGTCACAACTGCAATTTTACCCAGATACAGGCAGCTTCCCTTCTCCACCTTCCTCACTTCCTTTCCATACCAATATGACGCATAACGATAGTATAAAATAAAAAGGAGCGGCTTATGCACCGCTCCTCTTGAAATTTTATTCTACCTTACGAAAGTGTAACGACTTCAAATTCTACTCCGTGCAGCACTTCTCTCGTTACGGTTCCTTCTGCCTTTTCCTTCGCAAAATCCTCTGCCGGACGATTGACGGAAAGAATCAGCCTTGTGTAATCACCCTTGCCTTCCTTTTCTGCCGCTTCGTATGCCTTTGCTTCTTCTACAAGAATCTGTGCCAGAAGCTCCGGTGTACAGTCCGTAGAATCCAGAATCAGGTTGTAATTGGAGTAATCAAAATACTCGATTCCGTAAATATCACGATACCTTCTGTCTTCGGTTGCCGCACGGTCCCTAAGCTGCTGCCTTGCTTCCTCTAACGATGCATACGTTTCTACTTCTCCGCGCTTTGCATCCCCCATGACACGTTTGGCCGCAACGTCTAAGCTGACCGATAAAAACACCTTGAATGATTTTTCTACAAAATTCCATGCCAGCCGGGAATCGAATAAAATATTCTTATCCGGATTTTCTCTTGAAATCCGCGCTGTTGTATCGTCAATCATATGATCATACTGATGATCCGCTTCCATCAGCCTGTTCATTTCCAGTACACTGACATTATGCTCCGCCGCAATCCGGCGAATCACTGTTCCCGTCGAAAAAATTTCATATCCGTATTTCTCCTCCAAAAGCCTGCTGATGGTCGACTTTCCGCTTCCTAAATTTCCTGTCAATGTAATGTGCATATCCCTCTGTTCCTCTCCTTCTTTGTCTTTCCTCATATCATACCACATTTACTAACTGCTTTTCCATAGTTTTTCATACTTTGACCTTTTTTCTTTTCTATGTTACACTGAATCCAATACATGATACGAAAGCAGGAGATTCCCCTATGTCAAACTTAAGAAACAACCCGTCACTCTCTGTCACCGTGCGCATTCTTTCATTTGTGCCTGCCATTCTGCTTTTATGCCTGATTTTTGGTTTTTCCGCACAGACCGGAGAAGAATCCGGTTCCCTAAGCTACCGCATCAGTCTGGAAATCGTCCGTACTGCAGACCTTTTACTGCCATTTCAATTAAGCGAAGCCGAAACCTTTACCTGTGCTGACAGCATCCATCTGCTTGTCCGGAAAGCAGCTCATATGACGGAATACTTCTTACTTGCGCTTTTCATTTACCTTCCGGTTTATGCAAACCTCTCTTTCCGCCGGATTACACTGCGGGACCGCCTGTTGCTTACGCTTGCTGTGACCGTTACCTGCGCCGCTCTGGATGAGTTTCACCAGACTTTTGTATCCGGACGCGCCGGTACCATCCTGGATGTCGGCATCGATTCCATCGGCATCGTCATCGCCTGCACTATTCTGTACTTTGCAGGGCATTCTCGATCAGCTGGTGAATCTCATCCACCGACAAGTCATCCATCAGAGCCTCCAGTTCGCTAAACAGCTTCTTTAGGTCTTCCGGAAGCCGGTACTGTTTTACTGCCTCAAGAATTTCGAAAACCTGGGCAAACTCAAAGTTGTCCACATGACTCCTTATATTGGTCAGAATACTGCGAAGCATCCGTCTGTCAAACTCCTCTCCGGAAGCTTCTGTAGTTTCTTCCGAAATCATATGATAATGTCTTAGTACTTCTCCGATTTTCTTTAACAGAAGCTCGTATACCTCTCGAAAAGCTTCAAACCGTGTATCAAGAGAGTCATATTGTCCTGCCCTTCCTGCCTCTTCCTGCTCCAGTGCCATATCAGACGCTTCTACTGCACCGATTCCTCTGGCACTGCTCTTCATAGAATGAATCTTTATCGTGTAAGCTTCATAATCCTTTTGGGATAACAGTGTTTCCAATTCCCTCAGATTCTTTTCCCCATAAGTATAATTGATTTTAAGGATATTTAAATAGTCCGATATCTTCCCGCCGCAGTTGTTAAGGCCAAGAGAAACATCCAAATCTGTCAATGTCTCCTGGAGATATGCAAGGTCCGAAGCTGCCGGTTCCTCTGTACTTTCCTTCGATTCCGCCTTTTCCTTATCAGAAGCCGTGGAAACACTGATTTTATCAGAAGGGAGATACCGAATCAGAAGTCGTTCCAGCTGTCTTAAGTTCATCGGTTTTCCAAGATACTCATCAAATCCCAGCTTTAGCAGATGTTCCCTGGCACCTCGAATAGCATCCGCTGTCAATACAATAATCTTTCCCTCACCGCCCTGGGCATAATAAGCCTCCAGCCCGCGTATGCGGCGCATGCCTTCAATTCCGTCTATCTCCGGCATCATCTGGTCCATAAAAATCACAGGATAGTGTGTATGCGTACAAAGGTCAATCGCCGCCATGGCGCAGTCTGCCGTGTCCACATCCAGTCCATAAGACTCTAACAGTGCCTTTGCAACCATCAGATTCGTGCGGTTGTCATCCACCAGAAGCACCCGTACATCATGAATGGTAAGCTGTCCTGTATCCGAAGTATCCTGCTTGCTTCTGTCAATGGTAAACCGATACTGCAGCGGAGTCGCATCCATTACCTTTTGTTCTATGGTAATCGTAAAGACTGATCCTTCGCCATACACGCTTTCCACAGTAATCTCGCCACCCATCAAAGTGACATAGCCCTGCGCAATCGCAAGCCCAAGACCGGAGCCTTCCACATTATAGTGAACCTGCTGATCCAGACGTTCAAAGCTTTTGAACAGTTTTTCCTTTTCTTCCGGGCGGATACCGATACCGGTATCGCTGACAATAAAGGCAAGCTTTACCGTTTCCTCCGTTCGGGATAACACCTTAATTTCAAAGGTAACTCTTCCTTCCTTCGTATACTTCACCGCATTATTCAGAATATTAATCAGCACGCCACGTATCCGCACCTTATCTCCGTACAGCTGCGTCGGAATATCGTTATCCGTTTTCATCACAAACTCAAGCCCTTTTGCACCTGCCTGCTGTGAAATAATCAGAGAAACATCATCCAGCAGCTCCGCGATGTAGTAGTTGCTCGGAACCAGCTCCATTTTTCCGGACTCAATCTTGGTAATGTCCAGAATATCGTTGATAATGGCTAAAAGATTACGGGCGGAAAGATGAATACCCTCTGCATACTCTTTTAGTTCCTTACTGACATCTTTTTTCAATATCAGCTCAGAAAAACCAAGAATCGCATTCATCGGTGTGCGGATTTCATGGGACATATTCGCAAGAAAAATCGTCTTGGCCTTATTTGCTGTCTTTGCCTCGTTAATTGCCGTTTCCAGCTTTGTGATGTATTCCATACGTTCAGACAAATCCGTAACCGTAATAATGTAGCCGATAATATCCTGATAGCTGTCATGAATTTTATTGACGGAAAGGGTACAGAGACTCTGGTTATGATAGCACATGCCATCTATAACCTTTCGCTTGCCTCCGAAATGAAACACCTCCGACGTCGGAACAGAAAAGAGAGCATCAATATCGGTCGTCCCCTGCCCCGACTCCTTGAGTCCGACAAAATCACGTGCCGCATCGTTCCACAGCTGAAGCGTGTGACTGTAGTCATAGACAAGTACCGGTGTCGTAAGCGAATAATAAACATAGGTAGACATATTATCCAGCGTAATTCTGGAGCGATTTACAAAACAGATGACCTGATACATGGCAATCAGTGCAAAAAACTGCCCTATCGTACTTCCCGGAATCGCAGAGACACCAAACAACGGAAGTATCGTATCAAAAAGCATTCCAAACACAACAATACCTTCTACCAGCAGCAGCTTTTTGGCAAGTACTCTCATACGGGTATAATGAGCCTTGCTTAGCATATAAAGAATGCTGAAAAACATGCTGACAGCCATTACAATACAGTAAATGGTGTATGCGTTATTCCAAAAACCCGGGTGAAAGCGGTAAGTCATTCCGATTTCACTTAATTCATAAACAACCTGGTCTTTCTGAATGATAAAAAAGCAGATAATAAAGCCTAAAACAGTAACAAGAGCAATGAAATAGTAAAGATATGTATTTTTTGTCTTTGAAAGGCAGAAAATCAACAGCTGCGCCAGAACCAGATAGGCGAACACACCAACCATCCCAATGCCCCGGAAAAAGTATGCCTGTTCCGGCACTGTCTGAATGTTAACTCCCCAGAAACCAAGACTCCAGACAGCACTTGCAAAGCACATGAGAGAAAAAATTCGGTTTTCGGGATACTTCCCGCCGTTCTTCCGGTACTGCGTCACGGACAGAAGCAGTGCCATAATAAAACAGGTAAACAAAGTATAAGGAATTATCAGCTTCATTTTTCGTCACCTCTCTGTACGCCCGATAATGCCAGTTCGATTTTTTGTAAAAGGACTTCTTTACCGGAGGTTTTTGTTAAAAAAGCAACCGGAGCATGCGGGTAAAAGTCTCTGACAGCCTCCTGATTAAGTGAACCGGAAAGAACAATAAACGGAATGTTCTGACAACTGACATTCTGACGTATGATATTAATCATGGCAACTCCGTTATAGAGCGGCATCTGATAGTCTAACAGAATGAGATCCGGAATATGCTTTGCCAGATAATTCAGGGCCAGCTTCGTAGAATTAATCATGATAACATTGTATTCCTCTTTCAGAAAGCTGTTGAGCTGCTTTAAATAGGACATATCATCATCAATTGCCAGTATGGTTTTCCGGTTGTCTCTCTGCAGATTTTTGTGACATACCTCCATAATCTTATTCACCAGTTCCACTTTGCTTACCGGCTTAATCAGGTAACCGTCAACGCCCATTGCAACGGAATTCATGACTGAAATTTTATCCCGCTTACCGGTCAGCATGATGACCGGTACATTGACGCATTCCTTCAGATTTCGAAGCTGCTCTAACGTCTTAAAGCCATCCATAACCGGCATTTCAATATCCAGCAGAATCACATCAATCTGCTGTCCGCTGACACATTGCAGCGCCTGCTTACCGCCGCGCGCAGGTATGACATCAACAAACTCACTCAACTGAAGCTTCATTGTTTCAAGAAGCACTATGTCATCATCTATGACCAGTGCAATCGGCTTTTTTGGCATCATGGTATCCCTTCTCAAAATCCTGTTTGAAAACTTTATCCGCCTGCATTCTACAAAAAGAATGAAATAATTATAATTATTATATCAAATGTGCGATAAGATGACTAGTGCTTTTTCATATCATCCAGCTTTGAAAGGTAAATTTGTTTTAGCACCTGCCAATTCCGAAAAATCTTTCA